>DATIYF010000025.1:0-92415 GCA_035517775.1 Terriglobales bacterium
GAAACCGAAGATGCCTTCATCGCCGACCTGGCCGTTGCCACCGGCGCCGGCCAGATCAAGACCGGCTCCGCCTCCCGCACCGACCGCATCTGTAAGTACAACCAGTTGCTGCGCATCGAAGAACAGTTGGGCGATGGCGCCCGCTTCCTGGGGCTGAAGGCGCTGAACTACAAGGGGTGACGCAGACAACAGTCCTCCGTGCTGGTGCCGCTTCCTCATGGGCTAGATCGTTGTCGGCGAGACAGAAATTAGCATGGAGAAGAAACCCGCACTGACGCGAGAAATGTCATCTGTCCATTCAGGTGCGCTGGCACCATCTCCGGAGTACTTAGCTCGTGGGTTCGCGGTGATGGAGGCCACGGGTCAACTACTTTCACTGCCCGTACATTGGGGAGCGGTTGCGTCGGAATGTACGCGGTTGAGTAAATAACCATCGCGTGATGAGTATTGCAATAGAGCAGAGGGTGGTTGCTTAGCAACTCACTTACGAAGATTGCATTGTTGATAGCGTTGACGCCATTTGCCGGGTCGTAAGCGGCTACAATCCTCGATTTAAAGCTGACTCCGTTATCATCCTTCCAGCAACGGCTGAGCGCCTGGGCAATATTTATGGTAGGGCCGGAGGGCAGGCAAACTACGCTGCCGTATTTCTGCTGCACGATCTCTTTTTGATCTGTTGAATGGCCGTAAAAGCCAAATATCATCGAAATGCTCGCGGCCCAGCACCACTCCGGACATTCTTGCTGATGAATCGATGCGATGAGCTGCGGGATGTTGACCTCTGCGACGCAGAGCGCCACACCTGGTGGAACTATCTGGCAGTTTTGCGCACGCAGCGCTGGAGCAAGAGCCAATGCCGCCCCAGCCGAACAGAGGAACCGACGCCTATCCATGGACCCACCTCCTAGAAATCGGTTGGTTTGCCTGGATTGGCCCGATAGAATGAGCAGATCCTACGGTATCCAGCGGTGTTCGCGGTGCAGGGCCGACCCGCTTTTACGAAGTCAGAACAGATCCCGCCTCGTCCCAACGTCCTGCCGCCGGGGTGCCACAGCCCTCGGGCAGGCATGGGTCGGTGGACCCCCCTAGGACCAGGCAGGTGCCGAGGGGGCCTGTAAGATACCGGATTGACTTAGCTAGGGACTTAGTCTTACCATAACCCCGTGGAAGTCAACATCCATCACGCCAAGACCCATCTCTCCCGCCTGCTCGAGCGTGTTGCCCTGGGGGAGGAAATCATCATTGCCAAGGCCGGCAAGCCCGTGGCCAGACTCGTCCCGATATCCGGCAATTCGCAGACTCGCAGGTTAGGCATCGCCCAAGGGGAATTCACCGTTCCAGACGACTTCAACGATCCCCTTCCCAAGGAGATCGAAGATCTCTTCTACAAATGAAAGCGCTTCTGGATACCCATGTCCTTCTCTGGGCGATGGCGGAACCCGACAAGCTTTCCCTCCGCGTCCGAGAACTCTACAGAGGTCCCGCCGAGCTCTACTTCAGCGTTGCCGGACTTTGGGAGATTCTGATCAAAGCTGGCATAGGCAAGCTCCCCTTACCCGCGCCATCGGGTCCTTACTTAGTAAAGAAGCTTAGCGAGAGCAAGATCACGGTTCTGCCAATCACTCTGGACCACGTTCTCAAGGTCGAGTCTCTGCCTCCGCATCACCGCGACCCATTCGACCGCATGTTGATCGCCCAGAGCCTGGTGGAGAACTTACAACTCATCAGCAACGACCCAGTCTTCGAAAAGTATCCCGTCAATTTGATCTGGCAGTAAAATCGCCGTTCACAACCCCAGGGTTTCATCCGCCGAGGGCCCATAGGTCGAAGGCACCGCCTTATCGTTCAGGCGCAGGTAAACCCCCAGCTGCGCCCGGTGGTGCACGATGTGATTGATGAACATCTGCCGGTAGGCCAGAAAGCGCGAGCCCTCGAAAATCGGCTTGCCGCCGAGGCTCAGCTTCCAGGGTTGCAGCCAGCCGTCGTCCTTCACGCCCTGCAATGCCGTGCGCGCTTTGGCCACGCCTTCATCGAAACTCTTCAGCAATCCCTCGGCTTCAAATGGCGGGCGCTGACGGCCCCCGCCCCCGGCGGCAAAGTCCAGCCCGGGCGTGGTCATGATCACCACGCCAAAGCCCGCCAGCTCGGCCACGTGCGGCGCCAGCTTGCCCAGCGGCATGGACTTGGCGTGCGGAGTAAAGCCTTCTCTGTCGAACGGAACGCGCTCCAGCGTGGCGCGCGTCTTCTTCATCTCTTCGTCGAACTCAGGCAGCAGCAGTTCACTGATCGGCATGATGTCTCCAGTATCGAAGGGGTGGGCGCCGAAGCCCGAGGGCTTGCGGCGTGGAACGGTATAATTCAGATGAACGTGTTCCCATTTCGATTCGGAAATTCTGCCCGGCCATTCTACTCGACCGGGTTCTGCATCGTTTCGAATCTGCGCTCATCCATGTGAACCCGTGCCTTTTTTCCTGAGAGCTGACAGCCGATAGCTGACAGCGAAGCGCCAGAAGCTAGGAGCCAGGAGCTGCCGCTGCATGACTCGCCCCAAACCACTCGTCCTTATCATCCTCGACGGCTGGGGATACCGCGCCGAAACCAAAGCCAACGCCATCGCCCTGGCCCGCAAGCCCAACTACGACCGCCTGCTGCGCGAGTATCCCAACACGCTGATTCACACCAGCGGCCAGTACGTCGGCCTGCCTGACGGCCAGATGGGCAACAGCGAAGTTGGCCATCTCAACATCGGCGCCGGCCGCATCGTGCACATGGATAGCACCCGCATCGAGCTGATGATTCAGAATGGCGAGTTTTTTTCCAATTCCACGCTGCTCTCTGCCATGAAAGACGCCCGCGCCGGCGGACGCCGCCTGCATCTTTTTGGCCTGTGCTCCGATGGCGGCGTGCATTCCTATCAAACTCATCTTTATGCGCTCCTGAAGATGGCCCGGCAGAATGGCGTGGACCGCGTCTTCGTCCACGCCTTCATGGATGGCCGCGACACCCTGCCCACCAACGGCGCCGGCTACCTGCAGGAGTTGCAGCAGAAAATGCGTGAGTTCAACAGCGGCAAGATCGCCAGCGTGAATGGCCGCTACTATGCCATGGACCGCGACCGCCGCTGGGAGCGCATTGCCAAGGCCTTCAACGCCATGGTTTACGGCGATGGCGAAGCCGGCAAATACGTGGACGCGGTACAGGGCGTGAAAGAGTCCTATAACAAAGGCGTGACCGACGAATTCATTGTTCCCTTTGTCTGCGTAGATAATCGCGGCGAGCCCCTGGCCACCATTCGCGATGAAGATTCCTGCATCTGCTTCAACTTCCGCGCCGACCGCGTGCGCCAGATTACCCGCGCTCTCGCCCGCAATAGCGGGCTGAATGAGCAAGCGGGCCGCGATCTGCAGGGCGCCGACGATCTGGACGCCGCCATTCCTCGCGACCGCGTGCCCAAGAACCTCCACTACGTCTGCATGACCCAGTACGACAAGAAATTCTCGCTTCCGGTGGTGATTCCGCCGGAATCTCTGAACAACATCCTGGCCAACGTGATGGGGCAGATGAACCTGCGCAACCTGCGCGTGGCCGAAACCGAAAAGTACGCCCACGTGACCTACTTCTTCAACGGCGGCGTGGAGCAACCCTTCCCTGGCGAAGACCGCGCTCTGATTCCCTCGCCCAAAGTTGCCACTTACGATCTCAAGCCGGAAATGTCTGCCGCCGGCATCGCCGATACCGTCGTCAAAGCCGTGGAAGATGGCACCTTCGACGTGATCATCGTGAATTTCGCCAACGCCGATATGGTCGGCCACTCCGGCAAGATCGAGCCAACCATCAAAGCGGTCGAAACTGTGGACGCTTGCCTGGGCCGCATCGAGCCCGCCGTGCGCGCCAAAGGCGGCGCCATGCTCATCACTGCCGATCACGGCAACGCTGAGATGATGATTGATCCCGCCACCGGCGGCCCGCACACCGCGCACACGACTAACCCCGTGCCCTTCATTGTCGTTTCAGAAAGCAGCAAGCAATTCACGCTCAAGCCTGACGGCTCGTTGCGCGACATCTCGCCCACCATTCTCGGCATGCTCGAAATTCCTGAACCGAAGGAAATGACCGGGCAGGATCTGCGCGCCTTCAACAAAATCGGGTAATCTGATGATCGGAGCATCGGGCCATCGCCTTCCGTTGGAGCGAACTATCGCGCCGCAGGACGCGCCCCCTCTAAGGCTGAGTTCATTTCGAAAATCGCCTTCGTGGTTGAGGAAGCGGACGAAACACTTTTCTGGCTCGAATGCCTTAGGGGGCCCGGTTTAGATCATCACATGACCCGAACTCTCGATCACCCGATGAAGGTTCTTCTCGTTATTCAGCATCGCCTCGAACTCTGGCAGGTGCCTGCCTGGTTCCTCCAGCGGCTGGGTCAGCAATTTGCCGCACTCGAAATTGTTCACCGCGATTCCTACGACGACATCGAATCTCAGATTCGCGACGCCGAAGTTCTTTTCACCCTTTCCCTGCGCCCCGAGCAGTTCGCGCACGCCCAACAACTCCGCTGGATTCACTCGCCCGCCGCCGCCGTGCATCAATTGCTTTTTCCCGAGCTGGCGCGCAGTGAGGTGATACTCACCAACTCCCGCGACGTCCACGGCCCGGTTGTCGCCGAGCACGTCATGGCGCTGATTCTCGCCCTCGCCAGGCGCATTCCGCAGGCGGTGCGCTTCCAGCAGCAGCGCGTCTGGGGGCAGGAATCCATTTGGCAGGGCCCGCCTCATCCCCGGGAAATTGCCGCCGCGACTCTTGGTCTGATTGGCTTGGGCAGCATCGGCCGCGCGGTTGCGAAGCACGCCTCGGCACTGGGCATGCGCGTGATCGCTGTGCGCGAAAATCCTGAGAAGCCCGCTCCGCCCGGGGTGGAGCAGGTGTTTGCCTCGCAATACCTCGACCTGCTACTCCAACAGTCGGACTATGTCCTTCTCGCTCCGCCTCTGACCCCGCAAACCCGCGGCATGATCGGCGCCGCCCAGCTCGCCAGAATGAAGCCCGAAGCCTGCCTCATCAACGTGGGCCGCGGTCCGCTGATTGACGAAGCCGCGCTGCTCGCCGCCTTGCGCGACCACAAAATTGGCGGCGCCGCCCTCGACGTCTTCAACGAAGAGCCTTTGCCGGCCGGCTCGCCTCTCTGGGATTTGGATAATCTGCTGATCACCCCGCACACCGCCGGCATGACCGCAAAGCTCTGGGAGCGCCACTACGCCCTTTTTTCTGAGAATCTCCGCCGCTACCTGAATGGCGAGCCGCTGCTCGCAATGGTGGATAAAAGCAAGGGCTACTGAGCTCGCGCGGGGCGGCTTTTCTCTGCGATCTTGGCGCTACCCTCGCAACCTGCGGTTAGAATCCGAAAACCGCCCGGCCCAAACCCAAATCAACACCGTATAATCTCCGAGACCGAAATCACGTAACCATCGAAAGAAGTTGCCAGGGAAAAATTCTTGCGTCCTTCAGCTCGCCGGCTCCATCCCGTTGACATGACGAAAGCACCTCGGCATTGCCCCGCCAGCCTGCGCCAGCTGGTCGCATCGCTCGCCTTCCTTCTTCTGCTTCTGCCCGCGCTGGCCCAGCAAACAACCGAAGCGCCCAGCCCTACGCAGCCCTTGCCGCAGGAGACCGGCGCCGCCGGCCTGAAAGAAATGCTGCTGCGGCTCCAGACCACCGCCCGCCTGATGCAAACCACGGCCCATCCCGATGACGAAGACGGCGGCATGCTCACGCTCGAATCGCGCGGCAAAGGCGTCACCATCACTCTGCTTACCCTGAATCGCGGCGAAGGCGGCCAGAATAAAATCGGCAGCAACTTGTTCGATGTGCTCGGCGTAGTGCGCACCCTGGAGCTGACCGCCGCCGACCGCTATTACGGAGTCGAGCAGCGCTTCACCCGGGTGGCCGATTTTGGATTTTCCAAGAGCGCGGAAGAAACGTTCCAGAAGTGGGGCGGTCACGATATTGCCCTCGGCGACATGGTGCGCGTCATCCGCACCTTCCGGCCCGACGTGCTGGTGGCGCGTTTTTCCGGCACGCCCCGCGACGGCCACGGCCATCACCAGGCTTCGAGCATCCTGACTCAGGAAGCTTTTCGCGCCGCCGCCGATCCCAACCGTTTCCCCGAGCAGATCATGGAAGGTATGCTGCCCTGGCAGGCCAAGAAACTCTACATCGGCAACGTCTGCCCCTTCTTTGCCCAGACCTGCCCTGACAAGGATTACACCCTCAAGCTGAACACCGGCGAAGAGTCGCCGGCCCTCGGCATGTCGTACATACAGTTTGCTATGGAAGGCCTGCGTCACCAGCTTTCGCAGGGCGCCGGCGGATGGCATCTGCCGCCCGGCCCGCACTTCACGTTTTACCGTCTCCTGGATTCGGTGCTGCCGCCCACCACCGATAAAGATGGCCACGAAAATGACTTCTTCGATGGAATTGATACCTCGCTGCCGGCCCTCGCCTCCCGCCTTGGCAAGGATGAGAAAAGCGTGCCGTGGCTGCGGCCGGAACTGGAAAAGTTTTCTCAGAAGGTGAAGGCGGCCGCCACTGCCAGCGGCAAATCGCAAAGCGATGCTGCCGCGCCGCTGCTGGAGGGCCTGGCCATACTGGGCGACTCCGTGGGCAAGATTGAAAGATCAAGCCTGCCCGCCTCTGAAAAGCTCGACCTGCTTACCCGGCTTCGCCAAAAGCAGCAGCAGTGCAGGCAGGCCGTTAACCTGGCCTTGAATATCTCGATCGAGGCGGAAGCGGCGAACTCTGCAGGCGGATCGCCGGTTTTCGCCACGCCTGGCCACACCCTGGCAATTACCGCCAAATTCAGCAATGGATCTCCATTTCCACTTCGCCTCACGGGTGATTCGCTGCAGACGCCGGAAGACTGGCGCCGCCAGCCCGAGCGCCACCATCAGGACCGCGTTGTTCAACCCGGCGCCAGTGTCACCAGCAACTTTGACCTGAAAGTGCCGGAGAATGCCGGGTACACGCGCCCCTACTGGCACCGTGACAATCCAGAAACCGAGAGCATCAACCTCATTGACAATCCACGCTACGTCACCTTGCCGTTTCCGCCGCCGTCGTTTCACGTGGAGTTCTCATACGAACTGAACCGGCCGGGCGGCGCTGCCCGCGGTCAGCGCATGCAGAATTCCGCCGCCACTGTTGTCATGTCCACCGTCCGCGATGATGAAGACCACCCCAAGCGCGCGGCGCTCGCCGTGGCTCCCGTCTTTTCCGTCATGCTTGAACCGGGCGAGCAGGTCATTCCGGTGGAAGAGGGCGCTGCCACCAGCGTGAAAGTGGCGGTTACTGCCGAGGTTGACCACGCGCCCGCCGGCCGTCTGCGGCTCGATTTACCAGCAGGCTGGCGGGCCGAGCCGGCTGAGTTGCCCGTGGAGCTTTCTCAAGGCGGCCAGAGCAAGGACTATCGTTTCCAGGTCTTCCCCGCCAGTCTGAAGCAGGGCCGCACGCAGTTGCACGCCGTGCTTGCAGCCGGCGGCGCGAAATACAGCGAAGGCTTCAGCGTGGTCACGCGCGAAGACCTCAATACCTTCTACTACTACCAGCCCGCGGTGCAGCGGGTCAGCATCGTGGATGTCAAGGTCCCCAAACATCTAAGAGTCGGCTACATCATGGGCGCGGGCGACGATATTCCCACCGTGCTGCAGCAGATCGGAATCAACCTGGCCATGATTCCTGCCGAGAAGCTCGCCGGCGAAGACCTCAGCCAGTTCGGGACCATCGTGCTCGGCATTCGCGCTTACGACACGCAAAAAGATGTCGCCGCCAACAACAAAAAGCTGCTCGAATTCGTCTCTTCGGGCGGAACTTTGGTGGTGCAGTACAACGCCGGCACGAGCGAATTCAATAGCGGCCACTTCACCCCTTATCCAGCCGAACTCAGCCGTGACCGGGTGACGGTGGAAGAAGCCCCGGTTGAGATACTTGATCCCGCCGACAGCATCTTTCACGACCCGAATCAAATCACGCAGAAAGATTTTGACGGCTGGGTGCAGGAACGCGGCCTCTACTTCATGGACCAGTGGGATGATCATTTCAAGCCGCTGCTGGCTTGCCAGGACCCCGGAGAAGCGCCGCAGAAGGGCGGCCTGCTGCGCGCGCAGTACGGCAAGGGCACTTACATCTACACCGGATACGCCTTCTTCCGCCAGTTGCCGGCAGGCGTGCCCGGAGCCATCCGGCTGTATGTGAACCTGCTGAGCGCGGGGCACTGAAGGGCGCAACACCGGTTGAGACGCAGCTTGCTGCGTCTCTGGCGCCTGAACCAGTAAAGACGCAGCTTGCTGCGTCTCCAGCCCCGAGACGTTGCAAGCAACGCCTCTACAGATTTCGGTTTCATCGCATAATTTCATTCGCACCATGCCTCCCGCTAACCACCCACGACCAGGAACCAACGGCCGAGGCCTGATCCGCGGCATCGGCCTCGGCAGCGCCACTGCCCTCAACATGACGGACATGATCGGCGTGGGGCCGTTCATTACCATCCCTTTGATCGTCAGCGCCATGGGCGGCCCGCAGGCCATGCTGGGATGGATTCTGGGGGCGGGCTTCGCCATCTGTGATGGACTGATCTGGGCCGAACTGGGCGCGGCCATGCCCGGCTCCGGCGGCTCCTATCGTTACCTGCGCGAAATCTATGGACCCAACCGCCTGGGCCGCCTGATCTCGTTCCTTTTCATTTGGCAGCTCTCGTTCAGCGCTCCGCTTTCGATTGCTTCCGGCGCCATCGGGCTTTCGGGCTACGCCGCCTACTTCTGGCCCGGCCTGGAGCACCAATTTCTGGCCCGCCACTGGCGGCTGCCGCTTCCCTTCCTGGGAACCCTTGAATTGCGCTGGCTGATTTCGGGAGCGACCCTTCTCGCCATTGCTATGGTTGCACTCGCCACCCTCCTGCTCTATCGCAAAATTACCAGTATCGGCCGGATGTCGAAGCTGCTGCTGGTGGGGGTTCTGGGCACTATGGGATGGATCATCTTCGCCGGGCTCACACACTTCAATGCCGCCCGGGCCTTCAGTTTCCCTCCGGGAGCTTTTCACCTCGACCGCAATTTTTTTCTCGGCCTGGGCGCGGCCATGCTGATCGCGACCTACGATTATTGGGGCTATTACAACGTTTGTTTTCTGGGCGATGAAGTCGAAAATCCGGCCAAGACCATACCCCGCGCCCTGCTGCTATCTATTCTTCTGGTCGCCTGTCTATACGTGGTGATGAACGTCAGCATTCTGGGCGTGGTGCCATGGCAGGAGCTTCTCCATCCCGCGCAATCCAATCAGGGGCTGTACGTCGTCTCCATCTTTATGCAGAGAATCTATGGCCCCTGGGCGGCCAACCTGGCCACCGCTCTGGTCATGTGGACGGCCTTCGCCTCGGTTTTCTCTCTGATGCTGGGCTACTCCCGCGTGCCCTACGCGGCCGCGCTCGATGGCAATTATTTTCGCGCCTTTGCCCGCGTGCATCCCAGGTATCGCTTCCCCTACGTCTCTCTGCTGGCGCTGGGCGCCCTCGCCGCACTCTGCTGCTTCCTGTCGCTGGCCGAGGTCATTGCCGCCCTGGTGGTCATTCGCATCACGCTGCAGTTTCTGGTGCAGGCCATCGGGCTCATCATATTGCGCATTCGCCGTCCCGACCTGCCGCGGCCGTTCCGCATGTGGTTATATCCGCTTCCCGCGCTGCTGGCCTCGGTTGGCTTTGTCTTCGTGCTCTTCTCCCGCACCAACTCGCTGCTGCAGATTCGCTATGCCCTGGTCATTCTCATCACCGGCATTGTGTTATACATGGCGCGCGCCTGGCGGCATCAGGAATGGCCCTTCGGCGCTGCAGCAATGGAAAAGGCCCGCTGAACATGGCCTCGCAGGTCAAATCCGCCGGCCGGGTGGCCAGCTCACGCCATATCTCCCCCTGGGCCCCGCTGGGCGAGCCGCTTTTCCGCTCGCTCTGGATTGCCTCGGTCATTTCCTATATCGGCACCTGGATGCAGAACGTGGGCGCCGGCTGGCTCATGACCCAGCTTACCCTCTCTCCGCTGATGATCAGCCTGGTCCAGGCCGCCACCACGCTGCCTGTCTTTCTCGTCATCCTGCCAGCCGGCGCTCTGGCCGACATGGTGGACCGCCGCCGTTTCCTGCTCATCACTCAGGGCTGGATGGTGTTGGCCTCGGCCGCGCTCGGCCTACTGACCTTACTTCACTACGTCACTCCCTGGGTGCTGCTCACCTTTACCTTCCTGCTCGGCCTGGGCGCGGTGATGAATGATCCGGCGTGGCAGGCCATTACGCCGGACCTGGTTTCCGAGCGCCAGCATGCGCCCGCCGTCGCCTTGAATTCGGTGGGCTACAACGTGGCCCGGGCCGTGGGCCCGGCCATCGGCGGAGCGGTGATTGCCGTGGCCGGCTCGGGCAGCGCCTTTCTGCTGAATGCCGCCTCCTTCTTCGGCGTGATTTTCTTCCTCTGGCACTGGAAGCGCCCTCACCTCGAACATCTGGAGGCTGGCCGGGTAAGCGATGCCATCAAAACCGGCCTGCGGCACGCCCGCAGCACTCCCCTGGTGCGCGCCGTGCTGGTACGCACCGGGGCTTTCAGCCTGGCCGCCAGCTCCCTGCTGGCGCTTTTGCCCCTTCTGGCCCGCCCTCACGGCGCCACCGGCTACGGCTTGCTGCTCGGCGCATTCGGCCTGGGGGCCCTGGCCGGCGCAGCGATTCTGCCTCGTCTCCGCCTCCGCCTCTCGGTTGATGGGCTGGTGGTCTTCGCCATTCTGATTTATGCGCTCATGACCTTCGCCGCCGGCCGCGTCCTGGCTTTCCCGTGGCTCTGCCTGATCCTTTTTGCCAGCGGAGCCGCCTGGATCGGCATCCTGGCCTGCCTCAACGTCGCGGCGCAAACCATGTCGCCGCCTCGCCTGCGGGCCCGGGCGCTCTCCGTGTACCTTCTGGTTTTGCAGGGCGGCATGGCTCTGGGCAGCGCCGCCTGGGGTGCGCTGGCGGTCAAGGTCGGCGTTCCAACTGCTTTGTTTTGGTCGGCGGTTGCGCTCGCGGTTGGTTTGTTTACCGTCAGCAGGTACCGGCTCAGTTCGCAGGAGCTTGACTTGACGCCGTCGGTGGTCCGCGATTGAGCTGGGAACTGAGAACGGTCCGCTGAAACTGATTTCACTCCCCCTGGCGCGGGCGGGGGGTCCGTACTGCAGCAGCATCAAGCTTGTCATTTTCGGGCACGAAGCGAGGAAGAAACCGTCGGCGGCGATACCGGCAGCTTCGAACTTGTGATTCGGAGAAGTGCAGCGACCAGGAATCTGTTGTTTGCGCGCTCTGCGCGTAAGCAGATTTCTCGCTTCGCTCGAAATGAGAAGTCGGCCATAAGCGGGTTGAGACAAAAATTTGGCAAAGGAGACTCTTTATGCGTAAGACCAGGTTGCTAATGACGTTCTTGCTGTTGTTCGCTTCCGCGGGCATGGCCTTGGCCCAGGAATCCACCATGTCCGAAGCCCCCACCGTGACCCAGGTTCTCGACCACGCCATTACCAGCGTGGAGCACGAATTTGTGCCCGCGGCCGAAGCCATGCCCGCCGATAAGTACTCCTACGCCCCCACCAGCGGTGAGTTCAAGGGCGTCCGCACTTTCGCCCAACAGGTCAAACACGTGGCGACGGCCAATTACGAGTTTGGCGCCGTCATCTTGGGCGAGAAATCTCCGGTGGAGGCCGGCTCAGACGAGAATGGCCCCGATTCGGTCAAGTCGCAGGAAGAGATCGTCAAGTATCTCAAAGACTCCTTCGCCTACCTGCATAAGGCGGTCCTTACCGTGAACGAGAAAAACGAAGTCGAGCCCATGAAGAACCCCTGGGGCAAAGGCACCATCACGCGCCTGCAGATCGCGGTTCTGGCCGCCGCGCACCCCTTCGACCACTACGGCCAGATGGTCGAGTACCTGCGGTCGAATGGCATCATTCCGCCCGCCAGCCGCCATTGAGCCCTCAGCTATCGCTCTCTTGTCATTCCGAAGGAGCGCAGCGGCGGGGAATCTGCTTCTTTCCGTGCAGCAGGTTCCTCGCCGTCGCCCGGAACCACCGTTCGCAACGCGATTGACCACGCAACCGGGAACTGAGAACTATGAACTGACAACTTCCCCCTGCCTTCAAGAAACATAGCACTGAAGAGCCATTTACATTCCCACCGTGCGAATCTAGGGTGTCCCCATCTTCCCCCAAAGCCAGGGAGATTGCCGCGCACAAGCCGGCAGCTCCAAGCGTCGTTTCCCGGTTCGTCATCCAGGAGATGTGGGGGAACCATGAAGAGCCCGAAGGCCCGCCAACTCAACGCCGCCGAACGGCGCGAAGTCCAGCAGGAAATCAGGAACTATCTCACCGCGCTGGCCTCATACCCCGAGCGCTATTCCCGCGAGCCTGGCCTTAGCTTCGAAGAACACTTCTTCTCGCTGATGGCGGGAGAGCGAGTTTCAGCCGCCGCCGCCGGCCAGCCGAGTTAACTCGCGCCCGCCCTTAGTCCAATTTCGCCGGCTGTGTCCTGAGCGTAACCAACGCTCCGCCGTTAAGCCTGAGATCCGGCCAACCTGCAAATTCCCATTTTGGGAAGCAAATTGCCGTTTTCAGGGCCTCCGAGCCGCGGGATGACCCCGGGGATGGTGCGGGCGGTTTCTCTCGAAATTAGGGCCTGTGCGAAAGTCGCACAACCGGCTCCAGGCGGCCGGCCAAAGCCGTCCGCAGGCGCCTGGCTGCTGAGAGACCTGGGAAGAGGCCCGGGCACCTCACTTAGACCCATTTTCTTTGCAAACTTTGCGGTTTTTCTCTTTGCCGCCTTTGCCGTCAGAGCTTTAGCGAACCAGGCGCCGCACTCTGCCAACTCACAAAGGCAGAACGCTACAGGCTCGCTTTTCCTCCGGCCTTGGCCATCTGGGTGGGAATCAACTCGGCCGACAAGCCTTGCTCTTTGAGGTGTGCACGAACTGCCCGGCCCGCGGCCGCGGTCTGCGCCTTCGGGTGGAGAAAAAGCAAAACCGAAGGCCCGGCCCCACTCAGCGCCGCGCCCAGGATCCCGGAATGCCCTGCCAGTTTCTGTAGGGCCGGCAGCAAGGGACACAGCCGCGCGCGGTAGGGCTGATGAATTCGGTCCTCGAGCGCCGAAGCCAGCAGATCAGGCCTTCCCTGCATTAAGGCAGCCAGCAGCAGCATGGAATTCTGTATGTTCGTGACCGCATCGGCCCGCGAATACTGCGCGGGCAGCACGCCCCGGGCCTGCTCGGTCGAAAGACTCTCCTCCGGAACAGCCAGCAGCAGGGGCCACTTACCTTTCGGAGCCAGGCCAGCCACCTGCGCCTCGCTCTCGCCCGCCATGCGCGCCACCGCCAACCCGCCGAACCAGCAGGCGGCAGCATTATCAGGATGATGTTCGCGCCGTGAGGCTTCGCCCACAATCCGGCCGTCCCGCCAGCGCAACCTTCCAAAATGATTGGCCAGGGCAATTCCCGCCAGCCGCGCCGAAGCTGAAGAGCCGCAGCCCTTGCCGATGGGAATCTCGTTTTCGATCTCCAGGGCCAGCGGCCGAACCGGCTTGCCTTCAACCTCGAGCACCTCGTGATAAGTCGTCAGGATGAGATGGTTTTCAAGCCGGCCGCAGATTTCCCGGTCCCGTCCGCGGGCGGAAATCGCGAATTCTTTGGCCGGCCGCGCTCGCACCCTCAGGTACAAGCCAAACGCCAGAGCCGCCGCGTCAAAGGCCGGCCCCAGGTTGGCCGAGGTCGCCGGAAGCAGCAATTGGAGCATTGCGCGTGGGGCTTGCCGTTTTCTCATGCTGGTGTGTTCTTCTTTGCGGCCTTTGCGGTTTTTCCTTGCGCTCTGTGCGGTGAAAGGCTTCTCTTTTGTGCGGCCGCAAAATCTTTAACCAGAGTTCGCAAAGCGAACCTCACGCCTTTTCCGCCGCTTCAAGAGCCTTCATCACCGCATCGGCGCTGGCCTCGAGCACTACCGGTCCACGCTGCTTCACCGCCAGGCTGCCCGCGGCCTTCTCGCTGCGAGTCCCGGCGAACAGATCACCCCGGTGGAACTTCAGGGTGAACTCCGGGTCTTTGAGCAGGTGCCCGGTCAGCACCAGCACCGTGCTTTCATTTGGCCTCACAAATCCCTGCTTCACCAGCTTTTTCAGCCCAGCCAGCGTTACTGCCGAAGCCGGTTCGCAACCAATCCCGTCCGCCCCAATCTCAGATTTGGCCAGCGCCATCTCCACATCGCTTACCTGCTCGACCGTTCCGCCCGTAGCTGCCAGCATGCGCACCGCCTTCTTCCACGAAGCCGGATGCCCAATGCGGATCGCCGTCGCCAGCGTGTGCGCTTCCACCGAAATCAGCTCCCGGCCGCCATTTTCGCGCATGGTCCGCACCAGCGGATTCGCTCCCTCGGCCTGAATAATCGAAATCTTCGGCACCGCGGAGATCAATCCCAGCTCTTTCATCTCCACAAACGCCTTGCCCAGGGCCGAGGAGTTCCCCATATTGCCGCCGGGAACAATGATGTGCTCCGGCGGTTCCCACTCCAGCTGCTCCAGCAATTCGATGGCGGCCGTCTTCTGGCCCTCCAGACGATACGGATTCACCGAATTCAACAGATACACCGGCATGCGCTGCACCACTTCATTCAACACGCGCATGCAGCCGTCAAAGTCAGTTCGCAGCTGGCAGGTCAGGGCGCCGTAGTCCAGCGCCTGCGAAAGTTTGCTCCAGGAAACCTTGCCCTCGGGAATCAGCACCAGGCTGCGCATGCCGCCGCGCGCGGCATAAGCCGCCATCGAGGCCGAAGTGTTTCCCGTTGAGGCGCAGGCCACCCAGCGGAACCCTTCCCGCCGCGCGAAAGATGCCGCCACCGTCATGCCCGTATCTTTGAACGAGCCGGTCGGATTCATTCCCTGGTGCTTGGCCTGCAGCCGATCCACTCCCGCCGCCCGCGCGCATAGCGGCATCTCGTGCAGCGGCGTATTGCCCTCAAAGAGTGTGATCGGGTTGTGGCCGTCGCCCAACGCAGGCAGAACTTCACGGAAGCGCCACACCCCGCTGCGGTCAAGAGGCAAACCCAAGGTCCGGCGTTCGCGCCAGAGCGATTTGAGCGCCTGCTCCTCCAGTCCCGCCGCCCGCATTCCGGCGCTGGTTTTCCAGCCGGGATAGACCACCTCCAGCAGATCGCCGCAGCTTGGGCAGCGCAGATCACGCCCCATGCTCGTACATTCTTCCCCGCAGCCGATACACTGCAGCCGTGATGCCGCATCGGCCAGGTGTTCCGGGGCAGGTTGGTGCGTCGTCTGCATGAGAGGATTGTCTAGAAGCTATTCAGGATATCAGAGGCGCTTGCCCGCGCTGCTCGGCGCCGCTCGCGCCTCTTCGCTTCCGGCGTTGCCGCGCTTCCCTGCGCCCTCCGCGTGCGGTTAGAAGCTCTTTGCGCGAGGATTCTCCAACCCATTGAGGAGAAAATGCGCGCCGTTGCTCTTCGCGAACTTCGCGGATCTTCTCTGCCATCTCAGTGGTTGAAGATTTTGTCGGGATGGCGGCCGGCCTACTTCGCCCCCCGCAAATATTGGTCCGTCTTATTGATCCAGTCCTCGCGGGGCGGGTTGAAGACGTCGAGGTCCACGGTATCTACCAGCGCCTCGGCTTTATGCGGCATGTGGGGCGGAATGGTCAGCACTTCGCCGGCATTAACGACAATCTCTTTGCCGTCAATCCAGAACTTCAGCGCGCCGCTCAGAATGTAGGTGACCTGCTCGTTGTAGTGGCTGTGCAGCGGAATGATGCATCCCCGCTTCAGCAGCACGCGCGCCAGCATCAGCTCGCCGCCCACCAGGAACTGCCGCTGCAGCAGAGGATTCAGCGCTTCCAGTTCCACCGAATCCCAGGGAATGTGCTTCAATTCGCACTTTGCGGCGCTCTTCTTCCCGCGGCGCGCCGCTGATTTTTTCCCCGTATGTCTTTTCACTGCACGCTTCACCTTCTTCATTTTGGTTGCCCTTCCCCGCATAATTCTATAGGCCTTTGTAGGCGCCGCCATCTACAAGGATGGTTTGTCCGGTCACGTAGGATGCCCGCTCCGAGGCCAGCCAGACGATGGCATCGGCAACCTCCCGCGGCTCACCCACTCGCTTGAGAGCCGCGTCCCCTGCCCAGCCGTCAAATATCTCTTTCTCGCTCGTTCCCTGTGAGCTCGACCGCGCCTTGGCCAGTTCTTTCAGGCGGTCCGTGGCCGTGTAGCCGGGGCCAACGTTATTTACCAGAATGCCGTCTTTGCCGAATTCATTAGCCAGGCTCTTGACCAGCCCCACCACCGCCGCGCGCACCGCGTTCGAGAGCACCAGGTCGGCCACCGGTTGCCTGGTGGTAATGGAAGTAATGGTGATGATCCTTCCCCAGCGTTTGCGCTGCATGTGGGGGATCACCTCGCGGGCAAAATACACCGTGCTCAGAAAATTCTGCGCCACCGCCTTCTGCCAGTCTTCCAGGGTCGCGGCCAGAAATCCTTTCGCGGGAGGACCGCCGGCGTTGGTCACGCAAATGTCCACCGATCCGAATTTGGAAACCGCCTCGCCGACGAAATCGTGCACCGCGGCGGCGTCGGTCACATCGAAAGGACGGGCAAGAACTTCCACCCCGTGCGTTTTCTGGATTTTCTCCGCCGCCTGCTGCAGGGCCGCGCCATTGCGCGCGCACATGGCCACGCGGCAGCCCTCGGCGGCCAACGCTTCCGCCGCCGCGCGGCCAATTCCCTGGCTGGAGGCAGCCACGATGGCCACTTTGTTCTTGAGTCCCGTCTCCACGAACCGCAGATTATAAAGGCATGCCGCGATTTTCCGCCAGAAAAGCGCCGGTCTTCCCTTGGTGAACTTTCGTGCCCTTCGTGGTGAACTGGGTTTGATTCGGGGTCCGCTGGTTTTTCCCGTGCCCGGCGAACCCGCCTTGTCCGCCGCGCCGGGGAAAGGTACCCTAAAACATATTTCCCGCCAGCTCTTCGGCGGACGATTCGACTCAAAGAGGACATATGAAACCGCACGAGTTTCGCCAGGAAACCGAGGCCGCTCGCGGGGCCAGCGACCTGAGCAAGAAAAACGGGCCGCTATCCACGCCGATTTACCAGACTTCCACCTTCGAAGTCACCGACAACGAAGAGCAGCTTCGCGCCACCACCACCGATCATTTCTATACGCGCTACGGTAATCCCACGCACACCGTCGCCGAAGCGGCCATCGCGCAACTGGAGAGTGCCGAAGCTGCCCTGCTGTTCGCATCCGGCATGGCTGCGGTCACCACTTCGATCCTTTCCCTGCTGAAGGCCGGCGACCACATCGTTGCCCAGCGAGACGTCTATGGCGGGGTCACCAAATTTCTGAGCGGCTGGCTTTCGCGCTTCGGCGTCGAGACCACCTTCGTCGAAACCACCGATTACTCTCAGCATGCCGCCGCCCTCCGCCCCAATACCCGGCTGCTTTACCTCGAATCGCCCACCAATCCCACCCTGCGCGTGGTGGACCTGAAAAAAACTGCCGATCTTGCCCGCCAACATGGAATCGTCACCCTGATTGACAGCACCTTCGGCACGCCCATCAACCAGCGCCCGGCGGAACATGGCATAGACCTGGTGATGCACTCCGGCACCAAATACCTGGGCGGGCACGCCGACCTGATTGCCGGGGCCGTCGCCGGCCGGCGCGACCTGATCGAAAAAATTCACTCCACCCGCACCACGCTCGGCTCGAACATGGATCCGCATGCCGCCTGGTTGCTCTTGCGCGGCATTAAGACTCTGGCTGTGCGGGTGCAGCGCCAGAATGAGAATGCGCTGCAGGTCGCCGGCTTTTTGGCAGGACACCCGAAGGTGCGCGCGGTGCACTACCCGTTTCTGCCCAGCCATCCCCAGCATGCCCTGGCAAAAGAGCAAATGCTCGGCGGGGGTGGCGTCCTGAGCTTCGAAGTGGATGGCAGCGGCGAAGATGCCCGCCATGTGGCCGAGGCTCTTCGCTTGTTCACCCTCGCGCCCAGCCTGGGAGGCGTCGAGTCTCTGGTCAGCATTCCGGTTCTCACCTCTCACGCCATGATTTCGCCCGAGCATCGCCGCAAAATGGGCGTGACCGAGCAGTTAATCAGGATTTCCGTGGGAATCGAGAACGTGGATGACTTGATCGCAGACCTGGAGAAAGCCCTGACCGTGATGAAGCCTTCGCCGGCCCACGTCGAGGTCGGGTGAAAATTTCTCTGCAGCAGAAAGCGGATTCCTCGCTTCGCCCGGGATGACAAACGTGGGCAGTGAGAAACCCCGGGTATGGTTGTTATTCCGAGGAGCGTAGTAATGAGGAATCGGCTTCAAGCCGGCCAAGAGCCCTACTTCGGCGGGTCCTTCTTCTGCGAAGAATCGTCCTTCTTGTCGTTCTGCTGATCGGTGTAAATGGAATACTGCTGCTGCGGCCGCTTCATTCGAATGGTGATCGCCATGGTCGTCTTGTTGATCTCAAAATCCTCGCCATAAGTCTGGAAGCCCGGCGCCAGCGCCTGAATACGCAGCTTGCCATAAGGAATGCCGTCGTAGCTCGCCTTGCCCTCGGCGTCGGTCTTTAACTCCAGACCGCCTTTCTCCTGCTTCCCTTCTTTGTTCACCGAATGCAGCACCACCGCGGCATTGCGGATGGGCTTGCCGTTGTAATCCTTCACCACAACAAAGCTCAGATTGGAAACATCTTGGTAATCATCTTGCGCCCAGGCGAGCGCGGGCAGAATCAACAACGCCAGAAGCAGCACTGCGGCCCTTTTTCTATTCATGGCGGTTTCTAATTCTAGGCCGCAGCCTTGCCGCTGTCACCCGCTTTGGCGTTTGAGTTCCTTCGTGATCCTTCGCGGCTTCGGTGGTGAGCTGGCCGTGAAATTAACTTAACTCATTGATGATATTATAGTTATTGAGTATCCCAGGCCGCCGGACTTGACATTTCGCAGTGCCTCTTCTTACAATTAGCACTCGCAATGAATGAGTGCTAGCAGCCCGGTTGAGCGGCTGCACTATGTCTGTCATCAACCCCAAATCCTAACCTCAGAGAGAACGAAAGGAGTCTGGACGCAATGGCTACCAAGTTCACCCCACTGCATGACCGCATTCTGGTGCGCCGCATAGAAGAGTCGGAAACCACGCGCGGCGGCATCATCATCCCTGACTCGGCGAAAGACAAGCCCCAGGAGGGCGAAGTCATCTCCGTCGGCAAGGGCAAGATTAACGAAGAGGGCAAAGTGCGCCCCCTGGATGTGAAAGAGGGCGACCGCATCCTGTTCGGCAAGTATTCCGGAACTGAGATCAAGCTGGATGGCGAAGAGTTCGTCATCATGCGCGAAGAGGAAGTTCTGGGCGTGATCAGCGGCGCCGCCAAGAAAGAAATGGCCGGCTCACGCAAGTAGCTCGGCCCGTGCGCCTCGTGTCCCGGAAGGCAGCCCACTGGAGACCCGAAGCGACACGAGTGCAAGGCGAATTTTTAGAGGGCCGGGTTCCCTGGTGGACCTTCGTGGCCTTAGTGGTTGAAGATTTTCATTTCTGAAGGAGAAGAGGAACTATGGCAAAGCAGATCGTACATGGAGAAGAATCGCGGCAGGCGATTCTCCGCGGCGTCAATTTATTGGCGGACGCGGTCAAAGTCACGCTCGGCCCCAAGGGCCGCAACGTGGTCATCGAAAAGAAGTTCGGCTCGCCGACCATTACCAAGGACGGCGTGACCGTAGCCAAGGAAATTGAGCTGAAAGACTCTCTGGAAAACATGGGCGCGCAGATGGTGCGCGAAGTCGCCTCGAAGACCTCCGACGTCGCGGGCGACGGCACCACCACCGCCACCGTGCTGGCGCAAGCCATCTATCGCGAGGGCGTAAAGACGGTTGCCGCCGGCGCCAACCCGATGGCCATGAAACGCGGCATCGAGAAGGCCGTCTCCGTGGTTTGCGGCGCCGCCGATCCCAAGACCGGCGAGCGCGGCAAGGGCGAACTGGATAAGTTCTCCAAGCCCGTCTCCGGCGAAATGATCGCGCAAGTCGGCACCATCAGCGCCAACAACGATGAAACCATCGGGCACATCATTGCCGAGGCGATGAAGAAAGTCGGCAAGGATGGGGTGATCACCGTGGAAGAAGCCAAGACGCTCGAGACCCAACTCGATGTGGTCGAAGGCATGCAGTTCGACCGCGGCTATCTCTCCCCGTACTTCGTCACCGATCCCGAGCGCATGGAGGCGGTGCTGGAGAACGCCTACATCCTGATCCACGAGAAGAAAATCAGCTCGATGAAGGACCTGCTGCCGCTGCTGGAGCAGATCGCCAAGGGCGGCAAGCCGCTGCTCATCATCGCGGAAGACGTCGAGGGCGAGGCGCTGGCCACGCTGGTGGTCAACAAGCTGCGCGGGACGTTGCAAGTCGCGGCTGTCAAGGCCCCGGGCTTCGGCGACCGGCGCAAGGCCATGCTGCAGGACATCGCTACCCTGACCGGCGGCAAGGCCATCACCGAAGACCTGGGCATCAAGCTGGAGAACGTGCAGGTCAGCGACCTGGGCCAGGCCAAAAAGATCACTATTGACAAGGACAACACCACGGTGGTCGAAGGCAAGGGCAAGCACTCGGAGATCGAAGGCCGGGTGAAGGAAATCCGCGGCCAGATCGAGAAGACCACCAGCGACTACGACCGCGAGAAACTGCAGGAGCGGCTGGCCAAGCTGGTGGGCGGCGTGGCCGTAATCAAGGTGGGCGCGGCGACCGAGACCGAGATGAAAGAGAAGAAAGCTCGGGTCGAGGACGCCATGCACGCCACCCGCGCGGCGGTCGAGGAAGGCATTGTCCCCGGCGGCGGCGTGGCCCTGGCGCGCTGCGTGAGCGCGCTCGACAAGGTCAAAATGGAGGGCGATGAGCAGATCGGTGTCAACATCGTGAAGCGCGCCATCCAGGAACCGCTGCGCATGATCGCCGAGAACGCCGGCGAAGAAGGCGCAATTGTTCTGGGCAAGGTGAACGATGCCAAGGACCCCAACTACGGCTACAACGCCCTGACCGGCGACTACGAAGACCTGGTCAAGGCAGGCGTGCTCGACCCGACCAAGGTGGTGCGAACCGCACTCACCAACGCCGGTTCGATCGCGGCCCTGATGCTGACCACGGAAGCCCTGGTTTCGGAGATACCGGAAGAGAAGAAGGCAGCTCCGATGCCCGGCGGCCACGGCGGCATGGGCGATATGTACTAAAGGCGGCCATTGGCCGTTAGTCGTTGGCCGTTGGCAAAACCTAGGCCCCATCCTGGCGCGCACTTTGCGCCAGGGTGGGGCTTTTTGTTTAAACCAGCAATGCCTCTGTGGGGACAGCCGCCCTCGGCTGTCCGGCCGAGGCTAGCTCGGCAGTTAGCAAGGCTTGTGTGGGGCGGACACTGTTGTCCGCCTCGTTTGTTTGGTGTGGCGCGGGCGCCCTGGCCCGCGAATGCGTGATGCTGCCAAAGCTGGAGCATTCCTACCTTTTTCTTGATTCATCAGCTGTCCGGAATAAGGGGTCAGTGGTCCCCCACTTCTCGCAACCCCGGCGAGAAGTGCGCCCGGCTTTTTATTCACCGACTAAAGCTTTTGCCCGGTAGCAGCCTGCCCCGCCAGCAAGAACGTTTTCGGATACTTTCCCTCTCCACAAAGCTTGAAGGAGCCAAAGTCCTTGTACCAGCTTCCCTCCGGCACGTTTGGTTGTGACTCGATCCAAATGCGAAGTTGGTTGAGATCAGCGGGGCTGAGGTTGCGGTCGCGCATGCGCTCGACGAGATGGTCGCGTATGCCCGGGGGAAGACGCGGCCATGTTTCGATTTGCGGCACTACTCACCAAAGACGAAACGGCCGAGTTCGTCGCCCAGACGTTTGATTTCGGCCGAGTCGCTGGAGGCACGGAATCGTTCGGCGAGCTCAAAGAATGCCTTCTCCTTCTGCTTGCGGGCTTCAATTCCTTCTTCGATAAGCTCCAGCAAAACGCGGTTCTCGCTTAGACGGCGGCGTTTGGCCATGCTATCCACCTGCTTGGCGACCTGCGCGGGAAGCGAGACACTGCGGCGGACTTGCTTCGTGACTGCCATGGCACCAGTGTACACCAGAGTGGTGCATTTGGCCTTGCGGCTCACGTCTCACCAGCCGGCGCAAGCCCCATCCCTTTGCGCTGCCGGTGACCGTGGACAAGATCGAAGGCGCGGCGCTGGTGGACCATCTGAAAAGCCTGGGCTGGACGGCTCGCAAAGCCAGGTTCCACTCGAAGGCCGATCCCGCACTGCTGGCCAAGGCGAGGGCTTATCTGTGCGCCCGCTGGCGGAGGTTGAATGGCCGGAGCCAGGAACACCTGACGGTTTAATCCCTTAGGGCGGCCGACCTCACCGCCTAGGTACTTTCGTAATCTGCTCCTTTCGTCCCCTTCGTCGGATACTCGGCTTCGACCTATGAATCTCCCTCCCCAAGCGCGCAACGCTCCGCGCCCCACCCGGGTGCGGCCGGCTGAGTTCACTCCCGCGGTACTTCGCATTCAGGATGGCAGCTGCACGCCGGGCGAGTTGTCGCTGTACTCGCTCACCGGGGGCCTGCTTTCGCTGAAAAAGCCGCTGCATGACGGCTCGCGGGTGAAGCTGGTGTTTCTGACCTCGAAGGGGCCGGTGCTGGGCGAAGCGGAGATGCTGAAGCCGGTCTCCTGGACCGAGCAGCCGTTCCGGTTTGTCTCGCTGAACGAAACCGACCAGCGCCGCCTGCAGGCCGCCACGCAACCCGTGGGCAATGCGGGCCAGGCTGCCGCGGCTGCGCCGGCGCTTGCACCCAGGGTGGCGGAGCCAACCGAGGCCGCACCGTCGCCGGCACGAGCCCCGCTGGTGATGAAGAGCTTTCTGCCGCTCGATCGCGAGCAGATGTGGATTGAGAAGTACCGGGCGGCGCTGATGCGGAATGAATCGCCGCGCAAGCGGCTATCGAGGCTGGTGTTCACGACGTTGACTCTGGGCTCGATTGCGGCGGGGGCGGCCTATGCTTTCCAGAGCTATCTGTGGAGACTGGCGGGCATGATGCCCTCGGTCTTTGGCCGATAAGCTCCGCTTAAGTTGCCCGAGACGTAGTTAGCTGAGACGTAGCAAGCGACGTCTCTACGGTGCGCTTCTCGCCGGGAACGCCGCAAGTCCCGCGCTGGACCTCGCAAGCTCTCACTCAGACGTAGATTTCACTCAGACGTAGCAAGCGACGTCTCAACAGTTCCGGGCCGGGTTCCTTTACAAATCTTTACTGAAGACCGCACGCAACCAATTGTCGGAGGCGCGTACTCTCAGCTTTCAGGCGATTGTTCCGAAGCTTCGCTCCAACCGGAGGTATTTCCTGTGAAGACCTGTGCAGGGCCGGCGCGCCCATCTGGGGTGCGGCGCGCATCGTGGTATTCGCTGGCCGCGGCGCTGCTGGCGGCAATGCCGCCTGCGACTATGTTGGCTCAGACGGCGAGCACGCCGGAGGGCCAGCCGGCGGCGCGAATGTCAGTCAAAGTGAAGGTGGTGAACGTGCTGGCGACGGTGCGCGACAAGCACGGCAAGATCGTGCCCGACCTGACGGCCGACGATTTCGTGCTGACCGAAGATGGGCGGCCGCAGAAGCTCCACTATTTTGCCAAGGACACGGACCTGCCGCTCACGCTCGGCCTGCTGGTGGATACCAGCTTTAGCCAGCGCGAAGTGCTGGGCCAGGAGCGCGACGCCAGCCGGAGTTTTCTCAACCAGATGGTGCGCGAGGACCAGGACAAAGCTTTCATCATTCATTTCGACCGCGAGGCGGAGCTGCTGCAGGACCTGACGCCGTCGCATGAGAAGCTCTCGGCCGCGCTCGACAACCTGGAGACACCGCAGTTGGCGCGGGCGAGCGGCGGCGGCGGAAGTTCCGATCCGGACCCTGATGCGTATCCTGGTGGAGGGCGCGGGGGGCAGCGCGGCCATATGCGAGGAGGCGGCACGGTGCTGTACGACTCGATTTACCTGGCCTCGGATGAGCTGATGAGCAAGCAGCAGGGACGCAAGGCGGTGATCGTTCTTTCCGACGGAGTGGACCGGGGCAGCAAAGAGAGCCTGGAGAGCGCCATCGCGGCGGCGCAGAAGGCCAACACGATGGTGTACGCCATCTACTTCAAGGGTGAAGAAGGCTTCAACCGCGGCGGGGGCTTTGGCGGGAGGCACGGCGGCTGGGGCGGAGGCATGGGCGGGCCGATGGGCGGGGGCGGCATGGGGCGAGGACGGTATCCTCGAGAAGAGCAGCAGCGGCCCGACGGAAAGAAGATTCTGGAGCGCATTTCGCAGGAAACCGGCGGACGCCTGTTTGAGGTCTCGAAGAAGGAGCCGGTGGAGCAGATTTACGCCTCAATTGAAGAAGAACTGCGCAACCAGTACAACCTGGGGTTTACGCCGGATTCCGAAGGCGCCGGGCCCGGCTATCACAAGATCGAACTCACCACAAAAAAGAAAGACCTGACGGTGCAGGCGCGGCAGGGATTTTATGTGGCGGAGTAAAGGCCTGGCGGCGGAAAAAGCACTCTTAAGCATCCAGGGCGCGGAGGACACAGAGGCAGGCAATGGGAGCTAGCGAGCCACGCTCTCGGTATGTACGTCAGTATTCTCGCGGCCAAAGGCGAAGTGCAGAATCCATTCACTTTGGGCCTTCTGGCCATTGACTTCGGGCGGGACAAATTTCCAATCGCGGGAGGCCTGTTCGGCCAGGCGGGCGAAATACTTGCTTGGACCCGGCGAAGTCAGCTCGGCCGCGGTGACGTTTCCGGATGCATCCACAGAAACCTTCACGCTCACTCTCACATGACCTTCGATCGTATCGCGGGCGGATTGCGGCACGTTGGGCAGGGCCTCGTGTAGCACGCTGCCGGAAGGAGTAGTGGCGGCAGTCAGGTTCTTGTTCACCGGCTGCAAAGCGGGCTTGGGTTGCGGGGTTTCGGCGGGAGCGGGCCTGGCGGCCTGCTCCGCGGGAGGAGACGGGCGCGCGGCCTGCGCGGCGGGTTGCGCCTGGGCGGGAAGAGCGGGCGCAGGAAGAGCGGGCGCAGGCTTCGGTGGCGGCTGGGGAGCCGCAGCCGTTGTCTCGGAGTTTGTGCCTGATAACGGAGCTTGCGCCTTTTGCGCCGCCGGATAAGGCGCCGCCGGCGGAGAGTGGTAGATTCGCACGCCGATAAGTGCCACCAGTAGGAATGCCCCTAAGGCCAGCGGAATCAGATAGCGCGGCCTTGAGGCGGCGATTTTGGGCTGGAGAAATTTCTCAGGAACGGCCTGTCTTACAGGCTCCGGCGGCCGGTAAACGGGAGGCGGGGGGGCGGCTTGGCGGGAACTGGCGCCGGGCTCGAGCTGCAACTGGATTTCGGCCGCCGTGCACCGGCGCTCGGGAACCAGATCCAGGCACTTCCGTACGATTTCCAAAAAAATCTGGGGAATGCCCTCGGGCAGATCGAGCTCGCCGCCGCTGACTGCTTTCCAGACGGGACGGCGCAAGGTCAGAACTTCCACCAGGGTCACGCCGAGCGACCAGATGTCGCCTGCCGGAGTTTTAGCGCCACCGGGATCGGGGGGATCGTAGGCGCTGGCGCTGGCTTTACGGATGGTTGCGGCGGGGCACAGGCTGTCACTCGAGAGCTTCAACTGGTCGGCAACCGCCATGATGTTGGCCGGCGTCAGGCGGCCGTGCACGAAACCGCTGGCGTGAATGAAGGTGAGAGTGTCGAGCAAGGGACGCAGCATCTCGCGGGTTTCAGCGGCTGTGAGGGCACGCTGAGGAAGCACCTGAGCCAGGTTTTCTTCGGCATACTCCAGCACCACGTAGAGGCACGAGATACCCGCGGCCTCAGATTGGCCGCAGCCATAGATGCGCAGCAAATTGGGATGCTCGAGCTTGGCGGCCTGCTCCCAAAGCGCGAGTTGCCTGGAGTCTTCTGGGCCGGAAGGAACCAGCCGGATGGCGGCACGCTGACCAGCGGAGCCGAGTTCGGTGAGAAAGACGGCGCCGCCCGCCGAACCCCCGAGATATTGCCGCAGAGGGAACTGGTGATCAATGACTTCGCCTTCCAACTGCTTCCAGCTCTGACTCATGGCTGCTTCGGTCCGCTCCCCTGCCTCTGAACTATTGTAAGTGACGGGAAAAGCTGCGGCGGAAGAGTCTTCCTGGAGATTGGGAAGGAGCGGCATGTGGTGTGTCAGCAGTTTGGCCCGAGGCCCGCCGGGCAACAAGTTACAAAAGAACGCGTCCCACGGGCAGGGTGCATGGCGACGGGCACGGCACGCGTGGATCTGACCCATAATGACGCCAATCGCAGTGGTTGCCGGCGGGCACTCTTGCGCGAGGCTCCAACCCACCGGCCTTCAGCCACTTGTGCGGACGGATTGAAGGCTTCGCCAAAAGCCAGGGTAATCTTCACCATAAAAAGTTTGAATTTGACTTCGCTGGCACCCCCCTTCAAAATCCAAGGCCAAGTTACGTGAACTGAGTGTTGCAGCTTCAGTTTCGGAAGACGGCGATCGTGCGGGCGTGGCATCGCGCCGATCTCTTCGCCAGGTTCTCGATCGAGAAGAAGCCAAGCCTGCAGTAGCAGGCGGAGTGGCCGGGCAGGCAT
Source organism: Terriglobales bacterium (assembly GCA_035517775.1). Classification (GTDB taxonomy): domain Bacteria; phylum Acidobacteriota; class Terriglobia; order Terriglobales; family Acidobacteriaceae; genus DATIYF01. The sequence goes on from DATIYF010000025.1 coordinate 26,687, forward strand.
GCGCCGCGCGGCGAACGGGTGGGTGTGCTTGCACGGGGCCGGAGAGGGTTGATCAGTAGACAGCGGACAGGAGGAGGTCTATGGCGGCAACGAAGCAACAGGGAACGTACCTCACAACAACCTTGATTGGGTTTACGGCTTTCCCTGCGGGACTGGTTGAGGGCGGCGGGATGGGGATTGTGGTCGCACTCGCGGGGATTGCGCTGTTGATCTACTCGGCAGTGGGTTTCTACCGCATTAAAGGGCTGGCGCCTTCAAGTTAAGTTTACCCATACGGAGAGTGACATGAAGATCGTAGGAATTCTAGTGATACTCGCGGGATGGCTGCTGCCGGTTGTGGGCCTCACCATGACGCAATCCATGGCAGCGAGGTTCGTGCTGGTGTTTCTGGGGATCGGGATCATATTGGTCGGGATCCTGGGAGTCCTCAACAAGGCGCACCTGAAAGAAGCGATTTGGAAGAAAGCCTGAGCACCGGGGCGGTGAGACGCGAGCAGGACGAGCGTCCGCGCTGCGGCGCTCAAAATCGAGAATCGCAAGGAGACGAGAGGATGAAACACCGGGGAGGAAAGAAGAGCGGTTGGCTGGTGGCGGTTGTTCTTTTGCTTTTCCTGTGCGGATTGGGAGCCTGGGCGCAAACGCAAACCACGCCACCCCCCAGTGCTCCCGCGGCCTCAACGCCGCCAGCGCCGACGCTGGCGGCGCCTCTGGATTTGAAACCGGCGGCCGCGCCCTCGGCCGACGATCTGGCCAAAGGCGATCCGGGGGGAACCATCACCGGAACCGCCAACGATGTCGTCGTCTCTGACACCAAGAAGGGCATGACCCTGGCCGACGTGGTAAACCAGGCGGGCCAGAACCGCATTGCCGCCAACTTCATCTGGACTCTGGTCACCGGCTTCCTGGTCATGTTCATGCAGGCCGGGTTTGCGCTGGTGGAAACCGGACTGTGCCGCGCCAAGAACGCCAGTCACACCATGATGATGAACTTCATGGTGTATGGATTTGGCTTGTTCGCGTTCTGGGTCTGCGGCTTTGCCATACAAATGGGCGGCGGAGGGCCCTACGCCACGCTGGGCGGGGCCGGGGGCCTGACCTCGGAGCAGACCATCAGCTTCCTGGGAAAGACCTGGGGAATTTTCGGCAAGCACGGGTTTTTCCTGACTCAGGGCGGCTCCTATGACGTGGGCGCCATGGTGCTGTTCCTTTTCCAGATGGTTTTCATGGATACGGCGCTGACCATCGTCACCGGCGGCTGCGCCGAACGCTGGAAGTACGCGGCCTTCGCCCTCTCCTCGGTATTCATGGGCGCGATTACGTATCCGGTTTACGCGAACTGGGCGTGGGGCGGCGGCTGGCTCTCGCAGTTGGGAGCTAACTTCGGCCTGGGCCACGGTTACTGCGATTTTGCCGGATCGGGCGTGGTGCACGCCGTAGGAGGGCTGACTGCGCTGGCAGTTTCGATGATCATCGGACCGCGCATCGGCAAGTACACCAGGGAAGGAAAGTCCAACGCCATTCCGGGGCACGATATCGTGATCGTGCTCACGGGCTGCTTCATTCTGGCCTTCGGCTGGTTCGGGTTCAATCCGGGCAGCACGCTGGCGGCTTCGGGCAACGGCGCGCTGCGCATCGGCACGATTGCAGTGGATACCATGCTCGCCGGTTGTACGGGATCGTTCGGCGCGATTCTGTATATGTGGATGCGCTACGGCAAGCCCGACGCCTCGATGTCGGGCAATGGCTTGCTGGCCGGCCTGGTGGCGATTACGGCGCCCAGCGGCTTCGTGAGCACCGTGGGCGCGGTGATCATCGGCCTGATCGCCGGGGTGCTGGTATGCGTGAGCGTGGAATTCATTGACCGGATCATGAGAGTGGATGACCCGGTGGGCGCAATTTCGGTGCACGGCACGTGCGGGTTGTGGGGCGTAATTTCCGTCGGGCTGTTCGCCGATGGGACCTCGAACTACGGCGGAAGCTGGAACGGCGTGGCCGGCTCGGTGCGCGGGTTGTTCTACGGCGACGCTTCGCAGCTGGTGGCGCAGCTGATCGGGGTAGCGACCTTGATGGGCTTCGTATTCAGCCTTTCGTACGTCGCCAACCAGGTGATCGAGTTCTTCGTGGGCCAGCGCGTCCCGGCGGCGGACGAACTGGAGGGCCTGGACATCCCCGAAATGGGGGCGCTGGGTTATCCGGAATTTGTGTTGCGTCCGGAGAGCCTGCCCGCGGGAATGGCCGCCGACTGATTCGACAGCCGGTATAAGGAGAGGGAATGATCAGCAGCTTGCATGCAGCAAACGAAGTGGTGGAAATGCCCGGGGCGCTGGGGTTTCGCCCGCCCCGGGCAATCTCCACGCAGGCGCGCCAAAGCCTGCAGGAAGGGCTGACTCACCTGCAAATGGGTGAGGCGCAGGCGGCGGTGCAGGCGTTTTCCGAGAGCCTGGCGTGCGCCCCGGAGTTTACCGAGGCGCACATTTTTCTGGGCATTGCCCATGCCCTGACCCACAACATTTACCCGGCACTGGACCACCTGGAGACAGCCACCAAGCTGGAGCCGGAGAGTTTTGCCGCACACTACACGCTGGCGCAGCTCAACTTCAAGCTGCGCATTCCGATCAAGGGCTATGAGGAGGCGGAGCTGGCACGGCGCTGCCCCATGACGCTCGAGCAACGCAAAATGCTCACTGAACTGCTGCGCCAGGAAAAAGCGCGCGAGCGCAGCGGGATCATGCGGCCGTGGTTCAACAAGCCCTTCCGCTGGCCGGGGTTTGTGCTGGCGGGGGGCGGGCTGGCGGCGCTCACCATGCTGCTGCTTCGGCTCCATTAGCCCGGGCGGTTTGCCTCAAGGGAGAAATTGACTCATGCTTGGAACTCTGTACGCGGTGTTGCGGCAACAGCGCCTGGCCTGGTCGTGTACGATTGTGGTGGTGCTGTTCCTGCTTTTGGTTGGCCACGCGCCGGTGCTGCCCGTTCTGGCCGGCGGCCTGCTGGCGCTGGGCCTAGCCGTTTTCCGGGCCTGGCCGCATAACTCCGGCAAAGCGGTTCTGCGCGGAGGGCGATGAGTACCTCGCTGCAAATCCTGTTGTGCATCTCGCTGATTATCCTGGCGGCGAAGCTCGCGGGCGCGCTGACGGCGCGGCTGGGCCTGCCGCTGGTGCTGGGCGAACTGCTGGCGGGGGTGGTGCTGGGGCCGACGGCCATCAATCTGTGGTCGTTTTCGTGGCTTAGCCATCCCGCGACTCCCAACGGCGTTTCGGTGGCGGCAGTGTTCCACGTGCTGGCGGAAATCGGGGTGGTGCTGCTGATGTTTGTGGCCGGCCTGGAGACCGATATCGGCATGATGCGCAAAGCCGTGGCCCCGGCGCTGTGGGCCGCGGTCGGGGGCGTGATTCTGCCGCTGGCCGGGGGCTGCCTGGTCTCGCGCGAGTTCGGGTTCAGCTGGGCGGACGCGATTTTCATTGGCACGATTCTGACCGCGACCAGCGTCACCATCACGGCGCAGACGCTGATGAATCTGGGCCAGCTGCGCTCCAAGGCGGGTTCGACGATTCTGGGCGCGGCGGTGATTGACGACGTGCTGGGCCTGATTGTGCTCTCGCTGGTGATCGCCATCGCGCCGCAACTGGCCTCGGGGCAGGCAGCTTCATGGCGTGGACTTTCCATGACGCTGGGCAAGATGCTGCTTTGCCTGATTACGATTTTCTGGCTGGGGCCGCCGATTACCCGCTGGCTGCTGCAGCAGGCGGCCCGCCTGCACGGCCACCATACGGAAACCGCTGCCGCGCTGATGATTGCCTTCGCGCTGGCCGTCGAGGCGGAGTGGCTGGGGGGCATGGCGGCGATCACCGGCGCTTACCTGGCGGGACTGTTCATTGCCCTGACCCCGGCGCAGCAGAAGGTGTCGCATGAGCTGCAGCCCATGGTGAACTCGCTGTTCGGGCCGATTTTCTTCGTATCCATCGGGCTGGAAGTGAACGCGCGGCATCTCACCGGCGGCCTGGTGTTGTTTAGCTTGCTGCTGCTGATCGCGATTGTAGGCAAGATCTTCGGATGCGGACTGGGCGCGATGGCCACGGGCTTCACCAGCCGGGAGTCGCTGATTGTCGGGGTGGGGATGATTCCCCGCGGCGAAGTGGGACTGATTACGGCGAGCATTGGGCTGGCGGCCGGGCTGGTGACAAATGACGTGTACGCGCAGGCGGTGATCCTGGTGCTGCTGACCACGCTGATTACGCCGCCACTGCTGCGCTATGCGTTTCCCGCGAAAGGGACGGAGACAGGCGCATCGCTCAGCGCCGCGGCCGAGAACCTGGTAGCAGACGCCTGACCGCCGGCGAAAAGTTTTGGGTGCTCACGATTGAAGTTGGTTGGCAGGTAAACGCGGTTACTCAACTTGAGGACAAAACACAATGATGACCAAAGTCGAAGCGATTATCCAACCTTCCAAGCTGGACTCGGTGAGGGCGGCCCTCGGGGAAGTAGGCGTGCAGGGAATGACCATAACCGAAGTCCGCGGACATGGCCGTCAGAAGGGCCACACGGAGCACTATCGCGGACAGGAATACGTGGTCAGCCTGCTGCCCAAGACGAAGATTGAAATTGTGGTGCCGGAGAATCTGGTGAACGGCGCGGTGGACGCCATCATCAAGTCAGCCTCGACGGGCAAAATTGGCGACGGGAAGATTTTTCTTTCCAAGGTGGATGAGGTGATCCGCATCCGCAACCAGGAGCGGGGAGCGGCGGCGCTGTAACAGGCGGGAGGCGAAATTACAGGATAAGCGCGGCGATGGGAGCCGGCGGGGCAGGCTCCCGAGGTCGCACCTGCCGCCAACCCGCAGGGATTTCTAAGTCCGATTCTTGAAACGCTCGTCTATCTCCACCTGATACCCAGCCACCATGCGGTTGGTTTCGTTGGCCATGCCGATCACGGCCATCAATTCTTTGAACATGGCATCGGTCATGCCTTTTTTTTGGGCGGAGGCCGTATGCGAGGCGATGCAGTAGTCGCACTGATTGCTCACGCTGACGGCGACGTACACCAGTTCTTTGGTCAGCGGATCGAGCGCGCCCGGCGCCATGATCTGCTTGATATCTTCCCAGGTGCGCTTGAGCGTGGCCGGATCGTGGGCGATAGCCTTCCAGAAATTATTGATCCAGTCGGTTTTGCGCGTGGCCATGATGTCGTCATACACCGCCCGCACCTCGGGGCTGGCGTCTTTGTATTCGATAAGACCAAAGATGGACATGGGGCAGCTCCTGGGAATCAGCATTTGGCATTTAGCATTTGGCATTTGGCATTTGGCATTTGGCTCTTAGGGAAATTGCGGCTGCATCGTGGCACTCCCGGCCAAGCGCCAACTGCTGAGTGCGTTTAAACCACGAAAGACACGAAGGACCACTAAGAAACCACTAACGCGGCGCATCGGGCAGCTCGCCGGCGAGCAGTTTGCCCAGATCGGCCGCCGGGCAGCGCACGCCGACATAAAACTGCCCGAAGAGCGCATACACGGCGCTCACTTCATCGAAGCGCATTTCGTAGATCAGCTTTTTGAAGACCAGGGGATCATCGGCGAACAGGTCCACGCCCCACTCCCAGTCGTCGAAGCCGATGGAGCCGGTGATGATCTGCTTGACTTCGCCGGCGTAGCGGCGGCCGACCATGCCGTGTTCGTTCATTTGCCGGGCGCGCTCCTCGATGGGCACGGTGTACCAGTTCTTGTCTTCGCCGCGGCGGCGGTCCATGGGATAGAAGCAGAGATAGCGAGTGTGGGGAAGCTCGGGAAAGAGGCGCGGCCGCATGGCCTCCTGCTGGCGCTCGATATTCGCTCTGATCTCGCGCTTCCACTCTTCCGAGTGCGGCTCCAGGCCGCGCTCAACCAGGGCCTGGTAGATTTTCAGCGTGGATTCGTAGAGGCCCAGCTCGATGACAGAAAGGTAAGAGGTGGCGGGCTCGAGAAAGTCGCTGAACCGAAGCTGGGCAAGTTGGAGCTCGGTGCGATTCAGGTCTTCGAAAGATTCGCGGAAGTGGACCAGCATGAGATCGCCCTTGTGGCCGAGGAGCGAGAAAAGCGCCGACTGGCCGCCGGAATTCTGCTCGAACGCAGCTAGAAGATCGGCGGCTTCTTTGGCGATCTCCGATTTTTCGGCGGCGGGGAGCGGACGCCAGGCCGGCCGGCGAAAGCGCATCATCTGATGGAGAACGCAATAGCCTTCGATGGTAAGCGGGACCGGGGGAATCGCTGCCGCCGCGGTCTTGGGATGGAGCGTACGAGTTGCTGCCATGAGTTCCTCGGCATTCTATTGTAGCCGGAGAGAGGCGGGAAAGCGTGAATCAGAGCGACGAGGCACGGCCCACGTGCATCACTCTATCGGGAGGCGGATATGAAACTCAACGTCAAAGCTCTGGCCCTGACGGGCGCGATCTTCTGGGGCGCCTGTATGCTGGGCATGACTCTGGCCAACCTGGCGTGGGGAAACTATGGGCGGGAATTTCTTGAGTTTATGGCGTCGATCTATCCCGGCTACCATGCTACGCGCAGTATTGGAGAGGTCATCGTAGGCACGCTCTATGGCGCGACGGATGGGCTGATCGGCGGCGCGATCTTCGCGTGGCTCTACAACATCCTGACCGGCGCTGCCTGAGTGCGACCGCAATCAGCCCGAAGAAGCGGCCTTACGGGCCGGCCCGCTGAGATTCCGCGAGAGGCCTGCTTTTTCTGAGACCTCCAACAGCTCTCCTCTGGTTTTGGGCAGGCACTCCGGGTGCTGCTTCTGAAGAAATTCAATCAGCTTTTCGCGCACCAGGCAGCGCAGGTCCCAGGCTCTGCCGCTGTCGGTGGCGCTCATCAGGGCGCGCAACTCGAGGGTGTGTTCTTTGCTGTCGGTAACCTGCAGTCCCCAGGCCTTCTTGTCCCACAGCGAGGACGACTGCAAAATCCGCTGCAATTCCTGGCGCACCTCTTCGACCGGCACGGTGTAATCGGTGTAGAGAAATACGGTGCCCAGCAGATCGGCGCTGGTGCGGGTCCAGTTCTGAAAGGGCTTCTCGATGAAATAGGTCAAGGGCAGGACCAGGCGGCGCAGGTCCCAGACGCGGACTACGACATAAGTAGTGGTGATCTCTTCGATCCATCCGTATTCGCCCTCGACAATCACCACATCATCGAGCCGGATGGGCTGAGTGAGAGCGATCTGCACGCCGGCGATGAGGCTGCCGAAGGTCGAGCGCGCGGCCAGGCCGGCCACCAGAGCGGCGACCCCGGCGGAGGCGAACAGGCTGTCTCCGATATGGCGGATATTGGGGAAGGTCATCAGCATCACGGCCAGAGTAATGAGCCCAATCAGGATCATGGCGACTCGTTGCAGCACGCGCACCTGGGTGCGAATGCGGCGGGCGGCCAGATTATCGGCAACATTGGCGGCGTGATGGGAAAGAACCAGGTCTTCGAAGACCTCGAGCATGGTGATGGCCAGCCATCCGACCGAGGCGATAAGTCCGATCTGAATGGCATGATGCAGCGGAGCCACGACCACGGGTGAGAGGGGCACGAAAGGGATGGCCAGAACGAGGACGAGCAAAGGGAGAACCAGGCGCGCCGGTCCCCGGCCATAGCGCAGCAGGGAGTTCATCACCAGCTCTTTGCGGGACGCGACGCGGGATAGAACGAAGAACAGCAGGGCCTGTGCGGCAAGTCCGAGCACTATGGCGGCGGCAGCCACGCCCCCGGTCCACAGCCAATCGCGCCAATGCCCGACAAACTGTGCCATCCGGCCCCCTTTTGGCGGCGAGGCAATGGCCCGTGGGTCATCCGGTGTGGATCAGGCTCTGAGCGCCGCTGCCCCTTCCGCCGACCACAAGAAGATGCCGGCCGGCGATCAAAGGTTCGCCTGCCCAGCAAGCTTCTGCATAAGCTGTTGCAATTGCGAGAGAATCTGGCGCAGGGTGGTCACGGTTGTGGCGTCGGTGCGGGCCAGGCCGGCGGTCACGGGATCGCGCTGGGAGAGAATGTTTTCCAGGTCAGACTTGAAGGCGGCGTTCTGCGGCCGGTCGGCCTCCTGGCGCACGGAGTCGAAGAAGGCGTTGGAGAGATTGCGGGCCTCGCCGTAGTTCTGGCTTTCGGTCTGGCCGAGCAGGGCGAGCAGGTTGTTCTCCAGGCGGCAGACCCGGGCCACGGCCTGGACGTTGGTCAACTGCTGCTGTATTTGGGCATTGCTGTCTTGGGCGGCGAGCAATAGCTTATGTTGCGGCCAGTAACCGGCCAGAAAAACAGCTCCCAGCAAAATCACAACGAGGATGAGCAGAATTCTTTTCATCGGCTTGCCTCTTTCGATTGCTTATGCCCAGTCCCGACCGCGAGGAAAGCCATTCTAATACGGAACCTATGCTGGCGCTGCAGGGGAGGGGGCGGCGTTTCCTGAATTTCACCACGAAGACACAAGGAAGCGCGAAAGAGGCTCTTGGTAAGGAATCGGCTGACGCGGCTGATTACGGGGAAAAGGAAGCGCCCGCTATCGGCCCCGAGTTTCCATGCTGTCAGGAGCCAATAGCGGGCGACGTTAAACGCTGGATGGCAAGGTCAGCGCCAGCGGCCGCGGGCGACGTAGCCGTGATAGCCGTAGCCTCGCACGTAACCGCGATGAACGTAACCGCCACGATGGAAGCCGCGGTAATAGACCGGCGCGGGGCGCACCCAGACCGGCGCAGGCACATAGGGGCGAGGATAGTAAGCGACATAGGGGCGCGGTCCGTAGTAAAAGCCTGCCCGATAGTAGGGGCGCGGAACCACGGCGTAGGGGCCAAACGGGCGTACCACCGGGCCTACACCCACGGAAACCACCACCCCGGCGTGGGCCCTGGGCGGGCCTGCCACAGCCAATGCCAAACCCAATGCGGCAATCATGAGAACGCTTCTTTTCAGCATGTTAGCTTCCTCCGCCTTACGCATATCTGAACCCGCTGGCAGGGGGAAAGTTGTGCGCCGAGGCGATGACCGGACGCGCCTTAGAGAATGCCTTCTTGAGTACGCTTGCCCATCTTTCAAATCGTCAGTGGCGTGAAATCGCTGGAGCTTCACTGACTTGCGTTCATGAATGCGTCATAGCGCTTATCGGAGTGAAGGATATGGTTAGTGAGCCAGTCGCGCAGAAAGTGCATGGTCTGAATGCTGACCATGGTGCGGCCAGCGGAGAAGCCTTTCTGCAATTGCATCACCTGATCGGTGAGCCGGTTGTGCTCGGACCGATGCGCCTCCAGGTCGGGATAGTTTTTACTCTGCATGAGCTCTTCTTCGGTCTGGAAGTGGGTCTTGGTATAGGTCACCAGTTCGTTCAGAATTGCGCCCATGACCTCGTTGGCACGTCCTTTAGTCATGGCGTCATGCAGCTCGTTAACCAACTGAAAGAGGTGCTGGTGTTGAGAATCTATCTTTGGCACGTGGACGCTATAGTTGTCCTGCCAAGCCATCAGGGTCATAAGCCCTCCCTGAAGCCTCCATCGGCAGGGATTGCGGCCAGCTTAAGCGCCCATTCGAGCCTCTATCGGGCGGCAACCGGCTCGCAACTCATAACCTTGCTGATCAGCGCCTTCACTTCTTCGTACTTTTCCACCACGTCAAGCGGCTCTTCGTCAGTGAAGACGAGCTGAGTGGAGTTTTTCATCTGCTTGACGCTCTGGATTGCGGCCACATTTATCAACTCCTGCATTCCAGCCGTGGTATGGACCTCGATAAAGGACGTCATGGCGACCTCCGTTATTTCCACAATGCTCCATCTGCCGCCGGTCGGCTGTGAGCGGGAGCACAGCGCCCCGGAACCGGCGCTGGGAGCGGCCGGAGCCGGAAAGAGAAAAAGTCAGGCCGATGGGGCCGAAAATGGCTGCGCGAAGCGGCTTTTGTGCATCTCAGGCCCACCCGGCGTAGGGAGATCGCTGTGGGAATCCGGGAAATAATCGAGTCCGGGGCGGCCGGGTGGCCCGTTTTGGAAACCCCTAATGGAACGCGGGATGCTCATCGGGCGGAGACGATCTGCTCTGCCCTTTTTGGGTCTTGGATTTCACCGCAAGCTGGTTTATCTTGGCTGGCGCGAAATTGACAACTCGCGGACAAACGCAGCCCGGGTTCGCGGTTATAATGCCGACCCCGATGTACTAAAACGTTTTGCTCGCAGGCCAGCTCTAAACGGTTCGCCCAGCCCTTCGGAGAGAGGTGGGGTCATGAAGTCTCTTCTCAGTCGCTTTGTGCCGGCGGCTCTTCTCGCTGTTTCCATTTGCTCCGGCTCGGGAATGCGCGCGCAGAGCGCCGATCCGGCCAGTCCTGCCTCTCAGCCCGCAGCCGCAGGGCCGGGCGCCGCGGCCACAGACTTCACCGAGATTCCCGGCCCTTTACATTCATTCGAGCGGATGGCGGGAATCAGCCAGCACATCCCGCTGGATGAAGTGCTGCCGCTGATGGCCAGCAACGTCGAGCTGCGCGGCTTTGAAGGGGCCGAGGGCAGAAATGCCAAGGCGACGGAGTTTCTGGTCCTGCTGCGGCGCTACGTGCAGCAGGCGCGCGAGCTGGAGGCGCTGGCGGGAGCAGACCGCGTGATTCGAGTTTCGGGCTGCGCGGATGTGCCGCGGCTGCTGGGAATCCTGGGATACCGCTTCCGCGAAGCCTGCGGCCCCCAGACCTCGCTCGAAACCGATGATCCGGAGCGGGCATTTCTGACCATAGACTCGGCTTTCCCGCTGGCTCAGCTGGAAGATGACCTGCGCCGGGACAAGCCGTTTGAATATCCCTATCCAGCCACCCAGGTGCCGGTTATGTTCAGCCAAAAAGACTGGACATCGGCTGCGACCGGGCACAGTGAGGTGCTGGACGCGCTTTTGAACGACCGCGTGCTGGCGCGGCTGTACTGGGCCATGTCACGCATGGATGAGGAGACTAGAAACGATTTGCGGCAGTCACCGGGGCTGCATGACCTGTTGCGCTGGGCCGCGGTCATGGACTTCTACGGCGGCCAGTTCTGCATCCGTTCCGGGCGGGTGATGGTTCCGGGCGGGGCGGCGGCGGACGCGGGATGGAAGGAGCTCGCGGGGGCCAGCCCGGAGGCCGGGCCGAAGTTCGTGGCCCATGTTCTGGGTAAGGACGATGGCTGGCTGGCGGCCTACTATGACACGCTGGCCCGGGCCAGCCAGGAGCAACAGGCGTACTTCACCCGCCCTGACAGGCTGGTGAGCTTCTACAAGGCGCTGCGGGGCAGGGCGCTGACCCCCAACCCTACCCGGCCGGTATTCCGGCCGTATCCCGGCCTGCTGCTGCTGGCCACGCGGTTGCGCCTGGATAGCAATGGAGTGCCCGAGATACCCGGGGATGTACAGGTATGGGGGCAAATTCTTCGCCGCGGAAACTCCCGTTCGGTTAAGGACTGGATGAGGCACCAGCGCCTTGAGAACCCCGACCAACTGGTGGAGGCGATGTTTGCCTTTTCCCGGCTGCTGGAATCCGACAATCCCCTGCAAATCTTCCTGGCCGCGAATGAGATTGACCGGGAACGTTCCCCACGGCAGCGGCTTACCCCGCAGACGGTCAGCCTGCTGGCCGAAAGGTATGGCCGGTTCGGGGACCAGTTTTCGGTGTTCGCGGAGTTTTCCGGGCTGAATAACGAATCCATTGCGCGCTATCTGGCTGAGGCCGAGAGCCTGGACCACATCTCCGATATGACGTTGCGCAGCAACGCCCTGGGCATGTTCCAGGCCAATATCGGGCTCTGGCAGATTCTGGCGCGGCAGCACGAGATACCTCAGACCGACCTGAACCCTTCCTGGCAACGCATGCTGCAGCCTTTTGCGCGAATTACGTCGTCCACCCAGCTGTTTGACTCCGGGCGGGCCTCACTGCGGGAAATGGAGCGAGCGGCCAGCGGCGAATCGCAGATTTCGCAGAACGAGTTCATTGAGCTGCTGGCCGGGCCGAACCAGGCGACCGACCAGGGCGAGCAAGTGCGGCAGGAGCTGGCACAGAGAATCGAAACCGGCCTGATGAGCCAGCGGCTGGCCTCGCTTGATGTGCTGTTTGCCTTGGGCGACGGGCTGAGCGACATGGCACAGGGCAAGCCCGCCGACAGCACCATGATCGCGATGGCGGAGGAACTGCGCGAATTCGAGCTGCCCAGGCCGCTGTTCAGCTCGGGCGAGCGCACGGAATGGGCCCCCGGCCTGCCCAGCAATCCGCACGCCGGGCTGCAAACCCGCACCGACCTGGTGAAGATCATCAAATCGCCCAGCTCACCGAAAGAACTGCTGGAGGCCCGCGGGCGCCTGGCTTCGTTCCTGCGAGACACGCTGGTGGGGCTGAACTATGCCTACTACGACCCTCCCGGCGGGCAGATGCTGCGCAATGATCCGCTGTTCGTGCGCTCGCACGATTTCTCGGGGCAGATGACGGAGGGACGGCGGCAATCCTGGCAGACGCCTTCGCTTTTTGGCTCGGGCCTGACGGCTGGCGGCGGCGCTTATCTGGCCGGGTCGCTGGCCGACCTGCCCTTCGTGCTGGCCTCGGTGGAAGAGGATTTCATTGTTCCCTCGAACGTGCAATCGCTGATCTGGCCGGACCTGGCGCCGGCTCTGCTGACCGGGGCGGTTCTGCCGCGGTGGTGGGGCATAAGCCGGAATGAATTGCACGCGGTTTCACTCTACCAGCGCGCCGGCGAGGAACTGCTGTCTTCGGCGGCGCATGATGCCCAGTTGCGGCAGGTTGTGTACAACATTCTCTCAGACCGCCTCGCTCCCCAGAGGCTGGATGAACTGGATGCCAATCTGGCGGCGGGGCACGCCGCGGAAGCGCTCAATACCGTGCTGCCTTCCGAGACCTTTTATCTGGCGGCAGAGTACCGCAAGCGGTTTCCGGGGCAGACGGGGGCATTTGGCGTTGCCGGGCACGAACTGGAGGATCTTGCCGCTCAGTACCCCTCCGAGACCAACTGGGAGCGGCTCTCGCGGGATTTCGGCATTCCGCATCCGGTGATGGCGGACAGCTATGCTCCGGGGCTGCTGGAGACGAAATTCCTGCCCGCGGTGATGGGCTATGGCAGCCGGCTGCTGGCTGAATCCTGGGAGTCCAACAATCTTTACTGGGCGCGCCTGGTGGATGAGAAAGGCTATCCCTCGGTGCTGCTGAATCGCCTGGTACCGCAACTGACCTACCGCATGGTGGAAAAGATTTCGGCCACGCAATTTGAAGACTGGCCGGCGTTGATCCGCGCCATGCGGGAGACGGGGGAAGAGTTTCGCCAAGGCAAAGTCGCCGTACTGCAAAAAGGGGAGATGCAATGAACCGCCGGATTTTCGCATTCGCGCCAGCGCCGAAGGTAGTGGAACGGGTTGTGTTGCTTTTCATCCTGATGTCGTTTTTGCTGGTGGGGTCCGATCCTGGAACCTCGGCGCAACAGAGCGAACCTAACATTCGCGTGAAAGTGGAACTGGTGCAGCTGAACGTGGCGGTGATGGACCGCAAGGGACGCTACATTACCGGCCTTAATCCTTCCAGCTTCCGCATTATGGAAGACGGGATTCCGCAGAAGATTGCGACCTTCGGCGAAGGCGATGAAGCAGTGCGCACGCTGATTGACGTCCCGCCGGAAGAGGCCGGGGCCGCGCCCAGCCCGAAGGCGATGGATCCGCCGAAGGTTTCCACAGCCGCGCCCAGCTTCAGTTCGGCGGTGACCGGCGCCAGCGTGTTCGTGCTGTTTGATACCAGCAATTACATGTATCGCGGGTTCGTCTTCGCCCAGGATGCTATTGCGCAGTTCATCCGCTCGCTGGATAAGCCCGACCGCATTGCGTTCTATTCTTACAGCCGGGACCTGTCCAAGGCCTCCTCGCTGACCGCCGACCGGACGCAGGTGCTGCGCGGCGTGCGCAGCACGGTGGCGGGAGACGACGCAGCGCTCTACAACGCCCTGCTGATGACGATCAAAGACGCCGGCCAATACACGGGCAGGAAAGTGGTGGTGGTGTTTTCCAACGGGCCGGACAACGCCAGCATGGTGCCCCCGGAGGACGTAGCTGAACTGGCGCAGTCGAAGGGCATTCCCATCTATATGATCAGTACGCGGGAGGCCAGCCTGGACCCGGTTTCGAGCACCGTGTTCCGCCGCCTGACCGCAGCCACCGGCGGCGAGGCTTACTTTGCCAAAAACTGGAGAGACCAGCAAAAGGCTTTCGCCTCGATCCGCGAAGACCTGCAGCACCTCTATGCTCTCAGCTACTACCCGCAGCCGAATCCGAACCGCGGCTGGCGGGCCATCACGGTGAAGCTCGTGGGTGAGCATTCCCAGAAATACCGCATTCGCACCCGCGATGGCTACCGTCCGCTGCCGACGCAGGTTCCGATGGAGCAGGCAATCAGTTCGTCGGAGTAATCCGCCGGGCGCTTACGGCACGGCAATTTCTATGGACTACCTTCTGAAAACGGAGCCGTCGGAGTACTCTTTCGCCGATCTGCAGCGCGACCAGAGCACGATCTGGGACGGGGTTTCCAATCCGGTGGCGCTGAAAAACCTGCGCAACATGAAGCCGGGAGAGCGGCTGGTGATTTACGAAACCGGCGACCACAAGAGCGCGGTGGGAACCGCGACGGTGGCCGCCGTCGAAACCGATGATCCGAAGAATCCGCGAGTGAAAATCAAGGTGGGCAAGGGGCTGGCCAAACCGGTCAGCCTGGCCGAAGTGAAAGCCAACAAACTGTTCAGCGATTCGCCGCTTGTAAGGCAGGGGCGGCTGAGTGTAGTGCCGCTGACCGCGGCGCAATTCAAGTTTCTGACGGGAGATTGAGGCTGCGGACCAATCTTCCAGTTCCAGGTTGCCAGTTCCCGCTTTTCAGCCGTTTTTCCGGCAGGGTCAGCGAGTCTGCCCTGATCCCGTGATTTCGTACTTGGTTGAAGTCAACTCGGCGAGCGCAAACGGGCCGCGGCAGTGAAGTTTCTGCGTGCTGACACCCATCTCGGCGCCCATTCCAAATTCGCCGCCATCAGTGAAGCGCGTCGAAGCATTCCAATAGACACAGGCTGAATCCACCTGGCGGAGGAACTTCTGCGCGTGTTCTTGGTCGGCAGTTACGATTGCGTCCGAGTGTTTGGTGGAATGGCGATTGATGTGAGCAATTGCTTCTTCCACGCCCCCCACTACTTTCAGCGACATACACAGGCGTAGATATTCTTCTTCCCAATCCTGGGGGCTGGCGGGATGAACATCCAAACCGGCAGCCAACTGACGGCTGCGCTCATCGGCGCGTACTTCCACGCCGTGTTCAATCAGTTTTTTCACGATTCGCGGCACGTATTGGACGGCGATGTTTTCATGCACCAGCAACTTTTCCGCGGCGTTGCAGACGGAGGGGCGCTGGGTTTTGGCGTTGATCACGATGCGGTCGGCCATCTCGAAATCGGCCGGATCGTCCACGAAAATGTGGCAGTTGCCCGCGCCGGTCTCGATGACAGGCACCAGCGAATTCTCCACCACGAAAGAAATCAGCTCGGCTCCTCCGCGCGGAATAATCACATCCACCAGGCCGCGGGCCTGGATCAACTCGCGGACGGAGTCGCGGGTGCCGGCATCGAGCAGTTCGATGGCGCCTTCGGGCACGCCGGGCACGGCGGCGAGAATTTCCGCCAGCCGCTGATTGCTGCCCGCCGCCTCTTTGCCGCCGCGCAGCACAATCGCATTTCCCGTCTTCAGGGCAAGCGCAACCGTGTCGGCAGTCACGTTCGGGCGCGATTCATAAATGATGCCCACCACGCCCAACGGCACCCGGACTTTGCGGATGCGCAGGCCGTTGGGGCGAGTCCACTCGGCCAGGATTTCATAAACCGGATCGGGAAGGCCGGCAACTTCGCGCAGGCCGCGCGCCATATCTTGGATGCGTTCGGCAGTGAGCAGCAAACGGTCTTGCATGGCGCCGGAGAGGCCGGAGTTTTCCAGATCAGATTGGTTCGCCGCGAGGATGTTCGGGGCGGCGGCTTCGATAGCCCCGGCCATGGCCAGCAGGAGGGCATTTTTCTGCTCCGTGGAAAGCTGTGCCAGACGGGGCGCTGCGTCGCGCGCGCGGAGAAGCTTTTCGCGGGTAGAGGCGCCGGCGGCGACTGTGGTTGCCATCTCAGCGCTTCCTGGTTTGCGGCGGAAAGTAGGTTCCGCTCTTGCGGGCAAGCGCGGCGAGAATGGCATGGGAGTGCCGACCATTCACGATGGCCACATGCACGCCCGCCTCGCTGGCGGTCTTGGCGGCGCGCAGCTTCGAGCGCATGCCTCCGCGGCCAAGCCGGCCGTGGCCGTTGCAAAGGGCTTCCATTTCAGGGGTAAGCTTGCGCACGGTGCGCACCAGGCGAGGCCGGCTGCCGTTCGGCGCATAAAAGCCATCTACGTCGGTCAGCAGCAAAAGCCAGTCGGCCTTGACGGCCGCGGCCAGTAAAGCGCTGAGCTCATCGTTATCGCCGAAGGCGCCTTCCAGTTCGCGCACGGAAACGCTGTCATTCTCATTGACCACCGGCACCACCCCCAGCTTCAGCAGCTGATGCAGCGTGTTCTGCAGGTTCTTGTAGCGTGCCGGGGAGGTGAAGTCGTCGCTCGAAAGCAGCAGCTGGGCCACCTTCTTTTTACCGAAGAAGAGCTGCTCGTAGGTGTGCATGAGCGCACTTTGCCCCACCGCGGCGCAGGCCTGCATCAGAGGCACGCTGCCAGGCTTTTGGCTCAAACCCAGGTTCGACATGCCGGAGGCGATGGCCCCCGAGGAAACGACCAGATATTCGTGCCGGGTCAGGTCGAGCTGATCCACCAGCGCCCGCATGCGGATGGTATCAATGCGCCCGGCAGGCGCAATCAGGCTGGTGCCGACTTTGACCACAAGGCGCATGGGTGGATATCTAATTTAGCAGTTTGCCGCCGAGTTGGGCAGAGGCGGCGGGATAAACCGCAAAGGGCACGAAGGAAGACACCTGATTCTTCGCGTTCCGCGCGCAGGATAAACTAAGGGCATGCCCGCAACCGATTCTACGCAGCGTTTTTCGTCGCGCGTCAACGATTACGTTCGCGGCCGGCCGAGCTATCCGCCGCAGGTGATTGAGCTTCTAAAGGCCGAATGCGGCCTTACGCCGGATTGCGTGATCGCCGATATTGCTTCCGGCACCGGCATCTTTACCCGCCTGCTGCTGGAGAACGGCAACCGCGTCTTTGGCGTGGAGCCGAACTCCGCCATGCGGAGCGCGGGAGAAGAATATCTGGCCGCGTTTCGGCAATTCACCAGCTTAAATGGAACCGCCGAAGCCACGAGCCTGCCCGATCACAGCGTGGACTTCGTGACTGCAGCCCAGGCGGCGCATTGGTTCGACCCGCCGGCGGCAAGGCGGGAGTTCGCGCGCATTCTGCGGCCGGGCGGCTGGCTGGTCTTTCTGTGGAACGAGCGCCGGGTGGATTCGACGCCGTTTCTTCGCGACTACGAAGCGTTGTTGCTGAAGTTTGGCACCGACTACCAGGACGTGCGCCACGAGCACACCACTGGCCGGATGGGCCGGTTTTTCGTGCCGCTGCCGTTCCTGTCTCGCACCTTCGAAATGCTGCAGCCGGTGGATTATGCGGGTCTGGAACGAAGGCTGCTTTCTTCCTCCTACACGCCGCCGCCGGAGCATCCCAATCACATCTCCATGCTGCATGATTTGCGGCGCATCTTCGAGGCCCACCAGACGAACGGCGAGGTGGTGATCGAATACACCACCCGGGTGTATTTCGGTAGGCTGGACTGACCTTTGCAGTCAGGCAGTTGGCGGCTGCCCCGGACCGCCAAATGCTAAGTGCCAACTGCCAGGTGCCATTTCTCAAGTACAGAGGACACGGAGAACACAGAAGCCCGCAGCGCCTCCGAAATCTGCTTAAATAAATGCGCACCAGGATGGAGGCCCATGCCTGAAGCCAGCTATCACATGACGCCTGAAGAGTTCCGCCGCCGCGGTCATGCAGTGGTGGATTGGATTGCCGATTACTACGCTCGAATCGAGTCTTTGCCTGTGCTTTCGCAGGCCGCACCCGGCGAGGTCAGGTCAAAACTGCCGGCCGACCCGCCCGCCCGCGGCGAGCCGTTTGACGCGATACTGGCCGATATGGAGCGTGTGATTCTCCCCGGCATAACGCACTGGCAGTCGCCGAACTTCTTTGCGTACTTTCCCAGCAACGCGTCCGGCCCGGCGATTCTGGGCGATCTGCTTTCTTCCGGCCTGGGGGTGCAGGGGATGCTGTGGGCGACCAGCCCGGCTTGCACCGAGCTGGAAGCTCACGTGCTCGACTGGCTGGCGGGAATGCTGGGCCTGCCGCAGAAGTTCTTGTCCACAAAAAGCGGCGGGGGCGTGATTCAGGATACGGCTTCCAGCGCCACGCTTTGCGCGCTGCTGGCCGCCCGTGAGCGGGCCACGAATTACGGCACCAACCAGCGCGGCTGTGACGGCAAGCTGGTGGCCTACACTTCTTCGCAGGCGCATTCTTCCATTGAGAAAGCGGCCATGATCGCCGGCCTCGGGCGCAACAATCTTCGCCAGATTGCAGTGGATGGCAATTTTGCCATGCGCGCGGAAAGCCTGGCCGGGCAGATCGCGAAGGACCGCCGCGCCGGCCTGGTGCCGTGCTTTGTATGCGCCACTGTGGGCACCACCTCTTCGAATGCCATTGATCCCGTGCCTGAGATCGGCCGCATCTGCCGCGAGCACAATCTCTGGCTGCACGTGGATGCCGCCATGAGCGGTACGGCGGCGCTTTGTCCGGAGTTCCGCCACATCCACAACGGCCTGGAGTTCGCCGACAGCTATTGCTTAAACCCGCACAAATGGATGTTCACCAACTTCGATTGCGACTGCTTTTACGTCGCCGAGCGGGCGGCGCTGATCAAGACCCTGAGCATTCTGCCGGAGTATTTGCGCAATCAGGCCACGGAATCGGGCGCGGTCATTGATTACCGCGACTGGCAGATTCCGCTGGGCCGGCGCTTCCGCTCGCTGAAGTTGTGGTTTGTGATCCGCCACTACGGGGTGGAGGGTTTGCGGCATCACCTGCGCCAGCACATCGCGCTGGCGCAGCAATTTGCCGCCTGGGTGCGCGCCGACGCCCGCTTCGAGCTGGCTGCCCCAGCGCCTTTGAATCTCGTATGCTTCCGGCTCAAGGCGGGGGATGAGGCCAATCAGGCCCTGATGGATCATCTGAACCGCGGCGGCGATCTTTACCTCACGCACACCAAGCTGGAGGGCAAGCTCACGCTGCGAGTTTGCGTCGGCCAGACCAACACGCAGGCCCGCCACGTCGAGCAGGCATGGAAGAGAATTCGCGAAGAGACCGACAAACTTCAGGAACTGAAATCAGCATGACCTAGCCGGCGGCCGATTCCCTGGCTTTGCGCGCGAGATATTTACCCGGGCCGGTCAAAAAGCGCGCCACCAGAGCGGCGACATTTTCCAGCAGCACCCGGTCTTCTGTGCCGAAGGCGTTCTCGCGGTCGCTCTC
Source organism: Terriglobales bacterium (assembly GCA_035517775.1). Classification (GTDB taxonomy): domain Bacteria; phylum Acidobacteriota; class Terriglobia; order Terriglobales; family Acidobacteriaceae; genus DATIYF01. The sequence goes on from DATIYF010000025.1 coordinate 46,197, forward strand.
AGCATCCAGCAGGCCGAGTTCGCGCCCGGCGAGTTTGATGGAAACAATCACCTTGGAACGGGTCTCCGGCCGCGCCATCTGCCCCGGATGAGGCTCGCCGCCACCGGCCAGCTTCTGGGTAAAATTGGCGCTCACCGCCAGGTAAATTCCCACCCAGGTATAGTGGCGGCCGCCAGACAACACCTCGACCGCTTTTTCGAGCGGCGAGCCATGCGCCTGGGGCCTGGCGCTGAGGACCTGCTCAACCTGCGAAAGCACCTGCCGGGGAGAACCATAGACTTTCACGCAGTTGCGCTCCGACGCTCAAAATTTGAAGGAATGGCGCTTAGTGTAAATGGCGGCCGAGAGAGGGTCAATGAAGTTCGGCAGTCAGCAGTCAAATGCTGAGTGCCGAAGGCTCAGCAGCAAACCGGTTGTCCTACCGCCCGGCAAGCTGAGCCCTGAGTGGCAAGCGGCTAGCGCTTATCCAACTTCGGCGGAGGAGCGGGCGGCGCAGTGGCGGAAGCCTCGGGCTTGATGACCAAAGCATTCCCGGGAGCCGCGGAGTTTACTCCGAAATCCCAGACGTAGAGATTCATGCCATCCTTGCCCAGCATCTCGACTACAGCGTATTCGCCGGGAGCGAGCGGTTGCTGCGGCGTCACCTTCACCCAGCCGCCGGTCAGCTGCTCGGCGGTAGTGAGCACAAGTTTCTGCTGCTGGCTCGCCTTGCCCAGCGGGTTGATCTTGATATCGCCGACGATCCGCTTGCCCTCCTTGGCCTGCAGCTGAACGATACGAAAGCGGTCCCAGGGCTCCTCCGGCTGCTGCGGCACAGCAATGGCGCCCTCCGTGGGCTCATTCACGTTGACATAGACGGAGGGCAAGCCGGTATGCGCCTGGATGGCGGCGTGCGGCCCCGGCAGCTCAATGCTCTGCCGGGCGCTGGCCACGGGGTTGATGGCGGCACGCAGAATGTTGTGCTTGATATTGCGGTTGATCTCGCCGCCACTCTGTTGCAGCTCCACCAGTTGGGGCTGGCCCTGGAAAGTATCGAGCAGCATGATGCCGCCATCCTGGGGCAGACGCAGGCCGGGTGCCACCTGCGGACTGCGCGCCTCTTCGGCCTTGCGGTCAGCCTCCAGTTGCTTTTCGAGCTCTACGGCCTCGGGCGGGGGCACACCCGCCTCGCGGTCTTTCTCGAATTTGTCTGTCGCCGGCCAGTCCACCATGGAGTTCGGCACTTCCTCCCACTCATCGCGCTCGGCGCTGTAATAGCGCACCCGGTCGCCGTGAACTTCCCATTGCGTGGCCAGCTGGTAGGAGCCGTCTTTGAGTATGAGCCGCTTGGAGAGCTGCTGGGCATTGCCTGGAACGAGGCAAAGGCTCAGCACGAGAAAAGCGGATAGCCAGAATGGCTGCAATCGCGGATACCACCCACCCATAGCTTAATTATGAACTTCGACAAACGGGTTTGCCATGCGAGGATAGCTGCCGGGCGTCTGGGCCGCAATAGGCGATACCATGAAAACAGCGGGCATGATCGGGGGCGTTGGGCCGGAATCCACCATCGAGTATTACCGCGGCATTGTCACCGAGTTCCGCAAGGCAACCGGTGAAGATATTTACCCTTCGCTTATTATCAATAGCATTAACATGGCAAGATTGCGCGACCTGATTGCCGCCGAACGGCGCGGCGAGGCCGCAGACTATCTGGTTGAGGAACTGCACCGGCTCTCCGCCGCCGGCGCCAGCTTCGGTTTTATCGGAGCCAATGCCCCTCACCTTGTGTTTGCCGAGGTGCTCCGGCGCTCGCCATTGCCCCTGATCAGTATTGTCGAAGTCACCTGCGCCGAGGCAAAAGCCCGCGGGTTGAAGAAACTTGCTCTGTTCGGGGCGCGCTTCACCATGCAGGCGGCCTTTTATCCTGAGGTCTTTTCGAAAGAAGGAATCGCCATTGTGATGCCCATGGCCGAGGAACAGGCGTGGATCCATGAAATCTACCTGAACCAATTGGTGCATGGCCTCATCCGGCCGGAGACCCGCGAGAGGCTGTTGCAAATTGCAGAGCGGATCAGAAATCAGGACAACACAGACGGGTTAATTCTCGGCGGGACCGAGCTTTCACTGATTCTTCGGGAAGAGAGCGCCTGCGGAATACCGCTGCTGGATACCACGAAGATTCATGTGCGAGCCGTGGTGACGGAAATGCTAAAATAGCGGGTTTCCATCGAGCTTTGCTCGGCCGCCCCACACGGCGATTCCGAGTTCGCCTGCACGTTCCCATCGAAATTTTCGATGCAAGTCTGCCATTTATTTCCACAGCCATCTCTGGCATAATTGATCGTGCACCCATCCTGCACAACATTCCACAGACAATTCAGGGCGAGGAAGCGATGTCGGCAAAGTATATCTTTGTGACCGGTGGTGTCGTGTCTTCGTTGGGCAAAGGCCTGGCGGCGGCTTCAATCGGCTGCCTGCTGGAAAGCCGCGGCCTCAAAGTCAACCTGATGAAGTTTGACCCGTACCTCAACGTGGATCCCGGCACCATGTCTCCCTTTCAACACGGCGAGGTCTTCGTCACCGACGATGGCGCGGAAACCGATCTCGATCTGGGCCACTACGAACGCTTCACCCACGCCCGACTCTCCCGCGACAATAACTGGACCACCGGCCGGCTGTACGAGCAGATTATCGCCAAGGAGCGCCGCGGCGACTATCTGGGCAAGACCGTGCAGGTCATTCCCCATGTGACCAACGAAATCAAAGCCGCTATGAAGAAAGTTGCTCAGGATGTGGATGTGGCGATCGTGGAAATCGGCGGCACCGTCGGCGATATTGAATCGCTGCCTTTCATGGAGGCCATCCGGCAGATGCGCCAGGAACTTGGGCGCGAAGACACCCTGTTCGTCCACGTCACGCTGGTGCCATTCATCGCCGCCGCGCAGGAGCTGAAAACCAAGCCCACGCAGCATTCCGTCAAAGAACTGCTCAGCATTGGAATTCAGCCCGACATTCTGCTCTGCCGCACCGACCGCTTCCTGGCCAAAGAGATCAAATCGAAGATCGCCCTGTTCTGCAACGTGAGCGAAGAGGCCGTCATTACTGCCAAGGATGTGGCCTCGGTGTACGAAGTGCCGCTGGTGTTCGCCAACGAAGGCGTGGATACGCTGGCGCTGAAGTACCTGCACATGCAGTCGAAAGACCGCGATCTTTCCCAGTGGGAAGACATTGTGCACCGCGTCTACAACCCCAAGGCCGAGGTCACCATCGCCATTGTCGGCAAGTATGTCGAGTACGAGGATTCCTACAAATCGCTGAAAGAAGCCTTAGTGCACGGCGCGCTGGCCCACAACCTGAGAGTGCATTTGAACTGGGTGGAGGCCGAGGGCCTGGAAGCCGGCCAGCAAGCCTGCGCCGAGCAACTGAGCGAATACGACGGGATACTGGTTCCTGGCGGCTTTGGCAAGCGCGGCATTGAGGGAATGTTGCAGGCGATTCGTTATGCCCGAGAGAACAAGGTCCCGTACTTCGGCATCTGCCTGGGCATGCAGACCGCCTGCATCGAGTTTGCCCGCGACATGTGCGGCCTGGCCGATGCCAACTCCAGCGAGTTCGACCCCGCCACGCCCCATCGCATTATCTACAAGCTGCGCGAACTGCGCGGCGTGGAAGAGTTAGGCGGCACCATGCGCCTGGGCGCCTGGATGTGCAAGATCGAAGCGGGCACGCTGGCGCATAAAATCTACGGCAAGCTGGAAATCAGCGAGCGCCACCGCCACCGTTATGAATTCAATCGCGAGTATGAAGAAACGCTCACTGCCGCGGGGCTGAGGATCTCCGGCTCAACTCCCGACGGCACTTACGTCGAGATGGTCGAACTGCCGGACCACCCCCACTTTATCGGCTGCCAGTTTCATCCTGAATTCAAGTCGAAGCCGCTGGAGCCGCATCCGCTGTTCCGGTCATTTGTGGGCGCGGCCTATGAGTTCGGCCTGAAACGGCGGGCCGATAAGGTCGCGGCCGAGGTGGAGATGTTCCACCGGCCGGAAAAGCTGGTGGGGCGCTAACCGCTAACCTTTTTCAGAGGCGCTCGTCGAATGCAACAGTGGCGGTGCCCCATGAGTGTGTCCTTCTCTTTTCGCCTGCTGCTGCTTTGTGGTTTGGCTGCTTCCTTCCTCGTCGCCGATACACTGCCCCCCGCTCAAGAGATCGTCGCCCGTTATGACCAGGCGCTGGGCGGCCGCGCCGCCATTTTGCGGCATACCTCCTGCACCATGAGGGGAACATTAGAGGTCCGCAAACCCGAGGGTTCGGTTTTTCTCCCGTTCGTTTTCTACGCCATGGCGCCATATCGCCGGCTGGAGAAGATAACGCTGCCCAAGCATGCCGGGGACAATCTGAGCGGTTTTGATGGTGAGAACGCCTGGGGCTTGGACCCTCGAAACGGAGCCCAGGTCCTGACCGGAAACGATCGTGAGAGCGCCAAGCGCGATGCTGATTTCTACTACCCGCTGACCGAGCTCTCCTGGTTCAAATCCATGCAGACGGTGGGGCCAGAAGAATTCGAGGCTAGACCCTGCTATCGTCTGCATGGCATTAACAACTGGAACAAATCGAACGATCACTTCTACGATCGCGAAACCGGGTTGCTGGTGGGCTACGAATTCGAGACCACGTGGCAGAGTGGCAAGGTCTGGGTGCACGAGATTTTTTCCGATTATCAAAAAATAGACGGCGTGCTCTTCCCCATGAAGCAGACGGTCAAGATTCGGCCCGAGAATGGCGGCGAATGGACCGTTGCCCAGATCTTCGCCTACTCCTCGGTGACATTTAACGATGTGGATTCGAGCATCTTTGCCCCGCCCAAGGCGGTCCGCGATCTGCTGATGAAACCGGCGGCTCGGCCGGCCGGTCTGTAAACCCACAGCGGCGCTCATTGCGAATGACGGCCTTGCGGCTTGACTGAGCTTAGCTCGCTAATAGCCTCGTGTACCTTCACGCCCTTCCTGGTTTATCTTTACTGTTACAGCATGACTGTCTCATTTCAGCTGGAAGGCGTGCGCGTCGGCTCGGGCGATCTGTTTCTTATCGCGGGGCCCTGCGTGATCGAGAGCGAAGAACACGCTCTATTCATGGCCGAGGTCATCAAAGGTGTGACCCGCTCACTGAACGTTCCTTTTATCTTCAAAGCTTCCTATGACAAGGCGAATCGAACTTCAATTCGCAGCTTCCGCGGACCGGGGCTGGCCGAGGGGTTGCGCATCCTGAAAAAAGTGAAAGATGAAGTGCACGTGCCGGTGTTGACCGACGTGCACCAAACTGCCGACGTGCCTAAGGTTGCCGAAGTCGCCGATGTGCTGCAGATTCCCGCCTTCCTCTGCCGCCAAACCGACTTGATCGTGGCCGCGGCCATGACGGAGCGGGTGATCAATATCAAGAAAGGCCAGTTCGTTTCTCCCTGGGATATGAGGCATGCGGTGGAAAAATGCCGCACCGCGGGCAACGACCGGGTTTTCGTCACCGAACGCGGCAGCTCCTTCGGCTACAACAATCTGGTGGTGGATATGCGCTCGCTGGCCGTCATGCGCAAGTTTGCGCCGGTGGTTTTCGATGCCACCCACTCGGTGCAGTTGCCCTCCGCCACTCATGGTGATGAAGACGGTCCGGCGGCCAGCGGCGGTCAGCCTGAATTCATTCCCGTGCTGGCGCGGGCCGCGGTCGCTGCCGGCGTGGACGGAGTCTTTATGGAGGTTCACGATAACCCCAAGGAAGCCAAGTCGGATGGGGCGAATGCGCTCGAATCCACCAAGTTGCGGACCGTGTTGAAGGAACTTCAGGCGGTGCACAGGGCGGTGGAGGCAGCGCACGCCACGCCGTGAGCGGCCCCGCCTCGTACCTCCATCTGCTACTATTTCCGCCAAATCCCCGTGAGCTCATTCGCCACCATTTCCGGCGTGATCATCCTGCTGGCAGTACTTCTGGATGCCTTTGAAACCGTGGTCCTTCCGCGGCGCATTGCCCGCCATTTTCGCCTTACCGCGTGGTTCTATCGCCGCACCTGGATTCCCTGGCGACGGCTGGCTTCCAAGATCCCCTCGCAAGTTCGCCGAGAGTCGTTCCTGGGGTATTTCGGGCCGCTTTCGCTCATCTTTCTGCTTATTTTTTGGGCGGCAGGGCTGATCTTCGGCTTCGCTCTGGTGCAGTATGGAACCGGAGAGCACGTTCAACTGGGAGGCGAACTGATCACCTTCGGCGCACTGGTTTATCACAGCGGCGAAACCTTTTTTACTTTGGGCTATGGCGATATTGTGCCCACTTCGTCTTTGTCGCGGGCGCTGTCGGTGGCCGAGGCTGGCACCGGTTTCGCCCTGCTGGGCGCGGTGATTGGGTATTTGCCAACGATTTACGGCGCGTTTTCCCGGCGTGAGATTCAGATTTCCCTGCTCGATGCCCGCAGCGGGTCGCCTCCCACGGCCGCCGAACTGCTGGGGCGTTTTGGCAACTGTCCCAGCCAGGAAGGACTTGATCGGATTTTCCTTGAGTGGGAGCACTGGGCGGCCGAAGTGCTCGAGAGCCACCTTTCTTACCCGGTGCTGAGCTTTTATCGCTCGCAGCACAACAACCAGTCCTGGCTGGGAGCGCTGACCACGATCCTCGATGCCAGCGCCCTGATCATCATGGGGGTGGACGGATTGCGCAAGGAGCAGGCCAAGCTCACCTTCGCCATGGCCCGGCATGCGGTGGTGGACCTGGCGCAGGTGCTGAACGCGCGCTACGATCCGCAAATGGCGGAGCGATTGACTGCGAAGGACATGGAGGAATTGCGCCGCCGATTGACAGAAGCTGGCGTGAAGCTGCGATCGGATGCCGAGGCTGAAGAAAAGCTTTCGCAGCTGCGTGCCCTGTATGAGCCCTATGCCCAGGCCATGGCCCGCACCCTGCTGATTACTCTGCCGCCGTGGATGTATGCCGAAAAGAGAAAGGACAACTGGCAGAGCGGGCCCTGGGATCGCGCCATCCAGGCGCGCAGTTTGGGCGGACTAGGGCATGCGGCCAGAGACGATCACTTCTGATTTTTGTTCCGCGCACTTTAATCTCAGCGGCGATCTCCCGGGGCTTTAACCACAGAGACGCCGAGACCCAGAGGATGACGCCGGGCGTGCTAACATCCTCTCTTCCATGAACCGCATTGGCGAGAACGTTGTGCGCATTGAAGCCGAGGCCCTGCGCGCCCTGGCCGATCGCATCGCCGGGCCGATGGCAGCAGCATTCAACTGCGCCGTGGAACTCATGTACGGTTGCGCCGGGCGCGTGGTGGTGACCGGCATGGGCAAAAGCGGGATCGTGGCGCGCAAGATTGCCGCGACTTTGAGCTCCACCGGAACCCCTGCGCTTTACATGCACCCGGTCGAAGCCTTGCACGGCGACCTGGGGATGATCGTGCGCGGGGATGTAGTGGTGGCCCTTTCCGCCAGCGGCGAAACCGAGGAAATTTTGCGGCTTCTCGCCACGCTTAAGCGGCTGCAGGTGCCGGTCATCTCGCTCACCTGCGATCAGGCGGAGTCGAAAGGCAAAGTCTCTACCCTGGCCGCGGCCGCGGACATCGCGCTCGATTGTTCCGTCGCCCAAGAGGCCTGCTCGCTTGGCCTGGCGCCCACCGCTTCCACCACCACTATGCTGGCACTGGGCGATGCCCTCGCTGTGGCCTTATCTGACAAGCGCGGCTTTAAGGAGGAAGATTTCGCCAACCTGCATCCCGGCGGCAAGCTGGGCAAGCGCCTAGCGCGCGTCCACTCCCTCATGCACACCGGCGAAGCGGTTCCCGCCGTAACGCCGCAGACCAAAATGCCGGATGTGATTTACGAAATGTCGCGCAAGAAGTTGGGCGTGACTGCGGTGGTCGAAAACGGCAGGCTGGCGGGCCTCATCAGCGACGGCGACCTGCGTCGCCTGCTCGAAAAGCGGGGCAAAGACGTGCTCGACCTGACCGCCGGCGAGTGCATGACCCGCGACCCCAAGACGATTTCCGGCCAGGAGTTTGCTGCCGCCGCCCTGGCCGTGATGGAGCAGAAGAAAATCACCTCGCTGCTGGTGGTGGATGGCGCCGGCCGCCTGGAAGGAATTGTTCATCTGCACGATCTCTGGGGAACGGAGATGGTTTGAGGTGCACTGGCAGACCTGGTTGCTGTTCGTAATGACGGAAGCAGTCTTGAGCCTGACGCCGGGCCCGGCTGTGCTCTATGTGCTCTCGCAGGGGCTACGCCAGGGTGCGGACAAATCGGTGTGGGCCAGCGGCGGCATTCTCTCCGCCAACGCCGTGTACTTCGCACTCTCTGCCACCAGCCTGGGCGCGATCATCGTGGCCTCCTACAAGGTCTTCTTCTTGATTAAGTGGGCGGGAGCGGCCTATCTCATCTATCTGGGCTTGCGGAGTTTCCTCAGCAAGTCTTCGCTTCTGGCTTTGCCGGAAGCAAGTTTGCGGCCTGCGACCGGCAGCCGCATCCTGCGCGATGGATTCTTCCTGCAAGGCGCCAATCCCAAGGCGTTGCTTTTCTTCACTGCGATTCTTCCCCAGTTCATTGACCCAAGGCAGCCGGTGGCGCTGCAGATTCTGATTCTCGGCGCCAGCTCCATCCTGGTCGAATTCATTATCTTGTTCGTCTATGGGCAACTGGCCGGCCGCGCTCTTGAGGCAGCCCGAAATCCGCGCTACGAAGCGTGGACGAATCGCCTGGCCGGTTCATTCCTTATCGCGGCTGGCGTGGGCCTGGCGCGGCTGCGCAGGGCCTAGAGGCGGTGCTCTCTGTGCCTCCGAAATTGCAACGTCTGCATGCGTGAATTGAGGCGAGCGCAGTGCTATGTTTGTGGAATGGAGAAACTTTATGTACCACTATGATCCCAGCATGGCGCTGGAAGAACTGACGGAAGAGGCAGAACTGCCGAACCCGGTGCACGTACGCGACATGATTCTGCGCAAGCGCCTCGGCCCAGACCGATCGCTGGCGCTGAACCGGCTGTTTCTGGAGTATCAGAAGTTCTTCGGCGAGACGCAGAAGCTGGGCAAAGAGATTCTGCAACAGTTGGCGGAATAGCATGCGGCGCCGTAGCTCACGCCTGGTGCAGCATCACGGCGTCACCCCCAGCTGCCAGAACAGAAACGAATAGATATCCACGCCCTCTTCAATCTGTTTGGCGACCGGTTTGCCCGCACCGTGACCGGCCTTAGTTTCGATGCGCAACAAAATCGGACGCTCGCGGCTGCGGCCATTCTCCGCTTCGGCTTGCATGAGCGCTGCCATTTTCTTGGCGTGCATGGGGTCCACGCGCGTATCGGTATCGGCGGTCATGAACATGATCGCGGGGTATTCGGTTCCTTGCTTCACGTGCTGATAGGGAGAGTACGCATAGAGCCACTGGAACTGCCGGGCGTCAGCGGAAGAGCCATACTCGGGAATCCAGAGTTTCGCGATCTGAAAGTTCTGGTAGCGCAGCATGTCGAGCAGCGGCACCTGGCAGACGACCGCGCGAAACAGATCTGGCCGCTGAGTAAACACAGCCCCCATGAGCAGGCCGCCGTTGGAGCCGCCCTGAATGGCGAGATGATCTTTATCGGTAATCCGGTCGTTAATCAAGAATTCGGCGGCGGCGATGAAATCGTCGAAGACGTTCTGCTTTCTCTCCAGCATGCCGGCACGATGCCAGGCCTCGCCGAACTCCGAGCCGCCACGTAAATTCGCGACGGCGAAAACCCCTCCATGCTCCAGCCACACGAAGCGAGTGGCCAAGAAGCTGGGCGTCATGCTGATATTGAAGCCGCCGTATCCCGTGAGCAGCGTGGGATTTTTGCCATCGAGCTTGAGGCCTTTTTTGTGAAAGAGAAACATGGGCACGCGGGTGCCGTCTTTCGAGTTGAACCATACCTGCTTGACTTCGTAGCCGGAGGGATCTACAGGAGCGCTGACCTTATCCCAAAGATAAATCTGGCGGGTCTCGAGATTGATTTCATAGACCGAGGGCGGCACTGTGAAGGATTGAAAGCCCATGAAGGCCTCATTGCGGTCCCAGCGTCCACCATAGCCAAAGACACTGCCGATTGCCGGCAGGTCAATTTCTCCCAATGGCTTGCCGTTCAGATCGAAAAGCTTGAGTAACGAAGTCGCATTCTTTTCATACTGTGCGAACAGCTTCCCGCCCAGCACGCTCAGGTTTTGCAGAACCGCGTCGCTCTCAGGAATGATTTCTTTCCAATTCTCACGCTGCGGACGGGCGGCCTCCACCACAAAAGCGCGGTAATGCGAAGCGTCTTCATTCGTGGTGATATAGAGCTTGTCGCGAAAAACCTCGCCCTGGTAGAGGAACTCTTTGCCTTGGGTAACCGCGACCGGGGGCGTTCCCGCCTTCAGGTCTTGCAGGTACATTTCAGTCTTCGCCCAGCCCTCGAAAACGGTAATCAGCAGCCAGCGGTCGTTGTCATCGGGCAGAGAGACCTCGGGAATGTCCTGCGCGTTGCGGCCCTCGCCAAAAATAAGTGGGTCCTGCGCCGGGTCTTTGCCCAGCGTATGGAAGTACACCTTGGCGTGATACACCTCCTCGCCCGGAGGCACTTCGCCTGCCTTGGGGCGGCGCGTGTAATAGAAACCGGAATCGTTTTTCAGCCAGGCGACGCTGGAAAAGCGCGTGCGCGGAATCGTGTCAGGCAGCACTGTGCCGGTTGCAGTCTCGACCACGTGCAGCGTGCTCTCTTCTGACCCGCTGGAAGAAATTCCATAGGCCACGTACTTGCCGTCGTCAGAAGGAAACCACCAGTCGAGAGCCACAGTGCCATCGGCGGCCATCTGGTTCACGTCCACCAGGTCGCGGTCTTTCCCCTGTACACCCTGGCGAACCAGCAGCACCGGCTGGTTCTGGGCGCCCTCGCGCCGCAGGTAAAAGTAGTAATTGCCGTCCACTTCGGGGCTGGTAATGGTGCCGACCGAGGCCAGCTGCATCAGGCGGTCGTGCAGCTTCTGCCGGCCGGGCAGGGGATCGAGCAAGCTGCGGGTGTAGGCCATCTCTTCGCGGACATAGGCCCGGGTCTGGGGGCTGGCGGCATCTTCCAGATAGCGGTAGTCGTCGGTGACTTTGTGGCCGAAATAATCGTCGGTAACCGGCTCGATCTTGGCCTTGGGCGGGCCGGAGGGCAGAGCCGTCTTGGAGGCGGCGCTATTGGCATCTTCGCCTAAAACAGCGGTGACCAGCAGAAAGAGACAGGCAACCATCCAGAGCAAACGCGAACCTCCTCGCATCAGTTCACCTCGCTGTGCTGGGGCAATTAGCTAGAGTAGCAGAGTCGGGCATCCATTGGACTTGGACGGAATTGGCATGGCGCGGATAACAGGGATTTGCAGGCGCAGGCGCAGTCAGTAGGATTCAATGGATGCCGGTGAACCGCATTCGCCGACCTGAAGTGCGTCGAGTGCCGGGGGTGTATTCACATTGCGCACACATTCGTGTATATTCATTGTGCGTACAAGGAGGTGTTCGTGGCTGGATCGGCGGCCAAGCCCGGCAAAGCCCGCGGCGAAAATATCAATCTGCGCGTGAGCCGGGGACAAAAATCGCTCATTGATCGGGCTGCCCAGGCGCTGGGGCGGAACCGCTCGGAATTCATGCTGGAAACAGCCTGCCGGGAAGCGGAAAGTGTGCTGCTCGACCGGCGCTATTTTCCCCTCCCAGAGCAAGAGTTCCGGCGATTCACCGCCATGCTCGACAAGCCGCCTGCAAGCAACCCGCGGCTGGCGAGGCTGCTCAGGACCAAGTCGCCCTGGGAGAAATGAATGCGCCCAGCGTGAGCCCAAGCGCACCCGAGAAGATTTCTTCCCGCCATGACCTTTCCCAATTTCAGTGTGGAGAACCTGCTCTGGACGGCTGGCTGAGGAGGCGTGCGCTGCAGAACGAAGAGAGCGGCGCTTCCCGAACCTACGTCGTCTGCGCCGGTAAGCGGGTCGTGGGCTACTATGCCCTGGCGGTGGGCGCGGTGGCGCACATTGGCGCACCTGGTCGAGTAAAGCGGAATATGCCGGACCCCATCCCGGTGATGGTGATCGGCCGCCTGGCTTTGGACCAGTCCGTTCAAGGGCAAGGACTCGGTCCGGCGCTTCTCAAGGACGCCATTTTGCGCACCCTGCAGGCGGCGGAGATTGCGGGTATAAGAGCCATCCTGGTTCATGCGATCTCGGAAACTGCAAAACATTTCTACGAAAAATGGGGTTTTATTTCATCGCCAATCGAACCCTTGACGCTTATGATCACCGTGGCCGAAGCGCGGAGAGCCGTAACGGACATGTCGGAGTAGCGCGCGGCCTTTTCTATGGCGTCAGTTTTCCAGTAACCAGATAATTCTGCGCGGGCACGCCGAAAGCATCGGCGACGCGGTTGAAGAAAGCGAACAGGGCGGTGATATAGACGGCTTCCGAGATCTGGTTGTCCGTCCAGCCGGCATCGCGCAGTTTCTGCACGTCTTCCAGCGTGGATTTGTAGGCTGCCTCGGTGATCAGTTTGACGTAATCGAGCAAGGCGCGCTCCGCCGTGGTCAGGCCGGCTTGGTCAACCTTGCCTTCAAGGATTGCTGTTACGCATTGATCGGTGGCTCCCTGAACCCGCAGGAAGTAAGCGTGGCTGTCCAGTCAATAAGGGCAGCGATTCAGGTAAGAGACGTAGCTGGCGATCATCTCTTTGTAGCGGCGCGAAAGATGGCCTTCGGAAAAATGTACTGTGTTGCCCATCTTGATCACGTCGCGCAGGAAATCGGGGCGGGCGCCGAAGCATTTCATGATGCCGGGCACCTGCTGGCGGCCCGAGCCGGCACGCCAGAAGTCATAGGCCGCGGCGGTTTCGCCAGTGGCCTCAGCGTCTTCGATAATTCGGATTTTGGTTTTCGGCTTTTCCTCGTGCTCGCTCATAGGTTTTTCTATGTGGCCTTCACAAATCTTTTCTGTGCCTGCCACTAAAGGCTCTCAGCGCGCAGTCGGCGAGACCCCTTCAAGCACGCCCTCGATGGAATATGCCATAGACAGGCAGTCCCGCCAACACCACGGCGCTGCCGAGCAGGCTTTCGCGCGGATTGCGCACGGCCACCAGGACAAGCAGCAGCAACACCAGGCCCAAAAACGCCAGCGCAGTTGCTGGGTAGCCGGCTGTCAGAATCACTCCCTTAGGCGCCGGCTGGGTGCGGCGGAAAACGAATAGCCCCGACACCGCCAGTCCCAGAAATACCACCGCGGCAAAAATGAAGTAGGCAATGATCTGCTCGAAGTTGCCCACGATCACCAGCAGCGAGGCGGCCGCGCCTTGAATCGCAATGGCGACCACCGGCGTTCCGAAGCGCGGATGCAGGCGCGCAACTTCTTTCAGAAACAGCCCATCCCCGGCCATAGCGTAATACACACGCGGCGCCGAGATCATGAATGCCGCCATGCCGCCAAGAACGCAGACGATCACGATCAGCGCGAAGGCTGTGCCTCCGGCAGGTCCAAACAGGACCGCGCCGGCCTGTGCCACGAAGGTCTCATCGGACGCCACTTTTTCCACCGGTACAAGATACAAAAACACGGCGCTGACCAGAATGTAAGCCGCGATCACGGCCAGCACTCCGAGGACCATGGCGCGTGGCAGAGTGCGCCGGGGATCGCGCACTTCGCCGGCGATTTTGCTGACATCCCACCAGCCGCCGAAGGAAAAGAACGCGCCCACCATGGCCGCGCCCAGTCCCGGCGCGAGCGGCAAAGAACCCGCGTGCTGAGAAAAGAATGGCATGAAGTTCGACCACGAGCCCAGGCGGAACGCGAATGCCCAAAGCGTGAGCAAGGCCAGCACCGCGAACTTGAGCCACGTGATCCAGCGCAGAAAGCCGGCGCTCAGGCGAATGCTGATCGCGTTGAGCGCGCACAGGCCGCAGATCAGGCTGGCGGCTGCAGCCTTCATCGTCATCGGAGCCCAGTGGGCAATGTAACCCGCGTATCCCGCGATCCCGGTGGCCAGCGCCGCGGTCAGGCCGGGATCGAGCACCAGCAGGCACATCCAGCCATAGAGAAAGGCCACGCCGCGGCCGTAGGCCTCTTCGAGGTAGACGTAGGTACCGCCGGTGCGCGGGAAACGCCCTGCAAGTTCGCCATAGCAGAGTGCGCCGCTAACGGTCATGGCGCCGACGACAAGCCAGACAACCAGCAGCCAGAACGGCGAGCCCACCGCCTTGGCCATTCCAGCCGGGGTAAGAAAGATTCCGACTGCAATCGCCTCGCCGGCCACCGCAGCAGTGGCTGAGGCAAGACCGAGGCGCGGCTGCAGGCTCTCCTGGGGCATGGCAGCAGCTATGGTAGCCGTTGCCATCGCTCAGAAGGTCAACTTCGCAGCCAACTGGAAGGCGCGTGGTCCGCCTGAGCCAAAGACGCCTCCAGCCTGGCTGACCGGCGTTCCAAATCTCGAAGAGAGGTTCGGATTGCTGCTGTCCGGGACCAGTACGTTAAAGAATCCGGAGTAGTTGTTCTTGCTGGTCCCAAGAATGTTCGTCTTGTTGAAGAGATTGAACGATTCGGCGATAACCTGCAGCGTAAAACGCTCGCTCAGGCGGAAATTCTTCGAGAGGCGCATGTCAAAGGAGTTGAAGGTGTCGCCAAAGCGGGCATTCGATGAAACCAGAGGCAGCGTTACGTGAGTTCCGTCGGTCTGCTCCTCACCCCCCGCGGCGTTGATCTGAGTGATGGCGGCGTTCAGTTGCTCAAATGTTTGGAACTGGCGCCCGCCAGCGTTCCGCCCGAGTTGGGGAACGCGCACGTTGCCGTTGGAGCTGGTGTACAGAATGTCCATAGGAACGCCGGAGCCGTAAGTCCACAGAGGCGAGAACTGCAGGCCGAATGGCAAACTGAAGGTACCTTCCAGAACCAGGCGATGGCGCTGGTCGTTGGGCGCCGGACCGTATTCCCGATGCAGGTCGCTCGGGTCCACCGGCGGATAGCCGAAAGGAATTTGATCATAGTTCGCGTAGTTCAGCGCCTTCGAAAGCGTGTAGGCGCCGTGGAACTGGAAGCGCTGCGCAAAGCGGTGGTCGGCCGTCACCCACAGCGCGTCATAGTGCGTGCTGGCGGTGGATTGGAGATCGGTGACGGTTTCAGGGCCGCCAGAATCGGGATTGAACACCGAACCCACGGGCACGCCGATGATGAAGTGCGTGCCGTAGTTGTGAATTCCATCCACGCGCACAATCCAGTCTTTGCCCACGGCCGCCTGCACGCCCAGGTTGAACTGCTGCACCATGGGATTCTGAATATCGTTGTCAATCAGGTTCATGCCTTCTGAGGCCCCGCCGGCGCCGGGAATGATCGGCCCGCTGAATGGGTCAGAGTAGGTCGGCGCGCCTGGGACAAAGTTACCGTCTCCATCCAGGAAGCTGGCATTGCCCACGGTCACATTGATCGGCAGCGCGCGGCCATCCAAGCCACGCTCAAGCGACTCAAGCTCGAGCGTGACGCGATCGTAGTAAATTCCGTAGCCTCCATGAACGCTGAACAGGCCACTCCGGGTAGCCCAATTGAAGCCCACTCGCGGGCCGAAGTTGTTGGCATCCTTGTGGCGCGTGCCGTGCACAAGAGGCTGAAGAATGGGGTTGAGCTGGTTGTAGTGCCCAACGTCGTTCACATCGCTGTCAATCTCATAGCGCAGGCCAAGATTCAGCGTAAGTTGCGGAAGCACGCGCCAGTCGTCTTGCGCATATCCGGCAACGTAGTTATTGTCGGCATTGGGAATGATCAAGTCACGGTCAGGCGTGCCGCTGCGAATGGCTACGGCGAAGAGCAAATCCTGGTCGTTGATCACACCGTCGCCATTCCGGTCCTGATCGGGAAAATCCTCGATGAACTCGACGGCTCCGCTGCGAAATACGCCGAGGTCAAAATCCGCGCCGATGCGCTGAAACTCCCCGCCGAAGTGAAGGTTGTGCTTGCCATGGGTCCAATCCACGGCATCATTCCACTGCGAGCGCTTTTGGCGGGTGAGCTGCGGCGAGTCATAAGAGGCGCCGTCGGCCAGGCTGGGAAAATCCAGCTCCGGCCCGGGATTCACCGGCACGATGGTGTTGATGAAATTGTTGAAACTGTAGCTGGCGCGGTTGAGCAGAGTCGGACTCAGCACCCGGGTCCATGACGCCTGAAAGGTCTGGAAGTGATTATTGGAGTCCTGGCGCTGGGAGGCGCTGCCAATCGGCTGCCCGGAAAGGAATGGCGTGAGATCGGTGGCATCCTGGCGCTCAATGCCATAGTGGAGCGTGAGGCGGTCGCGAGTGGAAACCTGCCAGTCACCGCGCAGCGTGCCCATTGGATCAGCAAGCGGGGTCTCAGCAAAGCTATTGGGGAAACTTCCACCTGTGCCCGTGGCGTCGGGCTGGCGGGTGGCGACCAGCAATCCCCCTAATTCGTCGCGGTACTCGAATGCTCCGAACCACCAGGCCTTGTCTTTCACCAGCGGCCCGCCGAGAGTTGCCGCATATTGTTCACGGCGGAAGGGCGGCGTTTCGCCGTTCACCGAAGATGGATTGAAAGTTGCCGGCAACGCCTGCAGATGCTTATCGCGCTCGTAGAAAGATGCTGAGCCATGCAAAGCGTTGGTTCCCGACTTGGTGACCACGTTCACCACGGCTGAACCAGAGCGGCCCAGTTCAGCGGAAAAGCGGTTGGTCGCGACCTGGAACTCCTGCACGGCGTCTTCGGGAACGTTGAGCAGCATGCCCCCGACCACGTCATCGTTATCGTCCATGCCATCAATGCTCACGTTGCCGCCCCGGCCAAGCTGGCCGGCGGAAGAAATCACCACCGTGTTCTGCTTGGTGGGGTCAAAGTTAGGGGCAATCGTGTTTCCCGGCATGAGCAGAGCCAGCTCGAGGAAGTTGCGGCCATTCAGCGGGAGATTGTCAATCTGATGCGAGGTGACGACGCCATCCACTACCGAAGAAACCGTGTTCACCTGCTGCTCTTCGCTTTGCACTTCCACCGTGGTCTTTTCGGTTTGCACGCTGAGAACAGCTTTAAGGCTCGCCTGCTGCCCGACCTGCAGCGAAACCGGCGCGGTGAACTCCCCAAAGCCGGAGGCCGACACGTGAACTTCGTAGACCCCGGGCGCAAGATCGTTCAGAACAAACAAGCCGTCGCTGTTGGTAGTGGTTGCGCGATCTGTGCCGGTCGCGGTCTGGCGCGCAGTCACCGCCGCATTCCGTACGACGGCTCCCTGCGGGTCCATGACTTTGCCGCTCAGCACGGCCGTTCCCAGCTCCTGCGCAGCGCAGGGAATGCCGAGAAGCCCGATGGATAGCAGCATGAATGCGATTTCCCTGGCCCAACGTAGCCCTCTCCACATGTGCACGGCATTCTCCTCAAGCAGCGGCCGCTTGCGATCTACCGACGAATAACCCCACAAGCCAGTCAGGAAAGAAGTCGGGCCAACCGGCGACGCGAAAAATAGCGACAAGGTAACGGTGGAAACGGCGGCGGGCAATAATGCAAAAAGACTAGAAGGGCAAAAATGATGGCAGCACCCGGCGAAACTATGTTCTTTCATCGCCGGTCTAATATTTTTGAACTATTGCCGGAATAGGCACGAGCCGCTAAGGTGCAGGTCGTCAAACCCTGAGGAGCGCTCAGCAATGGCATACATTCAGGTCGCAGACGGGCTTCCCGGCATACGCGGCTTGCTTGCGTTCAGTCCGGCTACCGCGAAACCCATGTGCGAACTGGCGCAGGCTTTGCTTTGCGGCCCGCATTCTCTGACGCCTGCGGAACGGGAAATGATTGCAACCTATGTTTCCTCGCAGAACGATTGTTACTACTGCCAGACCTGTCACGGATCCACGGCGGCGCAACATTTGGGGGGCGGCAGCGGCGACTATGAACTCATCCGCGAGGTGGCGCAGAACTACCGGGAAGCTGCAATCTCAGGCAAGATGAAAGCCCTACTGGCGATTGCTGGAAAGGTGCAACAGGATGGCAAACAAGTAGGGCCCGAGGACATCGAGCGGGCGCGCCAGCAGGGGGCAAGCGATAAAGAAATTCACGACACCGTGCTGATCGCCGCGGCATTTTGCATGTTCAACCGCTACGTGGACGGGCTCGGCACCTGGCAGCCACGCGACCCGGAAATGTATCGGGAGATCGGCAAGCAGACGGCGAGCCTCGGCTATGCCGGGCGTGACTGGAAACAACCCCTGCAAACGCCGGCAAAGGCAGACCTGGATCGTTAAGAGCACCCGCTGCGCCGCTGCTGGTTTCGCAGGGGTTCCCGACACGAGCAGCATAGGTTCGCGCCGGCGGCGACCTTGGCCGAACCAAGGTCCACTAAAGACGGGAATTTCTCTTCCCAACGCCTGGGGGCGCTGCGCTCCGCTGGACTGATTGCGCGACGGAAGCAATCACATTTCTGCAAGCTCCGGCCGGGCTCGCCGCTCAATTCACGGCAGGACTTTGTAAGGGCAGAGTCGCGGTGATCACCGTGCCCTGGCCGGGAGCGGAATGAACCTCCAGGCGGCCGCCCAGTTGCCGCACGCGCTCGCGCATGCCGTGGATTCCGACCCCCGGGCGAGACCCTCCTGATTGCATCTTCCTGAAGATTCCTTTGCCCTGATCGCGAACTTCCAGGCAGAGATTCTCCGCGTCGCGCGAGAGATGAACGCTGGCGGCAGTGCTTCCGGAGTGGCGATGAATATTGGTCAAGCATTCCTGAACGATGCGGAAGACGGCGAGCTCGACCTCGCGCGGAAGGCGCTCGATATCGGGGGCGATTTCCAGGGTCACGGCAATTTTGCTGCGCTGCACAAATCCATCCACATACCAGCGCAAGGCGGATTCCAGGCCGGTGTCTTCGAGCAAGGGCGGGTGCAGAAGATACGACATGGTGCGCAGGTCCTTCAGAATGTCCTCCACCATGCGAATGCTGTCTTTGACGATTCTGACTGCCTCCGGATCCGACACCGCGGAGCGGGCCTGCAAGAGAGAAAGATTCATGGAGAGGGCGGCCAGCACCTGGCCGGAGCCATCGTGCAGTTCGCGGGCAATGCGCTGCCGTTCTTCATCCTGCATTTGCAGCAGGCGGCGCGAGAGAGCGCGCAGGCTATCCTCCGCCTTGGAAAGCTCGGCCGTGCGCTCCTGCACTCTCATCTCGAGGGTGTCGCGGGAGCGCTGCAACGCCAGGTCGCGCTGATGGATCTGTTCGAGCATTTCATTGAAGGCGGCAATCAGGGTGGCCACTTCGTCGTTGTCTCGCGTGGGCGCCGCCCTCACCGAGTAGTTGCGGTCTCGGGAAACGAGGCGGGCGGTCTCCGCCAAATCGGCCAGGGGACGGGAGATGGCGCGCTGAAACAGCCATGAAACCAGCAGGGCGGCGAGGAGTGAAACCAGCAGCACGACGGCAACAATCTCCTCGTAGCGGCGCAGACGATCGGTGAGCGACCCGAGATCGGAGGTGATGTAAACCGCCCCCACGGCCTTGCCTTGAAAAACAATCGTCTGGGCCAGATCCAGCTGGCCGTCTTCAAACCGGTGAGTCTCCGATCGGGCGGGCGCCATGGCCGGCAGTCGCAGGAATTGACCCGGCCGGCCTCGCCAGTAGCCGGCGAAGGGTGCCCCATCCGGCCCGTAAATAGCGGCATACTGAATATGAGTTGAGGTGCGCAGGGCAGAGAGAGTGTTCTCTGCCGAAGGTTTGTCGTTGAACAACAGGGCCGAGACCGAGTTCGATCCGATGATCTGCGCTTGAATCGAGAGGTAGCGCACCAGGCCGTCGCGGAAAGTCAGTATGTCGTAGATTACGAAGGACGAGCCCGCCAGCAGCAGGGCCGCCGCCGTCACCAGCATGTTCATGGTGATCAGCTTCTTCGCGATGGAGTAGTTCTTGAATCCGAACATTATTGCTTATCCCGAACTCGTGAATTTCTCTGCACCGAGGTTGCTACCTTAAGCAGTTGCGAACTGACCGTCAGGCCTGAGCTTTCAGCGGCCGCAAGGTTGATCGAAAAGCGCACCCGGTCCTGCTCCAGCATGAATTGGATCATGCCGCCGCGCAGGGTGAAATCGGGTATGTCGCTTACGGTGAGTACCGGAGCATTGCCCAGCACATCGAGAATCGCGCCCAGCCGGGGCTCTTCGGAGCGGCCGATGAACAGAATCTTGCAGGCCAGCGCTTCCTGCGGGCGTTCCAGCCGGCGCGCCAGAACACTTTTGCCGTTGATAGACTCTCCGGCCAGAGTGGCGTCAAGCGACCGCCCGAAAGGATCCTGACCCAGAATGCAAATGGGGAAGGCAGTGGCGGAAGCATCCGCGGCATTGCGCGGCCAGGAAAGAAACTTTCCGAAATTGAGAAGGTAAACCGCCTTGACTTCGTACTCGCTGGGACGCGAGCCGCGGGCGAACAGCGGCGCCGCAGACAGGCAGCAGGCCAGCGCCGCGGCCAGGGCGCGGCGCCAGCGGCAACCGCCGCCCGCCCGCCGTTCAGCCTCGCCACGAACCTGCTGTTTCAGTCTGCCTTTGATTACTTGCTCCAAGTAAGCCTTACGTAGGCGCCCCGTCTGATTTCGACCAGCGGCCCAGGATCGCCCCCGTACTCGGCATGTCGCGGCTGAAATAGATTTTGCCCCACCAGCGAAAGATCCAGGCTCTTCCGGACTCGCCACCCCAGGCGCGCGTCCGCCGTAGAGTAAGCCGCAACTTTCTGGTCGGGCAGAGCGCTCACGTAACGAAAATCGAGATCGAACTGAAAGTACTTGGACAGGTCCAGAAAAGATTGAACGGATACCGTATGCTGCGGGCTATCACCTTCCAGTTGCTTGACCGTGGAAGCGTCATCGCTGGTCGCCTTGTTCCTCGCTGTCAGGTGCATGTAAGAGTACGATCCCTTCAGCTGCCACCACGGAACCGGCCGCCAGACCGGCGAGATCTCAACTCCGCGAGTTATAGCCAGAATGCCATTTCTCAGATAGAGAGGCAGCACCAGATGCGGAGGCCCCGGGTCATCCTCGACAAAAGGAACCTGATTCTCCACGCTCAGAAGATCATCGTAGTTGTTGTAGTAGGTGGCAATATCCAGATATACGCTGGGCTTCAGGAATTGCCGGTATCCGGCTTCGTAGCCCACCAGCTGCTCGGGAGAAAAATCCCCGTCTCCAATCAGGCGCAAGTACAGTGGCAGGGAGGGAACCGCCAGATCGCTGAAGCTGAAATTATTTTCGATGCGCGAAGGCGTCCTTACCGCCCGCGTGGCCGCCGCCCAGAAACTCTGATGAGCACTGGGCGTCCACAGCAGGCGGCCGCTGGGCTGCACTTCAAACCCGCTGAAGGTGTTGTGCTCGAGCTTGGTGCCAAGCGTGAAGAAGAGACGGTTGGGCAGCAATGCAATTTCATCCTGAATAAAGCCGCTGAAGATGTTATAGGTCTGGTGGTGAGGCTCGAAGTCCACCGAGGGCACGGTCTGGAAATAGTGGCTGGGGCTGATGCGCATGCCCAGCCCCCAGATCAGGTTCTGCCGCGGCAGCACCAGATGATGAATGAAATCCACATCGAACGTGTTGCGAATTTCGCGGTAATTCAGGTCGCGGCGGTCGGTCCGGTCGTAATAAACCTGCAGCTGCAGGTCTGAACCTGAGCGCAAGGAACGCTGCCAGCGCCCCACCAGGTCCTGGCCGAAGAAATGTCCGTTGGCTTCGAGGTCGAGCAGCTCGGGCGGATTGAAGTAGCTGATCCCCAGCCTCTGCCCGGCAATGGTCTCGTAGGCATCTCCCTCCAGGGTGAGGTTGTCGCGGGGAGTAACGTCCCAGTCGGAGCGAAAGCCGGCTTGCCCCGACCGCCAGGCGTCAAAGTTGTGCCCATCGGAGTGATACTCAGGCCCATTGGTGAACCATTTTCCATAGACGCGGTAGCCGAAGTTCTTGCCGCCGGCCCCGTAACGAATGCTGCCGAATCCCTGATCCACATCTCCGCCGCCGGCCAATACTTTAATTCCGTGCGTCAGCTTGGCGCTCTTTGTAATGATATTGATGACGCCGTTGACCGCGTTCGATCCCCAGATCGTGCCGCCCGGGCCGCGAATCACCTCAATGCGGTCAATGTCGCTGAGCAGCGTGTCCTGCACCTCCCAGTACACGCCGGCGAACAGCGGGGTGTAGACCGAGCGCCCGTCAATCAGCACCAGCACAGACTTCGAAAGCCGCCCCTCGAAGCCGCGAATGCCCACCGCCCATTTGTCGGAATCAATCTGCGAGACCTCTACCCCCGGCGCCAGGCGCAGGGCATCGGCCAGAGTTCGCGCTCCAGAGCGCCGAATATCCTCCTGGGTAATAACGTAAATCGCCGCCGGCGTCTTCCAGACCTCTTCCGGCTCTTTTGAAACCGTCGTGACCTCGACGTTGCCCAGCTGCTCGAGGCTCAATTCCTTCAGAGGCTGGCTGGAAGCGGCAGGATTCTGAGTCTGCCCGTCTTGGCCGCGAGCGCTGGCAGACAGGAGCAAGAGAATGCAGAGAGCCATGCGCGCCGTTGTTAGCTCGCCCGCCAGAATGTGAGACGCTCCGTAGGTAAAGGATGGCTGCCCGGGGCAATGAACTCGAGAACGCTCAGCTAGCCTTCTGCGCCGAAGCCGCCGGCTCGGGAAGAACCGTGGTCACGGCGGTGCCCGAGCTGCCCGACTCGATCGAAAGCGTGCCCCCGAGTTGCCGCACGCGCTCCCGCATTCCCTGAATGCCGACGCCGGTCTTCCCCGAGGCGGAGGAGGAAGCCGCCATTCCTTTGCCGTAGTCGCGAATCTCCATGCAGATGACCCCTCCTCCGCGCCGAATGCGGATGCCGGCGGTAGCGCTGCCAGAGTGGCGGTGAATGTTGGTCAGGCATTCCTGCACCACGCGGAAGATCACGGTTTCCATCTCGGGTGTGAGCCGCCCCAGGTCGGCCGCAAGCTCCAGCTCGACCGGAATCTTGCTGCGTTCGGAAAAACCTTCCACGAACCACTGCAGAGCTGAGGAAAGCCCGGCTTCGTCAAGCAGAGGCGGGTGCAGCAGGTGCGAGATGGTGCGCAGGTCGGCCGATAGCTCATTCACCAAGCCGACGCTCTCCGTAACCGGCTTTGCCAGCTCCGGATCGAGCTCCTTCAGCCGGGTTTCCAGCGGAACCAGGTTCATATTCAGGGCCGCCAGAATCTGGCCGGCGGTGTCGTGCAGTTCGCGGGCAATGCGGCGGCGTTCCTCATCCTGCATCTGCAGCAGGCGGCTGGAAAGGGCGCGTAAATCCTCCTGCGCGCGTTCCAGTTCGGCGGTGCGCTCTTTCACCCGTAACCCCATGCGCTCATAGGCGAGCTGCAGCGCAAGCTCCGCATCCTTCTGCTCGGCAATGTCGCGGGCGATCTTGGAGGCGCCCACCACCCTGCCGGAGGCGTCTCTTATCGGCGAGACGGTCAGGGAGATGTTCACCCTTCTTCCATCCTTGGTCACGCGCAGGGTTTCAAAGTGATCAATCTTCTGGCCCGCACCCAAGCGCCGCAGAATGGTCTTCTCTTCCTCCCTCAATTCGGGAGGGACAATAATCATGATGGACTTCCCCACCACCTCTTCGGCGGTGTAGCCGAAAATACGCTCCGCGCCGCGGTTCCAGCTCTTGATGATGCCCGAGAGATCCTTCGACACGATGGCGTCGTCGGAGGATTCCACGATGGCCGCCAGCCGGGAGGCCGCCTCCGCCTGATTGCGCTCCATCTCGTAGGCTCGCACGTCGGCAATGCTGCTGGTAAGCTGCCGGGCGACCAATTCGAAGAATGTCCGGTAAGCGCTGTCGAGCCTCTTTCGCGGGCTGACGGCGGCAAGCAGCACTCCCGCCGGCTGCTCTCCCAGCGCTCCAATCGGCAGCAGCATGGCGCTGCCCGGCGGCGCTCCCCAGGGCTCGGAGGGAAAATCGCTGCCGAAGGCATCCAGGTTCTCCACCTCGACTATCCTCCCTGATTGCATGGCTCGCTGCACCAGAGCTTGAATCGGCGAATCAGGCGCGGCAAGAACCGAACAAAACGGATGATCCCCGGGAATGCCCGCGGTGCCAACCAGCCGCAGGCCGCCGCCGGGGACCGCCAGGCAGAGAATTGCGAAAGGAATGTCCTGTTGATTCCTTCTCAGAGTGTCGCAGATAACGCTCCAGACAGCTGCTTCATCCTCTGCTTCGGTAGTGCAGGCGGCTAAATCGCGCAGCGTGCGCAGGCGCCGCTCACCGATGACCTTATCGGTCGTCTCCTTGACCGGCGTGAAGACGCCTACGATCTTCCCCGCTTGATCGCGAATCGGGCTGTAAGAAAACGTGAAGTAGCATTCTTCCGCGTAGCCGTGGCGTTCCAACAGGAGCAGCAGGTCGTCGGACCAGGTCGAATCGCCACGGTGCAGAACCCCATCGAGCATGGGGCCGATGGTGGTCCAGATCTCGTACCAGCAATCGCGGCCGGGGTTTCCCAAAGCGGCTGGATGTTTGGCGCCGATGATCTGCCGGTAAGCGTCGTTGTACAGCATGATCAATTCCGGCCCCCACCAGATGAGAACGGCAAAGCGGGAATTCAAGCAGGTGCTGAGGGAAACCTTCAGGCTTTCCGGCCAGTGTTCGACCGGGCCCAGCCTGGTCTTCGACCAATCCATGGAGCGCATGAGCGCCCCCATCTCGCCCCCGCCTTGCAGGCAGGCCTCCGAGGAGGGGGGCGCTTCGGCCGTGCGCGGGGCCGGGGGCCCTTCCGCGCTGCCGTTTTGTGGGGCAGGCTGCCGGGGCGACTGGCCGTCAAGCACAGCTTCCACGGCCGCAATCAGCTCCCGCGAGAGGTCGGATTTGGCTACGTAGCCCCGGGCGCCGGCTTCAATCGCCTTGGAGCGCATGTGGGCGGCATCGTACTGGCTCACGATCAGAATCTGGGTTTGGGGAACTTCCCGGCGAATCACCCGGGCGGCTTCCAGCCCATTGAGCAGGGGCATGCTGATATCAAGCAGAATGACGTCCGGCTTCAGGCGCTTCGCCTTCTCTACGGCCTCGCGCCCGTCCACCGCCTCGCCGCAAATGTCCCAGTTCGCGCGCAGCGAGAACAGCGACCGCATTCCCTGCCGGACGATTTCATGATCATCGGCAATCAAGATTCGGACAGCACACATGTGGGGCCTGCAGTCTCGGTTCGATAGTTACTTCTTTATACACAAAATGTACGAACTCTTGCCCGCCCGGAACAGGCAGGCAAATGGGAAACAAGGGGGAAGGGCTAGCTTGTCGAGGCCCTTGCATCAGCATGTACTTGAAACTACATGGCGGCCATACAGTATTCACTGTAGCCGGACATTGGATAGGCATGTACGAATTGCCACATACCTTTAACGTTATGAGGCCCGGCAATTTGGCTGTGACTTAGGGTCAGAACATTCTTGCTTTTGTACCCAGCCCTCTTACCATCATCCCTTCCCGCGAAATACAGGATCAGAAGCCCATTGCTGGGAGTGGTCTCGTTTCCGGCGGAGCATCGAATATTGCGTTATGGTGAAAACCGACTCCAACGGATGTGAGCAAACTTCGGGCGGGCGGCGGCTCAACGGCGGTCCGGTTCTCAACCTGATTCTCGCCAATGCTCCAGACAGGGAATTTGAAATCGTGCGTCCCCACCTTGAATATCAGGAACTGCCGGCCCTGCGGGTTCTCAACGAACCAGGGCAGCGCGTGAACAGCATTTACTTCCCGAACTGCGGCCTGGTTTCAGTGGAGGTCCCTACCAGCGAAGGCGCCAGCATGGAAGTGACGGTCGTGGGCCGAGGCGGGTTCGTGGGTATTCCTCTGCTGTGCGGCGCAAAAAAGACGCTGCTTCGCGCGGTGGTGCAGATTCGCGGCTCCGCCTACCGCATGAAGGGCGAGGCCTTTGAACAAATCGCGCAGGCGGCGCCCCGCTTTTACGCGTTGATGAAGCACTTTGCCCTGATCCAGGGTATGCAGGTGGCGCAGATTGCTGCCTGCAACCGCTTCCACCACCTGGAGGAGCGCATGGCGCGATGGCTGCTGGGCGCCGCTGACCGGGTTGGGATCGAGATACCGATCACCCAGGAATCGCTGGCCCAAAAGCTGGGCACCGGCAGGGCCAGTTTGAGCGTGGCCGCCAGCCGTATTCGCAAGCTGGGCATCATCCAATATGCGCGAGGCAGGATCAGAATTCTTGATCGCGGCCACTTGGAAGAGCTCTCCTGCGAGTGCTATGACACGGTCCAGCGTTTCTACGGCGAACTGGGCTTGGCGTGGTAGCGGTCGCCTCCGCCGCTATGTTCGACGCCGAATAGACAAGAGCTTTGGCGTCCTCTAAGGTCAATCCGGGGATCTTGTACGGTCAATCCAAGAATCTTGCGCAGCGGTGGGAATTGAGAAATATGGTCGAGCATGAGGCCCAGAGGTGGGCCGTGCTTTATCGGGCAGCTCTGCTGGAATTGGATCGCAGCAAACTTCCACAACGCATCCGCGAAGCCAATGAGGCCATTCAGCAGCAGCTCCAGGGGTTGCGCCAAAGCGGCGCCGTGAAGAATTCCTCCGAGCAGCAGGCCCTGGAAGACGCTCTTCACAATTTACGGGTCCTTGCGAGAATGTGAGCCCGGGTCATGCGGTCCGCCGCCTACAGCGACTCCCGTATTGGCCCGCCGAGCCTTGCTTTGCCAAAATAACCCGCAGGGAGCGAAGTGGGTGCTCGCAGCTTGGAGGCTCCAATCTTCGCGCTACTGCGCGCTTCCGCGCGGGAACACATGTTCCGCGCAAGCCGGAAACTGATCTGGGGCTGGTAGGCGGGTAAGCACCGCCATTTCACACCACACGATGAGATGACTCTTACGGGTTTGAACCGAATCTTGCTGGCCGATGATCAGGAGGCGCTCCGCAGGCGCGTGCGCGCCACCCTGACCGGCGCCGGCTTCGATGTCTGCGGAGAAGCACAGGACGGCCGGGAAGCGGTAGAAAAGGCCAGCCAGCTTCGCCCGGATGCGGTCGTGCTTGATATCACCATGCCGGGAATGAATGGCCTCGATGCCGCCCGCATCCTTCAGAAAATTCTGCCCGAGATCCCGATTGTCGTCCTTACCATGCACGAAAGCCGGCAATTGATTGAGGAGGCCAGAAGGCTCGGCGTTCGAGGCTACGTGAATAAATCTCACGCTGGCCGTGATCTCATACCCGCCCTGCAGGCCGTGCTCGGCAACAATATTTTCTTCCCCGCGGGCGCCTGATTCTCAATCGAGGCC
Source organism: Terriglobales bacterium (assembly GCA_035517775.1). Classification (GTDB taxonomy): domain Bacteria; phylum Acidobacteriota; class Terriglobia; order Terriglobales; family Acidobacteriaceae; genus DATIYF01. Next base: position 73,453 of record DATIYF010000025.1, read on the forward strand.
AGCCGCCGAGCAACCCCAGTTCTCGGCCTGGGCCGCTCGCGAAAGATGAGCGCGCTCTTCCAGAGCTTGTCTGAGGCGGGAGATCAGGTCCATCAATCTCGCTGGGTCTTGTTCTCTGTGCGCGGCTTCTGCCAATGTGCGCCAGTCTGCAGGTCGTGTCTCCACCATAGCACCACCCTCCGGAATCTTGGCTAGCTGCATACCCCGGTTTCTGCAATCCGCATGCCAGCCTGCCATCCTATGCAAAACAGACAGTAAACCGGCCGCGAAGTGACCTCAGGGCGTATTGTTTGCCCCCAAGACAGCAACAATTACGTACAGGAAAGACTGTAGTGGCGACGCCGGCCGCGGCCGCCCGCGCCGCTACGACAAAGGCAAGGCAAGCCACGGCTCGTCCGACGATGACCCGGCGAGTAGTTCGCGAGGCGCCCTTCCCGTACAGCAGCATGCCCCGGCGATTACTGTCTCCCACCGATTGTTCCCCGCTCACGCCCGGCTTAACTTGATGCCAGGCGCAGGAGATTTTCTTTCAGAGCTTCCCGCGCCTTTTGAATTTGCAAATCTTTCACCAGGAGAACGCAATGACCAACGAGACAAAGAACACCACTTGCAAGGCATGCGGCCAGTCTTTCTCGACCGAGCAGGAGCGGGCGCAGCATGAACGCGAATCGCATCCTGAGACCGGAAGCTCGCGCGGCAGTACCGGAACGACGGAGACAGGCCAGGGTCAAGGTCAGGGTCAGGGTCAGGGTCAGGGTCAGGGTCAGGGTCAGGGTCCAGGCCAGCGCAAAACGGCGTGATGCGATTGCGGCGGACCCACCTACGAATTCAGCGTGATGACCACGCCCAACCAGAGGATGGGTTCCGAGGCCCTGGGGTGTAAGCAGGAAAAAAAATCGCCGGCTTCGGCCGGCCTCCCGGAGGACTTGAAATGTCCACAATTGTGATCATTCTGCTGATTTTGCTGTTGCTCGGGGCCCTGCCTACCTGGCCCTACAGCACAGGCTGGGGATACTATCCGAGCGGCGGCCTGGGCTTGATTCTGCTGATTGTGGTCGTGCTGGCAATTGCAGGCCGCTTGTAGCCTTTAGCCAACGGCAATGAAAATCGGGCGGCGCGCAAGCGCCGCCCCTCTTTTTGCTAATGGCTGTGGGAAAGCGGAACTCTGGGCTTAGCTGGCTTTCCGCTCCCGCTCCTGCTGTTCATGCTCGCTGCTAGTGGCCGAGGGCAGGTTCCAGGACTCTACCTGCGTCTGCGCTTCTTCCTTGGTGATGCCGTAGCGCTCCTGGATTTTCCCAATCAATTGATCGCGCTTTCCGGCGATGACGTCGAGGTCGCCATCGGTCAGGCGGCCCCATTTTTCCTTGACCGCGCCCTTGGCTTGCTTCCACTTGCCTTCAATCTGGTCCCAGTTCATGGCTTGTATCCTTTCGCGCCCCGAAGATGATTTTCAGCCAGCCCGAGAAGCCGACCGACAGAGGCTCCCCGAGAGTAGAACGCAGCCCCGGAAAAGAAAATCCAGTTCGGCAGGTAATGCGCACTGACAACGGACTGTAGTCGCCACCACCCCCGGCAAAAGAGCAATCTTTGCCGCAGCCAAGATCGCGCCAGGCTGGCAGGCCGGTTTCCCCGCTATTTGGGGTCAAAATACATGGTCTTCTCTGGGTTGCTACGCAATCTCCCCAATACCGCCCTGCCGGCAATTGACTTACACTGTGGTGTTCAGTGCGCTGTCCGTCCTGGGCAAATGAGCGTGTGGACGGCTGGCAACATGGCCCCGTAAAAATCTGTGGGGAAGCACAGCTTCCGCTCCCGTAGCAGGTCGCAGTCGCGAAAGACTCGATCATGAGGAAAAGCACCTCCAGACTTCTCTTCACACAGCGCGGCAATCCATGCCATGCTATGAGCTTGCGTGTTCTTATCTCTTCAAGCGAGGGCTGCGGGTGAGTACACTTCGCATACTGGTAGCGGATGACCACGAGATTGTGCGCCAGGGCATTCGCTCGCTGGTGACCAGCCACCCGGCATGGGAGGTATGCGGCGAGGCCAACAATGGCCGGGAAGCGGTAGAGAAAACCGCCCAGCTCAAGCCGGATATTGTGATCCTCGATATCGGCATGCCCAACCTGAACGGACTGAATGCGACTCGGCTGATTTTGCAGGCCGATCCCCAAGCCAAGATCCTGGTCTTGACCATGCACGACTCCGATCAGGTGGTGCGCGAGGTTCTGGAGGCGGGCGCGCGCGGTTATCTGCTCAAATCCGATGCCGGCCGCGACCTCACCACTGCCATTGAGGCTTTGCAGCGCAACAAGACGTTTTTCACTTCCAAAGTCGCCGAAATGGTGCTGGATAATTTTCGCCGGGGAAAACCACAACCTGAGGGACCTTTCAGGAACGCTCTAACTCCGCGCGAGAGGGAGGTTGTGCAATTGCTGGCCGAAGGCAAGAGCACCAAGGAAGTGGCGGCGGTGCTGGGCCTCAGTGTCAAGACTGCAGAAACTCATCGCTCCAACATCATGCGCAAGCTCGACATTCACTCCGTGAGCGAGTTAGTTCTATATGCGGTGCGCAATAACATCGTGCAGGTTGCCCAGCCGGTTCCTCCCAACCCGGAAGAATGACCGGGCGCGGCAATCCGGTGCATCCTGTATCAGCCGCCGGCGGCGACTCTTCACTCCTAGGTAAACCGAAGAAAACAACCATATTCGTGGTGTATTTCATACCGTCATCTATGGTTTCCACCTGATAGATGACGAGGCGTTTTCCCTGTAGCTTGAGCGTGATTGGGCTTAGTCGTATCGCGGTTGCGCTTATGCCTATGCGGACCAATCCCGGCGGCGAGATTTCTGCTGAGTCGCAGGCGAGCCCGCCTCAAATCCTGATTGTGGATGACCATGATTTCACGCGAGCCGCGGTTCGCCGCCTTCTGGAGATGAACCGTCATTGGCAGATCTGTGGCGAAGCCGCGGATGGCCAGGAAGCGGTAGAAGCGGCCAAGCGCCTGCGGCCCGACGTAATCGTCATGGATTTGAACATGCCCCGTATGAATGGGCTGCAGGCAGCGGACCGGATTTCGAGGACCGTGCCCCAGTCGCGGGTGCTGCTGTTCACTATCCAGGAAAGCGATAAACTCCCGCAAGTATCACAAACAGGAATATGGGGCGTGGTGAGTAAGTTGGATGCCGCCCGGGAGCTGCCTGAGGCAGTGGAAACCGTGCTGCACGGTAAGCATTACTACCATGACGGCGATGGCAGTTGACTGCCGAAAATTCGCTGCACGTGCCAGGCAGGTTGCCTGCCTGGCACGCCAGCAGATCGGCTCAGACAGTGACGGGGGCCACGTGAATAATGCTGTTGCGCACGGCGTAGAGCACCAGATCGCTCACTGAGTGGATATCGAGCTTGCGCATGATATTGGCGCGGTGAGTCTCAGCCGTCTTTACGCTGAGTCCCAGGGCGCAGGCCACTTCCTTGGTGCTCTTCCCTTCCGCCAGCAGTTGCACAATCTCACGCTCGCGCGGGGTCAGGGGGCTGGCCGTGGCCGCGACGCCCGCCCCGGGGCCGCCCTTCAGGAAGCCATCGAGCACCATAGAGGCCACACGTGAGGTGAAGTAGGTCTTGCCCTGGCGCAGAGCCTCGACCGCTGTGACCAGGTCACGGGCCGCATCCGATTTCAACAGGAAACCGCGGGCCCCGGCCACCAGCACCTCGTGAATCACCTGCTCGGTGTCGTGCAGGGTCAGGATCAGGATCTTGGTTCTAGGGTCTGCCTTGAGCAGCTGGCGCGTGGTCTCAAGGCCGTTGAGGTTGGGCATGGCGATATCCAGCACGATGACGTCAGGCTTTAGTTCTACGGCTTTCTGCAGAACGTCGCGTCCGTCGGCGCTTTCGCCGCACACCACCCAGCCCGGCTGGCCTTCCAGCAAGGCGCGCAACCCGCGCCGTACCACTTCGTGATCGTCGGCAACCAGAATTCGTAGCGAGGGCATGGTTTCCTACCTCCTGAAACAATTTCACTGCTCGACGTGCCTTCAGTCCGAACGGCCCAGCCAGCTCAGGGGATCACCCCGGAGCAAACGGGCACCCAACCTGCCAGCGGATCTGTTCCAGTTCTGACGGAGAAAAGTTTGCTGCTGAACGACATTACTTTGCCGTTACCAGTGGTGGGAAGCTATAAGGTGTTTCCTGTATTTTCATCTTGGATTTTGGTTACCGGGGATGAGAACGCGCCATTCGAGGACAGGATAATTTTTATTCCCCTACCAGCAGCGCCACAGGGAACCACTCACAGACTTTGGCCAGCTCAAGCGCGGTTTCTACACTCAAAGTCTCTCCGGTGAAGACATTCCTGTACCGCCGGGAGCGAAACGATTCGGCCAGGGCCACTGACGTTTGTTTCCAGAACGCTTCACCGAGGGGAAATGCGGAGGGCGAGAGCTTGGCCGTGAGCCGGGGAACAATGGCGATCACCGCTTCTGTGCCGCTCTGCCGGGCCAGGGCCACCGCATTCGCGCCGCGCTCACCCTGAGACTCAAGAGCGACATACGCCCCGTGCAGAAACAGTTGACTGAAGCGCCGCCGCAAATTTGCCGCCGCGGCCGTACAAGACAATTTGATCTCTGCGCTGGGCCAGTGCTCAAGCATGCTCGCCAGACCACGCTTGCACTCTTCACTGCAGGACTCGCCTTCGGCCGGCAGGCGAATCTGGCCGAGCATTGCTTTTCGCCCTGCGAAGTCCACCGCCCTGCGATTATCAGGATCCACCAGACTTAAGTCCCACAGCTCGGTTCCCTGGTAGAAATCGGGCACCCCCGGGCTGACCGTTTTCAGCACCAGCTGGGCCAGAGAATTGACTACGCCCGCCATGGCGACGCGCCGCTGAAAGGGCAGAAAGTAACGCAAGAACCGCCGGGCATGCGGCCCGCTCAGGGTGTGGCCCACGAAAGCACGGACCGCGTCGTCATATTGTGCCGAAGGATGGATCCAGCTGGTATGAATCTTCTCTTCCTTGGTTGCCTTCAACATGTACTGCTGCATGCGTTCCATGAATTCAGGCGGCGCCTGCTCCTCCGCCTCAGCCGGCCAGGCTCCCAGCAAAGCCTGATAGTAGAAGTACTCGTTGGCCCGGCTAGGGGCCGGGTCGCCGTAAACCGCAGTCTTGAGCCCGGCGTTCACCCGCGCCCAGCGCGAGAGCTCGCTGCGATACTCTCGCGGAATTTCCGAGAGCACGCTGATGCGGCAGCGGGCATCTTCGCCCCGCTTGGTGTCGTGGGTGGCGGTGCATAGCATCGAGAGCGGCCACTGCTCCAGCCGGCGGCGATTGGATTCATGGAACTCTGCTACGCTCCGTCCGAAACGCGCGGGCTCGCCTCCGACCTCATTTAGCGAGAGCAGCGGTCCATAGCGGTAGAAGGCGGTATCTTCCACGCCCTTGGCCTGAACCGGCCCAGTGTACTGCTGAAATTTCATGGCAAACCTTACCCGGCGGCGGAAGCCCGCTTCCGGGAGGCCGGGCTCGATTCGCGGCAAAAGCATGCGCCGGATGAAGGCGAACATGGAGGGCTCCTGGGCGGGGCTTTTTCTGAGGGCGGCCGAGGTCGCCGTCTCCACCGCGCGCTCATCAAAGGCGTCATAACCCTCGGCGGTGAAATAGCTGCGATAGACGGGAAAGCAGGCCACCACTTCGCGCAGGCCGTCGGTGAGACTGTCGAGGGTGAAATCCCGATAGCGGCGATTGGATTCGGAGATGCGGTTCAGCTCATGTGCCAGCACATTCAATTCGCTGGCCATGGAGGTGGTCACGATCAGCTTCTTGCTCTCATACACTAGCCCGGCAAAGCGCTCTTCGTTGCCGGTGAAGCGAAGATAGGTCTTCTGCAGCTCGGCGCCGCCCGCCGGGTCCACGAACAAGCCGGCAACCTCGTTCAGGAATTCGTATCCCGTGGTGCCGTGCACTGCCCAATCCCGCCGCAGGGCCTCCCCCGCCGAAAGTATCTTTTCCACTACCACAAAGAGAGGCTGTTCACCGGAAGCGCAGCGGCGCTGCAACTGCTCGAAATATTGTTTGGGGTCGAACAGTCCATCTACGTGATCGAGGCGCAGGCCAGTGACCAGCCCCTGGCGGATAAGGTCGCCAATCAGGACGTGGGTAGCTTCAAAGACCGCCGGGTCCTCCATGCGAATGCCGGCCAGGTCATTGATATCGAAAAAGCGGCGGTAATTTATTTCGTGCACCGCGGTCTTCCAATAGGAAAGCCGGTAAGGCTGCTGATCGAGAAGCTGGTGCAGGAAATCAAAACTCGCCGGCTCGCCCGCCGTTCCGTTGAACTCGCGGAGGTTCTGCTCGATGAACCGGCCGATATCCGGAGCCCTGCCAACCAGGGCCGCCAGCCGGTCGGAGGCGACGGACTTCTCCCGCTCCCGCTCTTCCACCCTCTGGGGCGTAGTCTCGGTAGAGGGGGGAATATGTTCCAGCTGAAACGCAATGCTGAGCAGTTCGCGCAGGCCGGGGTCGTCTTCGCTCAATTGGGCCCGCAGTTGGTCCAGCCGGTGACTCAGCAATACCCGCGTCTGGCGCGGGTTCAGCGGCAGGTTATGGCCCGCATATTGCAATGAAAAACTTCCGTTCTCAAACTGGAGTTGCAGCTGTCCCGCCTCCAGAGCGTTGCCGTACTGATCGTCGAGAATAGGCAGCAGAACTTTGTTCTTCAGCTCGGGCTTGACCGGGTCCCAGTCAATATCGAAGAACGCGGCAAACTGCGAGGAAGGGCCATTCTCCAGAACGCTGCGCCATTTGAGATTGGCTTGGGGGTCAATGGCCATGTGGTTGGGCACGAAATCCACGATCAAACCCATGGAGTGTTGCTGCAACTCATGGCAAAAAGCTTCGAACTCCTCGCGCGTGCCCAGCTCCGGGTTAAGACGGTTCTGGTCGCAAATGTCGTAGCCGTGCATGCTGCCGGGGCGCGCGGCGAAAATGGGAGAGACGTAACATTCGGTGATGCCCAGAGCGGAAAGATAAGGAACGATCTCGCGGGCCTGAGGAAAACCGAAACCCGGGTGAAGCTGCAGCCGGTAGGTGCTGACAGGAACGCGTGTGGGTCTCTCAGTCAAGGCTGCTCATCCCTCCGGCTGCTTCGGGGTTGAACGCAAGATTACCGCACCCGGCCGGGTAAAGCTTATGCGCAAGGGACGGAATGACAGCTCGACAGGTTGGGGGTGGGCGGCGTAACCGGCATCTTCCGTGGTCAGAATCGGAGCCCACCGCAATTCATGGGGAAGGCGCGAGAGCGGGTGCCCGCCCAGATCATGATTGCCTGATTCGCGGAGTTGAATCGCGGCCAGCAGCTCGTTGCGGCCCGATCTCCGCTTGAGCAGAAGGCAATGTTCACCCAGAGGCTCGATGGCGAATCCGTTACGCGACGAATCTCCGCAAGCGGATTCTTCCAGCCGGAGGCGTAGCAGTTGCTTATACAGGTGCAGCATCGCCGCATGAGGCTCCGAGTGCAGCTCCTCCCAGTTCAGCTGGCTGCGGGCAAAGGTTGAGATGCTTTGCGGATCAGGTATGCGCTCGCGTGCGGCCGGATCGCTGAAACTGGCAAAGCGGGAAAACTCTCTCCGCCTGCCCTCGGTGACTTTCCGTCCTAACTCGGGCTCGTGGTCGGTGAAGTATTGAAAGGGCGAAGAGCTCGCCCACTCCTGCCCCATGAACAGCAAAGGCGTCTCTGGCGCGAGCAGAAGCAAGACACTGGCGGCGCGGTAAGACTCCAGGCTGGTCAGTTGGTTGAGTCGTTCGCCCAGGGCGCGGTTCCCGACCTGGTCGTGGTTCTGCAAGCAAATCACGAAGGCCGGCGGCGGCAAGACCGCAGGGTCGGTGCCGCGATTGCGGCCGAAGTAAGCAGCATGCTGCCCGCAGTAAAACCAGCCCTGCCGCACGGTAGTGGCGATATCAGCTGCGGTCCCCGAGTAGTCAGAGAAATAGCCATCGCTCTCCCCGGTCAGGCGGCGATGCACCTCGTGGTGGAAATCGTCGGCCCAAAGGCCATTGAGCCCCCAGCCGCCTGCGTTGCGCGGGGTTGCGATGCGGCCCAGGTTGCGGTCGTCCTCGGCGATCACCAGCACTTGGCGCCGCTCGCCCTCCATCGAACGTTCCACCGCTTGGGCAAGCTCGGCCAGAAAATGCCTGGGGCTGTCGTCAATGATGGCGTGGGTTGCATCGAGGCGTAATCCATCAAAATGGTATTCATGGATCCAGTGCAGCGCATTCTCGATGAAAAATCGCCGGACCAATTCGCTGTGGGCGCCATCGAAATTCAGCGCCGCTCCCCATGGGCTGTGATGGCGCTGGGAAAGAAAGAACGGACTGAACGCCGCGAGATAAGAACCATCCGGCCCCAGGTGGTTGTAAACCACATCCAGGTGTACGGCGAGGCCGATCTCGTGCGCCGAATTTACGAAGCGCCGCAGATCGCCGGGCGTCCCGTAGCAATGCGCCGGGGCGAACAGCGAAGCGCCGTCGTATCCCCAGTTGCGCGATCCGGGAAAATCGGCGACTGGCATCAGCTCGACCGCGGTCGCTCCGAGATCGCGAAGCAGGGGCAGTTTTTGCTGTGCCGCGGCGAAGGTGCCCTCGGGCGTGAAGGTTCCGATGTGCAATTCGTACAGGACGAGCCGCTCGCGGCTCAGACCCTGCCAGGAATCGTCGGACCATGAAAAATTCGACGGATTCACCAACTGCGACGGCCCATGCACGCCATGAGGTTGAAATCGTGAAGCCGGGTCGGGCCAGGCATCTCCTTCATCGAGCCGGTAGCGGTATAAATCTCCCGGGCTCGCTGTCTCCACCTGCGCAGAGAAAAACCCCTGCGCGTCCTTCTCCATGGCAAGTTCCCTTCTCAAGCCCGTGACGCTTTCGCCGGACGGCTCGAGCACGAGCTCCACGCGCCGGGCCTGCGGCGCCCACACGCGGAATGTCGCCGCATTTTGCCGCCATATGGCGCCGAAAAATGGTTGCCATTTCATGGAGCGGTTGCTCCCCTTTACTCTGAGTTATGGATTGCCCGAAGGCGTTCAGGAGTTCTCGCCCGGTCCGGACTGGCTGGGCTCGGCCGGGGCGGGCTCAGCCTTGCCCGGCCCAACTGCTTCAGCCTTGCCTGGTTCAATTTTGGAGAGTTCGCTCTTCTCCGTCTTCGCGCCGGCATCTTTTCTCATACGCAGCACCACCACGGAGCGCCCGCGCAGCCGATAGCTGTGATCCCGCACCAGAGAACGCGCCTTGGGCCGAGCCTCGGCCGTATCAAGCAGGCACTCCCAGCGGTTCCCCAACGGTTTTGCCGGCAGTCGAAAAAGAACCGGCCCGTAATGCGCATTGAACATGAGAAAGAGAGTGTCGCCCACCACCGCTTCTCCCCGCTCATTCATCTCGTCAAGCATGGCGCCATTGAGCAGTACACCCAGGCAGCGGGCAAAGTGATCGCTCCACGCCTTGTCGGTCATCTCTTTGCCGCGTGGCTCGTACCAGGAAATATCTTTGACCTCAGCGCCGCGAATGCTTCGTCCTTGAAAGAACCTCCGGCGGTGCAGCACCGGGTGCTCCTTGCGCAATGCGATCACGTACCGCGTGAACGACACCAGGTCGGCCTGCGCGGCAGACCAGTTCCAGTTCAGCCAGCTGATCTCGTTGTCCTGGCAGTAGGCGTTATTGTTCCCACGCTGGGTGCGGCTGAACTCATCTCCGCCGCAAAGCATGGGCACACCCTGGGAAAGAAACAGCGTAGCCAGAAAGTTGCGCTTCTGCTGCTCGCGCAAAGCAACGATCGCCGGGTCGTCGGTCGGTCCCTCCGCGCCGCAGTTCCAGCTCAGGTTGTTATTGTCGCCATCCTGGTTGTTTTCCAGGTTCGCTTCATTGTGCTTTTCGTTGTAGCTGACCAGGTCGTTCAAGGTGAATCCATCGTGGCTGGTCACGAAGTTAATGCTGGCGTAGGGCCGCCGCCCGCTCTGGCTGTAAAGATCACTGCTGCCCGCCAGGCGCGTGGCCAGCTCTGAGACCACTCCGCCATCGCCCTTCCAGAAGCGCCGCACCGTGTCGCGGTACTTGCCGTTCCATTCCGTCCACCCCACGGGAAAGTTGCCCACCTGGTAGCCGCCTTCGCCAATGTCCCAGGGCTCGGCAATCAGCTTGACCTGCGAAAGCACCGGGTCCTGGTGAATGATGTCGAAAAATGCTCCCAGCTTATCCACCTCGTGAAGTTCACGGGCGAGAGCGCTGGCCAGGTCGAAGCGGAAGCCATCCACGTGCATCTCCAGCACCCAGTAGCGCAGGCTGTCCATGATGAGCTGCAGGACGCGAGGATGGCGCACATTGAGCGTGTTGCCGCATCCGGTGTAATCCATGTAATACCGCGGATTGTCGGCCACCAGGCGGTAATAGGCCGCGTTGTCCACGCCGCGCAAAGAAAGTGTCGGGCCCAGCTGATTTCCTTCAGCGGTGTGGTTATACACAACGTCGAGAATCACCTCCAGCCCGGCGCCGTGCAGGTTCTTCACCATGGTTTTGAAAACCCGCACCGATGCGCCCGGCGTGCTCGCCATCGAATAGCGAGTATCGGGAGCGAAGTATGCCAGCGTGTTATAGCCCCAGTAGTTGCTCAGGCCCAGGTCAACCAGGCGCTGGTCGTAGGCGTGGTGATGCACCGGCATCAGTTCAACCGCGGTGACCCCCAAATCCAGCAGGTGCTGCATGGCCGGCTCCGAGCCCAGCGCCGTATAAGTGCCGCGCATCGCTTCCGGCAGGTCGGGCCGCAGTTTGGTAAAGCCTTTGACATGGAGTTCGTAGATGATGGTTTTATGCCACGGCGTTCGCGGCGGCCGGTCGTTTCCCCAGGTGAAGGCCGTATCCACCACTGCCGCTAAAGGAGCAAATGGCGCATTATCGCGGTCATCCATCACCAGGTCGGGATCTTCGCTTTCGCCTTGCCGGTAGCCGTACATCTCCGGCGCCCAGCGGACGGTCCGCGCAATCGCCTTGGCATAAGGGTCGAGCACTACTTTATTGGGGTTGAAGCGATGCCCCGCGGCGGGATCGTATGGACCATGGACGCGGTACCCATAAGCTTGTCCGGGCAAAATCCAGGGCAGGTAGCCATGCCAAACCATATCCGTTTGCTCGGGCAGTTCCAGCCGCAAAGACTCTTTGTGGTCCTCGGGGGAATTGAAAAGACACAGCTCCACCTTGGTAGCGTGTTCGGAAAATATGGCGAAGTTCACGCCCCCGCCATCCCAGGTTGCGCCGAGCGGATAGGGGACCCCAGGCCGCATCTTCATAGAGTTGTTTTGGCTCTACCGGCTCCTTTAGATTTAACGCGAAAATGGGACTCAGAAAAGTCCGCCCACCCGGCCGCCTGTGCCTTTATTTAGCCGCGAACGCCCTTTCTTAAAGCATCGGCCCCGGCTTACGACGCTTGAGAGCGCCATTCAGTTGGCTGCCGCTTGCGGAGAGCCGGGGCGCCAACGATCCGGGAAACGCAGTTACGAAGCCTAGTCCGCGTTCCGAACCATCCTACTCCCGTCGAGATGACAGGCTGGGAGATGGCAGACTAAAGCTTCTTTCCCTTTTGCGGCCTGACAGCAGGAATATCCTGGGATAACGTCCCGTGGGCGGACCGTTTGAAAAACCCCAGTCTCCATCCCACCCCTGAATCAATGGTTCGTTGGAATTCTGACTCCCGCCTTCTCCGCGAACTCCTTCGCCTCGTTATAGCCCGCATCGGCGTGACGAATGATGCCCATGCCCGGATCAGTAGTCAGCACGCGTTCGATGCGCTTGGCCATCGCGTCGGTGCCGTCGGCGACGGTCACTTGCCCAGCGTGCAGCGAGTATCCGATGCCCACGCCGCCGCCGTTGTGAATCGAAACCCACGACGCGCCCGCTGCGGTATTCAACAGCGCATTGAGCAGCGGCCAGTCCGCCACCGCGTCCGAACCGTCCTTCATGCTCTCGGTCTCGCGGAAGGGCGAGGCCACCGAGCCGCAATCCAGATGGTCGCGCCCCATGACGATCGGCGCCTTTAGCTTGCCTTTCTTGACCAGATCGTTGATCGCCAGCCCGAACTGCGCCCGCTCTCCATAACCCAGCCAGCAGATGCGCGCCGGCAGTCCCTGAAATTTGATCCGTTTTCTTGCCAGATCAATCCAGCGGCGGAGGATGTGGTTGTCGGGAAATAGCTCCAGCACCAGGTCGTCGGTCACGTGAATGTCAGAGGCCTCGCCCGAAAGCGCCACCCAGCGGAACGGTCCGCGCCCTTCGCAGAAAAGTGGGCGGATATAGGCGGGCACGAAGCCGGGAAAGTCGTAGGCGTTCTTTACGCCCCGCTGAAAAGCGAAAGTTCGGATGTTGTTGCCGTAGTCGAAGGTCACGCTGCCCATTTTCTGCAGGCGAAGCATGCCTTCGACATGGCTTGCGATCGCGTCGAGCGACCTCTCCTGATATCCCGCGGGGTCGCGCTTGCGCAGCGCCAGTGCCTCCTCCACCGTCATGCCGTTGGGCACGTAGCCGTTCAGCGGATCATGGGCCGAAGTCTGATCGGTCAGAATGTCCGGCACCACTCCCCGCTCGGCCAGCTCGGGAATGATATCGGCGCAGTTCGCCACCAGCCCGACGGAGACATTTTCTTTCTTGCGGGCCGCATTCTTCAGAATGCGCAACGCCTCATCGAGGGTGGTGACCATGAAGTCGCAGTAGCCGGTCTTCAGCCGCTTCTTGATGCGCTCGGGGTCAACGTCAATGCCCAGAAAGGCCGCGCCGTTCATGGTGGCGGCCAAAGGCTGAGCGCCGCCCATGCCGCCCATGCCGCCGCTGACGATGAGCTTCCCTGCCAGATCGCCGCCGAAATGCTTTTCACCCGCTGCCGCGAAAGTTTCGAACGTACCCTGCACGATTCCCTGCGAGCCGATGTAAATCCACGAGCCGGCCGTCATCTGGCCGTACATCATCAGCCCGGCGCGCTCCAGTTCGTTAAACTTCTCCCAATTCGACCAGTGCCCGACCAGATTCGAATTTGCGATCAGCACCCGCGGCGCATAGTCATGCGTTTTGAAAACTCCCACTGGCTTGCCCGATTGCACCAGCAGAGTCTCGTCGTTTCCCAGCTCTTTCAAAGTCCGCACAATCGCGTGATAGGCCTCCCAATTGCGCGCCGCGCGTCCCGTCCCCCCATAGACCACCAAGTCCCGCGGCCGCTCCGCCACTTCTTCATCCAGATTGTTCATGAGCATGCGCATGGCGGCTTCCTGTTGCCAGCCCTTGCAGGAGATGGAAGCGCCGCGCGGCGCGCGAATAGGAACGTAGGTGGAGGGTGAGATTTCCGTCTCTACCGGCATGGATCAATGGTAGTGCTTTGAGGGGAGAGGGCTCAAGGAGCATTCCGCAGTCAGGATTCAGTCAAAGCACTTGGCGATGCGCAATTGGCACCTAGCAATTGGCATTCGGCCCGAGCTCCCGGTACGGCCTCAATGACCAAGTGCCAAGTGCCCAATGCGAAGTGCTTGAACTTGAATGGTGAGTGCCCATTCACCAGGTGTTGTACGCCGTGCCGTCGCTGCCGATCTGCGAGGAGGCGCTGTGCACGTCGTCTATTCCCGGCTCCTGCTGGTCCACCGACATGATGGTGTCCTCTTCCTGCTCCACCGTCCAGTCCGGTTTGCCGGTCATGGGGTCATTGGGAATCTGCTTGATGTAGCCCGCGGTGACAAGATCGTCGAGCGACTGCGGCGCCTTCTGCTTGTCAAGCGTATATTGCGAGATCAGCGAACGCAGGGTAAAGAGATTCTGGCGAAGCACGGCTTCCCGCGAGCGAATGATGGACTGATTGTACGAGGGAATGGCAATCGCGATCAGAATCAGAATCATGCTGATCACGATCATCAGCTCAATCAGGGTAAATCCATGGCTGTGCTTGCTGCGGGGAGGCCTGGCCATCACCAATCCTTATACTGCGTGCCATCGAGCGCCGTGTCCTGCGATTTGGTGTAAACATCGAAGACATTGTCGCCGTTCCAGGAGTCGGAGTCCGGGTCATCCTGCATGGAGCGCAGGCCCCAGTCGGTGTTGCCGGTCATGGGATCAATCGGAATGCGGCGCAGAAAGCGAAGCTTCTTCCCGCCTACATCCACGCCATCCACCAGAGTCTGCAAGTCGGGAGGATAACCCTCGGAGCCTACTTTGATCTGGAACGCCCCCCGGTCGGCGGCGTCTTTGTAGCGGTCGATGGCGTCACGCATCTGCCAGAGATCGTAGCGCAGCTCGTGCTCGCGCTCGCGTTTGATGGCAACCCGGGCCATGGGAATGGCCAGGCTGGTCAGGATCACCAGAATGCCGGTCGCCACGATCAGTTCGATCAGGGTGAAGCCCTGTCGGCGGCAGGGGACCGCGCTTCTCACAGTCGTGCCTTGCATAACGTCCATTATCGGCCAAACGGGCAAATTGTTCACGCTTCCGGGCAGCGAATTCGTGGCCGCGTCGCTACTGTACCGTGACCGTGGCCACCGCCCCGGAAACCGGAATGGCTTGCATCTGTGGGTCGCGCGCGCCACCTTTGGCGATCGTCACCGTAGATTGCCCCGCAGCCTTGGCCTGGAAGGTCAAAGTCACGACTGTTCCCTGCCCGGTTACGCCGCCTGCGCCCGGCGGACGGCTGGTGGTGATCTGCAAAGTGCCGGTGGTGTCATCATCCCGATGCACCAGCGCCACCGCCTGCCCATCCTGCGACAGGAAGCCGCCGTTCGAGATATTGACCACCTGCAGCATCTTGGGGTCGTAGCTCACTTGCAGCGGAACCGAATACACGTTCTGCGCCCCGGTGAGGAACACATTCACGGCAAAGGTCGAGCCGGCATGGGCCGTGATGCTGGCTGGGTCGAGCGAAAAGCTCGCCGCGGGAGATTCCGCCGCTTGCGGAGAAGCCTCGCCGGGCGGCGGCGTGGCCGGAGTTTGAGGCGCCGGCGCTTGCTGCGGCGCGGGAGCCGGAGCTGTCGGCGCGGCCGGGGCCGGGGTCGTCGAGGCAGCCGGCTGAGTGGCAGGCGCCGAGCCATCCATCTGCAACTGAATCGCGTTGGCCGTGCCCACGGCCAGCGCGCGCTCATTCATCTCGTTTACTTCCAACTCGCGCACAATGTGGGGAATCAGCACGAACACGATCTCGTTCTGGCTGTGCTCGGTGTTGGTCTGGCCGAAGAGATAGCGCAGAATCGGAATCTGCGAGAGGCCTGGAATCCCGCTGAGGGAGCGGGTCTGCTGGTCTTCGAGCATGCCGCCCAGCAGGCTGATTTCACCATCGCGCAGGCGAATAGTGTGCTCGATCTTGCGCTGGCCGATGATGGGCTGGCTGATGCCCCCGATGTTCGACTGCCCGGTCACCGAGGATATATCCATGGCCAGTTTCAAGGTGACTTCCCCGTCGTTGTGCACGGTCGGCGTCACGTCAATATTCACACCAACGTCGAGGTATTGAAATTGCGTGTTGACCAGCGGATTGATGCCCACACCGCCGATGCCAGGCTGGAATGATCCGGTGGCGACCGGCACACGGTCGCCGATCTTGAGCGAAGCCTTCTGCCCATCCACCGAGCGAATCTGCGGGTTCTGAATCAGCTTGGTGTTGTTGTCGGTAAATAGCGCGGTGGCCGTCGCCGGATTGATGGTCACGGTAAAGTCGGTGGCGTTGAGGTTGCCCAGGCGGTTCAGGTTGACCTGATTGGGCGTGCCCGAAGTCGTGCTGCCGGTGCTGCTGGTTGTGGTCGTACCGGTGGTGGTTGTGTTGATATTGTTCTGCAGCGCCACCGTAGCGCTGGTCGGTGGATTGATGCCCAGCGTGTGTACCTTGTCGCGGCTCACCTGCAGAATGGCTACGTCCACCACCACTTCCGGCTTGGCCTTATCGAGATCGCCCACCAGCTTATCCGCCAGGGCAATCTGATCGGGTGTGCCGCGGACTACGATTGCCCCCTCGGAGGGCAGCGCCTGAATGCGCGAAATTTCTACGATCTGTCGCAGGGTATTGACGACATCCTGAATCTCGGTGGGCTGAGAAAGATTAGAAAGATAAAAAGTTTTGATGACGCTCTGCTCGATCTCTTTGCGCTTGGAAGGGTTGTCCTGGGCTACGAAGATGGTATTGGGAGTGACGACGCGCCAGAAAGTCTTCGACTCCAGCGCCACAATTTGCAGCGCCTGCTCCAGAGTCACATTGTTCAGCTCGACTTTGATGCGGCGCGAAGTGTAATCGGGATCAAACAGCACATTCACGCCTGCCAGTTTGCCCACCGTCTCGTAAATGACTTTGCTGTCTTCGGTGATCTTAAGATTGATGGGAACGCTCGCGATGGGAGCCAGCTCAACCGGGCCTTGCGCCTCCTCAATGCGTTTCTCCAGTTCCCCCGGGGGCCGCGCGGTGGTTTGCGGCGCCGGGGACTTGGCCTTCTCGATCAATTCCTGGGTAATGCGAATCTCCTGCCGGGCGATGGCGCTGGAAGCATCAATCTCGGCCGCCTTCTGGAACTCGGCCAGCGCCTCTTCCAGTTTTCCGGCCTCGCGCAGAAGCTGGCCGCGATGCACATGCGAGGCGCCGGCCAGAAAACGTAGCCGCTCAAATGCCGCCCGGTAGCTTAGGTCTTTGGGTTTCAGGTCGTAGGCAGCCTTGTAGTCGTCGTAGGCCTGCTCATAATTCTGGCGTGCTTCCGCGTCCTCGCCCTTCTTGAATAACGACTTGGCTTGATCGGCAACGGCAGGCAGGGTTGCGGCCACGGCGAGCAGAACTACCGCCGCCGCACGAATCCATCGCGTCATGCTTTCCCTCGCAGGCAGTCTTCCAGCTCAACTCGGCCAGCGCCCCCGGCTTTTTGGCATCCCAGGTACGCGAAGACAAGAGAAGACGTAAGTGCGGCGATTATAACATCGGCCAAGGGCGACGGAACCCATAGCTGCGTGAGGAGTTACTCACTGGGACTAGTCCAACTAGGCGCTTGAATTTCGCTCACAAATGGTTACCCCCCAATCTGGAAACGGTGCCCGGCGGTTGGCGGCCACATGGCATTTAGCCCGGCGTTGATGGCGCCGGAACACGAACTTGGCTGGCTTGCGGTACCCTGAATGGATCATGCCCAGGCAGGCCGCCCACCCAACCAAGCCCAACCCGGAAAAGAACCCCCGCCGGGACCCCACCGCTGCCGGCCAGCGCGATGCCGCGGTCAACCGGGTAGCCTCCCATAACTACTTTCTGCTGGAGAAGTTCGAGGCCGGAATCGCCCTCACGGGAACGGAGGTGAAGGCGGTGCGCGCAGGCCGGGCGAATCTCAAAGACGCCTACGGCCTGATCAAAGACGGTGAGCTGTGGCTGCTCAACTGCCATATCGGCGCCTACGAGCACGGCAGCTACTCCAACCATGCGCCCCTGCGAACCCGCAAGTTGCTGATGCATCGAGAAGAAATCCGCAAACTGATCGGCAAGAGCCAGCAGAAGGGCCAGACCCTGATTCCTACTCGCCTGTATTTCAAGAACGGCCGGGTGAAGGTCGAGCTGGCTCTGGCTAAGGGCAAGCAGCTGTGGGACAAGCGCGAGACCGAGCGCCGCCGCACCGCCGACCGCGAGGCCCGCGAGGCCATCGCCCGCAGCCGCAAGGGCCGAGGCTGAAGTGTAAAACTCGCCGCCGTGGCGCATAGTGGCGCTCTTGCCGGAAGCCGCCGATGATAGCCTCAAATCGGACCTCTGAGCCGATTCCTCACCTCGAGTTTTAGGAAGTAGCATTATGGCAAACCACCCCGAACGCTCGCCTCCACCGCAGCCAACGCCACCCAAGGTTCCTCTTTCGATTGTTCTGTGCCGCATCTGCAACAAGCCAGTTCGCCTGGAAGCCGCCCTAACCGATGAGGAAGGCCGGACCGTTCATGGCGACTGTTATCTGGCGCGCCTCAGCGCGCGGATGAACCGCTAAGACTTCAACTGCGGGAAGCAAACCAAGCCCCGCGCCTCGGCGCGGGGCTTTTTCCGGCTTCCGGATCGCCTAGATCCGGCCAGAGGTTACGGGTTGAGGGGAGGGCGGCACGGCGGCCTGCGGGATGGTCACCGGCGGCGTGCTTGCCGAGTCCGTTGCCGGGGCAGTGATGGGAACCTCGACCGCCTTGAACTGGATAGAGGAGAGAATTTTCTCGAGGCGCCCGAAAACCTGAGAGCGATCCACCTGGGTGATGCCCGCCTGGGCCTCATCACCGACCGTGCCAAGACCCAGGGCGATCTCGTAGCAGGCATTGTTCTGGAATGCATGGAAGTACTTCGCGTCCGCTTGCTTCTGGTTCTGGCCGATGATCTTTTCCACTTCGCGGAATTCGATCTTGCCGATCTCGATGCTGGCGGGATCGTTGATCTCGGCATCCTTATCGCCGGCCGCGAACTGCATGCACTCCTCGTTGGTAAGACCGGAATTCACGCTCAGGCTCAGAAAGCCCGAGGCGAAGTCGGTTCCAGGAAAGGAGTTGTCTGGCATCTCGATGGCCGCCACGGTCACGCCGCCGGGCTTCAGGAAACTGGTCTGCACGGGTCCGAGCCCCGGCCAGGTGAGCTGTGCCTCATCGCCCAGCCTCAGATCGTACTTACGCGGATAGCGAACGGAAACGCCGTAATCCTTGCTGGCATAGGTCACTACCGGCGGACGATGCCTGCGAATCCTCTTCGTGCTCTTGCTGATAGGCGGCGCAACGGGAGCGGAAGCCACAGCTGCCGGCGCGGGAGCGGAAACCGGCGGCTGAATGGATGCTTTCGCGTTCGAATTGCCGCTCTTGTGGGAGCAGGCTTCGACGGCTACAAAAAGGGTTGCGATGATCAATCCCGAGATCAGGACCGGCAGGTGCCGGGTGCTGATTCGCGGCAGGCGCGGCTGATCGCCCGCGTCGTACGAGTTTCTTTCTTCACC
>DATIYF010000026.1:0-69905 GCA_035517775.1 Terriglobales bacterium
GTGCTTGAAAAGATTGGTCGGGGAGAGAGGATTTGAACCTCCGACCCCCTGGTCCCGAACCAGGTGCTCTACCAGGCTGAGCCACTCCCCGACAGCGGTACCCGACAATAGTACGATGATCGGCGCCGCTTGACGGGAGGCGCCAGAATTTCTCGCTGCTACCTCGGCAGAGCTTAAGTATATCACCGCCGCGGAAGCGCTTACGGTGAACGCGTGGGCGCTGATCTATCACGAATACCATCTGGACTATGCGGGATCTACCCGGAACGTCAAATTCGATCAGTGCCGTGTGGCGGCTCGCCGGGCCCCTTCCTCTCGCCCGGAACTTTCTGCGCCGCCGTGGGCAGTGTTCGTCTTGAGTCGTGCAGCACGCGCTGAAACTTGCGGCGTCAATCCCGGGCAACGGTGCCACATTATCCCGGGCGGCGACCAGCGCCGAAATGCGCAGATATTGATTCTCAAGGAACGGGAAGTTAACTTGCGCCGCCGGTTGAGGCGATTCCGCCGGAATCCAGGGAGAGTGTCGGGTGGCGGGAGTCTCGCTGTTGCAGTTCCAGGCTGGGGAGATTGCCGAAATGCCGCAAGCCGCGCATTAGGCAGCGCTTGCCGTGGCGGCGCACCGTATCAATTCGCTGCCGGGGCCTGAAAGTCTATCGATTTTTGAATCCCAACGTAATGAGCCAGCACCTTGCCGGAAATTAGAATCGCATTTCCAAGCGCAGCGTAAGATAAGATCAATGCGCCATGAACTGGCCCGGGCTGGGAAAAGAAGTCCGCCGCCGCGGCTCGGCGGGTTTGCTTTACAATAAAGACCGCCCTATTAAAACGATTCCATAGGCGATCCATATGGGAATGACCGCCCTAACCGCAGCCTGGCTCTACACCCCGCTCGAGCGCATCGAGAGGCCGGTGGTGCTCATCGAGAAGGGCGCAATCGTGAAGCTCGCCCCGGCAGAGGAGATGCAGGTTCCCCAGCAAGCCCGTCTGGTGGATCTGGCGGATGCCGTTCTGGTCCCCGGTTTCGTGGACATTCACATTCACGGTAGCGCCGATCATGACGTGATGGAGAATAACGCCTCGGGCGAGGGCGCGATGGAGTGCCTGCTGGCCAGGCATGGCGTGACCAGCTACTTTCCGACCACGGTGACGGCCCCGCTCGACAAAACGCTAAGCGCGCTGGAGCATTTGGCTGAGCTGATCGAAAACTCAGCGCAGAGGCCTGGCGATGGCCGCGCAAGGCCGCTGGGCATACATCTGGAAGGCCCATTCATCAGCCATCTACGGCGCGGCGTGCATCCGCCGGAGAATCTGCTGCCGCCGACCGTTGAAAGCTTTGACCGCTTCTGGCAGGCCGCACGTGGCCACATTCGAATGATAACGATTGCTCCGGAACTCCCGGGCGCGCTTGAGGTCATTGCCGAAGCGGCAGGCCGCGGAGTGTGCGTAAGTGTGGGACATTCTGACGCCGATCTATTCACCACCCGCGCCGCGGTCGCCGCCGGGGCGCGCCACGCTACTCACGTCTTCAACGCCATGCGGCCTCTCGGCCATCGCGACCCGGGGATTATTGGCGAAGTGCTCACGGACGCCAGGCTTTCTGCCGACATCATTGCGGATGGAATCCATCTGGCCCCGGAAATCGTGCAACTGTTTCTAAAGTCCAAGGGCGTGGAGAACACCGTGCTGATCAGCGACGCGACTGCAGCCACCGGCATGCCCGATGGGCGCTACCGGCTGGGGACGCTCGAAGTCGAAGTGAAAGACGGGGCGTGCACCTCAAACGGCAAGCTGGCGGGCAGCGTGCTTACCATGGACCGCGCCATTCGCAACGTCATGCAGTTTGGCGGCTGGGCGCTGGCGCAGGCAGTGCGCGCGGCCTCTCTGAATCCCGCGCGGGCCGCGGGCCTGGCAGATCAAGGGATTCTTAAACAGGGAGCGCGGGCCGACCTTGCTGTGCTCGGCCCTGCCGGAGAAGTGCGCAAGACCATCATCGGCGGAGCTGGAGTCTGATGCCGGCCCGCAATCAAGGAGACGGCCATGCCCGATAAGGGCGCATTTCCCCACTTCATGATCAAGGAAATCTTCGAGCAGCCGCAGGCGCTGCAGGCGACCATTGCGCCGCGGGTTTCGCTGGAAGAGGGCGTAGTGCGGCTGGAGGAAGTCGGGCTGAAACCCGAGGAGCTGCGCGCGCTGCGTCGCATCAACATTGTGGCCTCAGGCACCAGCCGCCATGCCGGCATGGTCGGCCAGTACATGATCCAGGAGCTGGTCACGATTCCGGTGGATGTGGACTACGCCAGTGAGTTCGAATACCGCAACACGCTTATCGGACCCGGGGAGCTGACGATTGTTATCACCCAGTCGGGCGAAACGGCCGATACCACCGGCGCCCAGCGCGAAGCCAAGGCGCGCGGCTCGCACACGCTGGCCATTTCCAACGTGGTGGGTTCGACCATTGCCCGCGAGGCCTCAGGCGCGCTCTACACGCACGCCGGGCCCGAGATCAGCATCGCTTCCACCAAGGCCTTCACCGCGCAGATGGCCGCGCTCTTTCTTTTCGCGCTTTATCTCGGCCAGGTGCGGGGCAAGCTCTCGCGGGTGGAGCGCAAGGAATACATCCGCCAGCTGCTCGAGTTGCCCGCCAAGGTCCAGACCGTGCTGGAATCGGCCTCCGTATGCGAGCGCCTGGCAAACAAATATCACGGCTTCGACGACTTTCTTTTTCTTGGCCGTGCCGTTCATTACCCCATCGCCATGGATGGAGCGCTCAAGCTGAAAGAAGTCTCTTATGTTCACGCGGAAGGCTATCCCACGGGCGAGACCAAGCACGGACCGAATGCCCTGATTGATGAGCATTTGCCGGTCGTCATGCTGGTGACCTGCGACCGCAGCGATCCCGGCTCGGTGCTTCGCTACGAGCGCAGCGTGGCCAATCTCAAAAGCTTCAGGCAGCAATCGGCGCGAGTGATTGCGGTGGCCTGCGAGGGCGATGACGAATTGGCCAAGCTGGCGGATGACACATTTTTCGTACCCCGCGCTCCCGAACTGCTGTTGCCGCTTCTCGAGATCGTACCGCTGCAGATGTTTGCTTACTACATGGCAGTGCGGCGCGGCCTGGATGTGGACCGGCCGCGAAATCTGGTGAAATCGGTTACGGTGGAGTGAGCGGAACTTAGAGTGAGGGGAAAGATTAGAGAAGTTTAATTTGGCTTGCGGCTTTTGCCATTGGCGAGATAACGCAGCACTGCGGTATCTGCCGCCGAACGGCACTTCTTCAGGAAGGTGGCCTCGGGGCTGGTCACCAGGTCCTCGGAAAGCCGCTGGCGGATGGCCTCTCGCAGCTCGTCGCCCGATTCTGATTCATTGTTCATCATCTGCATATAGAACCAGAGAAAATGCCGCATCTGGTCCACCGCAGATTTCAGCACCTGTAAGGCCTCCATTTCAGGCAGCTGGCTGAGGGCTTCCATTAATTCAGGATTGCTGGAGGCTTCCATGGCGGCGCAATTCAATTCACGCTGAATGGCGCGCAAATCTTCGGTTACGCGCTGTACCCGGAGATGAATATCGTCCAGATAATTATCCTGCCCCATTGGCTCGGCCCTCTACTATGAACCCCCAACATCTCACTCGATGCGGCGAGCGAACAGATGTCCCACGGGCATAGGCTTTCGTAATTGCGCCGTTACGGAGGTCGCAGAGGCACGCCGAAATGTAACGTTACCTCTCTAAGCGGCCAGCAGCGCGGATTTCCGGGACCTCAACGATGCGCACGCCAGAGGCTGGATTTTCGACTGCACTCACCAGAGCCGCGACCATTTGTGCATGCGTGACCAGGCCCAGGCGGCGCGCGCCGGCGCGCGTGGCAGGCAAAGCGCCCATCAGCCAATAGAGCGGCAGCAGAGAGTAGGGCCAGCGGTGGCCTGGCCCCAGCACATACCACGGACGAAGAATGGTTGCATTCATGCCACTCTCGCGCAACCGCGCCTCGCACTCCATTCTTACTTTGATATACGCCTTCATGACGGGAGCAGGATGCGCCACGCTGACATAAACAAAATGCCGAACGCCCGCTTTGGCTGCGGACTCGATGGCTCCCGCCGCCGAAACAAAATCTATACTGCGAAATTGTGCTGCCTTGGCCGGGCTGGGATGGGCCACGCCCACCAGTTGCACGAAGGTATCGGAAGGGGAGATTTTCGCGGCGTAGCTTGCCGGCTCGAGCGTATTACCCGGGACCACTTCACATCCGGCCGGCAGCTTGCCCTCCGAGCCTGACCGCGCCAGCGCCCGCACCCTGTGCCCCCGCGACAGAAGCTGGGCGATCAGCGGGCGGCCCACATAACCGGTGCCGCCGGCCACGAATACGGAATGTTTTTCGCCTGGCACAATCGCCCCCGCGCAAAAGCCGGCGGCATTCTCTTCGAATCTTTCCTTCTGCGCAACTGAAAACGCCGAGGTGCGGCGCCCGTTGGGTTGGGCAGTCTGTCTCCGCGGGCTCTGAGCTGGCTTCGCATTGCGGGTAAGGGCTGTGGTGCTTCGTCGATCGTCAAGCCGGCCGCCGCTCTCTGTGATACAAACACGCCATGCCTCAGCAGAGCGCCGACGGGCTGGTTCGCGCCATCGGGCGCTGGAGCCTGACCGCGCTGATCATCAACTCCATCGTCGGCAGCGGCATTTTCGGCCTGCCTTCGGTAGTGGCTGGGCTCACCGGGCGAGCGAGCGTCTGGGCAGTGCTGCTCGCGGGGCTGGCGGTCGGCGTGATTGTGGCCTGCTTTGCCGAAGTGGCCTCGCACTTTACCGAGGCGGGCGGCCCTTATCTTTACGCCCGCGAGGCCTTCGGGCGCCTGATGGGAATTGAAACCGGCTGGCTGCTTTGGCTCGCCAGGCTCACGGCGCCGGCTGCGAACGCCGATCTGTTCGTGCTTTACCTCGGGGAGTTCTGGCCGCAAGCGAGAAACCCCCTGCCCCGTTTCGTGATTCTGACCCTTCTGGTCGGGATATTGGCCGCTATCAATTTGCGCGGCGTGCGCACCGGCACCCAGGTCAACAATTTCTTTACTGCGGCGAAGCTGTTGCCGCTGGCGATTGTGGCGGTGGCCGGAGTTTTCTTCCTGGCTGCAGGCCATGGCGAGACCACAACTGCTCAGCCGGCTGCCGGAGCTTCTGCCTGGCTGAAAGCGATCCTGCTGCTGGTCTTCGCCTACGGAGGCTTTGAAACCGCGCTCACGCCCATGAGCGAAGCCCGCAATCCCCGGCGCGACGCGGCTTTTGGATTGTTCGCCGCCCTCGCCACCTGCACCCTGCTCTATACTGCGATTCAGTGGGCGGTGGTCGGATTGCTGGCCAATCCGGCGCACAGCGAGCGCCCCCTCTCCGATGTTGCCCGCCTGATCTTCGGCCCGGCTGGCAGCATATTTGTCGCCATAGGCGCGCTGGTTTCGGTGTACGGTTATCTCGGCGCGAACATGCTGGCGGTGCCGCGAATCACATTCGCTCTTGCCGAGCAGAGAGACTTTCCTTCCATATTCGCCGCAATTCACCCCAGATTTCGTACGCCCTACTTTTCAATTCTGGTCTTCGCTCTTTTCACCTGGCTGCTTGCGATTCTCGGCAGCTTCGCCTGGAATGTGACTCTTTCCGCTGTGGCCCGCCTCTTCTATTACGGCGTTGCTTGCGCCGCGCTGCCGATGTTGCGAAGACGCCAGCCGGGCGGCGCCGTATTCCGCCTGCCCGCAGGAAATATCTTCGCCGTACTGGGGGTAGTGATCTGCCTCGTGCTGGCCACTCGTCTCGATCACAAAGGCTCGCTGATTCTGCTGGCGACGATCGCTGTGGCATTCGTAAACTGGCTGTGGGTGAGAGGCGCACCGGCGCCGGTTTAGTGGATCCTTCCCTCCTTGCCGGCCCTTTCCGATCTTTGCGGTCGAGACTCTTCACCACAGAGCACGCCCACAAAGGGGCAGCGCACGCCGAGCCGCCTTATATAATCTCCGCTGTTGGAGAACTCCGGAGGAACCATTTGTCTGGCACTTCCTGGTGGGCACTGAGGCGCGGCAAGGTCCTTGTCTTTCTGCTCTTCCTAGCCGCTCCCCTCCTTGCCCAGCAGCGCGAGCTGGTGCTAAAGCAGATTGACCTGCCTCATCCTTATTACTATCGCGAACTTTATCTGCCGCAGCTCACCACCGGTCCCAGCGCCGCCGCCTGGCTGCCCGACTCCCGCGCACTCGTTTATTCCATGGCCGGCTCCCTGTGGCTGCAAAAGTTAGACTCTACCGCCACGCAACAACTCACCTCTGGCCCCGGCTATGACTACCAACCTGACTGCTCCTCTGACGGCCGCTGGGTGGTGTATGACTCCTACAATAAAGATGCCGTCGAGCTCTGGGCGCTCGACCTCCTAACTGGCAGAACCCACGAATTGACCTCGGGCGGCGCCGTGAACGTTGAGCCGCGCTTTTCGCCCGGTGGCAAGCGCATTACCTTCGTCTCAACTTCCTATCACGGCCACTTTCACATTTTCGTGGGAGACTTCACCAGCGGCAAGCTGACCAACGTCGAGCGCCTCACCGGCGAAACCCGCAGCGACCTGCCTCGCTACTACTACAGCCGGTTTGATCACGAGATCAGCCCGGCCTGGTCACCAGACGGCAGCGAGATAATTTTCGTCTCCAATCGCGGACACATCTACGGCACCGGCGGCTTCTGGCGCATGAAGGCGAGGCCTGGCGCGGAGGCCCATGAAATCCACTATGAGGAAACT
The DNA here is from genome assembly GCA_035517775.1 of Terriglobales bacterium. GTDB lineage: Bacteria > Acidobacteriota > Terriglobia > Terriglobales > Acidobacteriaceae > DATIYF01. Next base: position 6,764 of record DATIYF010000026.1, read on the forward strand.
TCCTGGAAGGCGCGCCCTGACTTTTCTCCCGACGGCACGCGAATCGTGTACGCGTCCTATCTCGGGCGGCAATGGCATCAGATCTGGGTGATGGCTTCGCAGGGCGGCAATGCCTTTCCGCTTTCCTACGGCGATTATGACAACGTCAATCCCCGCTGGTCGCCCGATGGAAAACGCATCGCGTTCATCTCGAATCGCGGGGGAAATACTTCACTCTGGATTGAGAGTGTTCCCGGCGGCGCGCAAACCCAGCTTGTCGCGCACGAGCGCCACTACCGCAAGCCCATGGGCCGCCTGATCGTCACCGTGCTCGGCCCCGGTGGATATCCCACGCCCGCGCGCATTTTCGTCACCGGAGAAGACAAGCGCGCCTACGCCCCTGACGATGCCTGGATGTATGCGGACGACAACTTTGTCCGTTCCGAGCGCCCCTTCGAGTCGCACTACTTTCAGACCGCGGGCCGCTCCGAGATGAGCGTCCCGATTGGCCGAGTATCCGTCGAAGCCATGAAGGGTTTCGAGTACAGCTTCGAGCGGCACACTCTTTCCGTGACGGCCGCCAAGCCGGCGTGGATCGTCATTCGCCTCAAGCCCCTGAACATTCCCAAACAGGCCGGTTTTCACTGGGTAAGCGGAGATGTGCACGTGCACATGAATTACGCCGGCACCTACCGCAACACCCCGGCTCACCTCATCACGCAGGCGCAGGCCGAAGATCTCTCCATCGTGGAAGACCTTGTGGTCAACAAAGAGCAGCGCATTCCCGATATTTCGTATTTCAGCACCAAAGCTGACCCGGCCTCAACGGCGAACAATCTTCTTTTCTATGGCCAGGAGTTTCACACCAGCTACTGGGGCCATCTTGGCCTTCTGCACCTGACTCGAAATTTTCTCATTCCCGATTACGCCGCATATCCCGGAACGCCCGCTGCCAGCCTGGTTCCGACCAACGCCGATGTCGCGGATATGGCGCACGCACAAGGCGCGCTGGTCGGCTATGTGCATCCTTACGATACTTTCCCCGATCCCGAAAAAGACGTATCGCTCACCCACGAACTGCCTGTGGATCTCGCCCTGGGCAAAGTGGATTACATCGAGGTGATGGGCTTCAGCGATCACAAATCTACCGCCGCCGTCTGGTACAAGCTGTTAAATCTCGGATTTCATCTGCCCACCGCCGCCGGTACTGATGCCATGGCCGACTATGCCTCGTTGCGGGGCCCCGTGGGCCTGAACCGCGTTTACGTGAAAGTGGCGAGCGGGCCGCTTCGCATCGAGCCCTGGCTCGCCGCGCTGAAGCAGGGCAAGACTTTCGCCACCAACGGCCCATTGCTGGGGTTTACTCTCGGCGGAAAAGAAGTGGGCGGCGAGTTGCGCCTGCCCGCGGGCGAAAAACAGGTGAAGTTCAAAGCCTGGATGCGCTCTTTCGTGCCCATAGATCACGTGCAGATCGTTTGCAATGGCAAAGTCGCACGCGATCTGCCTACCGGTCCGGACCTGGAATCAGCCGATGCAGAAGGTACACTTCCGATTTCTACCAGCGGCTGGTGCGTTTTGCGCGCCTGGACCGAGAAGCCCGAGCATCCCGTGCTTGATGTTTATCCATACGCCACCACCAGCCCGATTTACGTAGGCGTTGCCGGCTCACCGCTGCACTCTCCGGAAGACGCCAGGTATTTCGTCGCCTGGATTGACCGCATGACCCAGGCCGCCGAGGCCAATAATGACTGGAACACCTCCGCCGAGAAAAAGCACGTTCTTGATCAGCTCGGCCGTGCCCGGGCAATTTATCTGAAGATGGAAAAATAGAAGGCGGAGTATTTCCTGATTGACTTGCCGTGAAGTGCACTCAAAGGATCGTCTTTAGTGTTTCTGCGCGATCCATAGTGCCCTCCGTAGTCGATTGGCGATCTGAACGACCGTGCAATGCTTCTTCAAACCGCGGGTTGAGAGTATTCTTTCTGGCAATGGCAAGAGAGAACTCTTCTTTTGGTCCTCGGGCTTCGCCGCCGGAAATTCACTCGCCGCAGAACTCTTTGACCATTCACCACGCAGACTGCAAAACTGCGCCAGCTCGTCTCCGGTCAAGCTGGCGCGGAAAGGGCCACAAAAGTGTCGAAGGAGGAAAGCAACTGCAGGCGTGATCGCGACCTCGGCCGCGACCTGGGAATGGACCGTCCCATCACTCGCCGTGATTTTCTCAACGGCATGGCCGTTGGCGTCGGAGGAGCATTTGCTACCGCCGCCCTTATACCCGGCTTCGCGCAGGAACTCGCGGCCGCCGGAAAGCTGCCGCAAGACGCGCCCGGCTACAACCCTGCGGCGCTCACGGGCATGCGCGGCGATCATCCCGGCTGCTTCGAGGTAGCGCACTCGCTGCGCGATGGCACCTTCTGGAAATCCGCCGGCGCCCCGGTCGAAACCCACGAGAGCTACGACCTGGCGGTGGTTGGCGGTGGCCTGAGCGGTTTAGCCGCAGCCTACTTCTACCGCAAATATAATCCCGCCGCCCGCATTCTCATCCTTGATAATCACGATGACTTCGGCGGTCACGCCAAGCGCAACGAATTCCGCCCCAATGGCCGCCTGCTTCTGGCCAACGGCGGCACCTACGCCATCGAATCGCCCTTCCCCTACAGCCAAGAAGCCCGCGGCCTAATTACCGAGCTGGGCATTGATCCGCCCGCGCTCGAAGCCAAATGCGCCAACCGGGGCGTCTATCACGGCCTGCAGTCGGCCTGCTTTTTCGACAAAGAAACCTTCGGCGTAGACCGTCTGGTTACCGGCCAGCCGCAGCATGCTTTTTTTGGCGGGCCCCCGAGCTCGGGCTCATGGCCCGAGTTTCTCGCCAAAACTCCGCTGTCTCCCGAGACCCAGCGCGACATCGCTCGCATCGAGCAAGCTGAGGTGGATTACATGCCCGGCCTCTCGGAAGCGGAAAAGCGAGACCGGCTCTCCCGCATGAGCTACAAAGATTTCCTTTTGCAAATCATTAAAGCTCATCCCAAGGTCATTCCTTTTTATCAATCGCGCACTCACGGACTCTACGGCGTCGGTATTGATGCCGTCCCCGCGCTCGATTGCTGGGCCATTTATTTTCCCGGTTTTCAGGGCATGAAGCTCCGCCGTGTGCCCGAAGGACGCTTGAGCTTTACCGCTCGCGGCGCCGCCACTCCCGATCAGGCGCCCTACTTCTTTCATTTTCCCGATGGCAACGCCTCCATCGCCCGCCTGCTCGTGCGCTCGCTGGTTCCCCGCTCCCTCCCCGGCCAGACCGCTGAAGATGTCGTCCTCGCCAAGGTGGATTACAGCCAACTCGATTCCGCCAAGTCTACGGTCAAAATTCGCCTGAGCAGCACCGTGGTCGGCGTGCGCCACGTCGGCGGGCATGACTCCACAGACCCGGCCTCGGCCAAGGAAGTCGAAATCATCTACGCCGCCGGCAAAAAAGCCTACAGAGTCCGCGCCAAGACGGCCGTGCTCGCCTGCTTCAACATGGTCATCCCGTATCTCTGCCCGCAGCTGCCCGCGAAGCAGAAGGAAGCTCTGCACTACGGAGTAAAAGTTCCCCTGGTTTACACCGCCGTGGCCATTCGCAACTGGAATTCTTTCCACACGCTTGGGATCCATAGCGTAAGCTGCCCCGGCATGTACCACGTCTCCTGCGATCTCGATTACGCCGTGAACATCGGCGGCTATGTTTCACCCACCGCGCCCGAAGAGCCGATTCTGGTGCGTATGCTGCGAACGCCCTGCCAGCCGGGCCTTTCCGCGCGCGACCAGCAGAAAGCCGGCCGCTACGATCTGCTGGCTACCAGTTTCGAGACTTTCGAGCGCAACCTTCGCGACCAGCTGGCGCGAGTGCTCTCTGATGGCGGCTTCGACCCGGCGCGCGATATTGACGCCATCACCGTCAATCGCTGGGCGCACGGCTACGCCTATGAATACAACCCGCTTTGGGACCCCGATTTTCCTCCCGGCGAGCAGCCTTGCGAGATTGCCCGCAAACGTTTCGGCCGCATCGCCATCGCCAACTCCGATGCCGCCGCGGCCGCCTACACCGACCAGGCCATAGATCAAGGCTACCGCGCCGTGCAGGAGTTGATCGAGGCCTGCCATGTCTGATTCGCGCGGGCGCGAGCTGGGCATGCATCGGCCCATCACCCGCCGCGATTTCATGGATGGCGTTGCCATGGCGATTGGCGGCGCCATGCTGCCATCGACGCAGCTCGAAGCCCTGGCTGGCTTCCCCGAAGCGCAAAACAAGTCCGGGTACGATCCCCCGATCCTGACCGGCCTCCGCGGCAGCCAGCCCGGCTCCTTCGAAGCCGCTCACAGTCTGCGCGATGGCGCATTCTGGCAAAGCGCCGGCAAGCCGATTGACACCAAAGAAACCTACGACCTGATCATCGTTGGCGCGGGCATCAGCGGGCTTTCCGCCGCGCACTTCTTCCATGAGCGCGCCGGCAACTCGGCGCGAATTCTGATTCTCGACAATCACGACGACTTCGGCGGCCACGCCCGCCGCGATGAATTCCACCTCGGCGGACGGCTTCAGCTGCTCAACGGCGGGACTATGCTCATAGACAGTCCCACTCCCTACAGCCGCGAAGCCGACGGCCTTCTCAAAAAACTGGGGATTGATCCACCCAAGCTGCAGGCGCAGTGTGCCGATCCCGGCTTCTACGACCGGCTTGGCCTCCAACCCGGCATATTCTTCGACAAAGAAACGTTCGGCGCCGATCGCCTGGTGGTCGGCATGCCTGGCCCGCGTGGCGAGGACGACCACGCCAAAACCAAACCCTCGCCCTCCTGGGCCGAATTCCTCGCTAAAACCCCGCTCTCGCCCGAAGCGCAACGCGACATCGTTCGCCTCGAAGAAGGTCACCAGGATTACCTGCCCGGCCTCACCTCAGCGGAAAAGAAAGATCGCCTCTGGCGCATCAGCTACAAGGATTTTCTGCTGAAAATGGCGAAGGTGAATCCCGGCGTCGTTCCCTTCTACCAGCGCCGCACTCACTACGAGTGGGGCGTGGGTATTGATGCCGAATCCGCCCTGGACTGCTGGACCCACGGCCTGCCCGGCTTCCAGGGCATGAATCTGGACCGCACCCCCACCCGCCACATGAGCTACTCGGCGGCCGGCTATCTGCAAGGCGGCTCTTACGAATTTCACTTTCCTGATGGCAACGCTTCCATTGCCCGCCTGCTCGTGCGCGAGCTCATTCCCCAAGCTATGCCCGACGGCACCGCCGAAGACGTCGTCACCGCGCAGGCCGATTACTCGCAGCTCGACCGCTCCGGCCCCGTCCGCATTCGACTAAGCAGCACCGTCGTCGGCGTGCGCAATCTTCCCGATGCTTCCTCCGCGCGCGAGGTGGAAGTCACATACACCAGCGGCAAGCAGCTTTTCAGCGTGCGCGCCAAGGCCTGTGTGCTCGCCTGCTGGAACATGATGATTCCCTTCCTCTGCCCCGACATGCCGGAAAAGCAGAAGCAGGCGCTGCATTATCTGGTGAAGGTCCCGCTGGTTTATACCAGCGTTGGCATCCGCAACTGGAGCTCGTTCCAGAAGCTTGGCGTCTCGAACATCGCGGCGCCCGGCGCGTATTGGCTGGGCGTGAACCTGAACTGGGCGGTCAACATCGGCAAATATAAGAGTCCCGCGTCACCCCAAGAAGCCATCTTGCTTTTTCTTTCCCGCACTCCCTGCCAGCCCGGCCTGCCGCCGCGCGAGCAGCAGAAAGCCGGCCGCTACGAATTGCTCGCCACCAGCTTCGCCGATTTCGAGCGCACTCTTCGCGATCAGCTTCTGCGCACCCTGGGCGCAGGCGGCTTCGACCCCGCGCGTGACATCGAAGCCATCACCGTCAACCGCTGGCCACACGGCTACGGCTACGAATACAACCCTCTCTTCGATCCTGACTGGCCCGAAGCCGAACGTCCCAACGTCATCGGACGGCAGCCCTTCGGGCGCATCACCATCGCCAATACCGACTCCGGCGCGACCGCTTACACCGATGTCGCCATCAATCAGGCCTACCGGGCGGTGCAGGAGCTTACGGGCCGTTGATACTTGACCATGTGGAGTCAACCCCTGGTTGCCTCAGCGCAGCTCGGAATCACGCTTCTTTGGCCTTCAACTTCTTTGACTTCTCTTCCACGCCCTGGGCCAGTTTTTTTTTGTGGGCGGTCAGCTTCTGGGCAAGCGAGGCGTCTGATCCCGCAATAATCTGCGCCGCCAGAATTCCTGCGTTCGTAGCTCCCGGCTTGCCGATCGCAACCGTCGCTACCGGAATGCCTGCCGGCATCTGCACCGTCGCCAGCAACGAATCCATTCCTTGCAGCGAAGTGGAGGGAATCGGCACCCCGATCACCGGTAGCGTGGTGTGCGCCGCGATCACGCCGGCCAAGTGCGCCGCCCCGCCCGCGCCCGCTATGATCACGCGAACGCCGCGTTCCGCTGCCTTGCGCGCATAGTCTGCCGTGCGATCGGGAGAACGATGCGCTGAGGTCACGTCTATTTCGTAGGCAATGCCAAAACCCTCCAGCGCTTTGCCCGCTTCCCGCATGATCTCCAGGTCGGAGTCACTGCCCATCACAATTGAAACCACCGGCTTGCTCATGAGTTCCGTTTGTCTCCTTTAGACCGATACTGCAACTCGCGATCCTAACCGCGCCGCCTGAGCCTGACCAACATCAGGAAGTTCGCCAGGGCGACGCCCAGCCCCATACCTGCTGCAAGCAGCGCCACTATCTGCACCGCCCGAACGTGCTCTGCGCCCGGCGTTCGCAAGAAAGCTCCAAAGCCCAGCACGACCGCCAGCAACCCGCCTACCATGCTCCTGCGAAGCCTCTCTTCCATAGGCCCTCCGAGCAGCAAATGATCGAAGCCGAATGCTAACCCTTCTTCAGAGCCCGCGCGGCAATATCTTTGCGGTAATGCGCCCCTTCGAACCCGATTCTTCCCACCGCCTCGTACGCCAATCCAACTGCCGACTGCAGGTCGGCGCCCCGGGCCGTCACTCCCAGCACACGTCCTCCTGCGGTGTAATAGCCGCCATCGCGGCTGGTAGTGCCGGCGTGAAATACCTTCACGCCCGCCAGGCTGCCCGCCTCTTCGAGTCCAATGATTCTCTTTCCCGCCTCATAAGTTCCCGGATATCCTCCCGAGGCCATCACCACGCACACCGCCGCGTCCTGCGACCACTTGAAATCTCCCTCACTCACTCGGCCTTCGATCGAGGCCTCGAGCGCCTCGGCCAGGTCGCTCTCCAGCCGCATCAGTATCGCCTGCGTTTCCGGATCGCCGAAGCGGCAGTTGAACTCCAGCACCATGGGTCCGCGCGCCGTCATCATCAGGCCGCAATAGAGCACGCCCCTGTATTCGGCGCCTTCTTCCTTCATGCCCGCGACCACCGGACGCGCCACGTGGGCAAGCAGCCAGTCGCGCATCTGAGTATCCAGAATTTCAGGTGTGGAATAGGCGCCCATGCCGCCGGTGTTCGGCCCGGTATCACCGTCGCCCACGCGCTTGTGGTCCTGCGCGGCCACCAGCGGCGCCAGGCGCTCGCCATCCGTCAGCACCAGAAACGAGAGCTCCTCGCCTTGCAGGCATTCCTCCAGCACTACCCGCGATCCCGCCTCGCCCACCATTTTTCCGCTGAGCATCTCGCCCGCCACCGACGCCGCTTCTTCCTTGGTCTTGCAGATCACCACGCCTTTGCCGGCGGCCAATCCGTCCGCCTTCACCACCAGCGGCGCATGAAAGTGGGCCAGCGCTTCGCGCACTTCTTCGGAGGAATTGCAGATCGCATAATGCGCGGTGGGAATGTGGTGGCGCTGCATGAACTCCTTGGCGAAGCTTTTGCTCGATTCCAGTTGGGCGGCTGCTTTCGTCGGCCCGAAAATGCGCAATCCGCGCCGCGTAAACTCATCTACCACGCCCAACTGCAGCGGCAACTCCGGCCCCACCACCGTCAACTCAGGCTGCAGGCGGTGCGCCAGCGCCAGCAGCGAGTCCACGCTCTTCACGTCTCCCGCCAGGCACTCCGCCTCATCGGCAATGCCCCCGTTTCCAGGCGCGCAATACACCTTCTCCACCCGCGGCGACTGGCGCAACTTCCATACCAGCGCATGCTCCCTGCCGCCTCCGCCTATGACCAGGACTTTCATAGCTTGGGAACCATAAGGTTAGGGGCGGAAAGGAACCGATGTCAAACCCATGGATCCATCGCAACGGCGAGCCTCCATCGGCCGCCCCTCGCGCCATTTTCTGTTAACTACGCTTAACCCCGTATAATGTCCGTAGATGATCACTGTCTCCAAAGAGGACTATCTCAAGGCCATCCTGGAAGCCGAGAGTGAAGGCGAAACCGTGATTTCCGCCACCCTGGCACACTGGCTCTCGGTTTCTCCGCCCGCGGTCACCATGGCCTTGCGCCGGCTCAAGAAGGATGGTCTGGTGCGCGTGCATACCGATGGCCACGTGAGCCTGACCGCCGCCGGCCGCAAGATCGCGCGCCACCTCAGCTTGCGGCATCATCTTATCGAGCGCATGTTGTCGGAAATTTTCGGCATGGAGTGGTACAAAGTCCACGACGAGGCCGAGCGCCTGGAGCACGCCGTCTCCCCTGATTTCGAAGCGAAGCTGCTGGCCCGCCTGGGCCGCGGCGGGGCCTGTCCCCACGGCAATTTGAGCGAGCGCGAAAGCCCCGCCAGCCGGCGCCGCCGCGGCCTGGCGCTTTTGACCGACGCCGAAGTGGGCAAGACCTATCGCGTAAGCGGCATTTACGAGCGCGACCGCCGCCTGCTGGAATTTCTGGAAGAGCGCGGCATCCGGCCCGGCGCCCGGCTCGGCCTACTCGAGCGCAACTACGACAACACCCTATCCATCCGCACCGCCTCCGGGCACACCATCCTCGGCCGCTCCGCCGCCGATAAAATCTGGCTTTCCCACCCATCGCATGATCTGCTATAGTTAACCACGGTTAACCTTCGCCGCTACACCTTAGTTAGCACTTGTGGGCCATGGCAGACAGGCAAATCAACTTAACCCCGCCCCCACGCTCCGCCAGCCATGTGTCGCTGGAAGGCGTGCACAGCTCGGTTGCGGTACCCCACCACCAGGCTGGCTTCTGGGAGCAGTGGCGTGCCTTCGTTGGCCCCGCCATTCTGGTCAGCGTCGGCTACATGGATCCCGGCAACTGGGGAACCGACCTGCAAGGCGGCGCCCAGTTCAAGTACGGGCTTTTGTGGGTGGTCGGGGTTGCCAGCCTGATGGCCATCTTCATGCAGGTGATCGCCGCCCGCCTCGGCGTCGTGGCCGGAAAAGATCTTGCTCAGTGCTGCCGTGATTGGTATCCCAAATGGACTCGCTGGCCCAACTGGCTGTTGAGCGAAATTGCCATCGGCGCCTGCGACTTGGCTGAGGTGCTGGGCAGCGCCGTCGCCCTTAACTTGCTCTTCCACGTTCCGCTTTTGTGGGCGGTCATCATCACCGGCCTGGACGTGCTGCTGCTTCTCGGCTTGCAGCGTTTCGGCATGCGGACCATCGAAGCGGTGGTTCTGCTTCTGGTGGCCACCATCTCGGTCTGCTATTTCATCGAAATCTTCGTCCTTCCCCAGACCCAACCCAGCTTTCTGGAGATGGGCCACGCGATGATCCTGCCCAGCCTCCGCGAGGCGGGAATGCTATATGTTGCCATCGGCATCATCGGCGCGACCGTAATGCCACATAACCTCTACCTGCACTCCGCGCTCGTCCAAAGCCGCAAGCTGCAAAAAGACGAGCTTTCCATCCGCAGCGCGCTTCGTTTCAACACGATTGATTCCGTGGTGGCGTTAATGGTGGCGTTTTTCGTGAACGCCGCCATTCTGGTGCTCGCCGCCATGGTGTTCTACGGCAAGCACAGCGTCACGGTACCGGGCGGCCACCTCATCACCTTCAGCCCCGCGAGCGACTGGATTCGCGTCGCTTATCTCACCCTCGCGCCCTTATTAGGCGCGGTGATCGCGAGCACCTTGTTTGCCGTCGCCCTTTTGGCCAGCGGCCAAAGCAGCACCATCACCGGAACGCTCGCCGGCCAGGTGGTGATGGAAGGCTTCATGCACTGGCGCATCAAGCCCTGGGTGCGGCGCCTGATTACGCGCTCTCTGGCCATTCTGCCGGCGGTTTTGATCATCGGAGTGCGGGGCGAGAGCAGCGTCACTGATCTGCTCACCTTGAGTCAGGTGGTGCTGGCCTTGCAACTCCCATTCGCCATGTTTCCGCTCTTGCACTTTACAAGTTCGGAAAGGCGCATGGGCAAGTGGCGGAATGGCTGGTTCCTCCTGCTGGCCGGCTGGGGCAGTGCTATCTTGATCACGGCCATGGACATCTATGGCCTGCCCGATTCGATCAGGGCCGCCTGGCAGGTCATTGTTGGGCGCTGACCCGATACTCGCAATGCGGAAGCATAGAGGCTATGTACAACATCATTCTGGTGACGCTCGATGGCACCCCGACTGATCGGGCCATCATTGAGCACGTAAAGCAGCTTGCCAAACTGGCGCACAGCCGCGTGGTGTTGCTGCACGTGGCGGATGGCTGGGCCGCCAGAACTTATGGCCCCGATGCCGTGAGCCCCGAGATCGCCGAAGACACGGCCTATCTCCAGAAGGTCCGAGATGAATTTCAGTCGGAAGGGATTCCCAGCGAAGCCGAACTGGCATACGGCGAGCCTTCGAAAGAGATCATTAAATGGGTGCAGCAAAAAGGGTGTGATCTGGTGGCGATGAGCACTCATGGTCATCGCTTTCTTGCCGATGTATTTCTTGGCACGACCGCCAGCCGGGTACAGCACAGCATCAGCGCGCCCGTCCTGCTGCTGCGTGCGAAATAGAAGCTATAAGTTTGTCGGCGCCTTCTGAGAACGGAAACTGATTCCTGAGACTGCAGGGAAGAATTAAGCGTACGAACTGAGAACCGAATTCTCGCAGCGCAAAGATAAAGGCGCGAGAGCTCAAGCCCATGGAAGAATCGGCAACGCCAGGGCCGGCCGTAGTGCTACGCGATGGAATTCATTTCAAACGCGCGTGAGCGCCTCAGCAGGCGGGACGCCAGGGCTATGATGCGCTGGTGCTGTATCCTCTTCTGCCTTTGGCTGTCTCTCGCTGCTTCAGCTCAGCAGCCCCCCGACGACCCCTCCGCCAATCCCGGCCGCCCGACGGTCTCTACGCCCGCAACCCTTACTCCCGTCGGCTATCTTCAGTTCGAAACCGGATACCTGTACGCCAACCACTCTCCCGAATTCTCCTCGCAGTCAAGCTTCAATGAGGTGGTGAAGCTCGCCGTGGCACGCCGCCTTCAGTTGTTGGTCGGCGCGGGCCCGTTCGCACACTCGGTTGTGGATGGTCAGTCAGGCAACGGCACGGGTGGCGTATCTCTGGGGGCGCAGGGCATCGTTTCCATGGGTGAGGGAGCGCGGCCTACCATCGCCCTCAGCTATTTTCGCAGTGTCTATGGCGGCGATACGCCCGACCTCGACATCGGCAGCTCGCTCAATTCCGCTCTGCTGCTGCTGAGCGCCGACGTGAAGGGCTTTCACTACGACACTAACTACATCTTCAACGACGTGAGCGAAGATTCCGTTCACCGCATGCAGTTCGGCCAAACTCTCTCCGTCTCCCATGCGCTTACCGGAAAGTTTAGCCTGTCCGGCGAAATCTGGCGCTTCAGCCAGCCATTTCTGCGCAGTAATGCTGTCGGCAATTTGTGGGCGTTGAATTACAACGTGAACAAGGACCTGGTCCTGGATGGCGGCTTCAACCGTGGGCTGACCAGCACTTCCACGCGCTGGGAGGTTTTCGTCGGATTTACCTGGCTGCTGCCCCACCGCGTGCTTCCCCATTAGCGGCGCGCCTTGCGCTCTCAAGTCCTCAAGCAGCAACTAAACGCGAGCGCACTCCGGCCCGGAATGATGGGCCGGGGTGGGCTCGCTCTGGCATTCCCGGTTCAAAGATCATTTTCCCCCTCATTCACGGCTCTGCTCCGGCTAATTGCCGGTTTCTGAACCAATTTTGATGGTGTAAGGGCCACCCTGCGGGAGAGTTGGCTGCCCCGGCGGATAGGACACAATGTTGAAATTAACGTTCACCGGAACCTTCGCCGGGTAGGCGCACACTTCGACACCGCTGTGCTCTCTGACAAACAGACTCAGCGGATAGATGCCGTTGCCGTCGAGTTGGTAGAGTTCAATCAACCAGCGCTTCGCGGGGTGAGCCTTGAACAGGATGACTCCTCCGGCTGGGACTTCGCCAGAGGGAGGATTGAACGTGGGGTTTCCACTTTTATCAATGGTGACGGTCAGATCGGCCTCAATCTCTGGCCGCGGGACTGCTGCTTGTGCCATGGTATTTCTCCCTTCGAAAGTTGTGTTACTTTCCGTTTGCGCGGAAACTCGGGTCGGCCAGCAGGCTTTGCAGCTCCGGTCTGGCCTTGAGATCGTCCAGCGTCAAGCCTTTCTGCAGGCTCCGTTGCACGTACTCCAGAGCCTTGCCGCGCTCCCCCAGGTCCTCGTAAGCTTCGCCGGTGTCGGCGAGAACATGGGCGTCCCGCGGCGCCAGCGCCAGCGCCGACTCAATGCACACCAGGGCTTTGTCTCTTAGTTTCTCTTCGGCATAGAGGATGGCCAGAGCCGACTGCACCTGCGCATCCTGCGGCCGTACTTTGGCCGCCTGCTCCAACAACGGCCTCATCCTCTCCCCGGCCGCCCTGGCTTTCCCCTCCTCGTGCTGCCAGCGATACGCCTCCATGAGATTGGCCCAAACCTGGAAGTCCTTATCGTTGAGTTGCAGCGCCTCTTCCGTGGTCGCCGTAGACTCAGCGTACCGGCCTTCACTTAAGTAAAGGCTGCCCAGATTGGCGTAACCCTCATAGCTCGGAGCCAGTTCCAGGGATTTTCGGAGCGCCTGCTCCGCCTGGGGCCAGACTTTGGGGTCGCCCATATCCAGATATACCGCAGCCAGATTGCTGTATACCACCGCATTGTCAGGCGTGAGCTGCGCCGCATGTTGAAGCTGGGCGATGGCCTCTTGATACCGGCCGTGACCGTCGAAAAAAAGCCCCAGCATGTTATATCCGTTCCAGTAATCCGGCCGCAGCGCAATGGCTTGGCGATAAGCCGCTTCCGCATCCTGCACCCGGCCCATGTGATCGTAGGCGGCGGCCATTCCGCGCAACGCTTCCGCCGAATGTGGATCCAATTGCAGGGCCCGCTGGAACTCCTGCAAGGCCAGGTCATTTTTCCCCAGCGCGGAATGGGTAGAGCCCAGCGTCACGTAAGTGGCTGGTAAACGGTTGTCGAGTTGGGCCGCGCGTGTGCAGTTGGCAAAGATCTCGTCAATCCATCGAGGATTCTGATCAAGGCGATATTTCAGACGATAGGCTTCTCCCAACTGGGCGTAGCCCAGGGCGAAGCTCGGATCGGTTTTCACCGAGTATTCCAGTGCGGTGATGGCCAGCTCGAGGTTGCCCGGCTTGTCATAACGCTGCATGTAGCCGAGCGCCCTCAGGTAGTCCTCATAAGCCGCCGGATTCGCCGATCCCCCGGTAAGGCGAAGCTCCTCCGAGGTGACCGGGACCTTCATCAGCCGGGCCAGGCCCGCCACCACTTGCTGCTGCAGCGCGGCTAGATCGCCAGCGCGGTCTTCCACCTGCAGCGAACCCATCAGGCGCAGGCGCTTAGCGTCAATCAAGTCCACGTTCAGGTGGATCCCCTGCCCATCCCGTTGCACGCTGCCCTTGACCGCCAGAGTGGCTCCTAACTGCCGGAGTGCGTCTGCCGGCTCCGTGATCTTGTGGCGGCGCACCTCGCTGGCGGGGACCACCCAAAGCGACCGATTGCCAACTTCCAGATTCGAAAGGCCCCCGGAGAGCGAGTCCATCAGCCCCTCGGCCAGGGCTTGGTTCTTCGGGTCATTCCCAATGTTCTCAAAAGGTAGAACGGCGATATGTCTTTCCTCGTGAGCGAATAACATTCCCTGGATTCGTTCTCGAACCGCGGGCACCAACACTCCAGCGGCGGCTGCCAGCACAAGCACGGCCACGACCGCCGGAACGGTCCAGTTGCGCTTCCGCCGGGTTAATGTCCACCCCGAATCCGACGCCAGCTCCATGGCTTTGCGCAGCGCGTTTGCGCGTGTGCTGGATTTCGTGCTCGGGGTAAGGCGGGCTCCCTCAGACCCGGCCAGCAAAGCTCTTGCCCGCTCCAGGTCTTGCGCCATCTCCGAGCAGCTCTGGTAGCGGTTCAGAGGATCTTTGGCCAGCGCCTTATAAACGATCTGTTGCACTTCGAGCGGAACCCCGTCCAGGGGCGCCGGGGCCTCATTCAGGATGGCAAATATGATTCTGCCAGGTCCGCCTTCCCGCTGAAATGGGTTTTGCCCGCTGAGCATTTCGCTCAGCACCACGCCCAGCGCCCAGATGTCAGTTCGCTGGTCCACCCCCTGGCCCATGGCCTGTTCCGGCGCCATGTAGGTGACCGTGCCGGTCGCGCCCTGGTTGAGACTCACGGTTTCCCCGGCAGTGACGTGGGCCAGTCCGAAATCCACAATCTTGGCCACGCCTTGCGGTGTGATCATCACATTCGAAGGCTTGATGTCACGGTGAACAATGTTGTGGGCATGCGCCTCCCCCAGGCCTCGCGCCACCTGCAGGGCGATCTCGATCGCCTCCGAAACCGGCATGGAGCTCGAGCCGATCCGGTTGGCTAAGGACAGGCCCTCGTAAAACGCCATGACGATGAAAGTGCGCCCATCGGAAGTCTCTTCAATGCCATGGATGGCGCCCAGGTTGACATGGTCGAGGGAGGAAGCGATGCGCGCCTCCCGCAGGAAGCGGCCCTTTTCTTTGGCGCTGGCATTGAGTTCCGCGGGCAGGAACTTTAGCGCCACTGTGCGCTCCAGCTTCAGATCACGGGCGCGATACACCACCCCCATCCCGCCCGCACCCGCTGTGCTAAGAATCTGATAATTCCCCGCGACCACCTCGCCCGAGGAAAGCGTACTGTTCAACTCAGGCACGGAACTTCCTTCTCGGGGCGCGCCGCTTGATTGCGGGGCCCTGGAATCCTGGGGGGAATGCCCCGATGGTACGTCCTGCCGCACACACTTGCAACCGAACGGAGAAAGCCGGGCCTTGGCGAAAGCAATGGCGCGGGCTCTGCAGCCCGGGCGCTGCAGGTCAGAACAGCCGCTCCTGCCTTCTCAAATTGCCCAATGCCCCGATGTTGGCCAGGGCAAAGGTAAAGCGGAACTGGTTCTCGTTGCGCACCGAGCCCAAAGCGAAGCGCCGGTATTCGATATTCACCCCGCAGCAGTCCCAGTTGTAAGCGCTCTGAATTGAGGCGTACTGCAAGAATCCCAGGTGCGCGTCGTAGCCGGCATTGATCGCCCCGGTAAAACCGCGTTTGTTGGGATGGCCGTAGCCAAACAGCAGGCGAAGCTGGTCGAAGCGGATCGGCGTGGCCGCGCTGGCCAGAAGCTCTCCCGCGGTCTGCAGAAACGCTCCGCCGCCTCCCATAGTGAACGGTCCCAGGTGGTAATTGAAAATGGCCGTGCTGGCGTTGATGCGGCCCTTCTTGAAGTCATAGTCCAGGTCCCATTCCGCGTCGGTACGGCTGCTGCTCTGGATGTGCAGCCGCGAGATCAGCGGCGAGAAACGCCGCGTGTCGGTAAGAAACGCGATTCCGGTCAGATCGGCGGTGGCGTCCAGCACGTTGCGGGTGCCCGGAACCAGCGCGCCGCCGAAAGTCGGGTCCAGATAATATTTTTGCGCCAGCTCCCAGGTCACCACTTCACGCACTTGCGGCCCGCTCTCGCATGGCGCGCCTTCCGCCAAAGGCTGCCGCTCCCAGGGTATGGGACTCTGCTTCACCTGTCCGCCAATCGCCAATCCAGGAATCCCCTCCGTGCCGCAGTTTGCCGGCTTGCTCGAAGTGCGCTTGGCGTACAGCCGGTTTACCAGCCCGTACTCGACTTCATTGGTATCGCTAAGGATGTCTCGTTCGTCGAAGCGAAGAATCTGGTCAAAATTATTGACCCCGGTCACGTAGCGATACACGGCGCGCGGCTCGATCACATGCTTCCACTTTCGGCCCAGAAATTCCCGGCCGAAAACCCGCTCCAGCGGGGGCGGCCTGAGCTCGACCGAGCCTTCGACGGCCTTTCGGTTGATGGCGTTGCCCACCGCCTCCTCCGATGAATCGGTCGAGACCAGGCGCCGGGTGTAGAAGGTGTCGTGCAGCGACAGCTCGGGCCGCAGCGACCAGCCCTTCAGGAGCAGCGGAAGCGACAGGCGGGGGTTGAGGTCAAAGCGCCCGGTCGTGCCGGTGTCGAACTTGGCCTGCGGCGAGATGCTCGAAAAAGGCTCGCTGCGCGAAAGCCCGGCCGCGGAAGCGTCATAAGACCAGTAAAACGGCGAATGTCCCAGCGGCCGCTCCACGCCGAAAAAATCAAAGCCGGGCGCGTGCACAATCGAAACCACGTCGCCCGCCGTGGTGCTCTCGAAGTTTTGGTAGCGCTCAGTCAGGAAGTTGGAAAAGAAACCGTCCTTCGTATGGGAGAGAAATACCTCCGACTTCACTTCCGAGTTGACCGCCTGTGTAAAGACCTCGTTGAAGGCCAGGCGGTAAACATACGAAGTCAGGTAGTCAACATTCGCCACGCCGCGCAGGTTGTGGGGAAAGCTGCTCACGGCATCCAACCGGACTTCTTGTCCGCCCTGCTTGTTCTCGTGGTTGGGTCCGATGCCTTTGTCGAAGACCGCCAGGTACGTCAGGTCCACGAACGAAGAGTTGCTGGGTCGGGCGCGAAACTCGCCCTGCGGCGCCCATCCCCGCATGGAGTAGTAGTCCGTGCCCAAGGCCAGGTCCATGCTGCGGTTGATCGCCCAGAAAACGGATTCGCCCACGATGTTGCCTTTGATGGAAGAGCGCCCGATGTTGGGCACGCCGAACCCCGACTGCCGCACCTTCTCGATCGGATGCGTGGCAAAAGGAAAATAAAAGACCGGAACGCCCTCCAGCCGGAATGTTGCCTGGTAAATGCGCGCATTGCCTCCGGCCTGCACAATCGCCTTCTGGGCATCGAAACGCCACTTGGGATGCGGCAGATGGCAGGTCGTAATGGCGCCATCATGCACCACGTAATGGCCGGGGCCGGTCTTCTCCGCCAGCTTTCCCGTGAACGAAAACGGGTTGGAAGAGGTCAGCATCATCCTCGTACCCTGCGGTTTCATGCCGATGGTGGCGCGCACCTGCTCAAAGCGCCCGGTCTCGGTGTGCAGGTTATATACCGCGTGGCTGGCCTGAATGTGCTCGTCGTAGGGTCCGCCTTCCAGAATCACATGCCCGTCGGCCATCGCCTGCCCGCTGTCGGAGTCATAGCTCATTTCATCGGCGCGCAGCGTGTACGGCGGATAGTCAATCTCCGCGTTGCCGTGCAGCTTATAAACTGCCCCGTTTTTCTCCTGAGTGAGCGCGCGGATGGTCACGTCCTCGTACGCCTGCGCGGGCGCAACATGCGGCGGGCCGTTCGTTTGCGGCGCGCCTTGCGCCGATAGCAACTGGCTGGTTAACAGCCAAGGCACGATCAGCAGATGACAAACCCAGGCCGCCGTGATAAGCAATCGTGTGCGGAAACTCATCGGGAGCGCGCGAACGGTCCATCCTGCCGGTTTGCGTGGTGGCTTCGTGAACTTAGCATGGGGCGGGGCGGGCAGGCAAAGTGCGGCGCGCTCCATTCTGCCATTGCTTTTTCGCCGGCCCTGGCTGCATAGTCAAGCGATGATGTTCTTCTCCTCGGGTTACCTCTCGGCATGAAACCGGAATACCAGCCCGAAGAGGAGGGCGAACCCGAGCCGGCGCGCGAACCGGCCTTGATTGACCCTGAAGCCTATGATGCCAGCGAACAGCAATTTGCCGCCAGTCTCGAAGCGCCTTCCGCAACCCTGAAACCGGCAGAGAGACATTCCCCCGGCAGTCAACCCCCACTAGAGGAAACAACTTCCGCGGCCTCAGCCGCCGCGGAGCCGCCTGCATCGCAAGCACCTGCCGGCTCCGCTGATTCCGCCGAAACCATCCACGAAGAGAGCGCCACCCCTGATCTCTGGCGCCAGGAATTGGCCGAGCGTCTCACCCAATACCGCGCCCGCCGCCGGCCCCGCGCGCCTCGCTATCCTTCGCTGCAGCTGAAGTTCGAGCCCTATGAGCCGGCGCTCATCCCCAAAACCGGCTTCGACGTTCCCTCACCGGAAGCCGGTCCGCGCGCCGCCCTGCCGCTGGAAGATTCACTCTCCCACGCAACCGAGACCGCGCGCATCCTCGAGTTTCCCCGCTCTTCGCTCATGCCGCCCGGGCCGCTCGAAGAGTTGGCCGAGCCCGTGTTTCTTCGGCCGCGCATCCTCGAAGTTCCCGAAACCCCGGCGCCTCCGCCCGCCCTCGGCGGCATTTCGCTTGAGCTGGAAGAGCCGGCCGGCCCCGAGCGCCGCCCAGGAATAGAAATCCCCTTACAGCCAGCGCCGTTCTTTCGCCGCCTGCTCGCCGCCGCCGTGGATGGCCTGCTCGTGCTTCTCGCTCTCGCTGCTGCCGGAGAAATTTTCTACCGCATCGCCGGCCGCCCGCTTCCTTCCCGTTCCCTCCTTCTCGCCTCCGCCGTAATTTGCCTCATTTTCTGGGCCATCTTCCAATACCTGCTGCTGATCTATGCTCAAACCACGCCCGGCCTCTGGCTCGCCCGTCTCCATCTGAGCCGCTTCGACGGCGCCTCCGTTCCTCGCCGCATTCGCCGCTGGCGTGTGCTGGCTTCCCTTCTCTCCGGAGTTTCCCTCGGCCTCGGCTATGCCTGGTGCATCGTTGATGAAGACGGCCTCTGCTGGCATGACCGCATTACCCGCACCTTCCTCGCGCCGCTGACTCCAAACAGCCAGCCCGATCGCGCTGCAGAATAAGCCCGGGCGCCTCCGGCGAAAATTCTCTCCGACTCGCATGCCTGGGAGATCCAACAGTCCTTCCCCCGCACTTGTCTCCCAACCTTTCCACCGACTACAATCCGCTGGCACATTCGGAGGAGATTCTCATGAGCGCTTCCGTCGTAGCAGCTCCCGGGGATGACGGCACGCCGCCGCTTTCCGAGCCGGCGCGCATCGTCAATACTTTCATCGCGCCCGGCAAGACCTTCACCGACATCCGCCGCAATGGCAGCTGGTGGGCGCCCTGGCTGCTCATCTCGATTTTTTCCATCGCCTTCATTTACGTGGTCGGGCAGCAGATTGGCTTCGAGCAGGTCAGCCGCAACCAGATCGCGCATTCCGCCCGCGCCGACCAGTTCGACAAGCTCCCTCCCGACCAGCAGGACCAGCGAATCCGCCTGAGCGCCAAGATCACCAGAATTTTCGCCTACCTCACTCCCGCCTTTATTTTGATTGCTTATGTGATCATGGCCGCGATTCTCATGGCCACATTTAAGGTTGGGACCGGCGCCGAAGTCACCTTCGGCAAGTCGATGGCGATTGTCATCTACAGCAGCCTGCCCTACATTCTGCATGCCATTCTGGGCATCGTCTCGCTTTTCGCCGGAGTCAGCCCCGAGGGCTTCAACATCAACAATCCCGTAGGCAGCAACCCCGCCTACTTCATGGACCCCGCGGGCAACAAGTTTGTTTACGGCATGGCCTCTGCGCTCGACATCTTCGTCGTCTGGAGCATCGTGCTCATGGGCATTGGCTTCGCCTGCAACAGCAAGGTGAAGCGCTCCAACGCCATTCTCATCGTCGTCGCCTGGTATTTGCTCTGGAAGCTGCTCGCCTCCGGTCTGGCGGCCGCTTTCTGATCGCGAAAGAGATGTATTCTATCTACAGAAATATTCAGGAGTTCCCATGAACTGCCGCACCAAGAAATTCATGCTCGCCCTGGCCGTGCTTCTGGCCTCATCCACGCTGGCTTCCGCTCAGGCCAATCCCGTCACCTCCGCTGTCAAAGAAATTCTTCCCCGCCAGCAGAAGAACCTGGTGGGCGCGGCAGAAGAAATGCCCGCCGATAAATTTGGCTACAAGCCCACGGCGCCGCAGATGAGCTTCGGGCACCTGATCGTGCACATTGCCGAGTCGAATAATTCCTTGTGCGCGGCGATCGGCAACCTCTCCGCCCCGGCCTCCGCTAACCTTAAGGAGACCGATAGCAAAGAGAAGCTGCTGGCCGCCCTCAGAGAGTCGTTTGAATTCTGCAACGGTGTGTTGGCCAAGGTGGATGACAGCAAGCTGAACGATCCCGTCGAACTCTGGGGCGGACGCAAAGGCACCGTCGCCTTCGCCCTCATCGCTTTGACCAACGACTGGGCCGATCACTACAGCGCCGCCGCCATGTATCTTCGCCTGAACGGAATGCTGCCGCCCAGCGCCCAGAAGAAGAAATAGCTTAGTGGGTGGGCTGCACCTGGTGATAGTCCGGCCCGGGCAGCGTGTTCGAGTTGACCGTCGTCCCCACTCCGTTGCGATAGTAGTTCGCGTTCGGGCCGCTCCACACCTGAAAGGTATTTCCGGTCGAGGGGTCGCGGACCTCCTGCAATCCGGTCAGGATCTCTCCCCATTTTGCCGACTGCTCTGCCTGCGCATTCTGGCGCGCCTCAAATCCCGCCACCTGCTGGTTCCAGGCATTTGTGCGCGCCTGGTGGTAGGCCTGCATCTGGGCCATGAAGGACTGGAAGTCGCGCTGAATCGCCGCCAACCCCTCCTGCTGCAAGCGGTTCTGGTACGCTACCCACTGCGGATTTTTCTCCACCGTATCCAGCATGTGTTGCGCGATAGCCTCAGATTCCGGCAGGCGTCCCGCCGTCGTCAGTATGCTTACCACCGGATCCGCGGTCCAGAAGCCCCCGCCATAAACCCCGTATTCCGAGGTCCTGGCATAAACCACGGCCACGCGCGGCCCCTGACTGGTGGCGCATTCGTAAGCCAC
Organism: Terriglobales bacterium; assembly: GCA_035517775.1. Lineage (GTDB taxonomy): Bacteria > Acidobacteriota > Terriglobia > Terriglobales > Acidobacteriaceae > DATIYF01. Next base: position 27,757 of record DATIYF010000026.1, read on the forward strand.
GCTGCCTTCCGTCTCCTGCTGCGATTTCATTTCACGAAAAATCGCCGGCACAGAAGGCTTCCAGCCGCTTGCTTGCGGTGTCATGCTCTGGCAAACACTATTGAATCTGAACTTCGCGTAGGTTTCTGCAAACGCCTGCCCTGCGCGGTAGCGCGCCACCACCATCTGAAATTCCTGGGGCTTGTTGTACGGCTGCCCTTCCGGCGGGGTATGCGCACCGGGCAGCGCATAGGCCGGAATATTGGCGTCATCCAGCCGCAAAATGATGCCGGCGTCCGGCGAGCGCGCGTCTATCATCCAGCGCGCGTCAAAATAGCCAAAGCGGTAAAGGCCGCCCTGCACATTCCAGCCCTGGGGAACCTGCAGCGCAATGGCACGCTCGGCGGGATCTTCGTAACGCACCCACTCCACCTGGCTCGCAGCCGCGCTGGCAGCGGAGCTTGCCGCCGCCCAACCAGGCGGGGAAGTGCAAGCCGCTGCCAGAAGACAAAGCCCCAGGATCGCCGAGCAAAAGCGCTTCATTCCGTCCTCCCCGCCCCAATAGCGGCAAAGGATACACCCAACGCTGCACTTAGGCCATGAGAAGGAAGCAGACAAAACGGGAGTTCACCCGCCGGCCCGCTATTCGATATGCACTAATTGTGAGGCAGAAGCAGCGCTTGCCGGCGCCGGATGCTGCGGCCCGCGCCAGGCGTCAAGGATCGAGACCTGGTGCACGCATGAAACCGTGCAGTGCGGCGCGCAGGATTTTTCCGTGACGTACTCGCGCCGAATGTCGGCCACGGTGTAGTTTTCCAGCGGCGCCGCCGGATATCCCCGCTGCTGCGAGCAGTAATGCACCAGCCCGTTTTCGCAAATGTAGAGATACCGCGCCCCTGACCGGCAGCGCCATTGGTTGGGCCGGCCGCGCGCAATGTTGTCCTGGAAGGCATTGATGCGGGTGAAGCTGCGCTTCTCCATCGCCTTCATCTCGTGGTAAATGCGCTTCTCTTCCTCGCTCAGCGGCTGCAGCTGCCCGTCGCCGTCGTGAATGATGCCGATCGTCGAGCTGAAACCCAGCTCCAGCGCCCGTTTGCCGATGGTCAGCGCATCCTGCGGGTTGCGCACTCCGCCCCCCACCACGGAATTGATGTTCACGTGGAAGTCGGCATATTCCGCCAGTAGCTCCAGCTTCTTGTCGAGCACCTTCAGGCTCTTCTTCGAAACCTCGTCGGGCGTCACGTTATCAATCGAAATCTGCAGCCACTCCAGGCCGGCGCGGTTCAGCCGCTCGATTCGCTCCGCCACCAGCAGATATCCATTCGTGATCAGCCCCGCCACTATTCCGTTCTTGCGGATGCGCCGGATGATCTCATCCAGCTCGGGATGCAGCAGCGGCTCGCCGCCGGAGATCGTAATCACCGACGTTCTCAACTCGCCCAGCTTATCCACCCGCCGGAACATCTCTTCGGTCGGAACCGGTTTCGAGAAATCATCGAACTCGTTGCAATATTCGCAGGCTAGGTTGCAGCGCCGGATGGGAATGATATGCGCCAGCAGCGGATGCTCAGTCGAAACCAGCGCGCGCACAATCTCGCGCGCTCCCCGCAGGTCGCGATAGACCTGCTTCACGCGCCGGCGCAATTTGGTGCGGCGGGAAGGCATGAGAACCTAAAGTTAACCCTGATTCATTAAACCACGCCGCCGGCGCGAACTGCACCCTCGCCGCAGCGTTCGGGGATTCTGGGCGGTTGAAAGGAGCGCTCGGCCGCTTGCGTGCTTATCTTCTTTGCAGCTTGTAGGCCTCTTTTTGCGTTCTCCGCGGCTATTCTCTGCGCTCTCGGCGGTTAAAGCTTTTTCTTTCCAGTATTCGTCACTCACCGTTGTTGTTCCCGGCCCAACTCCTTGTCATTCCGAGCGCAGCGAGGAATTTGCTTTTCCGCCCGCATGGCTTAAGCCACCAGCTCATGCCCTGCCTGCGCCAGCGCCGCAAGCGCCATTGCCACGAACTCCTCTTTCACCAGCACGTAGTCCGTATCGAACGTAGAGACCGCAAAGACAGGAATGCCATTCTCCGCCAGCGGCCCGATGAACGACGCCAGAATGCCGGTCTCCATGAAGGGAAACGGCCCCTCCAGCTTGAAGCACCCCCAGCCGCGCTCCGCCTTCACGCCCGCCGGTATATTCCCATCCAAACATACGATCGAGACCTCTTCCCCCGTTCGCGTAATTGTCAGAAATGGCGCGCCGCCCGCCCACTCCGGAACAGGCGCCTCCGGAGCCAGCCGGCAAACCGCAAACTTGCCCGCGATCCAATGGAACTTGAGGCTGCGCCCTCCCTTGTCCACCGGGCGTCCCACTCTTCCCCCGAGCCTCAGTAGCCTTGTCTTCCCGAGGCTCAGTCCCGAACTCCTTGTCATTCCTCGCGTAGCGAGGAATCTGCTTTCCGAATGCACTAGGACCGGCCGTGGAAGCGGGCGCTTCCACGCCGAGAAACACCTTGCAGCCCAGGCCCGCGCTTCAGGGCCCGTGTCGCCACCCTACCCGTCCGCTGCCTTGCGCAGCGCCGCCCGCGCGAGCAGCCGCGTCGAATCGAGCGTCGGCAGCGGAGACGCATCCGGCGTTACCAGCAGCGGAATCTCGGTGCAGCCCAACACCACCGCATCGCAGCCTTCATCCCCAAGGCTCCTGATCACTTCCGTGAAATAAGCCAGCGAGCGCGAGGTGAATTGCGCATTCACCAATTCGTTGAAAATGATCTGGTTGATCTTTTCCCGTTCGCGCGGCGCCGGAATCCGCTGCTCCAACCCGGCCAGCTTCAGCCGCTCACCATAGACCGGCCCTTCCATCAGGTAGCGCGTGCCCAGAACCCCCAGCCGCTTGTAGTGGCAGCGCCGGGCTTCATGGGCCACCTCCTGGGCAATGTTCAGCCAGGGCCGCGGCGAGCGGTGCGCCACCAGATCGAAGGCCTGGTGCAACGTGTTATCGGGGCAGATCAGGAAATCCGCGCCTGCGCGCGCCAGCTTCTCCGCCGATGCCATCATCAGCTCCGCCACCCCCGCCCAGTCGCCCGCCTCCACGTGCCGCATGTACTGCGCCAGCGAATAGTTGTGCAGCGAAACCTCAGGATGGCTGTGCCGCCCCAGCAACTGCGCCCCTTCCAGGCAGATGGTGCGATAGCACAGCGCCGCCCCTTCCGCGCTGCACGCGACAATTCCAATGTGTAAGGGCATGGGAATCGAAGCTAGATTCTAGACTGTCCGCGGCTTCTTTGGGGTTATCCGCGCCCTATCCTTGTCACCCGGAGCGAAGCAGCAACTTGGCCAATGCGAAGTGCCTGCGCAGTCGAAGGGCCCCTACCCTCTCAACCGCTTGGGTTCCCGGCGGAACGTTTATGCAAAATGCGCGCCTATCTTTTCAGCTTGCGCAGCCGCCGCTCCGCTTCCTGCAGCGTCTCATCCCGCTTGCAGAAGGCGAAGCGCACCTGCTGCGCGCCGTCGCGGCCATCGTTGTAGAAGCTCGACCCGGGCACCACCGCCACGCCAATTTCCTTCACTAGATACTGCGTGAAGGCCACGTCATCGGGATAGCCGAAGCCGCGGATGTCAGTCATCACGTAGTAAGACCCGCGCGGCCGGTAGCAGCGGAAGCCTGCCTCTTCGAGAATAGGAATCAGCTTGTCGCGCCGCACGCGATAGCCCTCGGCAAGGCGCTGATAGTACTCGGGCGGCAGGCTCAGCGCCGCCACGCCCGCCTCCTGCAAGGGCGCGGGCGCGCCCACCGTCAGAAAGTCATGGACCTTGCGGATGGCATTGGTGATCTCCGGCGGCGCAATCGCCCAGCCCACACGCCAACCGGTAACAGCGTATGTCTTCGACATGCCGTTGATCGTGACCGTGCGCTCGCGCATGCCCTCAAGCGTGGCGATAGGAATGTGTGTCACGCCATCGTAGAGGATGTGCTCGTAGATCTCGTCAGTAATGGCGAGCACATTGAACTCGATACACAGGTCGCGGATCAATTCCAGCTCTGCGCGCGTGAACACCTTGCCCGTCGGGTTGTTCGGCGTGTTGACCACGATGGCCTTAGTCTGCGGATGAAATGCCGCGCGCAGCTCGCGCTCGTCGAACCTCCACTCCCCGCCGGGCGGCTCCGGCGGGCGCAGCTTTACGAAGCGCGGCTTCGCGCCTGAAACAATCGAGTCGGGCCCATAATTTTCATAGAACGGTTCGAAGACGATGACCTCATCGCCCGCATTGCAGACGGCAAGCAGCGTGGAAACAATAGCTTCCGTCGAGCCGCAGCAGACCGTGATCTCGCGCTCTGGGTCAATCTCCAGCCCGTGCCAGAGCCTGGTCTGGCGCGCGATCGCATCGCGCAACGTCTTTGCGCCCCAGGTGATGGCGTACTGGTTGATATCTGCGGCAATCGCTTCCTGCGCCGCGCGCTTGATTTCAGGCGGCGCGGGAAAATCGGGGAAACCCTGCGAGAGATTCACCGCGCTGTACATCATGGCCTGGCGCGTCATCTCGCGGATCACCGACTCGGTGAAGCGCTCGACTTTGCTGCTGAGGAGTTGCTTCTGCTGAATGCCCGCATCCGCCATACGTTTGGTCAGCCTAGCATACCCTGTAACCCTCGCAAGTGGGGCGGTTCCAGAGAGGAGCATAGAACCACCAAGGGACGCAAAGGTTCACCAAGGCAGTTCGCGAGGGCGTTCGGGTCGGGGTCCCTGTCGTGTACCTTCGTGCTTTTGGTGGCTAATGCGCTGGACGCCCGCTCACATCGCCGTCATGCCGCACGAAAAACTCTTCTTTACTCATGCCGGCGGGTACGGCGACGTCAAAGAAGCCGACCATCATTTCCTGCCAGGTCTGGTCGCCCCAGGTCACGAGGGCATTCGGGTCAGGATTGTGTGGATTGTTTTTCGAGTTGTCGTACCACGCCACCGCCCGCAGGCGCGTTCCTGCCTTGAGAAAACGCGGCTCAGCCAGTTTGTAACTCAGTTGCCAGTGGAAGTGATAGTGGATCACTTTCAGCAGCGGCTCGACGGTCCCATCCTGGTGCACGAGGTCATATTCAAAGGCTTTGCCGCGCAGATGCATGTGGGGGAAGAAGCTGAGCAGCGTGCAATCATTGGGCAGCGTGCCTTCGACCTCGGCGCGGAAATTATCTGTGTTAGGCGGGATGATAATCGCATGATCGTTCAGCTGCAGCGTGATGACCCGCTGCGTCGGTTTGCTTTTGGCAAAAACCAGGCCGACGCTGGTCTGGTCGCTTGCGGCGGCGCCGTTGGTGGTGTAATGCATCTGGAAAACAAGATCAGAACCGGCAGGAATGAACTTGGCCATGCCGGCGGGCCAGTGGTCGGGAGAACTGCCGGGCGCATACACCAGCAGAAGGTCGCTGGTGGTTTCCATGGCATCGCGGCGGTCCTGCGGGTCGCCCAGGGTGGAGGCGGTGAAGGGCGCGCCAATGGGCGCGTGCCGCAGCCAGTTCGAATCTGGCGGCCGGATATAGACTACGGCGTGATGCACATGCTGCGGGGCCGAGGGTTTTACCTCGACCATCTGTACCCATTTGTCTTCGGTGAAGTGCGTGGGCACAATTTCGTAGGTGTATTCCACGTCGCCGCTGGCGGGAAGCAGAACCGGCTTGGGCATCTGCACGATTACATCGGGATGCGGTATATTCCAGCCGTGCGTCCAGCGTTTCGGGGGCGGAGCGTCTTTGGGATCGCCGGCGGGAGCGCCTGCGGCGGACCACGCAGCAAGCGCATCAATCTGGCCGGCCGTGAGCGACGGATCGTCAGAAAACTTTCCCACGCGGGGGTCGGCAAACCAGGGCGGCATCATCTTCATTTCTGTGGAATGCGCCATGGCATGAGCCCAGGGCCGGGTCTGCGCGTACGTCACCAGCGGCATGGGCGCGACTTCGCCAGGGCGGTGGCAGCGCTGGCAGTGATTTTGCAGGATGGGGAGAACATCTTTGTAGAAAGTGGGAGCCGCGTTATCGCCGGGGCTGTTTGCGAGTGGCCGGGCAGAATCGAAAGCTGCGAGACAAAGGACGGACAGCCAGAGTAGAACAAACCTCACGCTTCCAGTTTACGCTGCGGGAAAGGCTTAACTACAGAAGGCGCAGGGGAACACCGAGGAAATCAAAAACCGGAGACCACCGAGCGCGAAGGAGAGCAAAAAGCGTAAATCGCAAAGGCCTGAACCTGTATGGCTGGCGCTATCGCCTATTGAGACTCGAGGGGTCGGCCGAAGCAGAGAACGTAGCCGTTGTTGTCGAGAATTTCAAATGCGCGCAGCCCGTCACTGGTGTCCTGCAAAGGCTGATGCATGGGCACGCCTTTGCCGGCGTATTCTCGATACAACAAGTCTGGGTCGGGAGTGTAAACGTAGGCATCCCACCGGGCCCAGTCGTGACGCAAGTGATTCGGCAAGGGATGAACAACCGGGGCAATCGCCTTCAAACTGATCATCACCCCGTCCCGGCGCACAAAGCCCCAGAAATCGCCCCCCTGCCCATCGCCGCCGCCTTTGTAAGCAACTTCAAAACCCAGCTTGGAGCAGTAGAAATCCAGGCTCGATTGCAAATCGTCCACAATAAAACATGGCACGATGGAGTGTAGACTCGGCACGATACATGCTAGCACGCGCGCAGGTATCGCAGATTCTCCGCATAAGTTCCGGAGGGAAAATGGAATGAGCTTGCAAAGGCGGCAACTACTGCAAATCCTGTCGTATGCTTGCGGGGCCGGCCTGGCTCTGCCCCGCAATGAGGCAGCCATGGCGGCACAGGCAGCGAGTGGCGCTTCGCCGGGGAAGGCGGCGGCCAAGGGGGAATCGGCCACAACTGAGACGGGAGGAACACAAATGGAAAAGGTAGCTGGAATCGGAGGGCTGTTCTTCCGCGCGCATGATCCCAAGGCGCTGGGGAAGTGGTACGAGCAACACCTGGGGATCGCGCTCACCCCCACAAGCGAGGGCGGAAGCGTCTGGCAGCAGGAGGCCGGACCGACCGCCTTCAGTCCCTTTCCCGAGACGACCAAATATTTCGGGGACGCGAACAAGGTGTGGATGGTGAACTTTCGCGTGCATGACCTCGACAAGATGGTCGCCCAGCTGCGCGCGGCGGGCATTGAAGTGAAAGACCCGGAAACTTATCCGAATATTGGGCGCTTCACTCGCCTGCATGACCCGGAGGGAAACCCGATTGAGTTGTGGCAGCCAGCATAGCGGGGCCGAGTTCTGGGCAATCATCGGGCCTGCCTGATCGCAGCGGTAAACCGCTGCGCCACCTCAAAGGCAGTAGGGCCGCTCCCCGCCGGGGCCTCTAAGCCCGCAGGGTTCCGCCGACAACCTGGAGGGCCTGCACGATCTGGGCGCACCACTGCGCCACTTCTTCTTCGCGCAGAGTGCGCTCGCCGGACTGGAAGGTCGCGCGCAGGAGAATCGAATATTTTCCCGCAGGAATGTTGCCGCCACGAAAGGTCTCGGCGGGCACAAAGCGCCGCAGTTCCCGCAGGCCTAAACCATCCACTGTCTGCTGAATCTTTTCGAAGATGACCTCATCCGCGAAAACGAAGGAGAAATCGCGCTCCACCGCCGGATACCTGGGCAAGGCCTCATAGCGCAAATGCTTGAGGCCATACTTGTACAGGCGGTCGAGATAGATCTCGGCGATGAAGACCTCCTGCCGCAGCTTGCGTTGGGCGGCGAGCTCGGGGCTGACCTGCCCGAACTGCGCTACCGTCGCGCCATCCATCACGGCGCGCGCCGAGCGCCCGGGATGATAGTACTCGCCGGTGTGATCATCAAAATAAAGCGCGCTGTGCTCGAAGCGCCCGAGCAGAGTTTCGACGTCGCCTTTCACATCAAAAAACGAGAAAGGTCGCGCCGGCTGATGCACGCCCGCCGGCAGCGCATTTCCGGTGGCGCCCAGGCAGATTCGCTTCAGTTCTTCACTCCTGCTGCCGGCACGTTGATACACGCTGCCGGCCTCGAACAGGCGGGCATCGCTTGCCCCCCGGTTCAGGTTGTAAGCCAGCATGTTGAGCATTCCCGGCACCATCGAAGTGCGCATGATCGCCGCTTCTTCACTGATGGGATTCGCCAGCTCCATTACCGGCGACGAAGAAAACGTCTCGGCATCTTCATGGGAAATGAAACTCAGCGAGAGCGCTTCGTTATAGCCGAGCGCCAATAGAAGATTTCGCAGCCTCGCGTCTTTCTCCGCCTCGGGCAGTTCCACCACCGCTCCGGCGAACGCCGGCAGCGTGTTAGGAAACTTGTCGTAGCCGTGCAGGCGCGCGATTTCTTCGATCAGGTCAATTTCGCGCTCCACATCCAGCCGCCAGCTGGGAATGCGCACAGTGAAATCGGGTTCGGCGCCGCCGCGCTCGGGCAGCAGGTCGAAGCCCAGCTTGACCAGGATGCGGTAGATGCGGTGCGCATCCACGTTCTTGCCCAGGATGCGATGGACTTCGGAAATGTGCAGCGCCACCGGCGCCTGATCGAGGGCGCGGCCGACAACATCGCTGGCGGCTCCGTGCAGCTCTCCGCCGCCGGATTCCGTAATGCGCTGGGCCACCAGCGCGCAAGCCAAAGTTGTTGCGCCAAAGTCCGCGCCACGCTCGAAGCGATGCGAAGCGTCGGTGTGCAAGCCGTGGCGCTTGGCGGTTTTGCGGACAATGGCGGGATCGAACCACGCCGATTCGATCAGGATATTTTTGGTGCGCCCGGTGATCATGGTGTCGAAGCCGCCCATGACTCCGGCGAGCGCGACCGGTTTTTTCGCATCAGCGATGATCAGGTCTTCGGGGGAAAGCTTGCGGTCCACTCCGTCGAGCGTCTTCAGCGTTTCGGCGGCGCGAGCTTTCCGCACGATGATCTTGCCGCCTTCGAGCAGGTCGAGATCGAAGGCATGCGTGGGGTGGCCCATCTCCCACAGGGTGTAGTTCGAAGCGTCGGCCGCGTTGTTGATGGGCCGCTGATCCACGAGAAGGAGCCGCTTCGAGATGGCTTCGGGTGAAGGCTTGATCGTGACTCCGCGAACCACTTGCGCGGTGTAGCGCGCGCAGCCCTGGATGTCTTCGATCTCGATGGGGAAGGGCGCCGCTTCGGTTGCCGAGGGCAGCTTCGGGGAGATTGCCTTCAGCGGCGCATCGTAGATCGCCGCGGCCTCGCGCGCCACACCGTAGTGATTCATGGCGTCGGGACGGTTCGTGCCGATCTCCATCTCGAAGACGGTGTGCGCGCCTTCCCCGATGATGGTCTCGACCGCAATGCCGGCGGCGGTCAAGTCTTCTGCCAGCCGGCGGTCATCTACCGTCAGAGAGACGAAGTCGCGAATCCAGTGAGGAGAGAGTTTCATTTCCAGCCGTCAGCAATCAGCATTCAGCCTTGATAGCCCGGCCTCGACATCCGAGGAAGGCTGAACGCTGAGTGCTGACGGCTGAATGCTCCTATCCAAACTGCTCAAAAAATCTTACATCGCCGTTGAAGAACAGCTGAATGTCATCCACGCCATACTTGAGCAGCGCGATGCGGTCTGCGCCCATGCCGAAGGCGAAGCCGCTCACCTTGGCTGGGTCGTAGCCGTTCTGCTTCACGAACTGAAAGACGTTCGGGTCCACCATGCCGCAGCCCAGAATTTCGATCCAGCCGGTCTGCTTGCACGGCCGGCAAGCTTCGTTGCCACGCTTGCCGCTGCCGCCGCAGATGAAGCAGGAAACCAGCATCTCGGCGCTGGGCTCGGTGAAGGGGAAAAAAGACGGCCGGAAGCTGGTCTTCACACTCGACCCAAACAGCGCCTTCATAGCGTGATCGAGCGTGCCCTTCAGATCGCCGAAGGTGATGTTCGTATCCACCGCCAGGCCCTCGATCTGGTGAAACATCGGCGAGTGGCTGGCGTCCGGCGGATCGTTGCGGTGCACCTTCCCGGGAATCACGATGCGAATCGGCGGTTTCATCTTCTCCATGGTCCGAATCTGCACCGGAGAAGTGTGCGTGCGCAGCAGCAACCGCTCGCGCAACGGCTTCGATTCCTGGTTGGCGAGGAACAGCGTGTCCTGCGTGTCGCGCGCCGGATGGTTGGGCGGAAAGTTCAGCGACTCGAAGTTGTAGTAGTCGGTCTCGATCACCGGGCCTTCCTGCACGGAATAGCCGAGATTGCGGAAGACGGCAACGATCTCGTTCATCGTCTTGATGACGGGATGCTCGGCGCCAATGGGGCGGCGAGTGCCGGGCAGGGTGATGTCGAGCCGGTCGGCTGAAGGCTGCGGCCTACCCGTGGTTCTGACCAGGGCGCTTTCCATCCCGGCTTCCACCTTCATCTTGAGCTGATTGACGCGCTGGCCGGCCTCGCGCTTGGCATCTTTGGGCGCGGCTTTCAGCCAGAGGTCATTCACCTGGGTGAGGATGCCGTCTTTGCGGGCCATCCAGCGGTCGCGGAAAGTTTTCCAGTCGGCTTCGGTCTTGACAGCCGTTGACTCTTCCTTCAGCGCTGACAACAGCTTCTCAGCCGCCTTATCCAGCGCCGCGGCAGAGAAATCCTTCAGCTTAGGCACCGCGTAGGCCGCTGATTTCTTCTTCGCTGCCATAAACTAAATTGTCATCCCGAGCGCAGCATGAAGTTCGCGGCGCGAAGTTCATGCGTAGTCGAGGGACCTGCTGTTCCCCTCAATCCTGCGTGGTGCAAGCCCCGAAGGAGCGCGCCGGCATCGTCCCTTCGGGACTCGCCCAACTCAACTCCGGCACCCGGGCCTAAATTTCCGGGCGAGAGGCTGCCCAGGAATGTGTGGAGACGGGTCTCTGACCCGTCGGGCCGAGCGAAGCTCGGCGGGCAAACTCGAAACCTTGTCATCCCGAATAGCTTGGGCCCTGGGCGTGAATGGCCGCCGAGCTGCGGAAACCTGCGCGGCATGACCCGCCCGCACCACACCTACACCCCACGAGAGACGTTGCAAGCAACGTCTCTACAGCGCTCCTTTGGCCTGCTCGGCGAGGCTTTTAAACGCGCCCGGATCATTCACCGCCAGGTCAGCCAGGATTTTGCGGTCAAGCTCTACGCCGGCCTTCTTCAGCCCGTTGATGAACTTGCTGTAGCTCAGGCCGTTCAGCTTGGCGGCGGCGCCGATGCGCACAATCCACAGCGAGCGGTACTGGCGCTTCTTCTGGCGGCGGCCGGCGTAGGCGAACTTCAGCCCGCGCTCGACCGCTTCTTTCGCTGACCGGTAGAGCTTTGATTTTGTGAGGTAATAGCCGCTGGCGCGCTCTAAGATCTTTTTGCGCTTGGCGCGGCGTTTGGTCCCGCGTTTTACACGAGGCATGGCTCAGCTCCTTTTTTGACTTCTATTTACTGGCGGCTGGAGGCAGGAGACTCTCACCTGATATGCCTCTTCACTCGCCTTCCGGCGTGGCGCGGGCGCCCCCGCCCGCGTGCCATCATTCCACAAATGCGGCCGAGGGCGGCCGCACCACACAACCTTAGTACGGAATCATCCGCTTGACCTTCGGTGTGTCCGCTTCGCTTACCAGCACATTGCTGCGCAGCTTGCGTTTGCGCTTTTTGTCTTTCGAGGTCAGGATGTGGCGCAGATGCGAATGCCCTCGCTTTACCTTTCCTGTTGCGGTCTTCTTAAAGCGCTTGGCGGCGCCTTTATGGGTCTTTAGTTTTGGCATGAAGTCTCCAAGATCAGCTTGCAGCACTCGGCCGTCAGCCCTCGCAGGCAACTGCAAGCACCGCGCTCAACTTGCTGAGTGCTGACGGGCTGAGTGCTTCTACGCCTGATTCATCCTCGGCGCGGGTGGCGCCGGAGCGGCAGCCTTCGGTTGCTGGGCCTTCTCTCGTTCCTTTTCCTTCTCTGTCTTCTTCGGCGCCAGAATCAAATGCAGGGTGTTGCCCTCCTGCCGCGGGCGGAATTCTACAATGCCGTTGGCTTCGACGTCTTTGATCAGGCGCTCCAGAATCTGGCGGCCCAGGCCGGTGCGCGTCATCTCCCGGCCGCGGAAGAAGATGGTGGCCTTGACCTTGTCTCCCTCGTCCAGAAAGCGCAGCACGTGGTTCTTCTTGGTTTCATAGTCGTGGTCATCCACATTAATGCGGAACTTGACCTCTTTGACCACGATGGTTTTCTGGTGCTTCTTCGCCTCGCGCTCTTTCTTTTCCTGCTGGTACAGGAATTTCCCGTAGTCCATGATGCGGCACACAGGAGGGTTGGCGGTGGGCGAGATTTCAACCAGGTCCAGGTTACGTTCGCGGGCCATTTTGAGCGCTTCGTAGGGTGGCAGGATGCCGATCTGCTTGCCTTCGTCGTCAATCACGCGGATTTCGCGTGCCCGAATGCGCTCATTGATGCGGATAAAACGCTTATCGATACAATCCTCCCTATCTGGGGCTGTTGGATGCAAGATTATAGCAAACGGCCAGTTTCACCGCGCGGGCAGGGCCTGCTATTTTCGGGCATTCGAAGCCGGTCTTCGAATCTGAGATAAGCCTGAAAGGGCCCGGGCAAGGTTTCCGAGGCCGCCGCACCAGCCCCCGGTGCCCACAGATTGATGCGCAAGGGCCTCGAGGTCTGTTTCTTGCTGATTCGAGGGCAGTTGCCCGCCTTTTGCGCCTCTCCCCACCTTGCCGCGCGCGGCGTTCGGCGCGTATGATGCAGCGTTCATGACTTCCCGAGCCGCTTCCCGCCTGCCTGACCTGAAAGAGAAATTGCAGCTCATGTCGGAGTCTGAAATTGAGCGCACTCTGGTTCGCCTGGCGCACGAGATCATCGAGAAAAATAACGGCGCCGCGGCGCTGGGACTGGTAGGCATCCGTCAGCGGGGCGTGCCGCTGGCAGAGCGGCTGGCGGGAATTATCGGCCGTATCGAAAAGGCGAAGGTGCCAGTGGGCATGCTCGACATCACGCTCTATCGTGACGACCTTTCCACCCTGGGTCCGAAGCCGGTGGTGCACAAGACCCAGATCAATTTCGACATTACGGATAAAGACATCATTCTGGTGGATGATGTGCTCTACACGGGAAGGACGGCACGCGCCGCCATGGATGCGCTGTTCAAGCATGGGCGCCCGCGGCGGGTACAGCTCGGCGTGCTCATAGACCGCGGTCATCGCGAGTTGCCCATCGAAGCGGGTTTCGTGGGCCGCAAGGTGCAGACCACGCAGCAGGAAATCGTGAAGGTGCAGCTGCGGGAAGTGGATGAAATTGACCGGGTCCTGCTGTTGGAGAAGCCTCGCTGAGGCTGGCGGCGAGCGCCGGGAAGCTTCCTGCCGGGCTCAGCGGACCGGCTGCAGCATTCGACCGGAGCGTAATCACGGCCACTCAACATGAACAACACGAAGGCGGCGCCCGGCTCGCTGCTGGGAATTGAACATCTCGAGGCGGCGGAAATTACCCGGGTGCTGCGCCTGGCCCGGAGAATGAATCCGCAACGCCCCCGCCCCTTGCTGCGGGGCAAGCGCGTATTGCTGCTGTTCTACGAAGCCTCCACCCGCACCCGCAGTTCCTTCGAGGTGGCGGCCAAATCCCTGGGCGCGATGACCACCCTGGTGCTCTCGAGCGGTTCAAGCATTGAAAAGGGCGAATCGCTGCTCGATACCGGCTACACCCTGCGGGCGGTGGGCGCGGATGTGATTGTGGTGCGCCATCCCAATGCCGGCGCGCCGCACCTGATGGCCGCTCACCTGGATATTCCCGTGATCAATGCGGGGGATGGCATGCACGAGCACCCCACGCAAGCTTTACTCGATGCCTACACCATTCTGAAGCACAAGAAGAACCTGAAGGGCCTGCAGGTGGCAATCATCGGTGACATTTACCACAGCCGCGTGGCCCGCTCGGCGGTGCACCTGCTGAGCAAGTTCGGGGCGAAGATCACGCTCTGCGGCCCTCCCGAGTTCCTGCCGGAGCTCGCGGTCACGCTGGCGCCGGGGTTGCGCATCAGCCGCACCGTGGATGAAGCCGTGCGCGGCGTGGATGTGGTGATGGTTCTGCGGGTGCAGAAAGAGCGGCTGGCCGGGCAGAAGATCAGCCTGCAGGACTACATCAACCGCTACCAGATGACCCTGCCCCGGCTCAAGCTGGCGAAGAAAGACGCCATGGTGATGCACCCGGGGCCGATCATTCGCGGTTTGGAGCTGACCTGGGAGGTGGCGGATTGCCCGCAATCAGCCATCGTGGAAGAAGTCCGCAATGGAGTGCCTGTGCGCATGGCGATCCTGGCGAAGGCGCTGGGAAAGGCCAAGTGAATTTCACCGCGGCGATACGGAGTGCAAAAAGAAACGCACGCTGGCCTGGGCCACGGAGGCACAGAGAAAAACGGATAGGCCGAATTCCTGAGAGGCTGGAATCGTGGGACCTGGGGCTAAACCGGCAAACATGCCATCTGACAGAGCCAAATCGCTACTGATTAAAGGCGGGCGGGTCATCGATCCCGCTTCTCGGATTGATGCGCCCATGGACCTGCTGCTGCGCGACGGGCGGGTGGCGGAGATTGCGCCGCCGGGCAAACTCCGCGGCGGCGGCGATGAAAAGCTGGATGCGCGCGGCCTGATCGTCGCCCCCGGGTTCATTGATATCCACGTTCACCTGCGCGAGCCGGGCCAGAGTTACAAGGAAAGCATTGCGAGCGGCACGGCTGCGGCCGCCGCCGGCGGGTTCACCTCCGTGTGCTGCATGCCCAATACGCAGCCGGTGGTGGATTCACCGGAGTGGCTGGCGTGGCTGCAGCATCCTGAGCGGGGCGCGGTAGTGAATGTTTTTCCCATCGGGGCCGCCACCAAGGCCAGCAAAGGCGCCGCGCTCACCGATTTCCGCGCCCTGCAGCGGGCCGGCGCGGTCGGGGTTACCGACGATGGCAAGCCCATCCTTCCCGATGATGTGATGCGCGAGGCGCTGCGTTTAGGCGCGGAGCTGAACCTGCCGGTGATTCAGCATGCCGAAGATACGCGCAAGACCGAGAGCTGCTCCATGAACGAAAGCCCGGCCTCATTCCGTCTCGGCCTGCGTGGCATGAAGGCGGCGGCTGAGGCTTCTATCGTGGAGCGCGATGTGCTGCTGGCGCAGCAGTTCACCGGGGCGCGGCTGCATGTGGCGCATCTTTCGACCGCCGACGCGCTCAAACCGGTGCGGCGCGGCAAGCGCAGCCGCCTGCACGTGACCTGCGAGGTCACGCCTCACCATTTCACCCTGACCGATGCCGATGTGGGCGATTACGACGCCAATTTCAAGATGAACCCGCCGCTGCGCTCGCCGGCCGACCGCGAGGCGCTGCTGGTGGCGCTGGGGGATGGCACGGTGGATGCGATCGCCACCGACCACGCGCCACATGCGCCCCAGGAAAAGATCATCGAGTTCGAGCGCGCGGCCTTCGGCATCACCGGCCTGGAGACCGCTTTGGGGCTGGCGATTACCCGGCTGCATCGCGGGGCTAAGATTCCGCTGGCGCGCATCGTCGAACTGTTCACGGCTGGGCCGGCGCGCGTGCTGGATTTGCGCGGGCGGGGCACGCTGGCCCGTGGAGCTTACGCCGACGTTACGGTCTTCGATCCGCAGAAGCGGTGGACTTTCGACGCCGCCAAATCACACTCCAGGTCGCGCAACACGCCCTTCGACGGCTGGCAGCTTACCGGCAAGGCGGTGGCGACGATTGTCGGCGGGCGGATCGTGTATCGGGGAAACTAGGACCGGGATTCCCATTTTGGGAAGCTCTCCGCCCAGCCCTCCCAGGCCATGGCTGGGTCCGCCATCCGGGTCCATCTTTTAATCCCGTTGTGCGACTTTCGCACAGCCCCTAGTTTCCAATCTCTCGCCCGGGAGGTAGCCCGGAGGCAGGCAAGCGGAATTCCGTTGTGCGACTTTCGCACAGCCCCTGGTTTCGATTTTCCCAATTTGGGACGGAATCGCCCTTCGCGGAACGCCGGTTCCCCCGGCGTTAGTTCCCGCCTTTGGCCGGACTCTCAGGCGCGGGCGCGCTTTGCAGGGGCTGAGTTGCGGTTTCGGCCTGCACCGCGGCTTCGGCGGCCTGGAAGCCGATGCGGCTGTGGGTGCCATCGCAGAAAGGCTTGGTGACCGAGCCCCCGCAGCGGCACAGAGAGAATGCCTGCTTGCCGTCTTTCACCTTGGCGGTAAGGTCGTAGGGATTTCCGTCGGCGTCCACCATTTCGATCGAGCCAATCGGCGCCTCTACCCGCAAGGGGCCGTTCTTACGCAGCGTAATTTTCACATCAGGCATTTAGCCCTCCAGAGAAATCACGAGTTCGCACCAAGGGGGCGAAGGGAATCGGTTCAGATCCAAGGCTTCGACGAATCCTAATTCCGCAGGGACCCGATTCACCGGTCCTCAGTTTTCAGTTCACACTTCTCAGATTAACGCCGGACAACCGCGGGCTGAATTTCCTCGACGTCCACCCAGTTCGTGGGGTACTTGCCGGTATAACAAGCGGTGCAGTAAGTGGTCTTCTCGCCATCGGCGCAGGCTTTTTTCAGGCCTTCGAGCGAAAGATAGGCCAGCGAGTCGGCGCCGATATATTCGCGAATCTCTTCGATCGAGTTATTGGCGGCGATGAGCTCTTTTTTTGAAGGCGTATCCACGCCATAGAAACAGGGCGAAATGGTGGGCGGGCAGGAGATGCGCATATGCACCTCGCGCGCGCCCGCATTGCGAATCATGCGCACAATCTTGCGGCTGGTGGTGCCGCGCACGATAGAGTCATCAATCAGCACCACGCGCTTGCCTTCGAGCAAGGAGCGCACCGGGTTGAGCTTCAGCTTGACGCCGAAATCGCGCACGGTTTGCCGGGGCTCGATGAAGGTGCGGCCGATGTAGTGGTTGCGAATCAGGCCAAAGCGGAGCGGGAGGCCGCTTTCGGCGGCGTAGCCAATGGCGGCGGTCACGCCGGAATCGGGCACGGGCACGACCAGATCGGCCTCGGCGGGAGCTTCCCGGGCGAGTTGGCGGCCCAGCTCCTCGCGGCTCTCTTGCACGGAGCGGCCGAAGACGGTGCTATCGGGGCGGGAAAAATACACGTGCTCGAAGATGCAGCTCGACTGCTCGGCCGCCGGCGAATAGAAGCGGGAAGAAATGCCCTCCGGGCTTACGATCACCAGTTCGCCGGGCTTCACGTCGCGCTCGAAGGTGGCGCCGATGAGATCGAAGGCGCAGGTTTCAGAGGCGAAGACAATGGCATCATGCTTTTCGCCGTGAGCCGCGGGAATGCGGCCCATGGCCAGGGGGCGAAAGCCGCGCGGATCGCGGGCGGCAAAGACGCGGTCGGCACTCATCATCACCAGTGAAAATGCGCCTTCCACGCGGCGCAGGGCGTCGGCGATAGCTTCCGGCAGGGTCTGCTCTTTGGAGAGCGCGATGAGGTGAACGATGACTTCGGTATCGCTGTTGGTCTGGAAGATCGAGCCCTGTTTTTCCAGGCGGCTGCGAATCTCGGTGGCATTGACCAGATTACCGTTGTGGGCCAGCGCGGTCGCGCCCTTGTTCGATTGCACCATGATGGGCTGGGCGTTGAGCAGAGAAGAATCGCCGGCGGTGGAATAGCGGGTGTGGCCGATGGCCAGCGTGCCGTGCAATTTGGAAAGGACATCTTCGGTAAAGATATCGGCGACCAGGCCCATGGCACGGTGGGCGTTGAGGGTGAGGCCGTTGGAGCTGACGATGCCGGCGGATTCCTGGCCGCGATGCTGCAAGGCGTGCAGGCCCAGGTAGGCGAGCTTCTCCGCTTCGGGGTGGTTATGAATGGCGACCACGCCGCACTCATCGTGGAATTCATCTGAACGCTGCACCTGGCAATCAGCCTTCAGCATCTGGCCCCTCCGCAATCAGTCTGCCGCAACCGGCGCGGGCTCGGCGCGCAAAGCTTTTTCCAGAGCGCCTTCGTAAGCTTCGCGAAGGCCGGCAATGTCTGCCGACACCACCCGCCTGCCATCCAATGCAATTTCCATGCTTCCGGAAGTGGTCTCGCCCAGCACTTCTGCCGTTAAGGCATATTTTACTGCTACTTGTTGGATTCGGCTGAGATTACCCGGGTCGCAGGAAGTGACCACCCGGCCGGCATCTTCGCCGAAGAGAACGAACTCGGCGGGCAGGCCGTTGGAGCTGAGTTTGATGTTGAATCCAATGGCGTTAGCGAAGCCCGATTCGGCCAGGGCGACGGCCACGCCGCCCTCGGAGCAGTCATGGGCGGAATCAAGCAGGCCGGCCTGCGCCAGCTCGACCAGCGCCTTTTGCAGCGCGGCTTCCCTGGCCAAATCCAACTCCGGAGGGTAGCCCCAGAGAGCGCCCAGGATTTCCTTGGCGTACTCGGAAGAACCGAATTCAGATTCGGCGTCGGTCGCGTCACCCGGCTCGGAAGCGCGCAGCAGAACGATGGTGCGCCCCGGCTCGCGGAAATCGGGGCGCAGGATTTTGTGCACATCCTCGAGAATGCCAACCACACCCAGCACCGGCGTTGGGTAAATGCCTTCGCCCAAAGTTTCGTTGTAGAAGCTGACGTTGCCGCCGGTGATGGGGACTTCGAGCTCTTCGCAGGCTTTGGTCATGCCGTCAATCACCTGCGAAAACTGCCACATGATGTGCGGCTTTTCGGGATTGCCGAAGTTCAGACAATTGGTTGCGCCGGCCGGAACCGCGCCGGCGCAGGCCACGTTGCGGGCAGCTTCGGCCACGGCGTGCATCGCGCCCAGGCGTGGGTCGAGATAGCACCAGCGGCCGTTGCCGTCGAGCGCCATGGCCAGGCCGCGCTGCGAGCCCTTGATGCGAATGACGCCGGCATCGCCCGCGCCCGGGCCTTCGACGGTATTGGTCTGGACCATAGAGTCGTATTGCTGCCAGATCCAGCGCTTGCCGCAGATGTTCGGGCTGGAGAGCAGGCGGCGCAGACTCTCCGTAAGGTCAGCGGCTTCGCCCAGCTTGATGTGTTCGGGCATTTCGCGCGGAACCGGCGGCTCCCAGCGTTCGAGCGGGCGCTTATACAGGGGGGCATCGTCGGTGAGGGCTTCGTTGGGAATTTCGGCGACCACCTCACCGTGCTCGCGGACGCGCATTTTGCCGTCGCTGGTGACGCGGCCCACTTCCACGGCGTCGAGCCCCCACTTTTCGAAAACGCGGAAGACTTCCTGCTCGCGGCCCTTCTGCGCCACCAGCAGCATGCGCTCCTGGGATTCGCTGAGCATGATTTCGTACGCCGACATGCCGGTTTCGCGCTGCGGGACCTTGTCCATCTCAATCTCGATGCCCACGTGGCCGCGCCCGCCCATCTCGCAAGTGGAGCAAGTCAGGCCGGCGGCGCCCATATCCTGAATGCCGATGACCGCGCCGGTCTGCATGGCTTCCAGGCAGGCTTCGAGCAGCAGCTTCTCGAGGAACGGATCGCCGACCTGAACATTTGGCCGCTTCGCTTCGGAGCCCTCGCTGAATTCCTCGCTGGCCATCGTGGCGCCGTGAATGCCGTCGCGGCCGGTCTTGGAGCCGACATAAATGACCGGATTGCCCTCGCCGCTGGCCTTGGCATAGAAAATCTGGTCTTTGCGCACCAGGCCGAGCGCGAAGGCGTTGACCAGCGGATTACCGGAGTAGCAGGGCTCGAACTTGGTTTCGCCGCCGAGGTTGGGGACGCCAAAGCAGTTGCCATAGGAGGCGATGCCGCTGACCACCCCTTCCAGGACAGAGTGGTTCCTGGTGATTTCGGCCTGGGTCGGCAGTGCCTGTGTGGCGCCGGGGCTTTGCCCCGGCCGCGCGGGGCGAAGCCCCGCACCCACACGATCCACGATGGGGCCGAAGCGGAGAGAATCCATGACCGCGACGGGGCGCGCGCCCATGGTGAAGATATCGCGCAAGATGCCGCCGACACCGGTGGCCGCACCCTGAAATGGCTCGATGAAGGAGGGATGGTTGTGCGACTCAATCTTGAAGGCGCAGGCCCAGCCTTCGCCGATGTCAATGATGCCGGCATTTTCCCCCGGACCTTGTACCACACGCCGGCTGCGGGTAGGCAGGCGCTTCAAGTGCACCCGCGAAGATTTGTAGGAGCAGTGCTCGCTCCACATCACGCTGAAGATGCCGAGCTCGGTGAGCGTGGGCTCGCGGCCGCCGAGCAGCCGCCTGACTTTTTCGTATTCTTCGGGCGTAAGGCCGTGTTCCCGGATCAACTGCGGGGTAATAGCAGGGCTGGGAGCAGTGGTCATGGGGGCCTGAGCCAGTCCATTGTCGCATGATGCGGCGGAGGAAGGTAGATGTGGAAAAAGTGCCGGTTTGCAGCTTAACCACGGAGGACACGGAGGAAGACACTGCATTTACCACGAGGGGCACGAAAACACGTAAAGGAAGACTTACCAGACTGTCAGGGGGCGAGCCAGTCCACCGAGTACACATCCTGAGTTCCGGTGTCGCGAAGCAGCAGAGGAGAATCGTCGGGCGCAAGAGCGAGCGCGCCGCCGTAACGGCCTACGGCAACGAAATTATTGAGACTCACGACCTGCTCGGATTGGTGGTCGCTGACTCGAATTTTGAGGACCGAACCGCCACCACGGGAATCGAGCACATACACAAACTCGCCGCCGTGGGACCAGTTCAGCCAACTGAAAGAGCCGCTGGCGAGATCAGTCCAGCGGCGGGTCTGGAAGTCGAAGAGCAGGATGCGCCTTGAGTCCGCAGAGAAGGCGGCAATGTAGCGGCCGTTGGGCGACCAGCGCGGCGAGTACAGGCCCTGCGAGCCGGGGAGCTCAGAGAGCTGATGGCTGGCGAGATCAAGGATGCGAATGGTGGAAGCGGGGTTATTCGATTCGCCGGCAAAGACGATGCTGCTGCCATCGGGAGACCAGTTGGGGTCGAGCTGCTGGTGAGGGTCGTCAGGCAGCAGGAGTTCCGGGTTCCCGCCCTTGGCCGAGACCTCATACATGCGGGCGGGCTTGTCGGCGCTGGCTCCAAACTGGAAGAAGATGATCTGCTTGCCGTCGGGGGACCAGCGAGGCAGCACGGCGTACATGGGCGAATAGGTAAGCTGCTGGCGATCACTGCCATTGAGTCTGCTGCGCCACAGGGTGCCTTCACGATAGGAGACATAGGCCGCCCACTGGCCGTCTTTCGCGAAATCCACATATTCCGCGGAGACGCCGCCGAGAAACGGATCGAATTCGCGGGACCTGGAGTCGTAGCGCATGAGCTGGCCGCGATAAGTCTGCCCGATGAAGAAGAGCTTTTTTCCATCTCTACTGGGAAGGGGCGAAGATAAAGACATGGGGCTGGTGATAAGAGGGATGGGTTTGACGGCGGGACGCAGGAACGTGGCTTTTTGTGGAAGGGCCCAGATCTGGCCTTGAGATTGAAAGACGAAGTAGCGGCCGTCGGGGGTCCACTTGCCGCAGCACTCGTCGGGCGGATTGTGCCAGCCGGCGAGCAGGCGATGCAAGCCGTTGCCATCGGCGGAAACCTGCCAGGCAAGCTGCTGGCCGAGAGTGCCGGCAGTATCGGAGCTGTCAAAGCGCAGGGTGCTGGCGTCAGGCGACCAGGCGACATTCTTGATATCGCCCTGCACCGAGGCCAGCTTGCGGGCGCCGGCGCCATCGGCGGCGACGAGAAACAGATCGCCGAGGTTGGTGTAGGCGATGCTCGAGGCATCGGGCGAGAAGGCGGCGGTCTCGGCAACAATATCGCCGACACGGCGGGGCGAATTGCCCAGGATGCTCAGGCTCCAGAGCGGGCCGCGAGGCGGGGCGCCTTGGCCATCCACCACCAGGACTTCAGAGCCATCGGGGGATAAGGCGAGCGGAACCATATCTGCGGAGGGAAGAATGGACAAGCTTTGCGGCTCGCCGCCGCCGACCGCCATTTCGGCCAGGGTACGAGCAGAAAAGCTGGCGGAACTGCCTGTGCCCAGTCCGAGATAGAGACGCGCGCCATCGGTGCCAAGCAAAGATTTAGGCTGACCATCGTGGGTGAGCTGGAGGTAGTTGGCGACTTTAGGGATGGGTGGCGGGCGCAGCCAGAAGTAAGCCAGCGCGGCAAGCAGAAGCAAAGCTGCCATAGCGGCCGGCGGCAACCAGGTGCGGGAGCGGCGGGGCAGCTTTGGGATGATGACCTGGGCGGAACTGGAAGAGGCATCGGCCGGCTCGGCCAGAGCCTCCAGCGCGAAAGCCAGGTCGGAGGCGGAATGGAAGCGCTGGCCGGGAGCTTTCTCCAGGCAGCGCCGCACCACACGCTCCAGCGCCACCGGGGTTTCGGGTGTAAGTTGCGAAATAGGCGGCGGCTCTTCGTTGAGGATGGCGCTAATGGTATCTGCCGAAGTTGGCCGCTCGAAGGTTTGCCTGCCCACGACCATTTCGCACAGAATGGCGCCGAGGGCAAAGATGTCAGAGCGCTGATCAATGCGCATGCCGCGCACCTGCTCGGGCGCCATGTAGCCGACGGTCCCCATGACTGTGCCGGGGATGGTGATGGTGGGGGCCTGGTTGACGAGATCGGCGTGGGGCGTGGGTTTGGCCAGGCCGAAATCGAGAATCTTGACCCGGCCCTGATTGGTCACGAACAGATTGTCGGGCTTCAGGTCGCGGTGAACGATGCCCTTATCGTGGGCCGCGGCCAGACCGTGGGCAATCTGCACTCCATAGTTGATGGTTTCGCGCAGCGGCAAAGGCCCGCGGCGGAGAACTTCGGTGAGGGTGCGGCCTTCGAGCAGTTCCAGCACCAGGTAAGGCGAGCCGCCGTGAGTGCCCATCTGGTAGATGGAAAGAATATTGGGATGGTTGAGGGCGGCCACGACCTTGGCTTCCTGCTCGAAGCGCAGCAGGCGCTCCGGGTCGGCGGAGAGGGACTTGGGCAGGACTTTAATGGCGACGTCGCGGTTCAGGCGGGCATCGTGCGCCTGATACACTTCGCCCATACTGCCGGCTCCCAGCGGCGCGACTACTTCATACTCACCGATCCTGGTGCCTGGGCTGAGGGCCATTCGTGCGCCATTATAGACGCCGGGAAAAATCCCGGAAGATTTGTCTGGAAGCGGGATGCAGCCGCCAGGTTGGCGGCACGACCGCGGGGCGCGGCTTCCCGATTCAGCACCTGGAAGCCGTCATTATTTATTGCGTCAATGATTTTTCTTGAAGAGGTGCTGTCGAACATCGGGCCAGAATTCCTGAAAAGCGTTGCTGCCCATCCTTCCCACGAAGCCGAGCAAAGTTCGTTCCACTGCATGCTGTGAATCCGCCTCGCTCGAAACCCGCCAGGTATTGGAGAGAAAATTGTTGCCCGCGGTGGCGATATAGCGGGCGTAAGCGGGGGAAAAATCTCCATCGGGGCGGCGGGCGGCGAAGGTCAGCTTGATGATATTTAGCACGCGATGGCCGAAAGGCGCGCCCTGGTCGCGAAAATAACGCGGGTCTTCGCCCCAGATGGCGCCGAGGCCGGCCTCCATGGCGTTGCCGGTGGAAACTCCAGTCAGGCGCATGCCGTAGCGCTTGCCAAAGCCTGCCCAGGTGCCGCGGTACTCCGGAGGGCTATCGGTCGCGGTGCCCAGGCCGGCGCTCAGCAGGCCGGCGGCCAGGCTTTGCGGGCCGATGGTGCTGCGGACGAACCAGTTCCAGCGCTGTTTGCCGGTGATCGGAGTGTATTGGGCTGCTTGCGCCGAGAGGTGGGGGCTCGGCGGGATTGCGGGATCGGAGGGAACTGCCTGCCCGAATGCGGAGGCGGCCGCCAGGATGGCAATCGCCGCGAGTTGGAGGCGAATTAAGCTCATATGGTCGAGGCTACGATGCCTGCCGGGCCGGGCTGGTTGGTGAAGCCGCCGAGAAGAACGATTGAACCACGAAGAACACGAAGTTGCACGAAGGAAGGCAGAGTTTTAAACCGGCGAGAGCGCGCAGGGCCGCCGCGAAAAGCGATTCAACCATGAAGGGCACGAAGTCACGCGAAGGATTGGAGGGAATGACTGAATTGTCGAGGGACTGCCGCCATCTTCACCCCTGGCTCCGCCTGCTACAATGCCGCGAACTACGGGGAGGAGATTCGGCGTGAAACGTCCATCGCTGGCAGCCGTTCTCCTGGGTTTGATTCCGTTTACCGCGGTTTGCTTCACCGTTGGGTTGTGGGACCGGGTGTATCCCATGGTCCTGGGCCTGCCCTTCAACTTCTTCTGGCTGATTTTATGGCTGTTCCTCACTCCGTTGTGCCTGTGGGGAGCGTACCGGCTGGAAGAGCCCCGCGCTGAGGGAGACCATCACAAAGAGGGCGGTGGAGATTGAGTCCCAGCCTGGTGGCGCTGGCGGTGATCTCGGCCGTGGTGGCGATCGGGTCATTTGTGGGCTTTCTGGCGCGATTTCATCACAAGATGGACCTGGAGCAGTGGACCGTGGGGGGCCGGGGGTTTGGCCTGCTGCTGGTATGGCTGCTCATGGCGGGCGAGATTTACACCATCTTCACCTTCCTGGGAGCGAGCGGCTGGGCTTATTCAAGAGGCGGACCGGTTTTATACATTCTGGGCTATCTTCCGCTGGGCTATGTGATTTCCTTCTACATCCTGCCGCCGCTGTGGGAGATCGGGCGCAAGCACCGGCTGCAGACGCAGGCGGATTTTTTTCAGGTGCGCTATGGCAGCACCTACTTGAGCGCCTTTGTGGCGCTGGTGGGAGTGGTGTGCCTTATTCCGTATTTGCAGATTCAACTCACGGGCCTGGGTCTGATCGTGGAAGTGGCCAGCTATGGAGGCATCCATCGGACCCCGGCGATGGTTGTCGCCTTCGGTCTGGTTGCGGCCTTCGTATTCGTCAGCGGGGTGCGGGGCGTGGCGTGGGTGAGCATCATAAAGGACGCTCTGCTGCTGTTTGTCGCGGTGTTTATCGGGATCGCGGTGCCGCGCATTTATTTCCGCGGCATCGGTCCCATGTTTGCCGCTCTAGTGCGGGTAAAACCGAACCATCTGGTGATGCCGGGAGCCACCAAAGACTTAGGGCACGCATGGTACATCTCGAGCGTTCTGATCGTGGCCATGGGCTTTTATATGTGGCCGCAATTTTTCGGGGCCTGCTTTACCGCCCGCAGCGGAAAAGTTTTGCGGCGGAACGCGGTCATTATGCCGATTTACGTAATCACGATGCCACTGATGTTTATTGTGGGCTTCACCGCGCTTCTGGTTCTGCCCGGACTGAGCAACGGCGACCTCTCATTGCTGGCGATTGCGCGGAAGACGTTCCCGGCGTGGTTTCTGGGGGTGATCGGGGGCGCGGGGGCGCTGACGGCGATGGTGGCAGCGGCCATTCAACTTCTTACCGGAGCGATGCTGTATGCCAAGAACCTGTTTCGGCCCATCCTGGCGCCCGGCATGACCGACCAGCAAGTGGCGCGGCTGGCCCGGATCATGGTAGTGGCGCTTACCCTGGGGGCTTTGTCGCTTGCAATTTACAGCTCCATGAGCCTGGTCTCGCTGTTTTTGGTGGGAGTTGCCGGGGTGGCGCAGTTTTTCCCGGGAGTGACGCTGGGTTTGTTCTCCCGGCGGGTTACGATGCCCGCGGTTTTCGCGGGCATGGCTACGGGCATTGCCATCACAGTGCTTCTGATCCTCAGCGGGCGCGACCCTTACCACGGCCTGAACGCGGGTTTTATCGCGCTGTGCTTCAATTTTGCCGTCACCGGGGTGGTCAGCGTGCTGACGCCGGCGCCGGTGGCGGGCTTTGACGAGAGCCTTCCGGCTTCTCCGATTTCTCAGACGGGAAAAGCCTGACCGCACAGTGACGGCGGATGGGCGCCGGCAAACGCGGTGCTACACTACGCCTCGTTGCTATGGCGGCGCCGCAAGCAGATTCCACGGGAAGGATTGTGCGCTTCGGCGTGTATGAAGTGGACCTTGCCACCGGGGAGCTGCGCCGGCAAGGGGCGCGGGTGCGCTTGCAGGAGCAGCCGTTTCAGGTGCTGGCGCTTCTGCTGGAGCGGCCCGGCGAGGTGGTGACGCGGGAGGAATTGCGGCAGAAGCTGTGGGCGGCCGATACTTTCGTTGATTTCGACCATAGCCTGAACACCGCGGTGAATAAGCTGCGGGAGGCGCTGCGGGATTCCGCGGCCAGCCCGCGTTATGTTGAGACGGTGGCGCGGAGAGGCTATCGCTTTCTGGCTCCGGTGGGGGCGGTTTCGGCAGGCGCAGCCCCTGGCAGTGAATCAGCCACACTACATGAGGACTTAGCCCTCCCCCGGCCGCGCCGGAGCCTGACCCGAGGGCTGTTCTGCCTGATTCAGATCATGTATTTGAGTTTCTATCTCGCGGCGCTGTTTCATTTGCGTGAAATTGATGCGATCGCCGGAAGTTTTCTGCCCGGCTGGGGAGCGGTGGCGATTTTCAGCGCGGTGCTGATCACGGCGGGGGTTGGGCTTCCCTTGCGCTGCTATCTGCTCTCGGCGGTGGCATTTGATTATCAGCGGCTGGGGGAAAAATTCCGCAAGATATTTGCTGGAGTTCTGGTGCTCGACCAGCTGTGGGCGATCACACCGTTTCTGCTGATGCAGAAGATTGGCTTTGGAGCGGCGTTCGGGGCTACGGCCCTGCTGCTCTACGTGCCCTTCTCGGAGCGGACGCTGCTGCGCATGGCGTACTCCGGGTGGTAAGGCAGGCGCTCGATTCCAGTTCTCAGTAGCCGGTTCTCGCTTCTCAGAGTTATGGCCACGTTCATTCGAAGAATTTCCTGGGCTGCTTTCTTCTGGCTGGCGCTGTGCGCGGCCGGGCCCGGTCAAACACACCAGCCCGTGCTGGATGTTGCCTCGATGGACAAGAGCGTGGACCCCTGCGTGGATTTCTACACTTACTCATGTGGCGGCTGGATCAAGAAGAACCCGATTCCGCCCGACCAGATCAGCTGGAGCGTTTCTTCCAAGCTGGAAGATGAGAACAAGCTGGTTCTGCGCGAGATTCTGGAGCGGGCGGCCAAACCCTCGCCCGGCCGCAGCTCGATAGAGCAGAAGATTGGCGACTACTACGCGGCCTGCATGGATGAGAAAGCCATTGACGCCGCCGGCGCGCAGCCGCTGGCAAGCGGGTTGAAGGAGATTGCCGCCTTGCGATCGAAAGATCAGATGGCGGTAGTGGCGGCCTCTATGACTTACGAGAATGTGATTTTTCGCTTCCGCCCGGACCAGGACTTCAAAGACTCAAGCCAGATGATCGCCGAGGTGGACCAGGGCGGACTGGGCTTGCCCGACCGCGAATATTACCTGCAGCCCAATTCGAAGATGAGAGCGGTACGCCAGGCCTATGAAGCGCATGTGCGCAAGATGTTTGAGCTGATCGGTGACGCCCCGGGGCAGGCCCGGCAGGAAGCGAAGACGGTGTTGCGCATTGAAACGGCGCTGGCCAAAGGCTCTATGCCGCGCGTGGACCGGCGCGATCCGCAGAAGCTTTACCACAAGATGAGCCGCCCGGAATTCGAGGCGATAGTCCCGAATTTTCAGTGGAATGCATACTTCGCGCATGTGGGCATGGACGGGCTGCAATCGCTCAATGTGAGGACCCCGGAGTTCTTCAAAGCAATGAACAGAGAGCTGGCGAAAGAGAAGCTGGCGAACTGGAAGTCGTATTTGCGCTGGCGCCTGGTGCATGCCGATGCGGAGTTTCTTTCGAAGCCGTTCGTAAATGAGAGCTTCGATTTTTACGGCAGGACGTTGCTCGGCGCCGAGCAGCTCGAGCCGCGCTGGAAGCGTTGCGTGGACTATGTGGATAACGATCTGGGCGAAGCCCTGGGGCAGGCCTACGTGGAGCGGACCTTCAGCCCGCAGGCCAAGCAGCGGGCAATGCAGATGGTGAAGCAGATCGAGGGTGCCATGCAGAGCGAGATTGAATCGCTTCCCTGGATGTCAGCCTCAACCAAGCAACAGGCGGTGGCCAAGCTGCACGCCGTGGCCAACAAGGTGGGATATCCCGACCAGTGGCGCGACTACAGCGCGCTGAACATTTCGCGCGAGGACGAACTGGGCAACGTGCTGCGGGCGCGGCAATTCGAGTTTCACCGGCAGCTGGCGAAGATCGGCCAGCCGGTGGACCGGGGCGAGTGGGAGATGACGCCGCCCACGGTGAATGCCTACTACGATCCGCAGATGAACGACATCAATTTCCCCGCTGGAATTCTGCAGCCGCCGCTTTTCGACATGGAGTCCGATGACGCTCCCAACTATGGCGATACGGGAGCGACGATTGGGCATGAACTGACCCACGGCTTCGATGACGAGGGGCGGCAGTTCGACGGGCGCGGCGACCTGCGCGACTGGTGGACGGCCGAGGATGCCAAGCGGTTCAAAGAACGCGCCAGCTGCGTAGAAGAGCAGTATTCACAGTACACGTTCGTGGACCACATCAAAGTGAACGGCCAGCTTACACTGGGCGAGAACGTCGCCGACCTGGGCGGCATATCGCTGGCTTATATGGCCTGGCAGCATCAGGCCAGGGGAGAAAAGCTGGAGCCGATCGAAGGTTTCACTCCGCAGCAGCGCTTCTTCATTGGCTACGGCCAGGGTTGGTGCTCCACCACCCGTGATGAGACCAAGCGGATGTGGGCCACCATGGACCCGCACTCCCCGGATGGGTTGCGGGTGAATGGCGTAGTTTCCAACCTGCCGGAATTTCAGCAGGCCTTTCACTGCAAGGCGGGATCGCCGATGGTGCGCAAGCAACCCTGCCGCGTGTGGTAGAGCTGGCGATGCCCGCTCTTAAAATATTTTCATGCGGATGGTCAGATATTTCTTGGGGTCTTCGCGGATGGCCTTGACCAGCTCGCGGCCCTCCAGAAGCATCTGGTTGGCATTGTTGTAGAGCGCAGGATCCTGCAACAGCTTGCCGAAGGTGCCCTGCCCGGCGGCGAGTTTGTCGCTGAGGTCGGAGAGTTTGTTGACCGTATTCTGCAGCTTGTTGGCGAATTCCTGGTCTTTGGCAAATTTGCCCAGCGCGCCCTTACCGGCATCGATGTCTTCGGTCAGCTGCTTGACGTTGGCGATGGTCTGGTTGGCGTTGTTGTAGAGCGTGGGGTCTTTCAAAAGCTTGCCCGCGGTGCCTTTGCCGGCGTTGAGATCGTCAATCAGCGAGTTGATCTTGTCCACGCTGGCGTTCACCTTGCGGTAGAGCTCGTCATCGGATACCAACTTGCCCAGCGTGCCCTGGCCCTGGGTCACCTGATTGACCAGGCCCTGAAATTCGTTGACCGTGGCATTCAGCCGGTTGTAGAGCGTGGGATCGTAAATCAGCTTGCCGACCGAGCCGTTGCCGCTTTCCACGAAGGCGATTATGCGGTCGAGGCGCTTGATCAGAGCGTCCATGTTCTGCAGAGTGCCCTGGCCGGCGCGCACCATGTCAGAGAAATCGGGCACTTCGCGGCTGGGCAGCACGTCGCCATCCTCGGCCTGCGGCCCGTTGGCCTGCGAGCTGTCAATATCAATGTAGGTTTCGCCCAGCACGCCGGCGGTGGAGAGCAAGGTCATGGAATTTTTGCGCAGGCCGAAGCGGAAGCGGGTGTTGACTTTCATCAAGACCAGCACCGGCGTAAGGCGTTTATCGGGATCGGAGACGACCCGAATCTGGGTGACGTTGCCGATATCCACGCCATCCAGGCGAACGGGCGCGCCTACGCGCAGGCCGCTGGCGTTATCGAAATAAGATTTCAGAATGATTTTCTTGCTGAAGAAGCCGCCGGTCTCATTCATGAGGAAGATCAGGATGGCAAGCGTAATGCTGGCCACGACCACGGTCAGCCCGACCTTCAGTTGAGACCACTTCAACTGCTTCTGGCTAGGCACGTCTTCTCCCAAGCGACATCATCAAACCGCAGCCTTGCATCGTGGAGCGCGATGACCCGAGAGCTCAAGGAATCATAACAGAGGGTCAGGCCGGCGTTCACAGCGCAACCTCGCGCGAGCGCACAGCGCCGGCCAGCAAAAGCGCGGCCAGGTAGGCCGCGCCCCCGCACGCCAGCGTGACGTTGAGACCAAACTGAATGGCAATCACAATGGCCAGCACCGACCCGAGCACGCTGGAGGCAGCGTTCATGGCCCAGGCCCACTCCACGGCGTTACTTTCCGGCTTTCGCTGGCTCAGCCCGGAAAACTCAGGTGCGGGAAGGCTGGCCAGCGCCCGCAAGCCGGTGGGGAAAGGCATGCCCATGGCGAAGCCCAAGGGAACCAGCAGGGCTCCGCTGACGAGCAACTTTGCCGCGAAGGGCAACCCCATAAGAGCGTTCAGCAACGCGGGCAGAACGAATACATAAAGCAGAAGCGCGGCGATGATCAACAGCAGGGGCAGACGAGGGCTGCCTTTTTCGCCCAGCCATGCGCGCGAAGCCAGGCTACCCGCGCCGCTCGAAAGCAGCAGCAGAAAGACCACGACCGTCAAGGCGTAGGTGGGATGCCCCAGAAACAGTACAAAGCGCTGGATGAACGCAATCTCAACGATGATGTAGCCGAGCCCCACTGCGATGAAATAAAGCAGGGAGCGGGCGCGTTTGTGAGCTCCGCCGGCGCCCACTGCCAGAGGCAGAATCAGGAAAGCGAGTACGGCGGCAAGGGAGATAATCAACACCATCCCCAGAACGGCTACGCCCAAATTCACTTTCCAGTCAATTCCCTCTTCTTCCAATCCGCCGAGGTGAAGAAATTGGCCGAGCTTAAGAGTGAAAAAGAAGAAAGGAGAGTCGTCATCCACCGGGGCGACGTTATAGGCATAGGAGCGGGCGAAGGCATAGGGATCATTGCTGGCAATCAGCGCCGAGAAGGGATTGTTGCCGGGAGCCGAGGGCAGATACAGAGCGTCCAGCTCCGGATATTGGCCCAGGTGGCGGCGGACCGCGGCCTCTTCCTCGCCGGTGAAGGCGCTCTTTTTGGCCAGCACCACGACGGGGATGCCGTCTTCATCCAGGTCGCCTTCAGAAACCACGATGAAGTTTTTGGCCGGGTTGCGGACGCCGAGCCGGTGCAGAGCCTCCAGGGCGACGGAGACCACGCGCAGCGCTTCGCGGGGCCGCTGGAACTCCCAGCGGGTAATGGCGATCATTCCATCGGGCTTCAGGTGGTCGAAATATTCTTCAAAGGCCTCGATGGTATAGAGGCTGTTCTCGCTGAGGGCAAAAGCGCCCGCCGCAGTCGAAGCCCAGGTATCCACCAGCGTCATCTGCACCACGTCGTACTTCTGCCGGGCATTGCGCACGAAGGAGCGGCCATCGGTGACGTGGATGTGCACTTCGGGGCGCTGATAAAGATGATAGGAATAATCGGCATAGCGCCCGCGCATGATGGTGTTGGCGATGATGGGATTGATTTCGATGCCGGTGACGTTGGGGCTGCCGTTCGCCACGGCGCGGAGCACGTCCACGCCGCCGCCGGGGCCGATAATGGCGTAGTCTCCGTGCGGCCGCAGCACGTTGGCCAGGGCGGGAGGCGCCGACATCAGGTTGTGCTCCCACACCGTGCCACGCCATTGGTGCGGATCGGCGTTCATGATGTAGGTGGAGGCGTCGGCGTCAATCACCACGGCCTTCGCGCCTCCCTGGCGGTCCACCTCCACGCGCGAAATGGCGTTCCAGCGGGCGAACTCCACCCAGGAAGGATCACGGAATTCGCCTTTGGCATAAATCACGTCGGCGAGCTTGCCGGAGTGGTTCAGCCCGATCAGCAGCAAGAAAATGCCGAGCAGCCCGAGGCCAAGCCGGCGCGGCAGGGACCCGCCCGCCCAGACCGCCCCCGCCGCGGCCGCCGCCACCGCCGAAAACAGAATGGCATTCGGCCCGCCGAGAAAGTTGAGCAGAGGCACGACCGCCAGACAGGCGAGAGCGCCACCGGTCAGATCTGCGCCATAGAGGCGGGGAATCTGCCTGGCCTCGCGGGCGAAGATTACGGAAAACTGCAGCCCGGTGAGAAAGAAGGGAACCGCCGAAGCTACATACATGGCCGTGAGCCGCAGGAAGTTGGCTCGCGAAAGCTCCAGCGAGACGGGAACGTGGAGCACAACTTCGAGCGCCAGGGGAATCGAGATGGCATTTAGCAGGCAAAGATAGGCGGCGAGGGCACGCGTCCCAAGCCGCGCCAGCCGGCGCTTCCACAGATAAGCAAAAACTCCGCCCGCGCCCAGGCCAAGCAAGGCGATGGAAATGGCGAGAAAGGCGAAGTGATAGAAGAGCACGACCGAGAACAGCCGGGTGAGGGCCAGCTCCAGCAGCAACGCGGAGAAACTGTTCAGAGCGATGCCGGCGAGCATGGTTCGCTGCCAGAGCGAATCCTTGACTGGAAGCGGCACTGCGGGGGCGGCGACGGTCATCTGGGCCATGGGCGTGTGAGATGCGAGTGCGACAGTCTAACAGAGGAATCTCAGTTTCTCTTTTCCCATTCGCAGGCTCGCCGCCTACGACAATAAATGCCTGCTGACCGGGAACGTTCGCTCAAGCCTCAGAATCGAAGCACGGTTGAGGGAGAGAACCATGCGAGCGCCATTTCTGCTGGGCCGCCTGCTCTTTGGCGGATATTTCCTGTACAACGGCATTCACCATTTCCGGCAGAGGCGCGAACTGGCCGGTTACGCCGCTTCGAAGAAGGTGCCCGCGCCAGACACCGCGGTCGAGATCACCGGGGCGTTGCTGGTGGCAGGCGGCGCGAGCATTTTATTGGGGGTGAAGCCGAAACTTGGCACGCTTGCGATTATGGGATTTCTGGGGACGGTTTCTCCCATCATGCACGATTTCTGGACACATGCAGACCCGGAAGAGCGCACGCACGAGATGATCAACTTCACCAAGAACATGGCTTTGCTGGGCGGCGCCCTGGCGCTGATGGGAGTGGAAGAGCCCTGGCCGGCGAGCGTGCCTATCGCTCAGCCCAACCCGGCGAAAGGCGCGATCAAATCTCTCGAGAACAAGGCCGCAGCCTAAGCCAAATTCCGCCCGGAACTGATTTTTGCCCGCCGCCAAATCTACGGCTGGGGCGTCTTCGCTTTACCCTTCTTTACAAGGCCGGATGGCGTCTTTTGGCGCACGTTGCCTTATAATGCCCGCACTATACTGTGGCCAGTCTTGGCATCCACCAGGGCCGGACACTCCAAAGTCAGACTGCAGCAATTATCCATGCGTAAATTGAGCCAGGTTGCGGCAAATAGCGGCTTGCCCAAGGCCCCCACTGGCATCCAGGGGCTGGACGAGGTCACGGGCGGGGGCTTGCCGCGCGGCCGGCCGACCCTGGTATGCGGCAGCGCCGGCTGCGGCAAGACCCTGTTGGCCATGGAATTCATTGCGCGCGGGGCCATGCAGTATGGCGAGCCCGGCGTCTTCATGGCCTTCGAAGAGAACACCTCCGAGCTCACGCAAAACGTCCGCTCCCTGGGCTTCGATCTTGACCAACTGGTAAGAGAGAGAAAATTGGTGCTCGAGTTCGTGCGCGTGGAGCGCAACGAAATCGAAGAAACCGGCGACTACGACCTGGAAGGGCTTTTCATCCGCCTGGGCGCGGCCATTGACAGCATCGGCGCCAAGCGGGTGGTGCTGGATACCATCGAGACGCTGTTTTCCGGCCTGCAAAACGAGGGCATCCTGCGCGCCGAGCTGCGCCGCCTGTTCCGCTGGCTGAAAGATAAGGGCGTGAGCGCGGTGATCACCGGCGAACGCGGCGACGGCACCCTGACCCGGCGCGGCCTGGAAGAATACGTCTCCGATTGCGTGATTCTGCTCGACCACCGGGTGACCGACCAGGTTTCCACCCGGCGGCTGCGCATCGTGAAGTACCGCGGCACCGCGCACGGCACCAACGAATATCCGTTCCTGATTGACGAAAAAGGCTTCAGCGTTCTGCCCGTGACCTCGCTCAGCCTGCAGCACAAGGTCAGCGAAGAGCGCATTTCCAGCGGGATCCCCCGGCTCGATACCATGCTCGGCGGCGAGGGCTTTTACCGCGGCAGCACCATTCTGGTCTCCGGTACGGCGGGCACGGGCAAGACCAGCATGGCCGCGCATTTCGCCAAATCGGTCTGCGAGGGCGGAGGGCGCTGCCTCTACCTCTCGTTTGAAGAATCACCCGGACAACTCATCCGCAACATGCGCTCCATCGGACTGGACCTGGAGAAGTGGGCCAAAAACAAGCGGCTGGTATTTCATTCCAGCCGGGCCACGGCCTTCGGGCTGGAGATGCACCTGGTGGCCATTCATAAGCTGGTGCAGGATTTGCGGCCGGACGTCGTCATCCTTGATCCCATCGGCACCCTGATCCAGGCGGGCAGTCTGCGCGACGCCACCGCCATGGCCATCCGGCTCATGGATTTTTTGAAACTGAACGGCATCACCACCTTCCTGACCAACTTGACCAGCGGCGGCGAGAACACTGAGCGCACGCAGGCTGATATTTCCTCTCTGGTGGATACCTGGCTGCTGCTGCGCGATGTTGAGTTGAATGGCGAGCGCAACCGGGCGATGTATGTGCTCAAGTCCCGGGGCATGGCGCACTCCAATCAACTTCGCGAGTTCCTTCTGACCCGTGACGGGATGAACTTGCTGGATGTGTACGTCGGTCCGGAGGGCGTGTTGACTGGCTCCTCCCGCCTGTCGCAGGAAGCGCGCGAGAAAGCCGCCGCGCTGGCGCGCCGCCAGGAAAGCGAACGCAGGCAAAGAGAGGTGCAGCGCAAGCGGGATGCGCTGGAGGCGCGCATTTTTGCCCTGCGCAAGGAATTTGAAGCTGAGGAAATGGAGACGGGAGTGCTCTCTACCGAGGAGGCATCGCGCGAGGAAACGCTAACAGAAGATCGCCTGGCGATGGCCGCAAGCCGCAAGGCGGACAGGGGCAACGGCAAAAGCAACGGAGCTGCCCGCGCAAGGAGGCTGACGAGGATTCGCGATGAAAAAACCAGCAAAGCAGACGAAGAAAGAGCCTCTTAGCCTGCACGAGTTGGCTATGCAAAAGCCGCAGGGCGGACAGGGAACCGCAGTGTGGGAACTGCGGTTGTACGTGGCCGGGCAGACGCCGCGCTCGCTCACCGCATTCGCCAACCTCAAGCGCATATGCGATGAGCACCTGGCCGGCCGCTATCATATCGAGGTGGTGGACCTGATCGAGCATCCGCAACTGGCGGCTGGCGACCAGATTCTGGCCATTCCTACTCTGGTGCGCAAGCTGCCGGAGCCGATCCGCAAGATCGTGGGCGACCTTCGCGATACCGAGCGCGCCCTGGTCGGTCTGCAGTTGCGCCCGGCTTCGTGACGCCCGCTAGCGGCGATGGTGAAGCAAGTCAAGCCGCAGGAAGAAGTTTGACATGAGTAACGACAGACCAGAGTTGGGCCTCCGCCGCTGGCGGCTGCGGGAAGCAGAAGATACCTTGCACGCCATCCGCCACGGAGCCGTGGACGCTTTTGTGGTGGAGGAAGCCGACGGGCACAAAGTTTATGCCCTGACCGCCGCTGACCTTCCCTACAGCGACCTGGTGGAGCGCATGCAGCAGGGCACGGCCATTCTCAACCACCAAGGGGAAGTCATTTACTGCAATCCCGCGCTCCGTCAGTTGGTGGACGCGGTGCGCGAAAATGTAATCGGATTGCCCTTGCAGTGCCTGGTCGAGCCTGCAGACCAACCCGCGTTTCAGGCGCTGCTGCAACAGGCGCAGAGCGGATCGAGCGAAGGCGATTTGCAGCTGCGCCGTGCCGATGGCACCGTGATTCCCGCCCATTTCTCCTTCCGTATGCTGGCCGCGGACCGCCACGCCATCGGGGTGCTCATTACCGATTTGACGGCGCAAAAACAGCAGGCCGAGCTGGTGGGGCGCTTGCAGCAATTTCAGGACGAGGAGCGGCGCCGCCTGGCCCGGGAACTGCACGACAGCGTCGGCCAGCTGCTGGCGGCGATCAGCATGAATATCGCCACCGTAGAGCGCGAAGCCCACAACTTGAGCCCGGCGACGGCCAAGCTGGTGAGTGAAAACGCCGCCATGGTGGAACAGATCAATTCCGAAATCCGGACCATTTCACATCTGCTGCATCCGCCTTTGCTGGATGAGGTCGGGCTCGGCTCGGCGCTGCAATGGTATGTGGAAGGCTTCGCCAAACGCAGCAAGATTGACGCGAAACTGGAGGCGGCGGAGAACTTCGAGCGCTTGCCCCAGGACCTGGAGCTTACCCTGTTCCGCGCGGTGCAGGAAGCACTGACCAATGTGCACCGGCACTCCGGCAGCTCTTCGTGCACGGTGCAGTTGGCGCGGGATGCGGACCGGGTGTTGGTGCGGATCACTGACCGGGGGCATGGCATCCCGGTGAAGAAGCTGGCCGCCCTGCCCTCCTCGGCCGGGGTTGGCCTGCGCGGCCTCTACGAGCGCTTCCGGCAGCTGGGCGGGGCGCTGGAGATTGCTTCCAGCGAGGCCGGCACCACCATCACCGCAAGCCTGCCTCTGCCCCCGGCTCATAAGGACGAAGCCGTAGCCTGAGCCGTGGGCGGGTTGCGCGCGGCGGTGAAGCCATCTGCCTAGCCGGCCACATTCCACACGTAAAGAAAATCTTCGTCGCTGGCGGTGGCCACCGAGAGCCCGCCTTTGCGGGTGGCGCGGTTCAGCGCCGAACGCACCTTCTCTTTGCTCTCGGCCAGGTCTTTCAACGGCACTTTGATGGCGCTGCCCGCCTTCATCTGGTCGAGATCGGAGAGAATCCGGTTCACGATCCGGCGGTGCTTGCCGTGGCGGCCATGGGGTACGTCAGTTTGAGCAATGGTCTTGAAATTCAGCGACCCGCGTTTGACAGCCATAAATGTATCTCCGGTTGTCAGGTTAACGTTAAGCAATAATGACGTAATCGTAGCGCAAACGTATCGCAATTCGCAAGGCAGAAATAACCTAACCCAGGCGGTCCGTGCGTCGCCCAGTCTAAGGCTTCGCCTGCTAAGCAATAAGTATTTTTAATTCAGCTATTTAGGGGGCGATGCGCCAGCCAAAAGATTTTGCCCGTATCGCCCGGGCCTTGCTAGCTTTTAAGCAAGGAGTGTTTTTATGCCGATGCATTATGAGCGAGTGCCGCTGCGGCACATTCAAGAACAGATCGCCAGGGGCGAAATCGTGGAGATGATGGGCGGAGAGGAGCCGGAAATTCCGCAGGAACCGGCGGCGCCCGAAGGCGAACAAGTCCGATATCCCTGGCAACAGGCAGTTCATGCCGCCCTGCTGGAGTTGAACCAGCAGAAGCTGAGGGGGAAAATTGCCGCCGCCGAAAAGGCCGTGGCCGATCGCATACAGGCGCTGGCGCAAGCGGCGGATAACGCCGCCGAGCGGCGAGCCCTGGCCGACGCACTCTCCAGCCTGCGCGTGCTCAAACGCAACCCTTCCGCCTAGTTCTCCGAAAGCGGGCTGGCTTAAAGGCCGGGCGCGGTTGCTTCGGCCTGCTCATGGGCGTGATAGCTGGAACGCACCAGCGGGCCGGATTCCACGTGGCGAAAGCCAAAGCGCAAAGCCTCTTCTTTCAGGTACAGGAATTCTTCCGGGGTGTAAAAGCGCGCAATCGGCAGATGATCGCGCGAAGGCCGCAGGTATTGGCCAACCGTAAGAATATCCACGCCGCGCCCGCCGAGATCGCGGAAAACTTCCACCAGCTCGGTCATGGTCTCGCCCAGGCCGACCATGACTCCTGATTTCGTGACCATTTGCGGAGAAAACCGCCGGGCGTTTTGCAGCAGGTCAAGAGTGCGCCCGTAGCGGGCGCCGGAACGGACCGCTCGATAGAGCCGGGGAACGGTCTCGGTGTTGTGGTTCAAGATGTCGGGCCGGGCCTCGAGCACGGTGCGCAGGGGCTCTTCCAGGCCCTGAAAATCCGGGATCAGCACCTCCACCCGGCAGCCGGGCGCGGCCCGGCGGACCTGGCGAATGGTTTCAGCAAAGACCCGCGCGCCCCCCAGATTGTCGTCATCGCGATTCACGCTGGTGATGACGGCATGTTTCAGGCCTAAAGTGGCGACCGCCTGGGCCACGCGGCGCGGCTCATCCCAGTCAAGCGGTCCAGGCTTGCCTTTGGGGACGGCGCAAAAGCCGCAGCGCCGGGTGCAGATCTCGCCCAGCAGCATGAAGGTGGCGGTGTGGTGGTTCCAGCACTCGCCGATGTTGGGGCACTGCGCTGACTCGCAAACCGTGTGCAGGCCCAGGCCGCGCGCCAGCTTTTTCAGATTATGGAAATTCTCGCCCACTGGCGCCCTGGCCCGCAGCCACTGCGGTTTGGGCTGGCGCGCCGGCGGCCGAAGCTCAATCTGCACGAGTTGGAAAGTGCTGGCCAAGTTCGAGTCTGATTTTACACGTTGCTGGGGCGGCAGGCTGGCGTCTAATGTCGCCCCGCCCCGGCTGGAAAAGTTCCCAAAGCTGCGCTCTTCCGTTTATCATTAGCGAAACGCCGTTCGTCATTACCGCTCCGCGTCGAAAACCCCAGTCCGCTTGAGTGAAAGGCGGACAAAGCGCAATGTCCTATTCTGTCCGCAAGACCGCTTGGGCGGCATTTTCGGCGGCGGTAGTTCTCCTGGCGACGATGGCGGTTCTCGTCTACCAGGGCACCACCCTGCTGGTGCGCAGCGAGAACTGGATCGAGCACACCCGCGAGGTGCAGCAGACGCTGGAGGCTTTGTGCTCGAACTCGGTAAGCGCCAACAGCGCCCGGCGCGGTTACATCATCACCGGCGATATCTCGCAGCAGCAGTCTTTCGAACGGGCCAGGCAGAAGATTCCCGGCAATCTGGCCCGCCTCCGCCGCTTGACTGCGGACAATGCCGACCGCCAGCCGGAGATTGATAAGCTCGAAGCACTTCTCAACCAGCATATCGCCGCCATGCAGGCCTCCATTGAGTTGCATAGCAGGGGCACGCCCGATCTGCCCCGGCAGCGGGAAATTACCCAGGCGAGCGCCGCCCATGCGGCGCAGATTCGTTCCCTGGTCACCGACATGGAGAACCAGGAGAGCCGGTTGCTGCAGCAGCGGCAGGTGGATGCGGAACGAATCTACCGGCATACCCAGTGGGTGGTGGCGATTACTTTCATGGTTGCTCTCTGCCTGCTGGGGGCGGAGTTTTATCTGCTCAATCTGCAATTTTCCAAGCGGGAAAAGACCGAGCGCCTGGCCCACCAGAGCCGCGAACTGGTGAATGTGTTCTTCTCTTCCTCGACCGTGGGTTTCGCCATTCTGGACAGCGACCTGCGCTACCGCCGCGTCAATGACACGCTGGCCCGCATGGCTGGCATGTCGGCGGAAGAATTCCTGGGAAAATCGGTGAGGGAAGTTTTCGGGGAACGCTCGCTGCGCGCCGAATCGGTGTATCAGGGCCTGCTGCGGGAAGGCAAACCGATTCTGGACCGCGAGGTTCAGGGCGAAGCGCTGGGCAAGCCGGGAGAGAGGCGGCGCTGGCTGGTCAACTACTTTCCCATTCGCGACCAGCAGAATGCGGTCAACCAGATTGGCGTGATCGCCCTCGATGTAACTGCCCGCCGCAACGCGGAAGAGGCCATCCGGCGGCTAAGCGGCCGTCTCATCAATCTGCAGGACCAGGAACGGCGGCGCATCGCCCGCGAAATTCACGACGGCTTGGGCCAGTACCTGGTGGGCCTGAAACTCACCATCGAACTGCTGCGCAACCCCGAGATGAACGGTAAGCCGGCGCTGTTCAACCAGTGCGTGGAATTGCTGGAGCGCAGCATCGCCGAAACGCGCACTCTTTCCCATCTGCTGCATCCGCCGCTGCTCGATGAGGCCGGCTTTCCTTCGGCGGCCAGCTGGTTCGTCAACGGGTTTTCCCAGCGCAGCGGAATTCCAGTCACGCTCAGCATTCCTCCGGATTTCCCCCGGCTCCCGGACGCGGTGGAGCTTACCCTGTTCCGCGCATTGCAGGAGGGCCTGACAAATATTCACCGCCACTCACAAAGCTCCGCGGCGGAGATACGTTTGCTGTGCGATGCGGAGCAGGTGGTGCTGGAGATCGAGGACCACGGCAAGGGTGCGCCCGAGAGCTTGATGGCGCAACTGCAAAATGGCGAGATCCAGACCGGAGTGGGCCTGGCGGGAATGCGGGAACGCGCCCGGGAACTGGGCGGAGCTTTTGAAATGCTGCCCAACAACCCCGGCACGATGGTTCGGATTTCGCTTCCTCTCACCCTGGAGTCCGGGCCGGATACCGTTCCCTCGGTTGAACATGGCAGCTTCTCAACCGCCTGAGCTTGCCGCGCATGGGTCAGCCTTCCAGATAGGCGTCAATCCAGTCTTTGATGCGCAGGCGGCGCTCATCGGCCGGGTCGAAGTGCATGCCCACGGTCTGCCGGCTGCGGTTCGCCCAGCTGACGGTGCCGCGCACCCAGACCCGGGGCAGAGTCAGGAGCGCAAATGAGACTTCGACGGACTGGCCAGAGGAGAGCGGCTGCGGGCTTCTCAGCGACATGCCGCCGCAGCTGAGGTCGTGGCTGGTGGCAGAGAACTGGCTGCCCTGAGCCGGGACGACCGAGACCTCGGTAATGACCGGAATCCGCACGTAGCGGCGAAATTCATGCAGCACCAGGGTCCGGGTGGCCCGCACCAGCTTGAGCGTTGCCGAGCGCTCCAGCGGCTCATGGAACACCGCGTTGATTCCATACTTGGAAAAGCGCAGGGCTTCCTGCGCACTGCCTCCCAGCCCATAAATGATCATCCGGCTGTTGGAGTTCGAGGTGCGCACGCTATGCAGCACGTGCTCGGCGGCCGGGCCAAGCCGCACTACGCAGGCATCGAACTTCCGTTTTGTCAGATGGTTAGAGAGATCTGAGGCAAGCGCGGTAGTCTCGATGCCAAACTGCCGGAAGCAGTCTCCGAGCAGGCTGCGTACCGGCTCGTGGGTATCCAGCAAAGCCACCAGGGCGGTCGTCTTCCTGGTGGGTGGCGTGGACGGAACCAGGGCTAAGCCTGCTCCCAATGAGTTTTCCATGACGGTGGCGTCGTGCACGGACACTCCAATTCTCCCTGCGCAAAACCCGCTTGGCAAAGGCGCAGAAGGCCAGTCCGAGGCGTAAGAAACTGGCCGGGCGGGGATGAACTTGAGGAGACTTGCAGGAAAGCCAGAAATGGGGTTCAGTTGAGCCCGATACATTAATAAATGCTAATGAAATCAATGGCTTAGAAATGAGCCATTCGACCTCTCAGTTGTTACTCCATCTGCGGAACAAGAGCGCGCCATTGGTGCCCCCGAAGCCAAAGGAGTTCGACATGGCGTACTCCAGTTCTGCCCTGCGCGCGTGGTTAGGAACAAAATCCAGGTCGCAGTCGGTATCAGGGTTCTCGAGGTTGATGGTTGGCGGGAGGATCTGGTCGCGCAGGGCCAGCACGGTAACCCCGG
This sequence comes from Terriglobales bacterium, assembly GCA_035517775.1. Classification (GTDB taxonomy): domain Bacteria; phylum Acidobacteriota; class Terriglobia; order Terriglobales; family Acidobacteriaceae; genus DATIYF01. The sequence continues at coordinate 69,045 of DATIYF010000026.1, forward strand.
CCTCGAGGCCGCCGGCTCCGCCTAAGAGGTGGCCAGTCATAGATTTAGTCGAGCTTACGGCCAGCTTTTTGGCCTGCTCGCCGAAGGCCCGCTTGATGGCGATGCACTCCAGCTTATCGCCAATGTCGGTCGAGGTGCCGTGGGCGTTGATGTAGCCAACCTGCTCCGGCGGCACTTTGGCATCTTTGAGCGTATTGAGCATCACCCGGTAGGCGCCATCGCCGTTTTCCGCCGGCTGAGTGATGTGGTAGGCATCTCCACTCATGCCATAGCCAACGATCTCTGCCAGGATGTTGGCGCCCCGGCGGCGGGCGAACTCCAGCTCTTCCAGGACGACAATCCCCGCCCCTTCGCCGATCACAAAGCCATCGCGGGCGGCGTCCCAGGGGCGGCTGGCGCGCTCGGGCTCGTCATTGCGGGTGGAAAGGGCGCGCATGGCGGCAAAGCCGCCCACCCCCATGGGAGTAATACCGGCCTCGGTGCCGCCCGCGATCATCACGTCGGCATCGCAGCGGGCGATAATCTTGAACGCATCCCCAATGGCGTGGGCGCTCGAAGTGCAGGCGGTGCAAGTGGCCTCATTCGGCCCCTTGGCGCCGTAGCGGATGCTGACGTGGCCGGCGGCCAGATTGACGATGGTGGCGGGGATGAAGAAAGGCGAGATTCGCCGCGGACCGCCGTTGAGCAGGTTCGAGTGCTCGCGCTCGATCACGTCGAAACCGCCCACCCCAGAGCCGATGTGCACCCCGACGCGCGGGGAAAGATCATCGGAGACCTGCAGGCCTGAGTTTTTCATCGCCTCCTCAGCCGCCGCCAGGCAGAGGTGGATGAACCGGCCCATCTTCTTGAGCTCTTTTTTCT
>DATIYF010000027.1:0-14305 GCA_035517775.1 Terriglobales bacterium
CCATGGTCGGCAGGCCGTCGAGCGTGCGCAGACGGACGAAGGGAATCTCCAGCGTGAATTCCACCGTGACCAGGTCTCCCGCCGTCTCGACAATGCGGCGCCGCAATTCGTCGGAAGGCCCAATCAGCCGGTAAAGCAGCAGTGCTTTTGCCAAGTCTGGAATCACGTTGGGCGCGCGCCCCCCCTCGATCAGGCCGATGTTCAGCGTGCACGGGCCAATCTCAGGGTCGCTCGGCAGCTCCATCGCCCGCAACTGGTGCAGCGCCTCGATCAGCTTGTCAATCGCCGATTCCCCCAGTTCGGGATAGGCCGAGTGCGCCATGCGTCCCCTGGCCGTCAGCTCCGCCCGCAGCGCGCCCTTGGAAACGATCGCGATGCGGTTATCCGTGGGCTCGCCGTTCACCAGAAACTTGCAGCCCACTGGCTGCTTGTTGGCCACCTTGGCTCCCAGGCTGTCGCGCTCCTCGCCCACCAGGAACAGCAGTCCGACAAAGACTCCCTGGGCGCGCAGCTTCTCGGCTGCCGCAATCTGCGCCGCGATAATCCCTTTGGCATCGCACGAGCCTCGCCCGTAAATGCACCCGTCATCCTCGGAGGAGGGAATAAACGGCGGCACCGTATCCATATGGGTGGAAAACACGACCTCGGGCTTCGGCTGCTCGGGCGAAACTGCCAATACATTGGCCCGCGCGCCTTCCACCGCCATCTTCCTGGCCTGATATCCCAGCCGGCAAAGCTCGTCGTAAAGAAAATCGCCCACCGGGCCTTCGTTCCCGGTGATGGACTCGATATCCACCAATCGCCGCGTGAAAGACGCCACATTCATGGTGGAAGAAGAATACCTCAGAGCCCATTCGCAAGCCCAGGCAGGCTGCTATGCTGAGCCCATCGCCATGCAGCCTTCCAGCGCGATTCGTTCGTTCTTCCTCTCCGGACCAGCCGGTCGCCTCGAAGCCCTGCTCAACGAAGGTGCGCCCAATGCTACTCACGCGGCGCTGGTCTGCCATCCGCATCCTGTATATGGCGGCACCATGCACAACAAAGTCGTTTTTCACGCCATGAAGGCGCTGAATGGCTTCGGCTTTCCCGCTCTGCGCTTCAATTTTCGGGGAACCGGCTTGAGTGAGGGCAAGCATGACCACGGTCGCGGGGAAATCGAGGACGTCCGCGCCGCGCTCGACTGGCTCGAGGGGGAATTTCATTTGCCGCTCATCTTCGCCGGATTTTCCTTCGGCGCCGCGGTGGGAATGGCGGCGGCCTGCCCTGACACTCGCGTAATGGCGGCCATCGCTCTCGGTCTTCCCGTCGGCATGGTGGAAGAGCGTGGCTACGATTTAAGCCTGCTGCAATCCTGCGCCAAGCCCAGGCTGTTTCTCAGCGGCGGGCGCGATCAGTATGCGCCGGGCGCTAAGCTCCAGGCTTTGGTGCATTCATTGCCCGAGCCCAGGAAGCTGGAGCTCATCGAAGGCGCCGACCATTTCTTTGATGGCCATCTGCGGGAGATGCGAGAAGCGGTGGAAAAATGGGTGAAGGGCGTACTCTAGGCGGGCCTCAGGGCACAGCCGCCTTTATCTCAGCCGAGTGGCGGCTTTCCTTGCCATCTTTTACCGCGGTGACCACGTAGTAAAAGGTTTTCCCGCTGTCCACGTCGGTATCCACAAAAGTCGGCGCGCTGGCCGTGCCAACCTTGTCATAGGGGCCGCCCCTCGTAGTTCCCCGGTACACGTTGTAGGAAGTTGCTCCCGCCGAAGCCGCCCAGCGCAGGGTCACGGAGTGGTGCTTCGGAGCGAGATAAGCGAAGAGCGCAATGGCCGCGACGATCAGCACCGCCATCAAGGCCAACAGCTTCGAGCTCTTCATTGCGCGGGCCTCCACCTGCTAGGAATTCTAACTTCTTTGGGCGGCCGCGGCGCGGCCAACTTTGGCGCGGCGTTGTAATTTCAAGCACCGCTCGGTTCGTCTCGCATTTGTCATCCCGGCCGAAGCGAAGCGAAAGCGGGCGCAGTGGAGGAGCTGCTTCTTCGGTGGGGAACGAGAGAATCTCCGCGCACCTATAATGCTGCCGTGTCCAGCTCTGATGTGGCCGCTGCCGAGATGCGCTCCCTCGTCCGGCGCATTTTCGCCCGCGCCCTCGAAGAAGCCGGCATCGCCCGGGCTTTCGAGCGCTCGGTTCACTGCGAGCGTGGCGTGCTGCGCGTTTGCGAAGATCTTTACGACCTGCACTCCTATGGCCGGGTGCTGGTAATTTCTTTTGGCAAAGCCGCGCACACCATGGTGCAGGCCTTGCAAGCCCAGGCCGGCAGCATTTTTCAGGGAATCGTGGCTACGCCAAGCCAGCCTGCGGCGCAGGCGCGGGGATTTCGTTACTTCCTCGGCGGCCACCCCATGCCGAACGCAGAATCGCTGCGCGCCGCCGACGCCATTCTCAAATCGCTGCATGCTCTGAATGCGGCATCGCTCGTGATTTTCATGATCAGCGGCGGCGGCTCGGCCATTGTCGAAAGACCCGCGGACGACGAAATCTCCCTGGAAGACCTGGTTGCCACCTACAGAGCTCTGGTGCTATCGGGCGCGCCCATTGCCCAAATCAATGCCCTGCGCAAGCACCTCTCCGCGGTCAAGGGCGGAAGGCTTGCCCAGGCCGCCTACCCGGCACAGCAAGTCTCTCTGCTTATTTCCGACGTGCCTGAGGACGCCCCTGACGCCCTCGCCTCCGGCCCGACCATGCCTGATTCGACCACGGTGGAAGATTGCTACGCGATCGCTGCACAGTACGGCATGGCTGAGCGGTTTCCTGCGCCGGTGCGCGAGCTGTTCCAGCGCCGCGCCCTGGAGGAAACTCCAAAATCCGATGATCCGGCTTTTCCCCGGTCGCGCTGGTGGACTCTCCTGTCGAATAAGACCGCGGTGGAAGCCGCATCTTCCGCCGCGAAAGACGCCGGTTTCGCGGTGACCGTGGACAACGGTTGCGATGACTGGGATTATGCCCGCGCTGCCGACTACCTGCTCGCCCGCGTGCGCGAACTGAAGAAACAATCCGAAAAAGTTTGCCTGATCTCCGGCGGGGAAGTGACCGTCAAAGTCACAAACGGCGGGACCGGCGGCCGCAATCAGCAGTTTGCGCTTGCCTGCGCAGAGAAGATCGCGGGCGAAGAAATTACCGTGCTCAGTGCCGGTACCGATGGCATTGACGGCAACAGTCCAGCCGCCGGCGCCGTGGTGGACGGCACAACTCTAAGCCGCGCCCACACTCGCGGCCTGAGTCCGGCGGCGCATCTCGCCGCCTTCAACGCCTACCCATTACTCGAAGCCCTCGACGACGCGATCGTTACCGGGCCCACCGGCAACAACCTGCGCGATCTGCGCATTTTGCTGGCGCCCTGACGCTCTGGCCGACTCGCTACTCGATCTCGATATCCCCAGATCCCGTTTCCACTTGTACCGAAACGCCACCGCCGCGCACTTTGCCGTGAATTTCTTTCTTGCCAATTGCCCCCTGCACAGTGACCGGCTGAGCTACGACAATTGAGCCCGAACTGGTGCGGGCGCTCAAATCGAAGCCCGCACCGGAAGCCAGCTTTAATTGCACCCCGCCCGAGCCGGTGCGCAGGCTCCAGGCTCCCGAGGGGTCGCCTTCGGCGCGAATATCACCGCTGCCCGCCTGGGCTTCAAGTGATCCGCGCACGCCGCGCAGTTCCATTCCGCCCGAGCCGGTCTCCACTCGCACCGCGCCCGGCGAGGTCTGCTGCAAGACCACGTGGCCGCTGCCCGTGCTGCCCTCAAAACCTCCGCCAATGGCACTGGCATGGATATCTCCGCTTCCGGTTTTGGCCTGCACGCTGCCATTGACCCGGTCAATCTCTACATTGCCGGAACCGGTCTCGGCGTGCACCGCCCCGCCAAGGTCGGTGACTTGCAGGTTTCCCGAGCCGGATTCGATCTCCAGCGGGCCGCGCACTCCCTGCACGGCGGCATTTCCCGAACCGCTGTGGGCGCGCACCTGCGCCTCCGCCGGCACCGTGATTTCGTAGCTGATGGAAATGTTCCGTCTCAGTTCGGGATCGTCAATATGCCCGATGCGAATATCGTTGCCGCTCTGCTGAATGGGCGGGTTGGCCTCAATCCGCTTAACTCTCTCTTCTGCATTGTCACCGCCCCACCAGCTTCCGGCGCGGATGTGACCCACCACGTGCACCTGCCCGCTGTTTCCCGTTTGCACGTGAATGTTTCCCGAGCCGGTCGTCACCTCCAGCATCACCGCGCCTGTCACATTCAAAGTACGATCAAAGCTTCCTTCCGCCGAGGCCATGGCCGGCAGGGCGTAGCCGAGCGCCATAGCCAGCACCAGGCTGAAGAAACCCCCCAGTCGTCCGAAGGTCTGTTTTCGCATCTCTCGCCTCCTCTGCTTGCGGCGTATCCCTTATTGCAGCACCACCTCATCGCCTTGCTTGAGCCCGCTGAGCACTTCCGTCTTGGCGCCATTGGAAATCCCGATATTGACGGCGATCTTCTTCATGCCGTCTTTGGCCCTGGGATCAGGAATGTCCACATACGACTTCTTGTCCTTGTCGTAGATCAGAGCGCCCTCAGGAATCTGCAGCACGTTGTTATGTTCTTCCAGGATGATCTCGGCATTGGCGGTCATCTCCGCCTTCAGCTCGCCGCCGGGGTTATTGATAGAGACGCGGACCTCAAAGGTCGTGACATTGTCTTTCTCCACGCCCATGGGAGAGATCTTCGTCACCTTGCCGTAGAAGGTCTTGTCCTTGAACGACTCAACCTTGATGCGTGCCGGCTGCCCCAGATAAACCTTGCCAATGTCACTCTCATCCACTTTGCCCTTCACGTACACCTGGCTGGTATCCCCCAGAGTCATCACCAGAGTCGCCGAAGAACCGAGCACCAGGATGGAACTTACCGCGTCACCAACTTCCACATCGCGGGAGAGCACAAGGCCGTCAATGGGCGCCACGATGTCGGTGTAGCTGAGTTGCTCTTCGGCCTGGTCGAGATTGGCCTGGTCCTGCGCCACCTCAGCCTGCGCCTGGGCGATTTTCGCCCGCAGCACCGTTACCTGCGCTTTGGCGACATTCTGCTTGTTGAGCGCCAGCTGGTAGTTCTTTTGCGCGTCATCCAGGTCAGACTGCGAAACCACGCCAGCCTTCGCCATTCCCAGGGCCCGCTCATAGGCCCGCTTGAGCAGCGGAACGTCGGGGCCTTCCGCGTCAACCTTCGCGCGCTGCCAGTCGGCCTGAGAGCTGGTCAGGTTGGCTTGGGCGGCCTGCAGGGCGGCCTTGGACTGCGCTACCTGGGCTTCAATCTCCACTTTGTCCAGTTGGGCGAGCAGTTGGCCCTTCTTCACCCGGTCGCCGTAATCCACGTAGAGCTTTTTCACAATGCCGCTGGCCTTGGATTTGATCTCCACCTTGGTGATGGGCTCAACCTTGCCGGTCGCCACCACACTCTTGGCCAGGTCGCCGCGCTCCACCTTGGCCAGCTTCGAGGGATCAATCTTGGTGCCGCCGCGCATGGCCGCCATCAGGCCTATGGCGATCACCAGCACCAACGCCAGCGCAATGCCGCCGTAGATCCATCCTCTGTGGCGCTTCTTCTTTCCATTGCCGTTCACACTCGCCTCCTGCTGGAAGGGTCACGTCCCCTGGGGCTTTCGCTCTTTGTTACGTGGGAAATTCAGGTTTTGTTCCTGGGAATTCGCCCATTGCCGCTACATACTCTCAGGCAGCCCTGCCTGCGGCGCTCGATGCGTTAGACCGGACCAACGGGAAAAGGGAAGCAAGCAAAACCTGGGGAACACCAGCACTGAAAACCACAGCTCTATTTTACCGCTTCCCGGATGCTGCTCTAGCCCTTTGGAATGTTAGAATTACCCATCCATGATTGCGTGGGCGCTGCTCCGGGTGTTTCTGATTCTGCTCCTGGTGGCGGCGAATGCTTTCTTCGCCGCGGCTGAGTTCGCCCTGGTGAGCGTGCGCGAGACCCGCATCCAGCAGCTCATCGAGGCCCGCCGTATCGGCGCGCGCATCGTTCAAAAACTTCACCGCAATCTGGAAGAGGTCGTCAACGGCGTACAGCTCGGCATCACCATCGTCAGCCTGACTCTGGGCTGGGTGGGGGAGCCGGTGCTGGCGCAAATGATGCTGGGCCCCGTCCGCGACCTTCCCCACGCCCTGGTCTATGCCCACGGCATTGCCATCGCGGTCGCTTTCACGCTGATCACTTTCCTTCATGTCATCCTTGGCGAGCTGGTGCCCAAGTCTCTCGCGTTGCAGCGTGCCGAACAGGTTGCTCTGGCCGTCGCCGCTCCCATGGACGTCTTCCTTACTCTGACCCGTCCCATCATTTATGTCATGAGCGGCTCGGCGGGATGGGTCCTCCGCGTCTTCGGCTCGCGCAAGCTGCGCCAGGGGCCGGTGCACTCCCCCGACGAGCTCAAGCTGATCGTCAGCGCCAGCCGCCAGCTCGGCCAGATCCCCGCGTTCCAGGAAGAGATGATCCATCATGCGCTCGATCTGGAAAACATCACCGTGCGCCAGATCATGGTGCCCCGGCCCGATATTTTTTCCCTGCCTGGCGATATGAACTTGCAAGATGCGCTCGGCCGCGTGGTCGAAGAGCAGCATTCCCGCATCCCCGTTTATGATCCGCAGCGCGGCCCCGAGCACATCATCGGCGTTCTCTACGCCAAAGATCTCATGCGCTGGACCCGCCTGCGCCTCGCTTCCAGTCCGAATCAACCCGTGGCTTCGCGCATTGCCATCATGCGCATCAGCCAGATCATGCACGATGTACTGGTGGTTCCCGAGACCAAGGTGCTGACCGAGCTCCTTGAGGAATTCAAAGACCGCAAGCGGCACCTCGCCGTAGTTGTAGATGAGTTCGGCTCCACCGCCGGCGTGGTCACGGTAGAGGACATTCTGGAACAACTGGTCGGCGAAATCGAAGATGAATTCGATGTTCCCCCTCCCGAACAGCCAATGGTCGAAGGCAAGATCGCCTTACTCCTTGAAGGCTCGGTCAACATCCGTGACCTTGAGTCGCAATATCAGCTGGTCCTGCCTCACGACGGCGGCTTTGAGACCTTGGCCGGCTTCATCCTGGCCAGGCTGCAGAAGATTCCAAAAGTTGGCGAGGGCTTTGACTACGAAGGCCACCGCTTCACGGTGGAAGAACTGGAAGGCCACCGCATCTCTAAGGTGCGGGTGGAGAAGCTCGAAGAAGCGACCGTGGGGTCGCCGGGCGACTAGCCGGAAATGCTCCGCTACCTATCTCTGCGCGTGCTCTACACCTTGCCCGTCGTCTGGCTGGTGGTCTCGCTAGTCTTCCTGCTGATTCATCTGGTGCCCGGCGATCCCGTGCTGCAGATGCTGGGCGAAGGCGCGCCTGCGGCCGATGTGCAGGCCACCCGCCACGCTTACGGTCTGGATGCTCCACTGGGTCAACAGTACCTGCATTACTGGGAGGGCGTACTGCATGGCAATCTCGGCCCTTCGCTGCGCTACAACCAGAGCGTGACCAGCCTGATCGCGCAGCGCTATCCCTACACCTTGGAATTGACCCTCGCTGCGCTCTTTGTGGCCGTGGTGCTCTCCATTCCCGCCGGAGTGCGTTCGGCCCGCCGCCGCAACCGCTGGGATGATCACGCCTTGAGCGTCGTCAGCCTGTTCGGCCTGTCGTTCCCCAACTTTGCCCTGGGCCCGATTCTGATTCTCATCTTCGCCATCAAGCTGGGCTGGCTGCCGGTTTCCGGTGCAGGCGGCCTTGATCACCTGGTGCTTCCCGCCATCACCATGGGTGGCGCCCTGGCTGCCATTCTTACCCGCATGGTCCGCACTTCCATGCTCGAAGAGTTGGGCCAGGACTACATTCGCACTGCCCGCGCCAAGGGCTTGCCCGAGCGCACCGTGGTCTATCGCCACGCCCTGCGCAACGCCATGATTCCCGTCTTGACCGTGCTGGGTTTGCAATTCGGAGCTTTGCTGGCCGGCGCGATCGTAACTGAGACCATTTTCTCCTGGCCCGGCATTGGCCGCCTGACCATCCAGGCCATCAACAACCGCGATTACTATCTGGTGCAGGGCTGCATTCTGGCCATTGGCTTGACCTACGTCGCGGTAAACTTCCTCACCGACCTGCTGTACTCGGTGGCGAACCCGCGAATTCGCCAATAGCAGCTAAACTGAGAACAGAGAACCGGCGACTGCGAACCGAGAGTGTCATTCCGAGCCATTCGCAGCCCAGCCCAGTGAGGCGAGAACACGCGAGGAATCTGCAGTTTCTTGCGCAGAGCGGAATAATCACAGCATGCTCATCCGCGTCCTATTTTTCGGAGCGTTGAAAGATCTGGCCGGGCGGCCCAGCGACTCCCTCGATTTGCCGGAAAACTCTACGCTGGCGGACGTGTTAGAGCACTACGAGGCGGAACTGCCGCGCTTGCGGGAGTTCGCCGCTTCCATCGCCATGTCGGTCAACCAGCAGTACGCCGGCCCGGACGCCAGGCTGCGCAGCGGGGACGAGGTGGCGCTCCTGCCCCCGGTCAGCGGCGGATCGGAACCGGCAGAATGCCCGCAATCCCACGTCCAAGTCGTGCGCGAAAAGATCAATACCGAGGCTCTGCTCGCCCAGATCAAGCGTCCCGAGGATGGCGCCGCGGTCGTCTTTGAAGGCGTAGTCCGCAACCACACCCGCGATAAGCGCACCCTCTATCTTGACTACGAAGCCTATGAAGAGATGGCCCTTAAGCAGATGAAGGAACTGGCAGCCCATGCGCTTCGGCAATTCCCGGTTCGCGATGTGGCCATTGTCCACCGCCTGGGTCGGCTGGAGATCGGCGAAACCAGCGTGCTGATCATCGTCGCCTCCCCCCATCGTGCCGCCGCCTTTGATGCCTGCTGCTGGCTGATTGACACGCTGAAGCGCACCGTCCCGATCTGGAAGAAGGAGCACTTTGAGGACGGCGCCGTCTGGGCCGATGGCGAGCCCTTTCCCGCTGAAGTCCCCCGCCCGGCGGGCAGCCCCGCCGGGGGGCGCGCATCTAAGTGAACAGCCCGCGCATGAAACCCTTGCTTGCGTCGCTTCTGTTCGCCGCCACCTGCTGCCACGCTCAGGTCGTAGTGCCCAAGCCTCCCTGGGCCAGCGGGGGCTCCGGTACGAGTAAGCCTGCCCAGCCGCCCGCGGCCAAAGCTCCGGAGCAGCCCGCCCCGGAACCCAGCACCACTATCCGTGTCAACGTCAAGCTGGTGAACGTCTTCGTCACCGTCACCGACGACCACGGCGCGCCGGTCGGCGGGCTGACCAAAGACAACTTTCAGCTCTCTGAAGATGGCGCCCCGCAGAAGATCGCCGTCTTCGACAAAGAATCAGCCCTGCCTCTCTCCATCGCCCTCGATGTTGATACCAGCCTGAGCACCCGCCGCGACCTGCCACTCGAGTTGGCTTCCGCCCGCCGCTTCGTTCACGCCATCCTGCGTCCGGTGGATGCTCTCTCGCTTTACCAGTTCAGCGAAGTCGTGGACCAGGTCACGCCCTTCACCTCAGACCTGCAAAGAATTGACCGTGCCATTGACCGCGTACACCTGGGCTCGGCCACGGCTCTCTATGACGCGCTCTACCTGAGCTCGCAGGCCCTGGAGCGCCGGCAGGGAAGGAAGGTTTTGGTGGTGATCACCGACGGCGGCGACACCATCAGCCAGGTGAACTATCAGGACGCGCTGCGCGAGGCCCAAGAGGCCGAGGCCCTGGTCTACAGCATCATCATCGTTCCTATCGAAGCCAGCGCCGGCCGCGACACCGGCGGCGAACACGCCCTGATTCAGCTCTCGGAAGACACCGGTGGCCGCTACTTTTACGCCACTTCCGCTCCGCAGCTTGATAACGCCTTCCGTCAGATCAGCGACGAACTCCGCACCCAGTACCTGCTGGCCTACTACCCCCTCCAGCGCTTCTCCGGCTCTGATTACCGCCGCATTGACGTCAAAGTGCAAGGTCCGCCCGACGCCGACACCCTCAAAGTCCGCCACCGCACCGGCTACTACACCACCAAGTCGGATTTCTAACTGGATTCCGGTGCGCATTCTTCCAACAATAAGAAAGCCCGCGGCAGGGCCGCGGGCCGTGAGCATGCGTCTAAGCCTAGAAGTAGAACTTCCCGGCAAGCTGCACGATGCGCGGCGCAGCCGCGCCGGTGATCGTGCCGAACAGCGAAGAATCAATGTTCCCGCTGGGTAGGCTGAATTGCGTATGGTTAAAGGTGTTGAAGCTCTCCAGCCGCAGTTGCAGCGATTTCGCCTCCGTCAGCTTGATGTTCTTGAACAACGCCAGGTCGGTGTTGTTCAGCCCGGGCCCATGGAAAGTGTCTCGCTTGTAATCGCCGATGGTGCCAATCACTTCCCGTGAAAACTCGCTCGGCAGGAAGTAGTAGTGGGCTGTGTTTGATCCCACTGTCGTGAGCGTGCGGGCATCCATGGTTTTGAAGCCACCGACATAGTCTGGCCGGTCCGGGCACCCATACTTGTTGTAGCCATCGCACACCAGAGAGTGATAGTCGCTGCCTTCAGAGAACGCGATCGGGAAACCGGTCTGAAGGCTGGTAGCGCCCGTGATCTGCCAGCCCCCGAGGATGGTCTTTACCACTCCCAGCTGCGACGGGCTTGGGATCTGGTAGGTGTAGCTGATGACAAGACGATGACGGGCATCGAACACCGAATCCCCATAGTTAATTCCGGGATCCGCTGGCCAGTAGGTGGAGTTACCCTCCGCGTTTTCAAATCCGGAACCGTAATCCAGCGAGTGGCTGTAGGTATAGGCCAGCAGGAAGCTCAAGCCGTGAGTAGTGGCCTTGTTAAGAGATATCTGCAGCGAGTTGTAGTTCGAAGTCCCGAGCGTAGACTCCACTCCGATACCGCCGTAGATGTCTCCCTCGTAGGTGAAGTTACCCGGAAAGTACAACCGCTGTGCGGCGCGGGTGGCCACACAGGTTGGATCCGCGGCGCAGCCGGCGGGATTGACACCGGGATTCGCGTCGTAGGTCTGCTCCAGGTGCTGGGCAAGAGCTCCGACGTACGCTACTGTCAAGACCGATGCTGCGGGAAGTTGCCGTTGCACCGTGAGATTGAAATTCTCTGAAGTCGGCGTTAGCGTGTGCGGATCAAACACATTGAGCGTAAACGGCTCGTATTGCGAGAAATCCACGGCTGCGCCCGCCGGCGGCGGAGCATAGGGGAACGGGTTGGGCTCAGCAGGCAGTGTACCGGTGACGTCCTGATAAGGGTTGACAAAGCTGGGATTGGTGACACCGAAGCTGGTCAGCGAGAAAGGCGGAGTCTGCAAGTTCTGCAATACCTGCTCCTCCTCGCTGCGGTTGTAGTACACCCCATAGCCGCCGCGAATGGAGAGCTTCCCCGGGCCGCCAGAGAACTTGCCCCAATCGGGCGACCAGGCAAATCCAACCCTCGGGCCCACGTTCCTGTAGGTCGTGGTATATCCTCCGGGAGGGCAGCCAGGATCGCCGGGATAAACAATGCCCGCTGGCGCGCCCGTTCCGGTCGCAGTGTCCGGCGGGTAAATATTAGAAACCTGCCCGGGACGGAAGCAGGCAATCGCCCGATTGTGATTGAAGGTATCCACGAGAGGCGTCTCGACGTCCCAGCCGAATCCATAGGTCAAGGTCAGGTTGGAGAGCACCCTGAACTGGTCCTGGAAGTAAGAATAATACTCGTAGCCTCGCGCCCGGTTCTGCCCGCCGCTCGTCTCTTCGAAGTCGTTAGTTGCCGGGATGCCGAGCAGGTAGTCCACCCCATCGTTTCCGCTCGAATACTGAGCGCCGGGATCAAACCCAATATATCCGTTGTTCACAAACGCGAAGGGGTTGTCCTCCTGGAAGCGACGGCCTTCAAAACCGAACTTGAAGGCATGTTTGCCCAAATTTTTCGAGAAGTTGTCTGTGATCTGATAGGTTTGGTCAGCGCGCGGCTGCGGTCCTTGGTAACTGAAGCCAATGGTGAAGTAGTCATCCAGTTGCACTTGCGGCATGCTGGCGCCGCTGGCAAGTTGCGGTGTGATATCAAACCCGAACGATGACGGCTGCGCTACCGTCACCGGCTGCACGGAGAAGAAGTGCAAGCGCGCGTATCCCGCCCGGAACTCGTTCATGGTGGTGCTGTTGAAGGTATGTATCCAGGAAGCAGTGAATTGCTTGGTATGCCCCGCATCCAATTCCGCGAAGCCGGGCAAGGTGCCACCGTCGAACGAGATATCGCTGGTCGTCGGGCTGTTTTCGATCAGGCCGGTTGTCGAAATGCGGTCCCGGTCATTGAACTGGTGGTCAACCCGGTAGATGTACTGATCAGTGTTGCCAGACTCCACCGGCGTCCACTGGAATTGATTACCGTTCGCATTCTCATGCGGCACGTACTTGTCCAAAAGAGTCACCGCCAGCGGATTGAAATCCACAGAGGGGATGTGCCCCGTCGGGAAAATTGTGCTGAACGGCGTGCCTGCTGGGTAGGTGGTCCCGTCTTCTCCCACCAGCGCGAAGGGTGAAGGATTATCCGAGGGAAAATCCGGGAATATTGGGCTGGCTACATCCGCCGAGAAATCACCGCCGCGCTCGGCATCCGTGAATACCTGTGTCACCGAGCCACCCGTATATCCAGGTTGAATCTCCCGGAACCTCCGCCCCTGGTAGGAGAAAAATCCGAAGGTGTGATTTTTCCAGATCGGTCCGCCCACCGTCCCACCAAATTGGTTCTGGTGGAACACCGTGGGGGTCGGGGAGAAGTAGGGCTTGGTATTCAGAAAGGTGTCGCGGTAGAACTCGAATAGGTCCCCGTGGAAAGAGTTCGTTCCCGACTTGAATTCCGCATTCAGAATCGCGCCTGAATTCCGCCCGTACTCGGGGTTGATCGTGCTGGTCACAAGGTCGAACTCGGCGATCGCATCCGGGCTGGGAATCACCAGCGGCGTGTTCAGGGCAATGTCATTGGTATCCAGACCATTGACTAGATAGCTGTTTTGCTGCGTCTGGCTTCCGTTGGTGGCGTAGTTCGTGGTGAACCGGTCGCTGCTGGCCACCACTCCCGGTTGCAGTTGCTGCAAGGTGATCCAGTTTCGGCCATTCAGCGGCATGTCAGCGATTTTGGTTCCCGTAATCACCTGCGTATGCTCCATGCTGGTCGTATCCACCTGCACGGTATTGGCCTCCACCTCGACGACTTGCGTGGTGGCGCCCACCTCCATGGTGATGTTCTGTACGTAAACTTGGTCCAGCGTGAGTGTGATGGGGCCGGTCCTGAAAGTTTTGAAATTGGGGGCTTCCGCGGACACCATGTACTGGCCCGTGGGAAGGTTCAAGAACTCATATAAGCCATCGCTGCCCGACTTGATGACAGTGGCTATGCCCGTGGATAGATTTGTCGCGGTAACACTGACGTTGGGCAGCACGGCCCCCGAGCTATCCACCACGACGCCGCGGACTCTGGCAAACAGGTTATCTGCGCTCGCTTGGCTTGCAAATCCCCCCAGCAAAACCGCCATGAGCATCAAAAAAGTTGTGACGCGAGACATTGGGCTCCTCCCTCGCACGCTGAATTGCTTATTGATCACTGCTGCAGAAAACTTCGTTCTGAAATGCCGTAGATATCCAACCATCGCGAATATGTGCTACGAGTCCAGGCCTTCTCAGGCACGTTAGCTTCCACCCGGAGCCCGAGGTAACCCTATTTGTTTACAATTGTTTAGCGAGGCCCATCATCACGAAGCGGACACAGCCATATGTTTTTTGGTATTGTTATCTATTGTTTTGTAATCTTATATCCGGCCTCAACTGATCGAAGAAAAATCGTGGCTTAGCCACCTGAAAGCTACCCAGGCGATCAATTGACGAGAATGATCCATGCCTCCCAACGGGCTCTGTGGCGCAAAGCTGCGCCGTCTGTTGAGAGTGGCAGGAAACAGGAAAGGCGGGGCTTGAGTTCACCCCGCCGAGTTTCACATCAGATGCTGCGGTAAGCTCTGCTCACCTTCAAGGTCAGAAATAGAACTTAGCTCCTAGTTGCACGACGCGGCCCGGATTGGCGGTTTGCACCCTTCCGAACGTCGTCCCAGTGTCGCCCACGTTGCCGTCAACACATGGGAACGGGCCGGCCGTATTGCAGAATTGAGTGTGATTGAACACGTTGTAGGCTTCCAGCCGGAGTTGCAGATACATTTGCTCGTTCGACGGCATGGGATGAATGTTTTTCTCGATCGCGAAGTCTGTATTATTCAGACCGGGTCCGTGGATTGGGTA
>DATIYF010000028.1:0-33600 GCA_035517775.1 Terriglobales bacterium
ACGGGATTGAGAGTCAGTGAACTGGCGGGTCTGCGCTGGAATGACATAGGCAGCAATTCGATCACGGTCGATGAGCGGTTCTGCCGCGGCGACTGGGGAGCGCCGAAAAGCGAAGCCTCAAACGCCACCATCGGCGTGAACCAATGCGTCATCGAGCGGATCAACCGCTTGAAACAACTGACCGTCGAAGTCTGTGGCGGCGGCCCGAAAGCCAAGGCGGTGCGCAAGTATCGCTGCGTGAAACAGGACGGGCCGGATGATCTGGTTTTCCAGTCCATCAAAGATGGCAAGCCGATCCGCGATAACAACATTCTGTGCCGGTTCATCAAACCAGCCGCCAGGAAACTGGGGATGGATTTCGTGAACTGGAGAAGCCTGCGAACCTCACACGCGACCTGGCTCAAGATGGCCGGGGCCGATGTGAAGGATGCGCAGGCGCAGATGCGGCACTCGCGGTCGAGCACAACGCTCGACATCTACCAGCAGTTTGTACCGGAAAGTCAGCAGCGGGTGGTCGCAAAACTGAGCCATTTGGTGAATTGAATTGTGACCCAATTGTGACCAAACAAGACCAAGTCAAGGCAAGCGAGGCTTCTAAGTGATTGAAAATATGGTGGCCAGGGACGGAGTTGAACCGCCGACGCCAGCCTTTTCAGGGCTGCGCTCTACCACCTGAGCTACCTGGCCACGGTTTCATCCACTCTGACAGCAAGACCCGAATCTTCCGAAAGACATGAGCTATGCGAGTTGAGGAGATGCGGGTCAGTCCGAATGCTGAGAATGTGTGAACTGGATTATAGCAATGGCGGAGTGTTCTCTCAACGCCACTCAGAGAGAAGCGCCGGCCCGTTATCGCTGCTCCCGTCGCAATCCACAGCCTCGATGGTTTGCCTGAAAATGCGATCACCTTTTCCCACGCCCCGGCCAAGCGGTACAACCAGCGCACGTGCTTATAAGATCAAGCTTTCTTCATTTCCCGCGCCTTTGACAGTTGGCTTCTCTCCTCGTTATCAGTCTGAGTGGGGGCAGCGCTTTTCCTTTTCAGCCGCGACGATAACGCCGGAAAGCTCCGAGCGCTCAGCGCCTGCGAAAATCATGATTGGGCTTCCTCGGCGCCAGGCTCGAGGTAGCGGGGCTTCGACTGCGTCCCGGCCAGGCTTTCAGCGCCAGTAACTCACCGACATCCAAGCCCGCGCCCAAGTGTGAACTTGGCGCGGGGTAGTTTTCTGAAATCCCGCTTCTCGCAAAGGCAGCGAGAAGACTGGCACTCTGCAAGCAGCGCCACGACGGCCTGCAACCTACCGCTCAGCGCCCAGTCGTTCCGTGCTGACCCAACCAGGCTGCAAGCTGATCACCTTGTTGGCTTTTGAGGTCGGTGCAGTAGTTGATGCGCTCCAGGGTTTGCTTAAAGGTGCGCTCGGCACCGGGCACGGGATGCGCACCAAAGAAATCTTTCACTTCATTTTCCATGCCTGCACTGCAGAAGGTCCCGGCCACGCCCACTATTTCTGCAGCCGCGAAAGGCCCTCCGGCTCTTTCCACCTCAGGCCAGTGCGAACGAACGAAATCCCAGGCGGGTTTCTGGTCTGTGGGGTCCCGCATGACTCGCGCGATCAAGCTCAGAGCGTCCTGGGAGCGCACCTGGGGCGAGACGGCAAACTCCAAGGTACGTTCCACCAGTTTGGGATCACGGAACGTGGCCAGAGTCAGTTGATAAAGATAAAGCTCCTCGGGGCTCTTGGCCTGTTTCAGGCGGTCTGCAACCTGATCATATAAAGCAGAGTCACCGTTCAACGCGGCGAGGGGGAAAACCGCGAGTTGAAGTTCGCGGTCCACCGAAGCCGGATCGCGCAGCGCCTTTTCCGTAAGCGCGCGCGCTTCGGCCAGCACCTTGGGATCGCCCCCGGTCCAACCTAACGTATAGATGAGCTCAGCGCGCAGGGCGTTCTGCTCTTCGCTCTCGCCCCGCCTGGGCTCAAATCCCAGTTCGTGGAGGGCGGGGCCCAGAAGATTGCGCACCCAATCCTGGTACGCGCCGCGGTCCTGGTCGGTGAGCAGGGTTTCTCCGATATTATCCAGTTGCGCCAACAACTGCCCCATAACCGCGCGATCACGGTCCTGGCGCAAGCCTTCTGCCAGCGCCAGATAGTCTCCAATGGGCTCGCGCCCAACCCGCACCGAGGCCCAGGCGTCAGTCAGCAGCATAATGCGCTCGGCCGGAGTCAGCGCAGTTTCAGCGTCGCGGGCCAGGACCTTCACCGTCTGCGACTCATAGCCCGAGCGATAGTAGCCGGTGGAGTTAGCGTTCGCCAGCACCCACCGGGAGCAGCCGGGCAGAGTGAAGGTCTCTTGCTTGCGGCCCAACAGATAGCATTTCTGCGCGCTTTTGCCGTCGCCGTACGCTTTCATGCAAATGGGGATTTCCCACAGCTCTGCGCTCCCTGCGTTGAAGCGGGCGCGATCGTAAAAGTAGCGCTGCTGCTGCAAAGTGATCCTAGTGAAATTTCCGCTGCACTGGGTCTTGATGCTCACGAAGGGGGCGCCGGGCTGATCCACGAACGTGGGCATGATCTTGTCCATCGGGCGGCCGGAGGTCCTGGTTTCTGCGTTCCAGAAATCGGCGGCGGTTGCATTTCCGTAGGCGTATTCCTTCAGGTATGCATTCGCGCCGGCACGAAACGTATCTGGGCCGAGATAGGCTTCCAGCATGCGCAGAACGGCGGCAGCCTTCGAGTACGCTACCTCATCGAACAATTCATTGATCTCGGCCGGCGTTTCCGCGGCCTGGTGAATGGGGCGCGTGTTTTCCAGAGAATCAGTGCTCAAGGCCTGGGTGGCGTCGCGCACGTCGTTTAACTCTTCGTGCCATTCGGGTTTGAAAGCCTCGATCGGCTTGCTCGCCATCCAGGTGGCAAAGCCCTCGTTCAGCCAGATGTCGTCCCACCATTGCATGGTCACCAGATCGCCGAACCACTGGTGGGCCATTTCGTGGGTGATGACCCCCGCTATTTCGTCGCGCAGTCCGACGGCGGAATGCTGCTCATCAATCAGCAGCGCGATTTCGCGGAAGGTGATGCAGCCCACGTTTTCCATGGCGCCGGCGGAAAAATCCGGCAGCGCCACCAGGTCCAGCTTTTCGTAGGGATACTTGATCTGAAAATAATTATCGAAATACTTCAGTGCGCTTTCGGCAACCTCGAGTGCAAAGCGCCCGAGTTCCTTTTTTCCCGGTGTGCTCCAAACCCGGATGGGAACGCCGTCGGCCTCGCCCTCCGCATACTCAAAATTCCCAACAATAAGCGCGGCCAGGTAGGAAGAAATCTTCGGGGTGGTAGCAAAGTGCACCGTGTGCTGGTCTGGGCGGGGGCCAGGCGCATCAGAGAGAATCTTGCTGTTAGAAATGGCCACCATGCCTTTGGGGGCAACCGCAGTGATGTCGAAGGTAGCTTTGTAGGCAGGTTCGTCAAACGAGGGAAAAGCGCGGCGGGCGTCGGTCGCTTCAAATTGCGTGGCAGCGTACTTACGGCCCTGGTCGTCTTTGCCGAGATAGAAGCCGCGCATTTCGTCATTCAAGATTCCGGTGTACTCAATGTGGATAGCCGCTGAGCCGGCGGCTAGCCGCTTCTCAAGCGTCAGAGTGGCCTGCTCTTTATCCTTGTCGAAAGTGACGTTGGCGGTCTGGGTTGCACCACCGCTGCTGACGCTGGCCTGGTGAATTTCGACATCCGCCGAGTTCAGGACGAGCGTGGAGGTGGGCTTCAGCACACGGATCTGAATCGTCTCGCCGCCGGCAAAATTATCCTTGTCGAAATCAGGAGTGAAGATCAGCTTGTAGCTTTCAGGCACGGCCAATTCCGGCAACCGCTGCGCCGGGGCAAATGACGGCACAAGCAAAATCCAGGCCAACCAAACACAGACGCGTTTCATTCGTATGACCTCTCGTTCGGTAATTGACGCGGCAAACCGGGGCAGGCCGAAGTTTCACCGCATGCTTACACGCACTTGATGTCTCAGGAGCTCTCGGCGCCGGTGACAACTATTCCATTCAATATCGTAAATGCACAGCGGTCGGCGGCAACCCAATAGGGAATTTCACGGTAATCGCCGGCGTCGAAGACAGCCAGGTCGGCATCTTTGCCCGGCTCGAGAGAGCCCTTGCGGTGCGCCAGATTCAGCGCCCAGGCTCCCTGGATGGTGGAGCAGGTAATGGCCTCGGCCGGCGACATTTTCATATGAGTGCAAGCCAAGGACATGACGAAAGGCATGCTCGAAGTCGGCGACGAACCTGGATTGTAATCGCTGGCCAGCGCGACAGCCACTCCGGAGTCAATCAACTGGCGCGCCGGAGG
Source organism: Terriglobales bacterium (assembly GCA_035517775.1). GTDB lineage: Bacteria > Acidobacteriota > Terriglobia > Terriglobales > Acidobacteriaceae > DATIYF01. The sequence continues at coordinate 4,350 of DATIYF010000028.1, forward strand.
ATAGTGACTCAGCCCAAGAAAATAGTTGGCGCCTGGTACCAGGGTTGCGACCGTATTGCTTTGGGAGAGAAGCGGAATGTCATCTTGATGGACGTAATCCATGTGATCGAGGGAAGCCGGATGGAACTTCAGCAAGGGCGCGAGCGAGCTTTGAGAAAGCTGGCAGACATGTGCGCGGACGCCAAGTCTATGGGATGCGGCGGCGGCAAATACCTGTTCAGCTTCCTCGAGGGTGAATACACCCCGCTCGCAGAATACGTCCACGAATTGCGCCAGCCTGGCCTTGGCCGCACGGGGGATCATCTGCTTACAGACGAAATTTGTATAGTTTGGTGAGCGGCCCTCGAACTCTTTTGGCACCACGTGCGCCCCCAAAAGTGTGGAAACAACCGTTCCCGGCCAACCGCGTGCCGCCTGGCGGATGGCGCGTAGCGACTTCAGTTCTGACTCGACCGTGAGGCCATAGCCGGATTTCGCCTCGACCGTCGTCGTACCCTGCGCCGCCATCTCGCGCAGAGCACGCCGCACCCTTCCCGCCAGTTGCGACTCGCTGGCCCCGCGAACCGCTTGCAGGCTCGAGCGAATGCCGCCGCCTGCGCTGGCGATCTCTTCGTAGGTTGCGCCGGCAGTGCGCTTCTCGAAATCCACCAGGCGCGGCGCCATGAAGGCCGGGTGGGTGTGGGAGTCCACGAAGCCAGGAAGAACGACCTTGCCGCCGCAATCAATCTCCAGTAGCTTTCGCCGGTTCTTCTTGACCCAGGGATCGCGCAGCGCGTCTTTCGTCTTACCCACGGAAATGATCTTGCCGCCAAGGCAAAGCACGGCGCCGTCGCTCACCATCTCCAGTTCGCGCAGGGCGGGGCCGCGGCGGGCAGAACGGGAAGGTGATCTCAGGGTAAGAAGCTGCGCGGCGTTAACCAGCAGCAGCGCGCGCTCAGGTTTGCCTGGCGTGGAGTGTTTCAATGCGACCAGTTTAGCAGGGCGGAACGGGTGCAACTCCAAGGCAACGGACTCCGCGCGGTTGTTCCACCCGTCGCGCCGAATGCTTCAACCTGACCAATACGCCAAACTTTGCCGCGCCAGGCAATAACCTCAGCGTCCCGGGCGCATTTGGTGTGATTACGTCAACCGCAGCCAACATGAATCCGCGGCAGTTTCAGTTCGCGCTGAAGGTTCTTTTCTAGAGCCGAAGCAGAGGCGGCGGTCCCACAGCCGCCGCCTCTGGCACTCACTCATCTGAGCCAAGGCTCACCATACTGTACCGGGGCATTTCTCAACGGAGCGTATTGTTCCAGACTATTTCACTTGCCGTATACTTCCTGACCCGCAACGTAAGTTCTTAGAACTGTTATGTCTTTAAGTTGATCGGGTGGAACGCTTAGCGGGTCTCGATCAATCACCACGAAATCGGCAAGTTTGCCGCGGCTCAGCGTGCCCTTTTCATGCTCCTCGAAGCCGGCATAGGCGCCGTTGCGTGTGTATAGAGCGAGCGCCTGCTCTACCGTGATTCGTTCCTCCGGGGCCAGCACTGTACCGGTTTGCAGTTCCTTCCGGACCACGGCCGACCAGATTCCCCACCACGGACTCAATGGCGTGACCGGAACATCGGAGCCGGCGGCTTCGACGATTCCATTTTCGATATAGGACTTGGCCGGATAGCACCAGCGCACGCGTTCCGGGCCATATTTCTGAAACCAGCTCCCGATCCAATATACGAACGGAGGATTGCCATCCACCACCACATGCAGCTCGCGTATGCGTTTCTGGATGGCCGGCGTAGAAATGCCCGCGTGCACGATGCGAAAGCGATGGTCGTGCAAGCCCAGCTGTTTGATTACCGCGGCGTAGGAGTCCAGGACTTCATCAATGGCCCGGTCGCCGATGGCGTGGGTCTCCAGTTGCCAGCCGGCGGCGGCAGCGGTGAGGTGAGCGTTTTGCATGTCTGCGGGCTTCCAGCGAAGCACCCCGAGATTGTCCGGCTCTCCGATCACGCCGGGGGGATAGATGGCGACCGTGCGCGCGCCCATGCCGCCATCCGCAAACATTTTGGCAGCGCCGAATTTCAGGTGGTCGTCGCCAAAGCCGGTGTGCACCCCCATCTGCGCCAGTTTGTCGGCATCGGCCTGGCTCGAAATTCGCGGCGACATCTGCACGCGGATCTTGAGCCAGCCGCGGCGGTAAGCATCCTGGTAGCCGCGAATTTCTTCCTCCGAGATAAAAATGTCGTGGATGGTCGTCAGCCCCAGTGCAGCGGCTTTCTGCGAGATCAGTTGGGCGGCGCGGACGTTGATGTCGGCGGGATCGGGGGGAAGGCGGTCTGAGACCAGCAGCATGGCTGTGTCTTTCAGAATCCCCGTGGGCTCACCCGTCTTATCGCGCTCGATGACGCCACCCTGCGGGTTGGGAGTCTGACGGTCAATCCCGGCAAGCTTCAGGGCGGCGCTATTGACTACGGCCAGATGTCCGCTGACGTGTTCCAGATACGCGGGATTATCGGGAGCGGCCGAGTCGAGATCCTGCCGAGTAATGTAACGGTGCTCGGCCAGTTTGGCGTCATCCCATCCCGAACCTCGAATCCACTCCCCCGCTTTGATGGCCGCGGCTCTCTCGCCGGCCGCACGAGTGATGTCAGCGATAGAGTGAACCCTCGGAAAAGTTGCATCAATCTCTCCGCGCAGAATGCTCTTGGTCCACTCCATGGCGTGGGTGTGGACGTCAATCAGGCCGGGAATTACGGTCTGCCGGTGCAGGTCAAGGATCTTCGTGCGCGCGCTGGCGCAGCCCGCCAGCGCCGCGTCATCGCCGATGGCCAGAATTCTGCCGTCGCGCACTGCCATTGCGGCCGCGGCCGCAAGCTCTGGCTCCATGGTAATGATGTGGGCGTTGCGCACCAGCAGATCGGCATCGGAGCACATCTGCGCCCTCGCGGGATTGAGCATCAGGGCGCAGGCATACGCGCATACCAACACCGGCCTCAGCTTCATGGGGTTCTCCTTGCAGGCGTGGTATCCGCGGACTTGCACATGGGGGCGAGTTTTCCGGCAATGCTCAGCGGAGGAGCCCATGGGAATTCATAGCCATCGCTGAAGACGTAAAAAACCACTCCGTTCGGCAACAGTTGGACGGTGTTTCCCCCGTAGCCGTTCATAAGCGAGATCCAGAAATCGCAATGGAACTGGGGAAACTCGTCGTGCGAGATCCTTCGCCCCCAGAATCCGTGCGCATAGCGGCGGCTGTTGGCGATAGGCCGGGAATCCTTGCCCTCGACTTCTGCGCCCAGGGCAGAGTGCGGGTCTTTGCCGAGAATCGGGACCCCGGCGGTTTCCACATCCGCTCCCCGAAAGAGAGCTTCCCGCAGGCGGCCAGCCTCAAGCACCTGCTTGCCCTGAAGCTCGCCGCCGCTACGGTTCAGGAAGGTGGAAATCTTGGCGACATCATCTCGATTGAAGAACAGTCCGTAGTATCCCGTGGGCGCACCCTGAGGGCTGTCTCCGGTTCGTATCGTGCTCATGAAGCCCGGGCTCATGTGCAAGGGCCGATAAACGTCGTCACGAACCAGGTTGAAGATGTCAGCCTTCGGTCCCTGCTGCTGATGCAGGTATGCGTTCATGGCCTGTGTCAAGATAAAGGTCGCCGCGCTCTGGTACACCCAGATTGTGCCGGGAGCGGCTTGCTGCTTGTGAAAAGCGAAGGCGTCGCGCGTCTTGGACTCGAGCGACTCGTCAATCAGGAAGGTGTCGTTCACCGGACTGTCTTCATCGGCTTCGTAGGCATCAGAATTGAAGTTGCCGGTGGCCATGTCGGAGGTGTTTCCGAAGGTCGTCTGCTCCCAATTGCCTTCGCCCGGCCCTGGCGGAACGAAATCTTTGATCTTCAGATTGTAGGCGCCCGGGCCGTACAGTTGGCCCAGCCGCATCAAGGCAATACCTGCGAATACAGACTTGGCAATGGAATAAGACGGCAGCCGCATCTCCGCGCAAAACGGATACTCGCCATGGCGGGTTGGGCATCCCGCGGAGTAGTCTATGCCGCCAGCCACGAAGCCGTAGGTGGTGATGTCTTCCGGATGCTGGTAGCCAGCCGGGATGGCAGCGAGATCAAAGTTGCTGCCGGGAAAGTCTTCCATCAACGCTTTGAGTGGCTTTACCGGGAGGCGGTGTGCCTGCTCTTCGGAAAATTGTTGGCGCAACTCCGCGGCTCCGGCTATGGCTTGCGGGGAGTACTCCGCCGGCAGCATGCCCCAGGCGTCAAACTTCATTGGATAGCAGGTCTCTTGCGCAATCTGGTAAAACACGCGGGAAATTCGTGGCTGCCTGCTTGCGCTGAAAAGGAAGGTCAGGGCGCCATTGTGCACGCAGTTCTGGTTGCGCTGTACCAGCGCGAAAGGCAGGGAAGCGCGCATGTAACCGCCGTCACCGCCCTCTCGCCACACTCTGCCCGTGCCCAGAATGTAGTTCCACGCCGCGTCCCCGGTGATCGAAAGGCCCTGCTGCACCGGGATCAAATAACTGCCGCTCTGCACGAACTGAAATTTGAAAACGGCAAGATGCTTCCAGGGAGAATCGGCATTCGGGACGAGGTGAAAAATATCACTTAGAAGAGTGAAGTGGCCGGCGGAAGAGACGCCCTTGAGAGTGAGAGTTCCTTCGAAGGCTTCTGTCGGTTCGGCCGCTTGTGGGGGCAGCGCAAATGCGGCCTGCTCATCAACCGGCGCGGCAAAATCCACTCCGCGCAGCAATTGGGAACTCTCGGCTACCGTTCGCTTTACCCGCCCGTTTCCCTGAAGAGCGCGCGGTCGCCCCGGTTCCTGCGCCCTCGCGCCAAAAGGAAAGATAAGCAACAGGAAAAGCGTTGGCGCCGTCCGCCGAACCCAAACGCTCACGCTTCCCCCACACCGCGTGGTGATGACATCATTCGCTCCCTTGTGCTCTCAGTACGGTTGTTGGGCCGCAAACATTCCCCGGCCTAGAAAACAACCTTCAGGCCCAGTTGAATCTGGCGTGGAGCAAATGCGGATACCGATTTGCCGAAGAGCGGGCTGCCCAAGTCCCCGATAGGGTTGAACAGATTCACCCGGTTGAACAAGTTGAAGGCCTCCGCCCGGAACTGAATGTTCAAATTCTCACGGACCTTGGTGTTCTTGAACAACCCCAGATCAACCGACTTGAACGACGGGCCACGAAAGGCATTCCTGCCCAGGTCTCCATCCGTTCCCACCGGAACACAAGGCGTACCGAGGTAAAACGGCACCAGGCCGCCGGGGCAGAAGGTGGATAACGACAGGGCGCCGTTGACGAAGTCCTGATTGCTAAAGCCGCTGGTGCGCAGGTTGGCCGGACGGTTGGGCCGGTCGGTCTGCACCCCATCCATGTTGAAATCGCAGCCCTGGAACCACGCCAGGCTGCAATCCACATCGAATGGACGACCCGACTGCAAAGCAATGATGGTATTCAATTGCCAACCGCCGAGGGCATTGGCTTTGCCGCCGGAGTGGAAGATGGGCAGGTCCCACACGGCGCTCAGGGTAAAGCGGTGCCGCACATCAAACTCCGACGGCCCGCGATCTGCCGCGGGATGGTCGATGTCCTGTACGCCGGTATAGGCGGCCGCGTAGGCATTGACGTTAAAGTAATCGCCAAGATTGCCTTCGGTCACATTGTCCAGAACCTTGCCGAAGGTGTAGTTCGCAGTCCACATCAAGCCATGAGTATAGGTCTTGCGCAGCTGCGCGTTGAGGCCGTTATATACCGAGGACGACTCGTTGGAGGTGTAGAACTGCGACCCCCATCCCGGGTTCAGCCGGTCAATGAAGAAGTCGCAGGTATTGACATTGCAGATGTCGCCGGCGAAGCGGTTGTAGTCCTCCCGGGTGTAGCCCTTGACGCCATGTGTGCCGACGTAATTGATGCTGAAGCCGTAGTCGCGGAGGAATTGGTGCTGAACTCCGAGAAACCACTGTTCCGCGTATGCGGTACGCAAGTTCGGATCCGTCCCATACAGAGTTATGTTCAAGTTGGGAATGCCTCCATTCTGGCGGGGAGGAAGGGCGGCAAAATCCGGGCTTGACTGAAAGGGAAAGACGTAAGGAATGGAGGTACCGACTCCGAACACGGGATCCTCGACCACTCGGGCTGTATCCGGCGGATCGAAGCGGGAACCATTCGACCAGAGATTGGAGAAGGGCTCATTGTAGGCGATGCCAAAACCGCTGCGAATCACGGTCGAGCCCTTGCCGGTGGGGTCCCAGGAGAGGCCGACGCGCGGCGCAAAATCGTTGAGGTCCGTCTTCCACATCTGCGTCACTCTGCCTACAGTGGCATTGACCATCTTTTCCTGGAAAGTCGTCCCTGTGCCAAGAACGATATTGTTCAGCAGCCCATTCACTTCACTGGGGCTGCCGAAGATGCTGTAGCGAAGGCCAAGATTCAGCGTCAGGCTGTGGGAGACCTTCCAGTCGTCCTGCACGAAGCCGGCCCATTGCGACCAGCGGAAATGCCGGGGAGTATTGGTGAAATCCCCGAAATTCGCCCCCTCAGGATTGCGGCCGACCGTCGCCGCGATCAGGTAGGGCTGGTCATTGGCGAAATTGAACTTACTGTTGAACTCGTAGAACGGGTTGGTCAGCAGCTGGTAATCGCTGTTTTCCTGGATGTGCCGGGCTTCGAAGCCGAACTTCAAGGTGTGGCGGCCGGCAGTCACGGTCAGAATATCGTTGAACGCGAAGGTGTTGAAGACGAAGACCCGCGGATTGAATACTTCTCCGCCGATCTGGGTGGTGCCATCGTCGAAGAACAGGCTGCCGAAGCGGCTGAGCGGAAATCCCGCGGCCGTCAGGGCCTGCGCCGTCTGGGTGGAGGCTGGCATGCCGAACGACATATTGCTGTTGTTGCGGGAGTAGGCAAAGCGAAAATCATTCAGTACCGTGGGTTTGAATACGTGGGTATAGCCGGCACCCAGGTCGGCGAAAAATCCGTCAAGCGGCGATGTAAATCCGCGGATGTTGGCGCCCCCCAACTCATCGCGGGCGACATCGCCCGCCGCCTTGGTGGCAATCCAGCGTCCATAGAGCTGGTCGCGCGTGCTGATGCGGTGATCAATGCGTACGGTGTATTGGTCGGCCTGGTTGCTGGCGATCTGCGAGGAAACGGCGGAACACTGATCGAGAATGCCCGACTGGTCCGGGAGGTTAGGATCGGCTGGGCCCACTGCAACCGGGCCAGCAGCAGGATCTGGAATCACGCCGGTATGAATCTCGGTGCCCGGCAGGCAGGCCGGCGCGGGAAAATCGCGGTAGAACTGCGCTGCCAGGCTGTTGGGAAGGTTGGCAATGACGAAGTTCCGGAACTGGGGCGTCTCCACGATAAATTCCGCGGGAGCGCCGTCTTTCAGCCGCGAGCCTTCGTAGTCGAGGAAAAAGAAGGTCTTGTTCCGGATGATGGGGCCGCCCAGGGAGAAACCGAATTGATGCTGCTGCAGCGGCGTCTTTCCCACCACGTCAAAGTAGTTGCGCGCGTTCAGGGCGGTATTCCGGCCGGTATAAAACACGGTCCCGTGCAGGTCGTTGCCGCCGGATTTGGTGATGACATTGACGATGGCCCCGTCGTTACGCCCATACTCTGCCGAGAAGTTCAGGGTCTGCACCTGGACCTCTTCAACGGCATCTAGCGAAGGAAAAATCAGCGGCGTTCCCCCCAGCCACTCGTTGTTATTGGAATTGCCGTCAAGGATGAAGTTGTTGCCCCGCGGAGTCGAGCCGTTGGCAATATACCCGAAGTCAAAGGTATTCGAGGAAGTGGGGGAGGAAACGTTGGAGACCACTGGAGCATTGGTCGCGGTGACCCCGGGTTCGAGCGTAATCAACTGATAAACCTGCCTGCCATTCAGCGGCAGGTCAGTAACTTCGCGAGTCGTCAAGGTGTTGCTGAGTCTTCCCTCCTCGGTCTGCACCAGCGGGGTCTCTCCGGAAACGAAGATCGTTTCCTTGATCTGGCCCGGTTGCAGGGTCACGTCGGCGCGCGTGACTGCATTGACATTGACGGCCGCGCGCTCGATGATCGCGGTCTTGAATCCCTGCATCGCCACCACGACGCGATAATTACCGGGAGCGAGGTGGGGCACGCGGAAGTATCCGATGCTGTCGGTCGCCGATTGCACGACTGCTCCCGTCTCCAGGTTAGTGATGGAGACTTTGGCGCCGGCAACGGCTGCGCCCGAGGAGTCGCTTACGGTTCCACCCACCGATCCCTCAGTCAGTTGGGCTTCGCTCAGCCCGCAGACGAAAAGGAGACAAATCACGACTGCAAACCACCTGGCACAAACGCTGGCTCGTACCATGGGTCCTCCGCTTGTCGGCCGGATTCGTGCGACGGCAGTCTAGCAAAATTAGCAAATTCCTGTAGATTATTTTTTTCGATGGTTCCAACCATCTGAAACGGGCGAGATCAAAACGTCGGCGGGGTGTTCACCCAGAGCAGCACAGCCTCCTCATCCCGCGAGGGGTTGAACCAGCGGTGCCCCCGGCTGCTCTCGAACCAGAAGGCATCGCCCTGGTGCAGAACGTTTCGTTCCAGCTCGTCGAGCCAGATCTCCAGGCTGCCTTTCAGCATGCAGATGAACTCCTCCCCCGCATGAGAGTAGGCGCCGTCGCTGCCGGCGCCGGGAGGAAGACGGAACATCATGGATTGCAACATCTTGCTGCCTTCCGAGAGAAGCTCCATGGCAACCCCGGACTCGGTGCGCAGCACCCGCCGGTTGCCTGGCCGGATGATCCGGCTCGCCTTCTGCGGCAGATCGTAAAACTGGAGCACGGTGGTGTCATAGGCGGCAGCCAGCCGCTGCAGCGTGGCCACCGATGGGTTGGCCTGCGAAAGTTCAATGGCGCTGAGGAAACCGGCGGAGATCTGCGCCCGGCGCGCGGCTTCCACCAGGCTCAGATTGCATCTTTTGCGCAACCGCCGCAGTTTCAGCCCGAGCTTGGTGGAGGATGGTCTGGGCGCGGTCTGCTTCACTCCATCGGTCGTCTCCAGCACATATTTCAGTCCGGGGCCCCGCAGTTGCTTGACATCCCGCAGGTACTTGATGCGCTTGAGCACCTTGAGTAGTTCCGGACTGTAGAGCCGGAACCTTCCCTGGCTGCGGGCCGGGGTGATGAGGCCGATGTTCTCCCATTGCCGAAGCAGCGATGGGCTGACGCCCAGGATGCGCGCGGTCTGCCCCACCGTCAGAAAGCCGGGAACCGAAGCGGTCCCGCCAGCCTTGCGGCGGGCCGATCGGCCGCGGCCCTTTTTTAGCGATTTGGAACTTAGCTTCATTCGTGGTCCCGGTAGGCCGGGACGCCCGCTTGCGAGAACCGGCGCAACGGGTCCCGTGTCCAGAGGCGGTGCTGGCTTCGGTCAATACCAAATTGACGAAGTTGCACAAAGTATATAGAGTGCATCTCTCGCCGATCTTACGCAAGCCCGAGGCACTATGTCCAAGCTTTCTCGCCGCGACTTTGTTTACGGCATGGGCGTACTTCCCCTGTCGGCCATGCTTCGCACCAGCGAACCCGAGCTGATTCTTTATAACGGCAACATCTGGACGGTGGATCCGAAGCAGCCCCGCGCCCAGGCTGCCGCCATCAGTGGCGGCCGGTTCCTTGCTGTAGGCTCCGACCACGAGGTGCTGCCCCTGGCAGCCGGCCGCAGCCGCAAAGTGGATCTCGGGGGAAGGACAGTGCTGCCGGGCATCATTGACGCGCACTCTCACCCGGCCGATTCCGGCCGCAATCATCTCCGCATGGTCGCCTGCGACCTGCCCTCCACCGCAAAGGTTACCGCCGCGCTTCGCGAGCGCGCCGACAAGACCCCGCCCGGGCAATGGGTCCTCGGCTTTCTCTACGATGACAGTAAGACCGAGCACCCACTCACCCGCCAGGAGCTCGACAGCGCCGCGCCCGGCCATCCCGTGATTGTTTACCACCGCGGCGGGCACATTGCTTTCGTCAACTCCCTGGCCTTGCGGGCGGCGGGAGTCACCGATCAAACTCCAGATCCTGACGGCGGTCTCTTCGAGCGCAGCGCTGGTGGATTTACCGGCAGGGTCGCAGATAAGGCCGTGGCCGTTATTGATAAGGCGATGCCAGAGCGCCAGGCCTCTCCCCAGGAGGGCCGCGATGCCGTCAAGCTCATTTCGAAGATGATGGCGAGCCATGGCATCACCTCAACCGGCGACGCCGCCGCCAGCCCCGACGACCTGCGCGCGTATCAGGATGCGTACGCTGGGGGCGACCTCTCCGTTCGCATCTACAGCATCATGTTTGTGGATTTTCTCGATCGCATGATCGCCTCTGGCATACACACCGGCCTGGGAGATGAATGGGTACGGGTAGGCGGCATCAAGCAATTCGCCGATGGCTCGATTTCGGAGCGCACGGCGCGCCTTTCTCAGCCCTACGTCGGCAGGCCCGACTACTTTGGGCTTTTTCTCAGCACGGAAGAACAGCTATACGAGAATGGAAAGAAGGCCCACGCGGCGGGCTGGCAGCTTTGCACCCATGCCAACGGCGACGTTGCCATTGATCGTACTCTCACCGTCTATGAACGCATTCATAAAGAGATCCCCCGCAAGGATCCTCGCTTCCGTATTGAGCATTGCACCCTGATCAACGACTCTCTGATCCGGCGGATGAAGGACCTGCAGGCGATTCCGGTACCCTTCTCGGGGTACGTTTACTTTCACGGCGAAAAGATGCATTTCTACGGCGCGGAGCGCACCCGGCACATGTTCGCCATGCGCACCATGCTGGATGCCGGTCTGCGCCCCACCGACTCCTCCGACTATACTGCCAGCCCCTTCGACCCCATGATGTGGTTGCAATCGCAGGTCACGCGCACCGACCCGCAAGGCAATGTCTGGGGGCCAAACCAGCGCATAACCGTCGAAGAGGCCATTCGCTGTGGAACCATTCATGGCGCCTTCGCCTCGTTTGAGGAGCACTTGAAGGGCTCGATCGAGCCGGGAAAGCTGGCCGACCTGGTCGTACTTGGGCGCGATCCGTTTCGCGAGAATCCCTCCACACTGGCAACCATTCCCGTGGAGCGCACCCTGGCCGGCGGAAAGTGGACGTACGAATCCTGAGGCCTGACTCCCGGCGCGGCCGCCGAGGCGCGCCGGGAGCGGAGAGCCAAGATGAATAGACGCTCCTTTGCCACCAACACGCTGGGCTTACTGGGAGCAGCGGCCTTCCCTGGCTTGGCACAACCGGCAAGGGCACGATCTGCCCCTGGCCATCCCAGCGAAGCTCCAGCACAGGGCTGGATCACTGACGTCGAAGGCATAAAGGTCGGCCACTTCACCGACGAGCGCCGCCCCACCGGTTGCACCGTCGTGCTTTGTGAGGGGGAAGCGACCTGCGGGGTGGATGTGCGCGGCGGCTGGCCCGGAACGCGCCTCACCGATGCCCTCGATCCGGTAAAAGGCGCCAGCGACACGATCCTGGTCCAGGCCATCGCGCTCTCGGGAGGAAGCAACTTCGGACTGGCCACGGCCTCAGGAGTAGAGCAGTACCTGCGCGAGAAGTACATCGCCAGACTGGGTGCGGCGGCCAAAAGCAAGCCGATGGCCTTTGCGGTTCCCGCCGCCATCATCTACGACATCGAGTTGGGCGATTGGACCATTGTTCCCAACGCCGAATCCGGATACCAGGCATGCCTGGCGGCGAAGGCCGGTCCCGTGCCGGAGGGAAATGTCGGCGTGGGCAACGGCGCCACCGTGGGCAAGATGTTCGGCATGAAACAGTCCATGAAATCGGGGCTCGGGACCTCCAGCATTAAGGTCGGCGACAGCGGGGCGGTGGTGGGAGCCATCGCGGCCGTTAATGCCCTGGGGGATGTGATTGATCCGCGTAGTGGCAAGATCGTGGCCGGCGCGCGCGCAGAAACTGGGTTCCTCAACGAGATGGGCGAACTGCGCCGCGGTCACGGCGTCCTGCCCGTGGAGTGGAATACCACCATCGCGGTGGTGGCAACGAATGCCACCTTCACCAAGACCGAGATGAACAAGATTGCTCAGATGGCCTCAGCAGGCCTTGCTCGCACCATTAATCCGGTATTTACCACTTGGGACGGAGATACTGTGTTCGCAATCTCGACCCGCGCCCCGTCGCTCAAGACGAGGTTTGAAGTGAGCGCCATCGGCGCGATTGCCGCCGAGGCCCTCTCCGAAGCGATCCTCCGCGCGGTGCGAAACGCCCGTGGTATTCCTGGAATTCCCGCACTCCGGGACTTGCCCGGCAGGGCTGCGGGCCCAGGGCATCCATAGTTGGAACGCATTCATTCGCAAAGAGTTCAGGCCGGGACGCGCACAATAACCGCACTTAACCCCGGGACATTGCCTGCCAACGGCGGCCGCCTAACCGCCGTCAGCCACATTTGAGATGAGCTTCAGATGCCGGCTTCCGGCAATCAGCTCTCCGCCATGACGGCGTGCCTTTCGTTGGCCGGCTACTCGGGGGCTGGCTCGGGTTGCAACACAAGCAAAAACACCACGCCAACAATGGTAAACATTCGGAATGCCTCTTCCTGCCCATTCCATATTTTCGACTGCCACATCAGAAACCATTCGCCGCCGACATCGAGGAATGCCACCAGCCACATCAGCAGACTCGCCGTCAGGGCAACCACGGCGACGTTCAGTGCAGCGGCGAATTCCGCCCTGTCCCCACGATGCGATTTCAGCAAGCGAACACCAGCCCACCAGCATAAAACCATAGTGACTGATTCCCAGGCGATGATGCCGACGTAGAAGGCCGTATGCACTATCGGCGAAGTGACGGCGCGCCACATGACGTGGTTCCCCGGAAAGGTTGAGTCCATCGTCAGGACGTGGCGGACAAACTCGTAGTTGGAGTTGTAATCCGTGATGTTGTTTAGGACCAGAATCGTGTAGAAAAGTGCGATTGCAAGAACGAGAGCCGCTTTGGAAACGCGAAGCGCCATTACATGCCGCATGGGTTGTCGCACGCGCGAATTATATCTTCCCGGGGCATGAGCGATCCTTTTGCCGCATTTTCCGGCGAAGCCTGCACGTCGAGGTGCAGGCACATGGAAGTACGGATGACGGGCGCCTCGAAGCCTGTGGAAACGGGACGAGCGGGATTTGCGATATGCAGGCACATTGGCATGTCGCCGGCGTAGTATCCTCGGTCTTTCCATCAGGAGAAAGAAACTATGCGCCATAACAGATTGAGCGTTCGCCTGATCGGCATTAGCCTGCTGCTTCTCGCCTCGGTTGCGGCGAATGCGCAGGCGGCTGCCATCTCTTCCAAGACCGCGGAGGTTGACGGGCTGAAGATTCACTATCTGACCGCGGGCCATGGGCCCGCCGTGATTCTGCTGCATGGCTACACCCAGACTTCGCGCATGTGGCGTCCGCTGATTCCCAGGCTGGCAGGGCGGTTCACCGTGATTGCGCCCGATCTGCCCGGCATTGGCGATTCCGATATACCGAAGGGTGGGATGGACATGAAGACGGCGGCCATCCGCATTCACAGCCTGGCCCGCTCGCTCCACGTGGAGAAGGCGCGCGTGGTGGGGCATGACATCGGGCTGATGGTCGCCTACGCCTATGCGGCAATGTATCCCCATGAGGTGGAAAAGCTGGTGGTGATGGATGCTTTTCTTCCCGGAGTCGAGGGTTGGGAGGCGTACTACGACAACCCCGATCTCTGGCATTTTCGCTTTCACGGACCCACCCCGGAGGCTCTGGTCGCGGGGCGGGAGAAGATTTATTTTGCCTACTTCTGGGACGAGTTTGCGGCGGACAAAACGAAATCACTGCCGGCGGCCGACCGCGCCGCCTACGTGGCGGCTTACTCGCGCCCGGGCCGGATGCGGGCAGGCTGGGCCTACTTTGCCGCATGGCCGGAAACCGCCAAAGAGTTTGCAGAAATGGCAAAGACCAAGCTGACCATGCCGGTTTTAGCGATCGCCGGCGAGAACGCCAGCGCCAGCACGCTTTTTCCCCAGATGAAGCTGGTGGCCAACAACGTAACCGTGCTGGGACTTAAGGACACCGGCCATTGGGTGATGGAGGAACGCCCCAGGGAAACGATGGAGGCGCTGGTGAATTTTCTGTGATCGCAGCCCAGGTAGATGAAGAGGAGGTCGTGCTGGTCGGGCGGGGTGCGGAATTATTTGCCGTGGGAGCCTCCTGCAGCCACTACCACGGCCCGCTCGCCGAAGGCCTTTTCTCGGGCGAGGAAGTCCGCTGCCCCTGACAGCATGCATGTTTCAGCCTGCCGACTGGCGAGGCGCCGCGGCGCCTCGCCCCGCGAACTCCAGGTCAACTCTTTCACGTTCGGCCTGATCCATCTTTGTTGAGGAGTAGCTGGGCATCCATTAGTATTCCCTACAGTCACGTCTCTATGGGCCGCTCAGCGTGCCACCGGGGCGGCAGAGAAACCTCGTGGAGAAACAACCATGTCCAAAGCAACCCGCAGCGTTACCAGGTTCTGGCATCCCTTCGCCAATATGGCGCAGGTTGCGCAGCAGGAGATTGTCATTGATCGCGGCGATGGCGTCTGGGTTTGGGACACTCGCGGCAATCGCTACCTGGATGCGACCGCCGGACTGTGGTACTGCTTCGTTGGCCATGGGCGGGCCGAGCTAGCGGAAGCCGCCGCACGCCAGATGAAGAGGCTCGCCGCTTACTCCGCCTTCGGCGATTTTGCCAACGATCCCGCCCTGCGGCTGGCCGAGGAAATCTCTTCCATCAGCCCCATGGAAGAGGCGGCCGTATTTTTTACCAGCGGCGGCTCGGAGAGCATCGAGACTGCGGCCAAGCTGGTGCGCCGTTACTGGACCGCGACCGGAAAACCTGAGCGCCGGTTGCTCGTGACCCGAGGCGGGTCCTATCACGGGGTGGCGGGATATGGCACCAGCCTGGCGGGAATCGCACCCAACGCCTCTGGATACGGCGAGCTGATTCCCGGCATCATCTGCGTTCCTCCCGATGATCCGCAAGCGCTCGAAAAGGTCATCAGCGAGCATCCGGGCGAAGTTGCCGGCTTCTTCGGCGAACCGGTGCGTGGCGCCGGAGGCGTCTATCCACCGGTTGGCGATTACTGGCAACAGATTCAGCGCATCTGCCACCGCAACGACGTTCTGCTCGTAGCAGATGAAGTAGTCACCGGCTTTGGCCGCCTGGGAAGGTGGTTCGGCAGCTCCAGATTCGGCATTCTCCCCGATATCATTACCGGCGCTAAAGGCGTGACCTCAGGCTATCTTCCGCTGGGTGTTGTGATTTGCGGCCCGCGGGTTCAGGAGCCTTTCTGGCGCGGAAAGGCCGGCATGTTCCGCCATGGCTACACTTACTCTGGCCACGCCACCGCCTGTGCCGTTGGCGTCGCGAATCTCGAGATCATCGAGAAAGAGAAGCTTCTCGAGCGGGTGTCGGAGCTGGAGCCGGTGCTGGCGGCAGAAATGGAGCGGCTGCGCCAGCATCCTCTCGTCGGCGAAGTTCGTTCGGCCGGCCTGACCGCCGCGTTTCAGCTCTCCGCCGAGGCCTTGGCCAGCAATCCCGGAATCGCCGACGAGGTGCTCATGGAGGCGCGGCGGAATGGAATCCTCACCCGCTCGCTTATGGGCCACTCCCTGCAAATTTCGCCGCCTCTGGTGATCACAAAAGAGGAATTGCGCTCCATGGCGGATGGTTTTCTGGCTGCGCTGGCGCATGTCGAGACTGAGATGGCGGGAGTGAAGGGCCGCTAGAAGCCAGAAGGCGGGTGGCGAACCCAGATTGGACTTCAAACCGACAAGGCGTTTCGCATCCGGGCCTCGGCTCGGAGAGTTCGGTCTGGCTCTGGTCCTTGCATGGGGAGGAGTCAGCGCCTGGGCGCAAAGTGCGCCGGTAGGCGGCTTTTGGCCCAAGGCAACGCCTGAATCTGTGGGCATGGATTCCCTGCCCATTCAGGCCTTTGACCGCGACCTGGCCAGCGGCAAATATCCGCAAGTGGATAGCATGCTCATCATTCGCTGCGGCGAGAATGTCTTCGAGCGCACCTATCAGCATGACTACGGAAAGATCTATTACAAAGAGGCCCACGAGAGGGGGCCTCTGAATGCGCGCCTGACCGGCATCTACAATTATTTCGACCCCCAATATCATCCCTACTGGCAAGGCACAGATGCTCATACCATGCAGTCGGTGACTAAGACGGTCACCTCGGTCACCATGGGCATCGCCATGTACCGCCACGAATTTCATGCGGACTTGAACACGCCGATCCTTAAGTTTTTCGATATTTCCAAGGTAAAGAACCTGGATGACCGCAAGCGGCGCATAACCCTGAGCGATCTGCTTACCATGCGCAGCGGCCTGGATTGGAACGAAGACCTTCCCTACAACGACCCGCACAACGGCTCCAGCGCCATGGAGGCTACCGATGACTGGGTGCGGTTTGTGATTGACCGCCCCATGGCCTACGAGCCGGGAACACACTTTGCCTACAGCAGCGGAGTGGCAGAATTATTAGGCTACATCTTCCAAAAAGCTACCGCACAAGACATTGAGGCTTATGCGAGCGAGCATCTTTTCAGACCGCTGGGCTTCGAACATGTTCACTGGAAGCGCGCGCCGCTCGGCCTGCCCGATACGGAGGGAGGCCTTTATCTTCGGCCCCAGGACATGGCCAAGATCGGATACCTCTATCTGCACGACGGCGTATGGAAGGGCCAGCGCATGGTTTCCAGCGAGTGGGTCAAGCAGTCCATCACGCCGAGCACCGACGCCGGCGGCGGCTACAAGTATGGCTTTCAGTGGTGGATGATCCCACATGGATCCGCGCCCCAGCACCTGGCCTGGGCTGCGCTGGGCTTTGGCGGCCAGCGGATTCTGGTTCTTCCCGAAGATCAACTCATACTGATTTTCACCGGCTGGAACATTCTTTCCGACGAGTCGCTGGATAGCGGTATGGCAATAGAACGGATCACATCGGGTGTTCATCCCTATACGTGCATGGCCCCGCAAAAATGAGGCCACTTCGCGATTGAAACGCAGTGATCCCGGCTACTCCGGCAACTTGTCTTCGCCGGTGATGGAGAATTGAGTCTCCGCCCCCGCCGCCGAGGTTCCCGGCTGCCCGCCGCCCACGCTCAAGCCGTAAGTTCCAGCCGCGACCAGGCGGTCGCCGGCCAGGTCCACCATGCTTAGGTCGCGTGGGCTCAATGTGAATTGCACATGCCGAGTTTCTCCCGCCGCAACGTGTATGCGGGTAAAAGCCCGCAGGGCGCGCAGCGGGGTTCCGGGGAGCTTGGGAAAAGTGAGGTAGATTTCTACCACCTCATCGCCATCCCGCTGGCCTGTGTTCTTGACGTCCGCTTCTACGCCCAGCGGCTGGCCCGCATACAATTTATCCGCAGAAAGCTTCAGGCCGCTGTATTCGAACCTCGAGTAACTCAGCCCATAGCCAAAAGGATAGAGCGGCTGGCCTTCGAAATAGCGGTAGGTCCGGTTGGTCATGGCGTAGTCATCAAACGGCGGCAGTTGGTCCACGCTCTTGTAAAAAGTGACGGGCAGCCTGCCCCCGGGATTGTTGGCGCCGGCCAGCGTCTCGGCAATGGCCGTGCCCCCTTCTTCTCCCGAGTACCACGCGTCCAGAATCGCATTGGCGTTTTCATTGGCCCAGTTCACCGCCAGCGCGCTGCCGTTCATCAGCACGACCACCAGCGGCTTGCCCGTCTTCTTCATGGCTTCGATCAGGTCTTCCTCTTCTTTCGGCAAATCCAGGCTGGTGCGGTCGCCGCCTTTGAAGCCGGGCACCTCCACTTTCATTTCTTCGCCCTCCAGATCGGAAGTGATGCCGACCACGGCGACCACTACATCCGCCTGCTTCGCATCGGAGACGGCCGCGCCAATGGGATCGGCAATCAACGGCAGCCAAACCAGCTCGGCTGCGAGGCCTCCCTCGCTGAATTCCAGTTTGATTGAGTAACGGTGACCCTTGCGCAGTTCGACCGTAGTCAATTCCGGCTCAGGGTCGTGCAGGCGGGGATCATCCACAATCAATTTGCCGTCGAGCCAGAGCTGGTTTCGCGAGCCGATCACGCCGAGTTTGTAGCTGCCGCTTTCGGCGGGAGTCAAAAAGCCCGTCCAGCGCGCCGAAAAATTCTTTGCTCCCTCCGGAGGAGGAATCGCCGCCGCATCTTCGTGGCGCCTCTGCAAATCAACGTGGGGTTCCACGCGCGTGGCGAAAGGCGTCGCCTTGAAATCACCGCCGGAGAAATATTCCGCGGTCAATCCCGGCTTGCCATCTGCGGCGGAAAGCACCGGCGTCGGGATCAGCTCTTCCTTTCGCAGAAAGTTCATTCCCGGCGTATAGGTCACCTGCGCGGAAGAAAATTGCTTCCTGATTCCTTCCAGCGCCGTGGTGGCATGGGAAGGCGTGCCGTGGTAATTGCCCTCCAGCACACGCACCGACTCCGCCAGCGGCCCGACCACGGCAATCTTTTTCACGTCGGGGTGCAGAGGCAAAACTCCATCGTTTTTCAGCAGCACCATGGCTTCGCGGGCCGCCCTGAGCGCGAGTTGGCGATGGGCCGCGCTGTCAATTTCTGAGGCGGGTGTATTGGCGTACGGCACCATGGAAGGAGGGTCAAACATTCCCAGCTTGAAGCGGGCGATGAAAAGGCGGCGTAGAGCGGCGTCCATGTCTTTTTCCGGCAGAATGCCCTGCTTGACCGCGTCAATGAACTTCACATAGTCGGAGGTGCCGGTGGCCTTGGTGAAGAAATCGGCGCACTCATTGTCCATGCCGGCTTTCATGGAAACCGCGCCGGCTTCAGCCGGGCTGCGGGTAAAGTGATGGCCGGTGAAAATGTCCGAAACAGCATCGCAGTCGGAGACCACATAACCCTGGAAGTGCCAGGCGCCGCGCAATTGGTCTTTCAGCAGGAACGTGTTGGCGCAGGCCGGCTCACCGTTGACTCGATTGTAAGCACACATGATCGAGCCCGCCTTGCCTTCGACAATCGCGGCGCGAAAGGCGGCCAGATAGGTATCTTCCATGTCGTGCCTGGAAACCGGCACATCCACTTCATGGCGGGTGGGCTCCGGGCCGCTGTGCACGTCAAAATGCTTAGGAGTCGCGATCACGCGATAGTAGCGGGAATCATCGCCTTGCATGCCGGTGACGAAGGCTACCCCCATGCGGGCAGTCAGGAACGGATCTTCGCCGTAGGTTTCCTGGCCACGGCCCCAGCGCGGATCCCGAAAAATGTTGATGTTGGGCGACCAGAAGTCCAGGCCTTCCATAATGTCGCGCCGCCCCGCCTGCACCGCCAGTTCGTGCTTGGCCCGCGCTTCGGTGCTGATCACGACCGCCATATCGTGAATCAGGGGTGTATCAAAGGTTGCCGCCAAACCCATCGGCTCGGGGAAGACGGTCGCAATTCCCGCGTTGGCCACGCCGTGCAGGGCTTCGCTCCACCAGTCGTAGGCGGGGATCCCCAAGCGCGGAATCGCGCGCGACTGGTTGACCAGTTGCGACGCTTTTTCTTCCAGCGTCATGCGCGAAATCAGGTCATCGGCCCGCGCGCTGGCGGGCAACGCCGGGTTCAGATAGGCTGGAGCGCTGGAAGGCGCTGCGCTTTGGGCAAGCAGACTGGGCACGGCCAGCAGGAAAATGACCAGGATTCGAAGCATGCCGGCCTGGAAGCGGGAGTAAGGCATCTTCAAACTTCTCCTTGCGGCGTAGATTGAATATGCTGCAATCGAAGGCGGGATGGAGTATATATCGTCAACGTACACGAAAGTCAAAGATAATGGCTGGCCGGCGACAACCGTGGGTGGAATCACAGACGGCTGAGCCCGCTGGAACACCAAAGAACGAAAGCGCCGGGATAACTGGTTCCTGTTGATGAGTGTTTTGCTGCAGGGGGCATTGGAAACCAGAAGCGAGGTCATGCCCGGTCGAGTCAGAAGAATGTGTTTTTCGAGTTGGGCTGGCTAATTCGGGAAAAATCCTCTAAAGTACCCGGAACCTAGGGGAGTTGGATGCAGCGCATTGCCCGGCGCCGCGACCGAAGGTAAGGGCGCATGAAAAAACAAAGGCGCGGTATCCATCTGATCGCGCATCTGGCCGATGTTTCTATCGGAACCGTGGATCGTGCTCTGCACGGCCGCGATGGCATCAACGAAGCTACGCGCGCGCGAATTCTCAAGATCGCGCAACAGATCGGCTACACCCCGAACCTGGCCGCCCGGGCTTTATCCGTAGGCCGTGCCGACCTCAAAATCGGGGTCTGCGTGCCGCGCGAGATTCGGCTCTTTTACGACGAACTGTGGAGCGGCATTCTCGACGAAGCCCAGCGCGTCGCGCAGCTGGGAATTCACTTCCTGCACCGCCCGGTGCACGCGCTCGGCGACCAGGATACGCAGGCGTTTACCGAACTGGTAGCCGGCGGAGTGGCCGGAATTATCCTCACCGCCGGGACCCCCGATGCTCTTAAGCCATTGATAGACAAGGCGGAAGACGGCGGAATTCGCGTCGTCTGCGTTTCCACCGATTCGCCCCAGAGCCGCCGCTCCAGCATCGTTTGCGTCGAGCCCTGGCTCAATGGCCACCTGGCTGGCGAACTCATGGGGAAGTTCGTCCCCCCGGGTTCGAGCGTGGCGGTAGTTGCCGGCATGCTCCGCACCGAAGATCACCACAAGAAGACCGATGGGTTTTCCGCCGCCTTCCCGCAGTTCTGTGCGGGAGGAAGGGTAGTAGACGTTATCGAGGGGCACGAAGACGAAGACGAGAGCTTTCAGAAAACTTTCGAGCTGCTCCATCGTTTCCCGGCATTGGCCGGACTCTATGTAAACACGGTCAACTGCCTGCCCGTGTGCCGTGCTCTCGGCGCCCGGGGACTGATTGGCAAAGTTAAGCTGATCACGACCGATTTGTTCGCAGAGATGGAACCCTACTTCAAGAAGGGAACCATCGCTGCATCTATCTATCAGCAGCCTCACCGGCAGGGTCAATTGGCGGTGCGCCTGCTGGCCGATAATCTCGTGCACAAAGTACCCCTTCCTTCTCCTGTGCACCTCACGCCGGCCGTAGTTATGTCTTCGAATCTGCACCTTTTCCGGGAGATAAAACTGGGGACGCCGAAGCTGGATGAGTCGGCTTTCCTCTCCCCGGTTGCCGCCAGCCACGACTAGCCGGTCCTGCCGCGAGAATCCATCGGGGAAATAAAGCCCTGAAAATTTGCTTGACAAGCCATGTTGAAACTGAGTACTTTCTCGCCCGGTAACGTTAACGGCCAACTGCTCAGTGGGGGAGCATACCAGACGGGCCGGGGTGACGTGGCGGTAACCAGCCACCCAGACAGGGAACCAAGGGTAGTAGGTCGGTTCCGGCCGAAATGCGGGGCCCGGTGAACTCAGGGCGCCGGCAGTGGGGATCGCCGAACCCAGGTCGAAGTTTCTTGGCGTGTTAAGAATATCGTTTTTGTAAAGGCATTCTTCGAATGAAGCACTGCGCGGGCAAGGCACAGCAGCCCGCCAGTTGGGGCAACGTCCATAAAGTTGGAAATCGTGGAGGGTGACCATGACATCTCTCGCGTGCTTGCATGTACGGGGCCGGATTCGCGCTATCAGCCTTCGCCGGCTGGCCGTTTTGAGCGCACTCCTGCTGGGCTTTTCAGTCCCTGTTCTGGCCCAGGAAGCCACCATCGTCGGAACCGTTACCGATCCCTCGGGCTCGGTCATTCCGAAGGTCAACATCACCATTACGAATAGCGATACGGGGCAGAACCGCACCGTCGCGACCAATGAAGCCGGCCAATACGTGGCCCCCGATCTGCACATCGGCCACTACTCGGTGCGGGCTGAGGTTTCTGGCTTCAAGTCGGCCGAGCAAAAGGGCATTGTGCTCAACGTGGGCGATCGCGCCCGCGTTGACTTTCAAATGCAGATCGGAACTGCGCAGGAAAGCGTGACGGTAGAAGCCAACGCCGTAAAGGTGCAATCCGATTCCGGCGAGGTCAGCAGCGTCATCACCGGCCAGCAGATCAGCCAGCTGGCGACCAACGGACGCAGCGTTTTCGACCTCGAGGCCTTGACGCCCGGCGCTTCCAGCGTTCAAGCGGACTTCCAGGTTCCCACCTCCGCCGGCGGCGATTTCAATGTCAGCTTTAACGGCCAGCGCGTGAGCCACAATCTTTGGCTGATTGATGGCGGCGAAGCGGCCGATCGCGGGGGTGGCGGCGGGGCCGATGTTCTCCCCTCCATGGATGCCATTGCTGAGTTCCGTACCATGACTTCCAACTACAGCGCGGAATACGGCTTGTCTTCGGCCGGCACCATGACCATGGTGATCAAGTCCGGTACCAAGCAACTGCACGCCACCGCGTTCTATTTCGGACGCAATGACGCCCTCGATGCCCGCAACTACTTCAATCCCGCGCCAAACAAGGTAGCCGAACTGCGCTTCAACGATTGGGGCTTTAATGTCGGCGGGCCGGTCGAGTTCAAGCCCAGCAGCAACCCCAAAACTTTCTTCTTCTACAACATGGAATGGCGGCGCTTTGTTCAGGGTGGCCTGTTCAACGTAACTTCCCCTCTGGCCAGCATGTATCCGGATGCGGGCGGCGCCGGCACGGGGGTCGTGCTGCCAGGCACCCTGGGAAACGGTAACGCACTTCAGGTAGTGGTGCCGGCCAATATCGCGAGCCTGGATACTGCCTGTTCGGGAGCTGTGCAAGCGACGCTCATACCCGGATCGTCATTCCCCAACAACACCATCCCTTCTTGCGCCGTCAGTGCCAATGCTTCGGCCCTGCTCGCGGCCGGCATCTTCCCCAAGCCCACCAGCGGATGGCAATTCATCGGCGGCAATAACTCGCCCACCACCGGCAAAGAGGAAATTGCCCGCATTGACCACCAGTTCAACGATAAGTTCTCCGTCTTCGGGCACTGGATTTCCGACCAGGCGCTGCAGACCTACGGAACCACCCAGTGGAGCAGCGACAATGTTCCGACGGTCTTCAACACCTTCGGCAACCCTTCCTACAGCGCGGTTGTGCACGCGACCTACATGATTCGCCCCAATTTGCTGAATGAGGTCGCATTTAACTATGACGGCAACCGCATTCACATCCTGCCCCTGGGTGTTTATCAGGCGCCCCAGGACTTCACCTTCAATCGCATCTTCACCGGCGACAACGTTGCGAATCGCATTCCTGACGTTTTCCTGACGGGCAGCACCAACGCTAAGTACAGCGTCAATTGGCTGCCCTGGAACAACACCGCCGACGACTATCAGATTCGCGACGATGTTTCCTGGACCAAGGGGTCGCACCAGTTCAAGTTTGGATTTGGCTGGGCGCTCTACAAGAAGGTTCAGGACTACTTCGCCGAGACCCAGGGCGGTTTCACCTTCGATGGCTCGGCCACCAGCCCGGCGGGATGCGTGGGATCTCAGACCTCCACCTGCGGACTGGATTACGCCGATTTCATCCTGGGGGATTCACAGAAATATACCGAGAACGCCTACAAGGGCACGGGGCACTGGAACGCCTTATCCCCCGATGCCTACATTCAGGACAACTGGCGCGCAACTCATCGCCTGACCCTCAACCTGGGTCTGCGGTGGGATGGAATCCCGCATACCTACGAAGCCAACCAGAGCAGCGCCAACTTCTATCCCGGACTCTACAACGCGGCCAATGCTCCTTTGTGGGCGAATGCCAGTGACACCCAGATTTCGGCTTCCAGTCCCGGTCTCGGCCCCAGTCCCATCGCTTCGTTGCAGGGCTATCAGTTCTACCTGAACGGAATGGGTGTGGGCGGCAAGAATGGGCTTCCCAAGGGACTGGTGGACGATCAATGGCTCAACTTCGGTCCTCGGATCGGCTTCGCGTACGATCTGACCGGAAGCGGCAAAACCATCCTTCGCGGCGGCTATGGCCTCATGTACGAGCGCATTCAAGGGAATGACATGTACAACGGGGCCACCAATCCACCCTTCGGCTACAGCTTGAACGAGAACAACGTTCTGTTCTCCGATCCCCACGTCACCTGGGCCGGTGGAACCATTTCGGTGCCGATCGTGCCCGCCGGCGTGGTTGGAATCAACAAGAATTACCCGCCGCCGAGGGTTTCCCAGTACAGCGCAGGTGTGCAGCAGGCAATCGGAGCCAACACCGTGCTCTCGGTTTCTTACGTAGGCAACGTGGGCCGGCACCAGAGCTATTGGGATGAGATCAACCTGCCGCCCGCGGATCAACTGGCCTGCCTGCAGGCAAATAATACGACCGACGTCGCCACCTACTGTTCGGGCGGTGTGCAGCCGGCCTTCAACGGCCTGCTCACCTACCCCGGCTACAACTCAATCAAGCAGGCCTTCAATGGGGCGGATTCGCACTACAACTCACTGCAGGCCGAGTTGCGGGGAAGGGTGGCTCGCAACCTCACGGTGCAGGCAGCTTATACGCTTTCCCGTTCCATTGATCCCAGCACGGGCAGCAGTGGCAACGGCTGGGACCTGGACTGGATTGACAATCCCTACGTCGGCTGGCAGTACGATAACGGCCCCTCAACCCTGGATCGCACCAATATTGCCTTCGTGAACTTTGTCTATGACATTCCGCTGCTCAGGAACAGTTCGAACCGGTTCCTGAGAACCACCGTTGGCGGATGGCAGCTTTCCGGCATCGTGGACATGGTTTCGGGCACGCCGCTCCGGATCACGCTGAACGGGCACAACGTCGCCAGCATCTTTCCCGGCGGCGACGTAGGCAACTTCCCGGATTTGAACGGGAGCATTTCCTACCCGCAAAACGTGAACGAGTGGTTCAATACCTCGGTCTTCTCGCTTCCCGCGCAAGGCACCTGGGGCAACATGCCTGCGCAATCGGTCCGCGGACCGGGGCGCGACAACTGGAACCTCTCACTCTTCAAGAGCTTCGTGATCAGTGAGAACCGGGGCAGCCGGGTGGAATTCCGGGCGGAAAGTTTCAACACCTGGAACCACACCCAGTTCGGCGGAGCCGGCCAGAATGGCGGCGTGAGCGCGAACTTCGGCGCCAGCAACTTTGGCGCCATCACCAATGCCGCCGATCCCAGAGTGTTCCAGCTGGGAGCGAAGATCATCTTCTGAGCTACGAACTTTGTACGTTGCCCTTGGCCCCGCTCGCTCGCGAGCGGGGCTTTTTCTTGACTGCAGCGCCCGGGCTTGGGCGCCTCCGGGTCGCCGCCGGAGGCAACGTTGCTTCGCGCCCGCGGCTTGACTATTCTGAGTTCTCTCAGAATGCATTCTTGATTCGCAGCTCTCGTGCATGAGATATCCGAATTTGGCCCTGATCCTGTTTCTTCTTCTGCCGCTCCCGGCCTTTCCGCAGGCTGACAGCGCAAGGCAGGCGGCCGCGCTGCAACGGCAGGGGAAATGGGCCGAGGCGGCGGAGGCCTGGCGCGGCATCACCGAGCGTAATCCCAGGGACGCCGGCGCATTTGCCAGCCTGGGATTTGCCCTTTCCCGGCAAGAGAAATATGAGGAGGCAGCTTCGGCCTATAAGCAGGCGCTGGCGTTGAATCCGAAGTTGCCCGGCTTACAGCTCAACCTGGGCCTGGCGCAGTTCAAGCTGGGGCGCTTCCAGGAGGCAATTCCACATTTTCGCGCGGCCCTGGCTTCCGGCCCGGGCGGCGTGCAAGCCCGCACCCTGCTCGGCCTCAGTTGCTACGGGGCGCAGAATTTCACTGACGCCGTGAAGTACCTGCAGCCTGTAGCTCGGGCCGACCCGGGAAACGCGGAGTTGCACCAGGTCCTGGCCCAGAGCTGCCTGCGCGCCAAGAAATATAATTGCGCGCTGGCAGAATTCCGCCAGATTCTGCAGCAGAACCCCAACTCGGCGGCGGCCCACGTGCTGACGGGAGAGGCTCTGGATGGACTCGGACGGACCGGGGAAGCTATCGCCGAGTTCCAGAAAGCGGCTCGAGTCTCACCGCGTGAGCCGGACGTGAATTTCGGCCTCGGCTACCTGCATTGGGAGCTTCATCAATACGATGAGGCGCGCGCATCGTTTGAGGCCGAGCTGGCCATCAACCCCAATCACCCTCAGGCATTGGCTTACCTGGGAGACATCGAGTTCAAGCAGAATCATCCGGAAAAAGCCCTGCCCCTGCTGAACCAGGCGATCGAAGCAGGCTCAGGGCCGCGCGTCGCTTACATTGATCTGGGCGCAATTCTGACCGATGAAAAGCAATACCCGGAAGCGCTGGAAAGGCTGCGGCGCGCCGAAGAGCTGGATCCTTCCGAGCCGGACGCCCACTACCGCCTTGCCCGGGTCTTTAAGATGATGGGGAATACCAAGGCCGCCGCCGCCGAGTTCGCCAGAGTGCAGCAACTGCACGAGAAGAAAGACGCCTTACCCTCCAAAATGCCCTCCGCCGCTCCTTCGCTCCAGCCCTGAACCCGGTTGCTGGCAGCCCATCTTTCCCCGGGCTAGCGACTACAGTCCGGCGCGCCGCTGCCGATAGTAATCCCTTGGATATAAGCCGTAGTGGGTTTTGCGCCAGGCGCAAAGCTGGAACGTCCCGGCGCACTCTGGCGCCGGGCGAGCACGGCTAAAGAAAGGGCGCGGTTTGCCGATAGCCATAGATCAGGACCAATCGCTCTACCTTGTGCGCCTCGAAGGCGCGATCACCATCTCCTGCGCGGCGGAGCTTAAGCAATGCTTACTCGAAGGGCTGGCCTCCAGAAAAGACTTGCAGGTGGATCTTGAGCAGGCAAGCGCGCTCGATATTACCGCAATGCAGTTGCTCTGGGCTGCCCGCCGGCAAAGTGAGCGGACAGGGAAATCGCTTACCACGGCGGGAGCGCTGCCCGGGCACATTTCAGCGGCCATCCGCGAAGCCGGCATGGAAGGCCTGGGGTTCCCCTCGCTTCAAAAATGACTCCGCCTCCCGAGGTTGCCGGCAAGCCCTCGGAAGGAAAGGCCTGGGAATGATTGATAAGTTCAAACAAGCCTTTCAGGAAGAAGCCCGGGAAATTCTTGTTGAGCTGGAGGCGGCGCTGCTCGAGCTCAACAACCGGCCAGATGATAAAGAGCTCATGGGCCGCGCCTTCCGCGCCTTGCACACCATCAAAGGCTCGGGGGCGATGTTTGGCTTCGACCAGGTGGCCGCCTTCACCCACAACCTGGAGACGGCCTTCGATGAGGTCCGCAACGGGCGGCTCCAAGTTACGCCCGAGCTGATCAACCTCGCCCTGGCGGCCCTCGACCAGATCAAGGCGATGCTGGAGGAGGCGAACGGAGGCGCCAAGGCTGACTCCCGCCGGGCGGCAGAAATCCTGGCCAAAGTGGGGGAGCTGACTGGCGAGCCCAAGCCGAAAGCTTCCCAGCCGGCGCCTACCCCTGCGGCCCTGCCTTCCCAGACAGGCCCTCGCCGCGACTGGCGTATCCGCCTGTGCCCGGGGCCGGACTTCATGAAAAATGGCACCAACCCCCTGCTGCTGCTGCGCGAGCTGCGGCAACTGGGCAATCTTGAGGTGAAGGCCAGCATGGCCTCCGTCCCTCCCATCGCAGAGCTCGATCCCGAGCGCTGCTATGTCAACTGGGAGATGGTGCTGACCACGGCGACTGCGCCCGAAGCCATTCGCGACGTCTTCATCTTTGTCGAGGATGCGTGCGAACTGACCATCGGGCCGTACTCCGCCGAAGCCGCAGTTCAGCCGCCCGCCGCTCTGGCAGAAACGGCCGCGGCCGCTCCCGCAGCCATAGCCCAAACCCCCAAGGGCAAATACCCGCCTTACGGCCGGCGCGCCTATGACAGTCCAGACACAGCTTCCAGCATTCGCGTTCCCGCGGCGAAGCTCGACCATCTGGTCAACCTGGTGGGCGAACTGGTCACGGTGCAGGCCCGGCTGAGCGAGGTCGCGGCCCGGCGTGAGGATTCCGATGTGCAATCCGTCTCCGAGGAAATCGAGCGGCTGACGGGCTCGCTGCGGGAAAACTCCATGAGCATCCGTATGCTGCCCATTCGCGGCACTTTTGAGCGCTTCCGCCGCCTGGTGCACGACCTGGCGCAGAACCTGCACAAACAGGTGGAACTCACCATCGAGGGCGCGGAAACCGAGCTGGATAAGACCGTCATTGATCAGTTGAACGATCCTCTGATGCATTTGATCCGCAACAGCATGGACCACGGCATTGAGTCTCCGGAGGCGCGCCGCGCCGCCGGCAAGCCCCCCGCTGCTACCATCCATCTCTCTGCCAAACACTCCGGCGCCAATGTGCTGATTGGAGTGGCCGATGATGGAGCCGGTATCAACGCCGAAGCGGTGCGCGCCCGGGCCGTGGAAAAGGGTTTGATCGCCCCGGACGCCCAGCTGAGCGAGTCGCAAATCTTTTCCTTGATACTGGCGCCCGGCTTCTCCACCGCCAAGCAAGTCACTGATATCTCGGGCCGGGGGGTGGGCATGGACGTGGTCCGCCGCAGCGTGGAGGCTCTTCGCGGAAGCATTGATCTCGCCAGCAAGCCCGGCGCGGGGGCGACCGTGACCCTGCGCTTACCGCTCACCCTGGCCATTATTGATGGATTGCTGGTGCAGGTAGGCGAGGCGCGGTTTGTGCTGCCCCTGGCCAACAGCCTGGAGTGCGTCGAGCTGACCCGGCACGATATCGAAGAAGCCAATGGCAAGCCTATGGCGACCGTGCGCGGCGACCTGATTCCCTATATACGGATCAGCGATTACTTCGCGATGAAGACCGCCCGCCCCGAGCGCGAGCAAATCATGATCACCGAGACCGAGCTGGGCCGGTTTGGCCTGGTGGTAGATCAGGTGCTCGGTGATCATCAGACGGTCATCAAGAACATCGGCCGGCTCTACCGCAACGTTCAAGTCGTATCCGGGGCGACCATTCTGGGCAACGGCGCGGTGGCGCTGATTCTCGATCCTCAGCGGCTGGTGCAGGAGGCAATGCAGACGCTGGCGCTGGAGAAGCCCACGCCGGCCGCGCGCCAGAGGACCGGCGCCGCCAGCGCAGCCGGCTGATGGGCGCTGGAAGGGAGCAAACGAAGGTGCTCCTGAGCATCGTGCCGGAGGGCGAACCGCGGCCGTTAGATTCTGAGGGGTAGATAGAGGCCAGGCAAATTGGCCATCAAGGAGGCAGGAAATCATGGCGAGCAAAGTTCTGGAGGCAGACCGGAATATGCAAGAGACCGGGGGCGCGGGGAACGGCCACAGCCGTCGCAATCGGCCCGGCAAGGGCCGGGGAGCGGCGGAACA
>DATIYF010000029.1:0-2173 GCA_035517775.1 Terriglobales bacterium
CCACCAGAAGTCGTAGGCCAGTTGCTGGGGGCCACGCTCCTGTTCCCACTGGCCCTTCAGTTCGAAGGTGTTCGCGTCCATCAGGAAAATGCCACCAGGGCCATCTCCGCTGGCCGATCCCAGTGCGCTCCCATACACGCCGTCGGGTCCGCAATGAATTGTATGGGGCGAGGTGTAGCCCGTCTTCTTGATGAACTCTTCAGGCTCGATCACCTTCACGATTTTTGGCCGTTTGGGGTCCGGCTTGGTATCGAGGATATAGATTCGCGAAGACCCGATACCGGGTACGATCAGGTAGCGGCGCTCCATGTGCGGATGAGGGGCCTGCGGACAAAGACACGCACTGCAGGCATTCCAGCCGAAGTGGTGCAGCTCATTGTCACCGCGTGGAAACTCTGTTTGCCCGACGAGTCTCCCATACTCGGAGGAACTCGGGTCGAGGTCAATGACTCCCATCGCATCGCGCTGTCCATTCTCGCCGGCGTTAAGCAGAGCGACATACGCAAGCCGCTCCTGCGGCGCCTGCATGGCCATCTTAGGTGAGGGATAGAACGTCGGGTCAGGGATCATTTGGGCCATGATTCGCTCCTTGTGTGTTTGCGGTGAAATGCTGGGACGAGTCTCTCCGAGTTCACCTTACGCGTCCATGCTCGAGACTCCATTCCTCTTGCTCAAAGCGCCAAGTTGCCTTGACAGCTTGACTGAGGCTCTGCAATGCTTGGCCAAGACTCCGGGACTTGTCTATTCCTGCGATTGGGGCGAAGCAGTCCAATGGACATACTGTCCGACGTGCTGCGCGTGGTGCGTCTATCAGGGGCGGTGTTCTTCACTGCGGAATTTTCTTCACCTTGGGCGCTTGATTCTCCGAGTCCCAAGCTCCTCGCTTCCATCGTCATGCCGGACGCGGAATGTGTGGTGCTGTTTCACATCCTCACCGACGGAGAATGCTTCATCCTGTGCAAGAATCATCCGCCAGTGAAGATGGAGGCCGGCGACGTGATCATATTCGCCCACGGCGAACCGCATACCATGTGCAGCCACCCCGAGGCGAAGGCCACTCCCATGGATGCCGTGTTTTCGCAGG
Organism: Terriglobales bacterium; assembly: GCA_035517775.1. Classification (GTDB taxonomy): domain Bacteria; phylum Acidobacteriota; class Terriglobia; order Terriglobales; family Acidobacteriaceae; genus DATIYF01. The sequence goes on from DATIYF010000029.1 coordinate 1,085, forward strand.
GCTCGCCCGATGCCACCCCGCAGGTGGCCTTCGGCGGCGGCGGCGGAAAGTCTCGTTTCATTTGCGGCTACCTGAATTGCGATCAACGCTTTAATCCGCTCGTCGCGGCGCTGCCAACGATGCTTGTGGTGCGTAGCAGCAATGACTACGCCGCGGTGGAAGCCATCGACCAAAATGGCACTCACCCGACGCGAGTTCCCCAGGGAGCGGGAAGCTGGCTAAGCACCACGTTGAAGTTCACTATCCACGAAGCCAGAGCAGCTCGCCCAGGCAACGCCGCAATGTTGAGCCGGCTCACAGAGTTGATGTTCGTGGAAATTCTGCGTCAGTACATGCAACAGCTGCCGGCCGGTCAGTGCGGCTGGCTGGCCGGGCTGAATGATGTCCATGTCGGAAAGGCGTTGCGCCTGATGCATGCCAATCCCGCCCGCGACTGGACAGTATCGGAACTGGCGCGCGAGGCTGCCATTTCCCGCTCCGCACTGGCTGAGCGCTTTACTCGACTGATCGGTGAATCTCCCATGCGGTATCTTGCGAGATGGCGGGTGCAACTAGCAAAGCAAATGTTGCGCGACGGCGATTCCAGCATGGCAGAAATAGCGACCCGCGTTGGCTACGAATCGGAAGCCGCCTTCAATCGCGCTTTCAAGCGCAGCGCAGGCTCTCCTCCAGCGGCCTGGCGCAAGGGCGCGGCAAGCGCGGTTGTCTCCGCTGCGGCTCTGTTGCTCAGCGCCGAACTATGGACGTCGCTGGCTTCGGCGGGACTATCTAGCTGCCTAGAACTCCTCTCATAAATGGTTTCGGCGGAAAAACGGCCCCACTCAAGCAAAACAACGGCTTGAGTGGGCCACCCGCCCGCTCACGCTTCCGCCCGCCCGGCGCTAAAGCGCGAAGGCATTTTCAACGACCTAACGGCACGACTGAAGTCGTGCCCTTCCGGCCTTTCGGAGCTGCAAACAAAATGCATAGGTCCTTCGCTTCGCTCAGGATGACAATTAAACTGGACGTTCAGGAGGCAAAGGCCAGCGCCGGATTGAAATCGGCGATGCGGGGGCGGAGAATGAGATGCTGGACGCGGGTCGTGCGCGG
>DATIYF010000030.1:0-9010 GCA_035517775.1 Terriglobales bacterium
GATCTGGGCGCGATGCTGGCGGGAGCCAAGTATCGCGGCGAGTTCGAAGACCGGCTGAAAGCGGTGCTGAAAGAGATTGAAGACTCCTCCGGGCAAGTGATTCTGTTTATTGACGAGCTGCACACGCTGGTTGGCGCGGGCGCAGCCGAGGGCGCCATTGACGCTTCCAATATGCTCAAGCCCGCCCTGGCCCGCGGCGAGCTGCGGGCCATTGGCGCGACCACGCTGAACGAATACCGCAAGTACATCGAGAAAGACGCCGCGCTCGAGCGCCGCTTCCAGATTGTTTTTGTGGGCGAGCCCAATGTCGAAGACACGATTGCGATTCTGCGCGGGCTGAAGGAACGCTATGAAGTGCACCATGGGGTGCGCATTAAAGACTCGGCGATTGTGGCCGCGGCCACGCTTTCGCACCGTTACATCTCTGACCGCTTCCTGCCCGACAAAGCCATTGATCTGATTGACGAGGCGGCGGCCTCGCTGCGCATCCAGATTGATTCGCTGCCCACCGACATTGATCAGCTCGAGCGCCGCGCTACCCAGCTGGAGATCGAAAAGCAGGCGCTGAAGAAGGAAGACGATCCAAACTCCAGGGAGCGGCTGATGGTGATTGACCGGGAACTGGCGGAGATCCGCGAGAGATCGGACGTGCTCAAGGCCACCTGGAAAAAAGAGAAGGCAGAGATTGCGCGCGCCCGCCAGCTCAAGGAAAGAATCGAGCAGCTCAAAATTGAAGAGCAGACGGAAGAGCGCAGGGGCAACCTGCAGCGGGTGGCGGAGATTCGCTATGGATTGCTTCGCCAAACGGAAGAAGAGCTGCGCAAGCTGACCGACGGGAACGCGGGCGGGGGCGCCCGCGCCACACGGATGCTGAAGGAGGAAGTGGACGAGGAAGACATCGCGCGGATCGTTTCCAAGTGGACCGGCATTCCGGTCTCGAAGATGCTGGAAGGCGAGGTCAAGAAGCTGGTCTCGATGGAAGAGCGCTTGCGGCTGCGGGTGGTCGGGCAGGATGAGGCGCTGGAGCGGGTGAGTAACGCCATTCGCCGCTCACGCGCCGGGCTGAGCGATCCCAAGCGTCCGATCGGCAGCTTTATATTTCTCGGGCCGACGGGCGTGGGTAAGACCGAGCTGGCCCGCGCTCTGGCTGAATTTCTCTTTGATGACGAGCACGCGCTGGTGCGCATTGACATGTCGGAGTACATGGAGAAGCACGCCGTGTCGCGGCTGATCGGAGCGCCTCCGGGATACGTGGGCTACGAAGAAGGCGGGCAGCTGACGGAGCAGATTCGCCGCCGGCCGTACGCGGTGATTCTCTTTGATGAGATCGAGAAGGCACACCCGGATGTGTTTAACGTTCTGCTGCAAATCATGGACGATGGCCGGCTGACCGACGGCAAAGGCCGCACGGTGGATTTCAAGAATACGGTCATCATCATGACCTCGAATTTAGGCTCGTCTTTCCTGCAGGCGGAAGGACTGAAGTCGGAAGAAGAGTTCGCAGGGGCCTCCAGGCAGGTGATGAACGCTCTGCACAGCCACTTCAAGCCCGAATTTCTAAACCGGGTGGATGACATCATCATCTTCCGGCCGCTGGGCAAGGAGCAGCTGGTGAAGATTATCGAGCTGCGCCTGGAAGACGTGCGCCGGCTGCTGGCCGAGCGCAAGATTTCGCTGGAGCTGACCGAGGCGGCGAAGGACCTGCTCTTTACCGAGGGCTTCGACCCGAATTTTGGGGCGCGGCCGCTGAAGCGGGCGATCCAGAAGCTGGTGCAGGACCCGCTGGCGCTGAAGATTCTTGACGGCGAAGTGCTGCACGGCGACCACGTGGTGGTGGATGCCGACAAGAAGGCCGGCAAGATGAAGTTCGAAGTCAGCAAGCGGGTAGGAGAGAAGGCGGCGGCGAAGGCAAGACGGTAAGTTCAGCATTGTTATCAGTTCGTTAACAAGAACACGAGATTCGTGTTACGCCATTGTCGTCATCGCGACCAGTCCTTTTCTGAGTGAGCCCGGAGCCGGGTTGGGTTGCAAGCGGACTATCACCTTCCAAACTGCTGCGCTACGGGCGCCTGATACAGATACCAGGCAACAACCACACGCACGATTACCCCGAGCGCTCCCCAGCACAGCGCTGGCCAGCGAAGCTCGGTGGCGGCGATGGAGACATTGGGCAGAAGAAGCACAACGCCGGCGAGAGCGATCAGGGCCGCCGCCCGACGGGCCCAGCGATTCAGGCGCGCCACTCCCCAGGCGATCAAAAGCCCGATGGCCCCTGCCAGCAGAAACATGTAAGGCCCGGCCAGGGCCAGGCCGTCGAGCAGGAAGGTTCCCCAAAGCAACGAGACGCTGGCGGGAGCGAAGAGCAGAAGCAGACCGAGCAGGCAGAGATATCCACCGGCGAGCAAGAAAAGAATAGCGACGGCGGTGACTCCCGCTGGGCGTGGCATGGGGATTGGATGTTTCAGCGCCGCCAGAGTGACGCTCGCAGGATCGAATGGGAGCGCAAAATTGCAGATCCCTCGCTTGCCACTCCCGGCGGCTGCCAGGCCCGGCTACAGGCCAGCCCTGACAAAGTGCAACGGCGCCGCTACGCCTTAATTGGTTCGGTAATCCCCGGGCCCATGGGCTTCGATCCCTTATAGCCGTAGTAGGCGATGTACAAGTAGCACAGCGCCGCCAGAATGAAGGAGTGATGGATGCCGACCACGTCGGCGATCTTGCCCGAAAGCTCGGGAATAATCGCGCCGCCCACAATCGCCATAATCAGCAGGCTCGAGCCTTTGCTGGTCATGGGGCCGAGTTCAGCAATGCCGGAAGTAAAAATGCTGGGGAACATGATGGAGTTGAAGAGGCCCACCAGAATCAGGCTCCACATGGCGACGTGGCCGAAGGTCAGCATCGACGTGCAGACCAGGCAGAAGGCCACGACTGCGGCCGTGCCCAGCACCAGGCTGGTGCGCACCTTCTGCAAGATGGCCGAGCCAATGAAGCGGCCGACCATCGCGCCTCCCCAGTAGCAAAAGCCGACCAGAGTTGCCGCCTTTACCGGTGAGATATCTCCGATGTTCGGCTGCGTGAGGTAGTTGATGAGCAGGCTGCCAATGGTCACCTCGGCGCCTACGTACACAAAGATGCCGATCGCTCCCATCCACAGGTGGGGATAGCTCCACACGCTGCCCGTGGCCTCGCCTTTGTGATGCACCGCTGACTCAATGGCAGGCAGCTTGAAGCCTGCGATCACCAGGGCAAGAACGACGGCGATCAATCCGAGGCCCAGATAAGGCAGCTTGACGGAAGAAGCCTGCTGCACCCGGAAAGCGTGCAGCGCCTCACCCGTGAGACTCTTCACCACATCGGCGTTGGGGGTGGCGGAGAGAATGATGACGCCGCCAAGATACGGGGCAATGGTTGTCCCGAGCGAGTTGAATGCCTGAGTCAGGTTCAGGCGGCTGGAGGCGGTTTCCGGCGGGCCGAGTACGGCCACATAAGGATTGGCGGAAACCTGCAAAATTGTCATGCCGGCAGCCAGCACGATCAGCGCCGCCAGAAACAACGGATAAGAAGGCAGGCTGGCCGCGGGGATGAACAGAAACGAACCCAGGCCCATGGTGAGCAATCCCACCACCATGGCGTATTTGTAGCCGATCCATTCGATCACTTTTCCCGAAGGCAGCGAGAATACGAAATAAGCGGAAAAGAAGCAGAACTGCACCAGCATCACTTCGGTGTAATTCAGATCGAAAATGGATTTCAGGTGGGGGATGAGAATGTCGTTCAGGGCGGTCATGAAGCCCCAGAGAAAGAACAGTGTGGTGACCATGGCCAGTGCGCTTTGGTTGGTCGGGAGATGCGCGGGGGCGGTCTGGGCCTGATTGTTCACGCTTGTGATTGCCATCGAGTGAAGTCCCTCCCACGGGCAGGCCAAGGGAAGATCGCCAGCCCCGTTGCATTGTATATGGGAAATGGAGTGGCCAAATGTAACAAGCGGAAAACGCCGCAGACCAGAGCGATCTTCACGAGAGCGCGGCACCCAAAAGTGTCGGCACGTCCGATTGCCGCTGCGGCCTGCATTTCACTGCCCCCTCGCCGATGGCTAATTGAGGCTGATCTTTGCTTGGGCCGAACCGTCGGGGAGAACCATGGGCCGAGCCGCGCGGGCTTGCATTCTGTTATTGATTCTGGCCGGGTGCGGCGGGGGCTCGATGGATACGCAGCCGGTGGGCTTCGTAAATCAGACGCAGCACTCCGACACCGCGCTTTGGACGATCTGGAAGGCTGCCCAGCAAAATCTGGCCACGCAGATTGATCTGAATCCTGTGCAGCAGACCCTTTCCGGGGCCTCGGCCGACATTCTGCCGGGCGATTCCCGGGCGCTCACCATTCAGCCGCGCCAGCTTACCGTGGCCAGCGAGCCGGATGTTTCCTCGAGTACCCTTTACGCAGCCACCGGGGTTTCGCACGCCGACCCGACCGGACTCATTCCCTGCCCGCAGCCCTGCAACGTTCGTTTTGCGCCGGCGTATTCGGGTTACGATCATCCGGTGACGAAATATGCTTCGTCCTGGGAGCAGCAGGAGGGCGACTTCGATTCCATCCTGCAATATGAATTTGAAAATCACATCCTGAACTCGCTGGGATATGACATGCAGTGGCGGTGATCGGCGCGGCAGACGGCTACTTTTTCTCGGATTTCTTGCTTTCGGACTTGCTCTCGGACTTCGATTCCGACTTCGGCTTGCTCTCTTTCTTGGAGGTGGAATCTTTGGCGGAATCGCCATCCCCGGAACCGGCCGCCGGTTTTTTTGCGTAGTCGGTGACGTACCAGCCCGATCCCTTGAATTGCACCGCCGGAGCGGAGATTACTTGCTCCAGCGGCCCGCCGCATTGGGGGCACTTTTTGAGCTTGGCATCGGAGAACTTCTGAATCTTCTCAAAGCGGTGGTGGCACTTCTTGCACTGGTATTCGTAGATGGGCATGGGCGATTGGAAGTCGTGAGCTGTTTCTGATTCTAGGGTTGGGATTGCCCGGCGTCAATTTTGGGGCCGGGAAGAGTAGTCAACCACGAAGGGCACGAAGGATTCGGCCTGCGATCAGCGCGCGTATCGCGCGAGTCAATCGGCGACGCTGGCGGCTGGCTTCGCTTCTCTGGCAAAATATAATCTTATATTCCGGAATGCCTATGAAAGCTGCCCGTTCCAAGGGTCCGCTGACCAGCAACATACATCTGATCCGCTGGGTCGAGAAGACCGCCGAGCTGACCAAGCCCGACCAAATCTACTGGGTAGATGGCTCGCAGGCGGAGTACGAAAAACTTTGCCGGCAGATGCTGGCCAGCGGTACGTTCATCAAGCTCAATCAGGATTTATGGCCGGGCTGTTATCTCTCGCGCTCGGACCCGGGCGATGTGGCCCGGGTGGAAGACCGCACTTTTATCTGCTCGCTCTCGAAAGACAGCGCCGGCCCCACCAACAACTGGGAAAATCCCTACGTGATGCGGCGGCGGCTGAAAGAGCTGTTCAAGGGTTCCATGCGCGGCCGCACCATGTACGTTCTGCCCTTCAGCATGGGGCCGGTGGGCGGGCCGATGTCGCAAATCGGGGTGCAGCTCACCGATTCGCCTTACGTCGTCGCCAACATGCGCATCATGACGCGCATGGGCATTGATGTGTTCAAAGAAATTGACAAGGACGAGCAGCGGGTGGTGCCCTGCATCCACAGCCTGGGAGCGCCGCTCGCCCCTGGGCAGAAAGACGTGCCCTGGCCGTGCAACAAGGAGAAATACATCGTCCACTTTCCAGAGAGCCGCGAAATCTGGTCGTACGGCTCGGGATACGGCGGCAACGCATTGCTGGGCAAAAAGTGTTTCGCGCTGCGCATCGCCTCCAACATCGCGCGCGACGAAGGCTGGATGGCCGAGCACATGCTGATTCTTGGGGTAGAAGACCCGGATGGCGAGAAGACCTACGTGGCGGCAGCTTTTCCCAGCGCCTGCGGCAAGACCAATTTCGCCATGATGGTGCCGCCGAAGGGTTTTGAAGGCTGGAAGGTCTGGACCGTGGGCGATGACATCGCCTGGATCAAGCCCGATGCCGAGGGCCATCTGCGGGCCATCAATCCCGAGGCGGGATTTTTTGGCGTCGCGCCCGGAACCTCAGCCAAGACCAATCCCAACGCGATGGCCACGCTGGCGCGGAATACCATTTTCACCAACGTCGCGCTCACCCCAGAAGGTGGCGTCTGGTGGGAAGGCATGACGGACGAACCGCCCGCTGCCTGCCTGGATTGGGAAGGCAACCCGTGGACGCCGGAAATTGCCGCGCAGACCGGCCGCAAAGCCGCGCATCCCAATGCTCGCTTTACGGCTCCGGCTTCGCAGTGCCCAACCATTGACGCGGCTTGGGAAGATCCCGAAGGCGTTCCCATCAGCGCCATCATCTTTGGCGGCCGCCGCGCCAGCACCATTCCTCTCATCTACCAGGCCTTCAACTGGAGCGCGGGCGTATATGTGGGCGCCACCATGGGCTCGGAGATGACGGCGGCCGCGGCCGGCGAAATCGGCAAAGTGCGGCGCGACCCCATGGCCATGCTGCCTTTTTGCGGCTACCACATGGGCGACTACTTCCGCCACTGGATCAAAATGCAGCGCTCGCTCAGCCGCACGCCGCGCATCTTCCACGTCAACTGGTTCCGCAAAGACGCAGATGGTAAGTTCATCTGGCCCGGCTTCCGCGAAAACATGCGCGTGCTGAAATGGGTGGTGGACCGCGTGCATGGCCGCTCGCATGGCCGGGAGACGCCCATCGGCTGGACGCCGGATTACGAGGACATCGAGTGGAAGGGCCTGGACTTCTGCAAACAGAAATTTGACGAACTGCAAAGGGTGGACCGCGCAGCGTGGAAATCAGAGGTCATTGGGCACGAAGAGCTCTTCATTCGCCTGCACGCTCACCTTCCCCCGGAAATGATTTACGAGCGCGAACTGCTGATCTGCCGTTTGTGACCGGCTGGCCTAATTCCATGGAAACCATCGTAGCCCTCGAAGCCATGCGATCTGCCTGCCGTGCCCGGCGCAAAACTGGCAGCCGGTTGGGCCTGGTCCCGACCATGGGGGCGCTGCATGAAGGGCATCTCTCGCTGGTGCGCGCGGCCCGGGCGCAGTGCGAGGCCGTGGCGGTCTCCATCTTCGTGAACCCCACTCAGTTCGGCCCCAACGAAGATTTCGGCACTTACCCTCGCAGTTTCGAACGGGATTGCGGGTTTCTGGAGAAAGCCGGTGTTGATTATGTCTTCGCCCCATCGGTCGCAGAGATGTACCCGCCGGGGACTATCAGTTACGTAATCGTCGAAGGCATGAGCGAGAAGCTGTGCGGGCGCTCGCGTCCGGGCCATTTTCGCGGCGTGACCACGGTGGTGGCGAAGCTGTTCAATATTGTCGAGCCGGATGTTGCCTTCTTTGGCCAGAAAGATGCCGCCCAGGTGGCCATCCTCCGCCGCATGGTGCGCGACCTGAATTTTGCCGTCGAAATAGCCGTCTGCCCCATTGTGCGCGAGGCTGACGGCCTGGCCATGAGCTCGCGCAACGCTTACCTCACGCCGCAACAGCGGAGATCGGCGCTCGTACTCTACCGTTCGCTCAGTCGGGTGCGTGAGCTCTTCGATGGCGGCGAGCGGCAGGCAGCGAGACTCATGGCCGCGGCGACCGCTGAGTTCTCGGCGGAACCCTCCGTGCGCCTGGATTATTTCGAGATCGTTGATCCCGAAACTCTCGATCCGCTGCTTCAGGTTAATCAGCCGGCGCTGGTAGCGGTGGCCGCGTTCGTCGGCAACACGCGGCTGATTGATAATCTCGTGCTGCCAGGGTAAGAGGAACTGACATTGAATTTCCCGAGGCAGGAGTACGCGCCTCTGCGGCGGTTCCTCACAGGCTTTTCTCAGGTTCCCTCAGCTCAGCGGCTGTAGTGGTTTTTCTTTTTGTCGGCGTGGCGCTCCAGCCCAAGCCGGATGAGCCTTTCGATCAATTCAGGATAAGCCACACCCGAGGCCGCCCACAGCTTGGGGTACATGCTGATGGAGGTAAAGCCGGGCATGGTGTTGATCTCATTGAGCCAGATTTTTCGCGTTTTGGGGTCCATGAGGAAATCCACCCGCGCCAGGCCGGAGCAGTCCACCGCCTGAAAGGCCGCAATGGCCAGGCTCTGCACTTTCTTCATCTCCGCCTTCGTGAGTTTCGCCGGAATGATCAACTCCGAGCCTTCGTCCAGATACTTGGCGTCGTAATCGTAGAACTCTTTGATGGGAACGATCTCGCCCGGAATGGAAGCCTCCGGCTTGTCATTGCCCAGCACCGCGCATTCAATCTCACGCGCTTTGTGCTTCTTACCTCCGACGCCTTCTTCGATCACGATTTTGCGGTCGAACCTGGCGGCCTCTTCAATCGCCGGGCCCAGTTCCTTGCGGTCGTGGGCCTTCGAGATTCCCACGGACGAGCCGAGATTGGCGGGCTTCACGAAGACGGGATACTTCAGCCCGCTCTCAACCAGCTTCTGAATCTTCTTGGGAGTTTCTTCCCATTGCGAGCGCAGAAAAGTCACGTGCTTCACAATGGGCAGACCGGCAGAGAGGAACAAAGACTTCATGACGTCTTTATCCATGCCGGCGGCCGAGCCGAGCACGCCCGCGCCCACGTAGGCGATGTCGGCGAGTTCGAGCAGGCCCTGGATGGTGCCGTCCTCGCCGAAGGTGCCGTGCAACACGGGGAAGATGACATCCACGTTGATGGCGCGGTCGGCGGCGCGGCGGGTCAGGGCCGAAGATGCGGCCTCGGTCTGAAATGGCGCGAGACCGGTGGGATGAGGCTCGGGAGGCACGATCACGCCCTGGCCGTTGGCCAGTACCGCCGCCGCGGGCGTGGCCTCGGGATCGCCGGCGCGGAGATGGCGGGGCGCATGCTCCAACGGCTTGCCTTGCAATAGCCGCTCGGCATGATCGGCCGTCAGCCAGCGGCCGTCT
>DATIYF010000031.1:0-13303 GCA_035517775.1 Terriglobales bacterium
TTCGTGGAGTTAGTCGTGTACGTGCCCATTGGAATTGTGGACCGCGCCAGCCTTGGCCTTGGCCTGAATTACATGGCGGATACGCTGATGTATTGCGGCGCGGTTCTTCTGCTGGCAGGGGCCATGCCGCGGGAGGCCTAAGAGTCTCTGGTAAGAAAGCGGATTCCGATACCATGACCGTCAGGAATCAGCATGTTCGCATTCCTCGCAGACGGGAATCGCTACCGCGCGAGTAGGCCCGGCGCCTGGTACAAGTGAACCAGCCCTTCTTCGACCTTACTCGCCAGTTTCTCCATATCCTTCAATGTCATCCCCTTGGTCGAGATCGGCTCCCCTACCCGCATCTCCAGCGGGCGGCACTTGATGTGGTAGGTATTCATAGGCAGCAGGTCGAAGGTTCCCACCAGCGCCACCGGCACGACGTCCACTTGCGCTTTGATGGCGAGGAAAAAAGCGCCGGGCAGGAAGGGCTTGATTTCGCCGTCCGGGGTGCGGCCGCCTTCGGGAAAGATCACCAGCGGCATACCTGCCTTAAGACTCTTCAGCGCCGAGCGGATGCTGCCGATGGATTTCGCCGGGTTCTGCTGGTCAATGCAAACCTGCCGTGAGCGCCTCAGGTGCCAGCCGACAATCGGATAGTACAGCAGTTCGCTCTTGAACACGATGCGGAACTGGAAGGGCAGATAGACATAAAGCAGCGGGATATCAAGCGCGGAGGCATGGTTCACGGCGTAAACGTACGGTCTCGAAGCATCAATCTTCTCGAGGCCGGTCACTTTCACCGGTGAAGAAATCGTGCCCATGATGAGCCGCGACCAGAAGCTGGCCAGCGAGTGCAGAACGCGGCCATCCCGGTCAAACAAGCCAAAGGGAATGGAGACCACGCCCATAACGAGCGTGTAGAGCCAGATCAGAGGATCGAGCAAGAAATATGAGCGCAGGCGGCTGGGCCAGCCATACTCCTTCTTGGGCAACCGGTCCTCGTCCGCCGAAGGGTCGCGCGAGGCCGATGGTTCTTCCACTTCCATACCGGGAGATGTCTTGGCTTCTGCCACTCTATGCTATGCCCTCAATTCAGATGCGGACGCCGAGGGCGCGAAAGGCCTCTCCTACAATGTAAATTGAGCCGGTCACCACCACCAACCCATCGGGCGCCGCCAGCGCGCGGGCGCGTGAAAGCGCCGAGGCCACATCCGGTGTGGCTTCGATTTCGGCTGATGAACGGGCGGCCGCTTCGCCAATCTCGTCTGTGGTTGCTGATCTCGGGTTATCCGCGCGGGTCACGATGACAGACTGCGGCAGCGGAAAGAGAATTTCGGCAATCTCCGCAATCGCCTTGTCGCGCATGGCCCCGAACACCATGAACATGCGGCGGTCTTCATATACGGCGGAAAGAGTCGAACGCAGCGCCCAGGCGCCATCCGGGTTGTGGGCCACGTCGAGCACCAACTCAGGAGCGCCGTCGCCAGCGGGGATGATCTGAAACCTTCCCGGCCACCTCGTCTCGCGAATCCCGCGCTCGAGGGAGGCGGCCGTGACCCCGAACCCCTGCTTACTCAGCTCTTCCGCCGCGGCGATCGCCAGGGCGACGTTGCGCAGCTGATGGCGGCCGATCAGCGGGGTCTCGACTAGAATCTCCGACCCTTGAATCTGCAGGGGATAGCGGGCTATGAGCTGTGTCCGTGCCTTCCGACCCTCAGCGGTTAAGAACTGCTCGTTCGGGATGAAGTAATTTCCGCTGGCCGGCGAAAGCGGCGGCACATAGGCCACGGCGCTGACCGCGGTCGCTCCCAGCTCCAGGATCGTGTTCCCAATCACATCATTGGCCTCGGGATGCTGCGGCAATGTCACCACAATTCCTCGCGGCCGAATGATGCCGGCCTTCTCGCGGGCAATTTCGGTCACCGTGTTGCCGAGAAATTTCTGATGGTCGAGCGAAATGTCAGTAATCACGGCCACCCGCGGCTCAACCACGTTGGTGGCATCCAACCGGCCGCCCATGCCCACTTCCAGCACAGCAATCTCCACCTTTTGCCGCCAGAAATATTCGAAGGCCATGGCGGTGAGCGTCTCGAAAAAGCTGGGGTGCCAGGGAAGCTCGCCTTCGCTGACCAGGCGCTCAGCAGTGCGGTCCACCACGTCGTGCAGCAAGGCAAAGTCGTCGTCCGGAATCGGTTCACCGTTGATGCAGATGCGTTCGTTGATTCGCACCAGGTGAGGCGAAGTGTAGCGCCCGGTCCGCAGCCCGGAGGCGCGAAGAATCGATGCCAGGGTGGCCGCGGTCGAGCCTTTGCCATTGGTGCCTGCAATCAGCACGGCGGGAAAGCGACGCTCAGGATGATCGAGAGCCGCCAGCAGAACCCGCATGTGGGCCAGGTCGAACTTATTCGAGGGCGTGTGCGCCAGCTCGTGGCCCAGCGCGAACATGCGCGTGATTGCAGTTTCGTAGGACATACGGCTGGCCGCCGCCGGCGCTCCCGGTTGCAGCCCATCTGAAAACAAGTAGATTATCAATTGTCGCTCAAGCGATTCGAGGGGAGCTCGCCGAACTGCATCCGGAGCCGGTTCAAGGCCCTAAAGATGGTGCTGAATTGGATCAGCCGTAACATAGCCCCAGGGGAAGACGCGCCGTAGCGGCCCGCGGCTGCAAGCCGGCCTGTCGAAAAATCAGCTTCCAGTGAGCAGTTCCCAGTTCCCAGCCGCTAAGCCGCTGCAACCATAAAATCCAGGGCGCGGGCGATGTACGGCTTAATGTCTTTGCGATGCACCACCGCATCCAGCATGCCGTGCTCGAGAAGAAACTCGCTGCGCTGGAAGCCCTGGGGCAGCTTCTGCCGGATGGTCTGCTCGATCACACGCGGGCCGGCAAAACCGATCAGCGCTCCGGGCTCGGCGATGTTCACATCGCCCAGCATGGCGAAAGACGCGGTCACGCCGCCGGTCGTCGGGTCGGTGAGAACGGAAATATAAGGGACGTGAGCTTCATCCAGGCGGGCCAGCGCGGCAGAGATCTTCGCCAGCTGCATCAGGCTGACAACGCCCTCCATCATGCGCGCGCCGCCGGAGGCGGAAATGATCACGATCGGCACCCGCGCCTCAGCCGCCTTCTCAATGGCCCGCGTAATGGCCTCGCCCACCACTGCTCCCATGCTGCCGCCGATGAACGAGTATTCCATCGCGCTCACAATCACCGGCCGCGCGTTGAGCTTGCCCTGGGCGTTGATGACGGCATCTTTCAGGCCGGTATCGGCCTGCGCCTGCTTCAGGCGCGAGCCGTAAGCCTTCAGGTCCATAAACTTCAGCGGATCGGTGGAGGACAGGCCAGAATCGAAAACCTCGTAGCTTCCATCATCGAGCAGCTGCGCCAGGCGGGTGCGGGCGTCAATGCGAAAGTGCTTGTCACACTTGGGGCAAACGTTCAGGTTTTCGGCGAGGTCTTTCTTCCAGATCACCTGGCGGCAATCTTCGCACTTCACCCACAGGCCCTCGGTGCGGACCTTCTTTTCCCCCGAGGTATCCAGCTCGCCGGATTGGCGTTTGAACCAAGCCATGGGGAATTTGTGATCGGGTAATTTTCTAAATTGGTAATTGAAAATCTCAGCCGGGTGGGGCTTTCAAATTTTCCAATTACCAAATTTCGCAATTACCCAATCAGTATTCGATTCCTCTCTGCGCCATCACGCCTTTCTCATAGGCATGCTTGACCTGGCGCATTTCGGTCACGGTATCGGCCAGTTCAACAATTGTCGGATGCGCATTGCGCCCCGTCAAGATGACGTGCACCATTTCCGGTTTGTTCTTCAGGCTCTCCGCCACCTTTTCGGGATTGAGCATGCCATAGCTGATGGCGTAATTGATTTCGTCGAGAATCACCAGGTCCCACTGGCCCGACTGAATGGCCTGCACACCTTCCGCCCAGGCTGCTTCCACCATGCGCACGTCTTCGGGGTCCGGCTTTTCGGTTCCTACTTTCACAAAGCCCCGTCCCATCTGCTTCATAACGAACCTGTCGCCGAAGGCCTGCACCGCATCCAGCTCGCCATAGTGCCACGAGCCTTTCAGAAACTGCAGCATGAGCACGCGCATGCCCTGGCCGACGGCGCGCAGGGCCGTGCCCATGGCCGCGGTGGTTTTGCCTTTGCCCGGGCCGGTATTGACGATAATCAGGCCGCGCCGCACGTCCGCCATAGGCGATAGGCTGACGATTGTACCTGTTCGATCAGCCTCCCGTTAGATTCGGGTTCCCGGCATAGGGTATTTCAGGGAACTATCAGAATTTGCAGTCCGTACCATGCGCCAGGCATCCAATCCCGCCGGAGGCATGGCATGACCCGCGCCGCAATCTCCGCCTTGATCGTGGTTTGTCTTTTTACCCTCAGAGCGCCTTCGGTGCCCGCCTGGCAGACAGCTCTCTCCTCGCGCGAAGAGGAAATGATGCGCCAGGTAATCGAGCTGGAAGCCCAGGCTCGCGACGCCGCCCTGCATAACGATGCCGCCTTTACTGAGCGCACGCTGGCCGAGGATTACGTTGCCATTGGCCCGCTGGGTACCGTTATCACCAAAGGCGAAAGCGTCGCTGCCCGCCGCCAAGCCAAGCTGCATTATGATTCCATTGACATCAGCGAGATGGTGGTGCGGATTTACGGCGAAACCGCCATCGTCACCGCCAAAGCGGTGGTCAAGGGCCACGACCTCGGGCAAGACTTCAGCGGTCCTTACCGCTTCACCAGGGTCTGGGTCAGGCGCAACGGAGAATGGCAGGCAGCCAGCTACCAGGCTACCGTGACCCAGTAAGGCGGAGGTTGCCGCCGTCTCCTGCAACCTCGCTAAGTGGTCTCCACCCGGTGCAGTTCGGGCTTCGAGCCATCCGCGGGATAGCCCTCGTCATCCATCAGCCGCGCGGTGATCTTGAGGGCCTCAACTTCCCGCCGCACGCGCTGCAACTCCTGCTCTTTGATCCGAATCAGCTCCCATGGATCTCTCATCAGAAAAGTCCTTGCATCAGAAAATTCCTTGGCTGGTGATGGAGTGTAGGGGCGGGCAACTGCTGTTAAGCGTACACCGCAACCGGAGACTACAAAACATCACGGAGGTACAGGCCCGCTCCCCCATCTATCAATGTCCATGGTGATAGGGATGGCCTTTCAGGATTGTATACGCCCGATACAGCTGTTCGAGCAAGACCACCCGCGCAATTTCATGGGCCAGCGTCATTTTGCCTAGAGAAAGCAGCATCCGCGCTGAGCGCCGGGCCTGCTCGCTGAAGCCATCTGCCGGCCCTATCGCGAAGAGCAAAGGCGCGGAGCTTCGCTGCTGGCAATCCCCCATGTAACTCGCCAGTCCCTCGGACGATAGCTGCCTTCCTCGTGAATCCAGCAGGACCATTGTGAGCCCGGAATGAGATGGGCCGCCGCGCTCGGCCAGATTCATGAGAGCCGCCTCATCTTTGAGCGCCAGGCCTTCCACTTCGGCATAGTGCGACAGGCGTTTCAGGTATTCGTTAGTCAATTCCTGAATCGCGGGCTGTTTGGTTTTACCGATCCAGGCGATTTTAAGTTTCACAGGAGAGATTTAACCACGGACGGTCGATCTCAAGTGGCGATCTTGAACTGGAATCAATAGGTATAGAACCCGCGCCCGCTCTTCTTGCCCAGCCAGCCCGCATCCACCATCTTGACCAGGAGCGGGCAGGGCCGGTACTTAGGATCTCCCAGGCCATCGTGCAAGACGCGCATGATGTCGAGGCAAACATCCAGGCCGATAAAGTCGGCCAGGGTCAGCGGCCCCATGGGGTGCGCCATACCCAGCCTGAAAACTTCATCCACCGCCTGCGCCGTGGCAACCCCTTCCATCACCGCATACATGGCTTCGTTCAGCAGCGGCATGAGCACCCGATTGGAGACGAAACCGGGCGCGTCGTTCACCTCCACCGGCGTTTTCTCCAGCTTCACGGCCAGCTCGCGCACCGTTCCAAAGGTCTCCTGCGCCGTCGCCAGCCCGCGAATTACTTCCACCAGCTTCATCACCGGCACGGGATTGAAGAAGTGCATGCCGATGACCTTTTCCGGGCGCTTGGTCAGCCCCGCCAGCCTGGTAATCGAGATGGAGGAAGTGTTCGAGGCCAGAATGACCTCCGGGCGGCAGATGCGGTCGAGATCGCGAAAGATTTCCGCCTTGATCTCCAACTTCTCCGTAGCAGCTTCCACCACAAAGTCGCAGGCGGCAAGCTTGCCGCGCTCGAGCGCCGGCTCCAGCCGCTTCAGCGCTTCGGCTTTGTCCGCGGCTGTAATCTTGTTCTTCGCCACCTCCCGTTCCAGGTTGGCGGCGATCCTCGCCAGTGCCCGCTCGAGAAATTCCTGCTTCACCTCGCAGAGAATTACGGAAAACCCGTGGCGGGCGAAGACATGCGCGATGCCGTTGCCCATGGTGCCCGCGCCCACAACACCCACGCGCTGGATCGTCATGCGGTTACTCCTCGGCGGGAAAACTCAAGAGTCTAACACTCCGGGGGGCACTTTACCGGGCAGGAGCAAGTTGGCGGGTTGGCGTCTCTACTGCCGTTCCAGGCTCTCATCAATCGTGAACTTGCCGTCTTTATCCACGTTGAGCACCCGGTGCACGCTCTTGTAGCCCGAGAGAGTAATGTCAATCACGTAGGTTCCGGGATTCAGGTAGAACTGCACCGGCGAGACGCGGTCGAGCATTTTGTGATTGACCATGATCTGCGCGCCTTTGGGATCGGTTTTCACCGTGACCGTGCCCGTGCCCGCCGCATCGCTCCCGCCAAAGAGTTTCTTGAACCGGCCGGCATAGTGGATCTCATCGGTCCGGCCAAGTTGCCGCAGCACCGGAGCAAACTGAAACGCCTGCCCGGACTGCAGACTGGCGGTCACGCTTTCATCCAGGTAGCCGGTCTTGCGCACCACAAAAGTGTGCGGCCCGGGCTTTTGCACCTGCAGCTGCAGAGGTGTAGTGTGGCCGGCGTCTTTCCCATCCACCAATACCTGCGCCCCCGGCGGCACGCTGCTGATGAAGGCCGAGGCCCCCGCCTGCGCCAGCTGCACTACCAGGAACGATTTGCTTCCCGCTCCCACTTCCATGGTGCGGGTCTCTGAGACGTAGCCCGCCTTGCTGATCACCACGGTGTGCTTGCCGGGAGCGAGGTCGGCGATGTGGTTGGGCGTGACCCAGGCCGCATTGCTTTGCCCATCCACCTCGATCTGCGCTCCTTCCGGCGTGGAATTCACATTGAGCTCGCCGGGCATGACCGCGGGCGCCGTTGCGTGTGGCCTCGCTTCCCGGTGCTTGCGCTTCGGCAGCACCGAAATGACCTCAGGCCTTTCCGGCCGGCTCGCCTGTATAGTCTCAACCGCTTGAGGAGCAGGCGTGGAGGCCTGCTTGTTCGGAACGGGCGCCGGTGGCGAAGTCGGCTGAACCGCCTGGGGCGGGTTGACCAGCGCAGTCGGAGTGGAACCCTCGTCCTGTGAACTCTCGGAGTGAATGCGGTACGTGATGCGCGCAACCACCAGAAGAATGATCAGGGCCGCCGCGCCAATGGAATACAGAAACAGCTTCGGCGGGACCTTCCGCAGCTCGCGGACGGCGCGCTTGGCTGCCTCGGCTGGGGTTTCCTTCACCCTCTCCCGCGGCCACGCCATCTCGGACTCGGGCACAAACGCAGGCTCCGGTTCAGGCAGCCTCGAGGGTGCCGGGGCGGCGTAAGCTTCCTTCAGCGGTGGCAGCTCGTCAATCTCTGAGAAGCTGGTCGCGCGCCCTGGCCGCATCGCGACTTCGGGGGCGTCCAGCGTGGCACTTTCCTCCTCGGCTATAAGTGCTGAGGCGCTGGCCGTGGGAAGGAACTCTTCTGAAGCGGGCCGCGAAATGGCCACTCCATCGGGACCGGCCGCGGCCGCGGCTGCTTTTGCCAAGGGACGCGCAGCCGGGTCGCCACTGGAGGCCGGCTTTTGCCCTGCCGGCACATTCAACCCGCGCACCGGCTCCGGCGGCTTGCGCGCCGAGACTGGCCCCGGCGCGGCTTCCTTGCATTGCTCCAGTTCGGCAATCAGCTCTTTGGCTGAGCCCTGGCGCTGCTCAGGAAGCTTGCACAGCGCCTTCATGATCACCCCACTCAGCCCGGGCACTATCCGGGTGAGAATCATGTCCGGGGGCACCGGCATACTGTTCAGAATCTTCTGCCGCACCTGCTCCACATCCTCGCCGCTGAAGGCTTGGCGGCCAGTCACCATCTCGTAAAGGATCGCTCCCAGGCTGAATACGTTGGAGCGGGCATCCATCGCTTCGCCCCGCAGTTGCTCCGGCGGCATGTAGTGCAGCGCTGCCGGCGGTCCTCCGGAAGAAGGCATGAGCAGGGCGCCCATCTGCGAGATCCCCAGGCCAAGGATTTTGACCGTGCCGTCCCAGGAGACCATGATCTTGGCGGGCTCCAGGCTGTAATGAACCACATTGCTGGCGTGGGCATGCTCCAGGCCCTGGCAGGCTTGGCGGGCTATATCCTGCACGTCCCAAATAGAAAAGTTTTCTTGCCGCCCCAGCATGGTCGAAATGCTGTTGCCCTGCACGTATTCCAAGGCGGCGCAGAAGTATTCGCCGATATCGCCGGCCCCATAAAGTAAAGCCAGGTTGGGGCTGTTCAGGACCTTGGTGCTTTCCGCCTCTTCCAGAACCCGCTGTACCCAGGTGGTGGCGTGCTCGCCCAGCGCCCGCAGGCTGACCGTCTTGAGCGCGATCAGCTGGCCGCTCTCGCCGTCCGAGGCCTTGTAAACACAGGCCATGGGACCGCGGGCAATTTCTCCCAGAATTTCGAAACGGCCAATTTTTTCCGCCATCGCCGACGCGAGCCTCGGACCCTCCCTTTGCAGGCGGAGCCGTGTGGCGTTCCACGGAAACAAGCCTGATGGGAACGGTCAGGTGGGTCAGCGCTAGGATAGCCCGGCAGTCATCAGGAGCGGGAATTACCAAGGTACCCCGCCGCGCGGCGGCACAAGTGCGATGCGCGCCGCGCTCTCTGAGGTTTCCGATTTTGACCTGACCCAGGCCGGCCACCGAGCCTGTCCTCCCACATGATTTCCTTCGTGTAACTTCCTCCCTTCGTGGTTTCAGGCGTTTTGGTGGTTCTCCCGCTACAATAGTCGCGTGCCTGCCACAAACCCCAAAACCCGTGTCCGCAGGTTCGAAGCCGTCGGCGTGCTGCTGATCGCGGGGTTCATTCTGCTCCTCACCCTGGCCCGCCACTGGCACAACATCCCCTGGGGTGCGCGCTGAAGGTGGCTTCCGCCGGCCCGCCCGATCCTCTTCTGCTCGTCATCCTCGGCCCCACCGGCAGCGGCAAGACTTCGCTCTCGCTCGCCCTGGCCCTGCGCTTCGCCGGCGAGATCGTCAACTGCGACTCCATCGCCATGTACCGCGAATTTGAAATCGGCAGCGCCAAACCCACGCCCAGCGAGCGCGCTCGCGCCCCTCACCACCTCCTCGATTTCGCTCCCCCCGAGGCACACATCACGGCCGGCGAGTATGCCCGCCAGGCCCGCGCCGTGCTCGAAGAGGTCAGGTCCCGCGGCCACCTGCCGATCGTCGTCGGGGGCACCGGCCTGTATCTTCGCGCCCTGCTCGAAGGCCTTTTCCCCGGCCCGCAGCGCTCCGAAAAACTGCGCGAAAGATTGCGCCAGAAATCCCGCCGAGGCCCGGCGCACCTGAGCCGCATCCTTCGCCGGCTTGATCCCCCCGCGGCGGCCAGAATCCACGCCAACGACACGCCCAAGCTCATCCGCGCCATTGAAGTCTGCCTCGCCTCCCGCCAGCCCATGAGCCAAGCCTGGAGGCAGGGCCGCGAACCGCTGCGGGGCTTTCGCATTCTGCGCCTGGGATTGGACCCTGACCGCGAGGCTCTCTACGCCCGCCTCAATCACCGCGCCCAGCGCATGTTTCAGGCCGGCCTGGTCGAAGAAACCCGCAGTCTGCTGGAAAAATACGGCCAGTCCGCCGCGCCGCTCTCCTCTCTCGGCTACAAGCAGGCGCTGCAGTTCCTTCGCGGAGAAATGGACCTCGCCGCCGCCATCTCCGCCACCCAGCAGGCCCACCGCAACTACGCCAAGCGCCAAATGACCTGGTTTCGCCGCGAGCCGCACGTTCTTTGGCTCAGCGGCTTCGGAGACGACCTCACGATTCAAGAGCAGGCCTTCCGGCAAGTTGAGCTGGCGCAGGCCCTTCATCCCTGAATCAAAACATCGCGGAACCGTTCACCACCGGGCCGCGTATCATGTGCAGGGAGACCGGATCCCCCTCATGGATCTGCGTGTGCCCTGTGTCTTCAGGAGTTTGTCTCGATTAACGACTAAGGAGGTTCCGCCATGCTTCTTCCCCAGCCTTTGAAGGTTCGCACCCGCCTGCTCCTCGCTCTCGCCTTCATCGGCTGGCTGGCCTTCCTTGCTTGCAGCATCAACGTAAAGAAAAATGGCAATGGGGAAGACAAAAAAGTGGATATCAACACCCCCGTCGGCTCCATTCACGTGGATAAAGAGGCCAGCGTCGAAGACACCGGCCTGCCTGTCTATCCCGGCGCGCACCCGAAAAAGAAAGAGGAGAACGGCGAAGAGAAGAACGCCAACGTAAATCTTTCGGCCTTTGGCTTCGGACTGAAGGTCGTCGCTGTGGACTATGAAAGCGACGATCCTCCCGCTAAACTGGTTGCCTACTATAAAGACAAGCTCGCGAAATTTGGCAGCGTGCTCGAATGCCACACCACCAACCACGTGGATTACAGCCGTCACGGCGACCAACACTCGAGGCAGTTGACCTGCGATCAGAATCAGGGCAACAACATCGAATTGAAAGTCGGCACCGAGGATAACCAGCACATCGTAGCCGTGCAGCCCGAAGGCACCGGTTCGAGCTTCGCTTTGGTGTACGTCCGCACTCACGGCCGCGACACCATCTGACGGCTTGCGCTCGCCCTTTCCTGTGTCCTCGGGTCCTTCGTGGTTGACCCATCCGCCTTGCGCCGATTCCCGTGCCTGCGATACCTTGAAATTTCGTGGAACATGCCTGCTATCGCTGCGGCACGATGCTGGAAGAAGGCGTCGCCTTCTGCCCCCAATGCAACGCCCCGCAGATTCGCGTCGCCGTGCAGGAAATGGCGCCCCCGCCGCCAACCCTCGCCGGCCACCCGGTGCCGCCCGAGTCGTCCTCTTCATCCAGCGCCGCTTCTTCCACCTCGATTGACTGGCCGCAGGCCTTCTCCGCCGCCTCCTGGGCCGGACTGATCGCCGCCCTCGCCCTCATGGTCCCTCTCGGCGGGTTCATTCTCGCCACCCTCGCCGCCGGCACGCTGAGCGTGCTGCTCTACCGCCGCCGCCGCCCGAATACCAATTTCACCGCCGGCATGGGCGCCCGCCTGGGCGCCGTCAGCGGCCTCATCGGCTTCGCTGTTTCGGCGGTGTTGCTGGCGGTCAGCGTGGTGCTGTTTCACACCGGAAGCGAGCTGCGCGGACTGGTCCTCGATGCCATCCAGCAGCAGGCCGCGCGCAATCCTGCTCCCGAAGCGCAACAGGTGCTGCAGTTCTTCAAGTCGCCCGAAGGCTTTGCCGTCATCATGATCGCCGGGCTGGCGATGATGTTCCTTGCCGTGCTGATCTTCTCCAGCCTCGGCGGCGCCCTGGGCGCCTCGCTGCTTCGCCGCAAAGACCGGCGGCAGTAGCCGAGCCCTCTCAGTTCGGAATTCGTAACGGGCGCGCGAAGACGATTGACACTGCCATTGCCTTCGACTAACCTCCCGGTCCACTTCTCCCGTTGTGCTCAGTTTCGGCCCAACAACCCAAACTCCATAGCAGTTTCGCGGAGGTTCTATGTCTCGGATACGCCCGCTTGTAGTCGCCGGTCTCTTCGTACTAGCCGCGCCATTTTCTGTTTCGTTGGCAGGGGACCAAAGCTCCTCTGCGGTTCGCGTTCAAGTTAGTTCGGCCATCTCCTCGAAAACATCCCCGGCCGTCGCTGCGAAAGCAACTAAAAGCGAGCCCCAAAAATCAGCGGTGAATTCCGAATCGGCCTCCATGGATCAGATTGGCGGCCGCATTCGCCCGTTCCATAAACTGCTGATGGAGTGCATTGCCAAAGGCAACTCGGACTGCTGGCGGACAATCAAGCTCAGCGATATGGCGGAGGACCTGCGCTGATCCACGGACTCAAGGAGGTTAACTCGCCCGCCCTTGCGCCGGGGGCACGAAAGTGGTATAAAGGAACACGTCGAGAGCAGTGTGGCTAGCCGGGCAATTGTGCATCTCTCGTCGCGGACCCGGCATCTAATTCAAGATAAGGCAATACTCAGAAAGTAAAGCCTGAATGAGCCTCGGCCACGGGGCTGGTATTCGGGGCGAGAGCGCCTCGAAGGGTTTAGCGTTTCAGCGCAAAGACCTCCAACGATCTTTTCTCAAGCTGTCCACTTCCGCCTTGGCTTGTGCCGAGAGCACAGGCTGGGAGTGCGGAAGTCTGCTTTGCTGCGTGCTGGGAAGGCCGCAGTCAGCGGCTTGGCATTTAGCATTTGGCCCATTTTGGGTCGCTGAAACGGCTCAAATGCCAGCTGCCGAGTCTGTGGAAATCCTGTGGGAGCAATGAGTTGACAGGACGCGGCAGGTGCAGCTAGCTTGGTAAGGTTTGTCCCTAAAAGTTTCGAGGACTAGCCAGGCGGGCGAAAGCCCGTTCGGCTGGGACTGAAAGCGCGCCGCTCAGGCGGAAAGCGGATTGGTCTTTGACAACTAGGTTGAACGTGCCAGTCGTGAGAAATGGAATCTCGGCGAGGGTCTTTGGCCTTCGAGGGAGATTCCAAAGGAAAGGTTCGGGCTCAAGTCCGAACGTACTCACAACATAATGCTCTCGTGCCTTCGGGCATGAGGGCGAATTTGTTCATTCCGAACAAATTTCAGGTTTCAAACGAGAGTTTGATCCTGGCTCAGAATCAACGCTGGCGGCGTGCCTAACACATGCAAGTCGAACGAGAAAGGGGAGCAATCCCTGAGTACAGTGGCGACCGGGTGAGTAACACGTGACCAATCTACCCTTGAGTGGGGGATAACTCCGGGAAACCGGAGCTAATACCGCATAACATCTCCGATGCGTAGGTGTTGGAGATCAAAGGAGCAATTCGCTTAAGGAGGAGGTCGCGGCTGATTAGCTAGTTGGCGGGGTAATGGCCCACCAAGGCGAAGATCGGTAGCCGGCCTGAGAGGGCGCACGGCCACACTGGAACTGAAACACGGTCCAGACTCCTACGGGAGGCAGCAGTGGGGAATTT
>DATIYF010000032.1:0-35979 GCA_035517775.1 Terriglobales bacterium
TAACCGGATCATCAGCGGTCAATACATACTTGTGCAACGTAGCCGGTTGCTGAATATCGCCCCAGTATGGATCCATCACCAGGAACCTGCCCGTGGCCGGGTTGTAGTATCTCGCCCGCAGGTAGTAGAGGCCGAGGGGGCCGTCGTACTGCTCGCCGCTGTAGAGATAGTTGTTCGGCGTGGTGCCTGTGGAAGTGATCGGCAGGCCGAAGGCGTCGTAGTCGTAGCTGTCGGTGACCGTTCCCGCGTTGTTCGTCAGGAACCGCCTGGTGCCCCAGGTTCGCGCCCCGGTTCTGGGCGCTAACCTGGGAGGGCGGCTACGATCCATTCGGCAATCTGAGCAAAAGCGGGAGCAGCAGTTTCTAGCCGACTTACAACTCGGGCACGAACCGCTACAACAGCATTCCTGGTCTGGTGCCCCAGGTTCGCGAGCGCTCTTCGCGAGCTAACCTGGGAGGAGAAAAATCCTGCTGCCTCCCCCGGTAAGTTCTTGCTCCCGGTCCCGCGCTGTCCACTCGGACTCGATCCCCACCACTCCCGGTTCTCTGAAAGCGTAGTGGCGGAAACTGCTCCATTTCCATTCCGCCGCTTCTTTCACCAGTCCCCGCTTCACCGGGTTGCGGTGCAGGTATCTCAGCTTGACCTTGAATTCCTCAGCGTCACGAACGTTCCGATCATAATACCGTTTCTGCCAGAAAGAACCCGGCTCTGCCGTTGCCAGGGACTGCACTCGCTTGGCGAAACTGAGCTTGAGGAAGTGAAGCGCATCGGCCAAGGTTGCACCGGGAGGTTCGTTTACCAATAAATGCACGTGCTCAGGCATGACGACGTATCCGTAAACGCACAGGCAAAATCGGCGGCGCATATCTTCGAGACAGCCCAGGAACAGGTCATAGACTGGAGGGGAGCGGAACCGGGGTTCACGCCGGTAACAGCTGAAGGTAATGAAGTGAGTTTGTGCCGAGTGGTGAAAGCGTCGCAGACCTCGTGTCATCCCAAAAAATCTAACGCTCTGGCTCTCGGGAAGGCTGTAACGTCTGAACATGCGCCCCCAGGTTAGCGCCCAAAAGCGGGGCGCGAACCTGGGGCACCAGGCTGCAGGCGGGTGTATGGGGATGGGATGGTGCAAATGGTGGAGGCGGCGGGAGTCGAACCCGCGTCCGAAAATGTTACTGGCCGAGAGACTACATGCTTAGTCCAGTTCATGCCCTGAGCATTACCTCAAGACGTTCGCGGCCGACGCTCAGAACGGACAAGAAACGCAAGCCACTAGCCTGAAGATCTCGTCCCCGCGGCCCAGACGTAGCCGCAGGAACCAGCCCGCTGTGCGACGCCCTTCGGAGGCCCACGGGCAAAGCCTCCTCGGACGGCTACTTAATTAATTAAGCAGCGTATGCCATTTGTGGTGTGGCATTTCTAGTTTTGCACGCGATTACGGGTGTGTGCACCCCGGCATGCCTCCTGGCCGCAAGCATCTCCGTCGAAACCGTGACGCCCCCTTTTGGGAAGGACCATTCAAAGAACTGCTTCCAGACTAGGGTGAGCCCAGCGGGAAGTCAACCAACGATTTGATGGTCTAACCTAAAGAAAAGATTCAACTTGGCATCCACTCGGGCCTCGCTTCAACGCCCCATCTTCGCTTGCAGACGCGCTTTTATCTCAGGCCATTCTTTATCCAGGATGCTGAAATAAACGCTGTCGCGCAGGCGGCCGGTCCAGGTCACGACGTGCTGCCGCAGAGTGCCTTCTTCCTTTGCGCCCAGGCGCAGAATGGCGCTGCGCGACTTCTGATTCAGCACATCAGTCTTCAGCTCCACCCGCACGCACTTCCATTGCTCGAAGGCGTGGCGCAGCATGAGATATTTCGCTTCCGTATTTATCGCGGTGCGCTGCCAGGGCGGAGCGATCCAGGTCGAGCCGATCTCCACCCGGCGATTGGGCGGGTCCATGTTCATGAAGCGGGTGCTGCCGATTACCCGGCCCGAGTTTCGCTCCACGGTCACAAAAGGGACCGAGGTGCCGCCGCGCTGTTCGGCAAGAATTCTTTCTATGCTGCTGCGAATCTCGGCCAGTGAGCCCATGCGATAGGGAACCCAGCGGAATATTTCTTCGTGATCGCGCTCGGCCGCCTGCCACAGGGGTTCGGCGTGCGCCGGCAGAAGAGGTTCCAGGCGGACAGCCGTTCCCTCCAGGGTGAGCGGCTCAGTCGAGATGGCAAAGCCAGCGTTCATGAAAATTGTTCCTCACGCTAGCGGCTTCGAGATCCCAGGTTGACCACGAGGGCGCAAAGGATGGCGAAGCGGCAAAGCGATGCTTTCGCCTCCATTTTTGCATCCTGGGGCAGTTTAGGTCATCTGAGTACGAAGCCCAGGGCGGAAGCTGCGATTTGCGTACAATGAACGGGGAGTTGACCAAAGCATGGCGTGCGTCGTCCAACGATGTCAGGAGAGCGTTCGGTGAAGGCGCAGTGTTTGCCGTTTGGCCAAATACCGCATACCACGCGTTTGTTCACCGATTTTCTCTCCGCTGCCGCCGGCGTGGCGCAATTCTATCCCCGTGGGCCGCACTTCACCGAGTGGCTTAAAGACGAAGCCGGAAAAATCCAGTACGATCCGCAGCGGCGCTCGCGGGTTGCAGCCATTCTGGAGTGCCAGAACAAGGCCTGGAACGCCTCCCCGAAAACGCTCGAGAACATCGCTCGCCTGCGCGAGGGCGCGTACGCGGCCGTAACCGGGCAGCAGGTTGGGCTGTTCGGCGGCCCGCTGTTTTCCATCCTGAAGGCGCTGACCGCGGCCAAGCTGGCGGAGCAGGCCAGTGCAGCAGGCGTGCCCTGCGTGCCGGTATTCTGGCTGGCGACCGAGGACCACGATCTCGCCGAAGTCAATCACACCGCGTTCCCTGGCCCGGATGCGAGCCTGCAGAAATTTGTGGCCTCCACGCAGGCCCAGCCCGATACGCCGGTGGGCGCCATCCCGTTCGGACCCGAGATCGAATCGGTGGTCGAAGAGGCGGCTGGCTTCCTCGGCGATTCGCCGCTTGCCGCCCTGCTGCGCCAGTGTTACCGCCCCGGCGAAACCCTGGGCAGCGCCTTCGGCCGGCTGTTTGCCAAATTATTCGCCGAGTGGGGCGTGATTCTTCTGGATGCCTCTGATCCTGAGCTTCACGTAGTGAGCGAGCCGATCTACCGGGCGGCGGCTGAGCGCGGCGCAGAACTGGAGACTGCGCTCTTGGAGCGCGGGCGCTTGCTCGAAGAAGCCGGCTATCACCAGCAAGTGAAGGTGGCGGCGAATTCCACACTGCTGTTTGCCTTGCGCGAGGGCGCGCGCACTCCCGTGCATCGCGGCGATGGAGGGTTTGTGATCGGCGAAAGCGCGGTGGCGCGGCAGGAGCTGCTCAGGCAGATCGCCGCCGAGCCGCAGCGCTTCAGCGCCAACGTGCTGCTGCGGCCGGTGGTGCAGGATTATCTGCTGCCCACCCTCGTCTATACCGGGGGGCCGGCGGAAGTAGCTTATTTCGCGCAGGCGGCGGTAGTGTACAAGGCATTGTCAGGCAGGGTGACGCCCATTCTGCCGAGATTTTCCGCCACCCTGCTGGAAGCGAAACCGCAGAACCTGATGGAGCGTTACGGGCTGAGTTTGCCTGACCTTTTTCATGGCCCTGACCGCCTGCAGCAGACTCTGGCGTCGCGAAGCATGGCGCAAGACCTGCAGGCGGCCTTCGATCATGCCGATAAAACCGTGCAGGAATGCATAGAAGCGATTAAAGCAGGGCTGGCACGCCTGGATAAGACTCTGGTGGATTCGGCCGTCCACGCCGGCGAAAAAATGCGCTATCAGATCGAACAACTGCGGGGGCGAGCGGCGCGGGCCGAGGCGCGGCAGAGTGAAGTATTGCAGCGGCACGCCCAGTTTCTCAGTCAATTGCTTTACCCCGAGAAGAACCTTCAGGAGCGTGAGATCGCCGGCATCTACTTTCTGGCGCGTCACGGTGAGCCCTTGTTGCGCGATCTGTATGACACTATGGGCTCCGAGTGCCTCGATCATCACCTGATTTCTTTTTGAGCGGCTGCAAGGTCTTTTCGGCACTATCCCTTTGGAGAAGAGATTCCCCACTCTACCGGATGACAGGAAAGGCGTAATACAGTACCCTCTTGCCTTGGGCGGTGAGCGACACCGCCCTTAGGGGCTGAACCACGCGCCCATGTTCTTGTCCCTGACCCCCGTCCTCACCACTGCCGCCACCCTCTTTTCGGGAGGGCCGCGCGCCCCACGGCCGCAAGCGCTGCTGTCGGCGTTCCTCCGCTTCAGCGACGACCGGGGCAATGTCTATAACATCTTGTGGGCGTTGGTGTTTGGTTTTGCCACGCTCAACATTCTCAGTCTTCTCGGCCGGCGCTTCGAGCCCGAGCGTTCCCGCCTTACCTTCGGAGAAACGGTGGCAATTATGGTGGTGCTGGTCTCGGTGGTTCTCTTGGGCCTGGAGTTCATGCACCTGTTCAAGATCTTCCCCATCAAGCTGCATACGCAATGAGGTATGATTCGGGTGATGGCGCGGAAAATCACAGCTTTTGAAGTGACCTGCCCGTGTTGCAGCGCGGTGCTGAAGGTGGACTCTGAAACGGAAGCGGTCATTGCCCACACGGCGGCGGTCAAGCCCAAGACTTTCAATGACATTGAAGAGGCGGCGCGCGCCATGAAGGAGCAGGACAGCCGCCGCGATTCCATCTTTCGCCAGTCGGTGGAGGCGCAGAAGCATGCCTCGGATTTGTTGGAGAAGAAGTTCCAGGAAGCGGTCAAGAAGGCGAAAGAATCTCCCGACACGGGTAAACCCATCCGGGACTTTGACTTGGACTAGGTCCTATTTTTCCTCAGATCAGACTGTTTTTCCTCTCCGGCCGGCCACAGCCTTGTTCGCAGTTAACTTGACCCTGCAGCGTAGAATTCCTTCATGTCTGCCCCGCTGTTGCTCGCTCATCGCGGTACCCGAATCGGCGGGTTGGGGGAAAACAGCCTCTCGACGTTTGAGCAAGCCTTTACAGAAGGCTGTGACGGATTTGAGTTCGACGTGCGTGCCACCGGGGATGGTTGCGCGGTGGTGTGCCATGACCCCAAGGTTCAGGGCAGGGTGGTCTCGCATACTCCGTGTTCCCAATTGCCGCAACTGCCCCGCCTGGAAGAGGTATTGCGGCTCTACCGGCAGCGTGGTTTCCTCGATATCGAAGTGAAAGTGCGCGGCTTAGAAAGCAGCGTGCTTTCGGTGCTGCGCGATCAGCAACCGACCCGGGATTATGTGGTCTCATCTTTTCATCCCGAGATCGTTCTGGAGCTGAAGGCCCGCAGCGCCCTGGCGCCGGTGGGCCTTATCTGCGCGAAGCCGGCCCAGCTCGTAGGCTGGCGCAAGTTGCCGGCGGAGTACGTGATAGTACACCGCTCGCTGGTGACTCGAAGATTGGTGCAGCTGGTCCACGGCGAGGGCCGAAAGATATTTGTGTGGACGGTTAACGACAAGAAGTCCATGCTGCACCTGGCCGCATGGGGTGTGGATGGCCTTATCTCAGACAAGACTGCGCTGATGGTGGAGACCTTCAAGTCCGCCCGTGCAAGTTAGGTGCTTTGGTTCTGCCTTTTCGCCGGGCTTGTAATCAGCCCGCGCGTCGGCGGCTTCGTTGCCCATGCTCAACTCGGTAAGTTAGAGTGTTGGAAGCGATGCCCACCACAGGAGAACGCTTCGAACGCGCCGCAGCCATTATGGCGCGGCTGCGCGCACCGGGCGGGTGTCCGTGGGACCGCGAACAGACCTTCGATTCCATCAAACCTTACACTCTGGAAGAAACCTACGAGGTGCTGGAGGCCATTGACACTCGCGATTGGGAAGAGCTGCCCGGCGAGCTCGGCGATCTGTTGCTGCAGGTCCTGTTTTATGCGCAGATGGCGAGGGAGGAGGGCCGGTTTTCGATTGACGATGTGCTCGACCGCCTTTCCAGCAAGCTGGTGAACCGTCATCCGCATGTTTTCGGCGACGTGGAGGCGAAGACCTCGACCGAGGTTTTGCGCAACTGGGAAGCGCTCAAAGCAGAAGAAAAGAAGAAGCGCTCCGGCGGGGACGGAAAAAAGCCGGCTCGAGAGTCGCTGTTGGCGGGAGTATCGTCCTCCATGCCCGCGCTGCTCGAGGCGCACAAGCTCAGCGCAAAGGCTGCCCATATTGGCTTTGACTGGCCGGAGATGGAGGGCCTGTTCGAAAAACTTCGCGAAGAGACCGCGGAATTGCAGGAGCACCTGAAGTCGTTTCCCGAGCCGGGCCCGCGGCCGGGGCGGGGCGTGGCCGGATCCCTGGGAGAGCCTATGCCGGAGGAGTTAAGGGCGGAACTCGAGGGCGAGGTTGGGGATTTGTTCTTCGTGCTGGTGAATGTCGCGCGCTATCTGTCTCTGGATTCTGAGGCGGCGCTGCGGAAAACCAACCGCAAGTTCCGGCGGCGCTTCCAGTGGATGGAGCAGCAGCTGCAGGCTGCGGGCCGCACTCCCGAGCAGGCGGGGATGGAAGAGCTGGAATCTCTCTGGCAGCAAGCGAAACAAAGCGAGCGCGACCGCTAGTGCTGCCGCGAATAAATTCTCAGACCAAACACGGAGGAAGCCGGGGATCGCAAGAATCCTCTGGCGGCAAAGTTTGAAGATAGAAGCCATCACCCTGCGCGAAATTCAAATGCCGCTCGTGCATTTCTTCGAGACGAGTTTCGGCCGGACCTACGAGCGCCGAATTCTGCTGGTGACGGCGCACTGCGAGGGCCTTGAGGGGTGGGGCGAATGCGTGGCAGGGGAAACGCCCTCCTACAGCAGCGAGTGGATTGAGAGCGCCTGGGCGACGATCAAGCAGCACCTCGCGCCCTTAGTCCTTGGGCGCACACTGGCCGCCGGGCAGGAGAGCGCTGTTTGGATGGCGGGCGTGCGCGGCCACCGCATGGCCAAGGCAGCGCTGGAAAATGCTCTATGGGACGCCGAGGCCCAGGCCAAAGATCAGCCGCTTTGGAAGCTGCTGGGCGGGACGCGCAGCGAAATACCCTGCGGGGTTTCCATTGGCATTCAGAACTCAGTGGAGGAACTGCTGGAGAAGATCGAGGTCGAGCTGGCCGCAGGCTACCGGCGCATCAAAATCAAGATCAAGCCGGGCTGGGACCTCAACGTGCTGGAGCGAATTCGCGCCCGCTGGACCGGGATCGTGCTCAGCGTGGACGCCAACTCCGCCTACCGGCTGGAGGATAGTGAGCACCTGCGCAAGCTCGACCAGTTCAATCTGCTGATGATCGAACAGCCGCTGTGGAACGATGACATCTATTACCACGCCCGCCTGCAATTCGAATTGCAGACTGCGATCTGCCTGGATGAATCCATTCACCACGCGCGCGATGCCGCGGTGGCGCTTGACATCGGCGCCGCCCGCATCATCAACGTGAAGGTGGGCCGGGTGGGCGGTTTCTCCGAGGCCAGAAGGGTCCACGATGTTTGCCGCGAAGGAGGCATCCCCGTGTGGTGCGGGGGAATGCTCGAATCCGGCATCGGGCGGGCCCATAATATTGCGCTTTCCACGCTCGAGAACTTTCGCCTTCCGGGCGATGTCTCCGCTTCCAAACGCTATTGGAAGGAGGACATCATCGAGCCTGAGGTCGAGGTGAGCGCGCAAGGAACGATCATGATTCGCAACGAGCCCGGGCGCGGATATCGTCTGCGGGAAGGCTTAATCGAGCGTTTGACTACACGGAAAGAAACCTTACGCGGCGGAGCCTGATACCCAGCCACGAAAACTGGCGCCCGGAAAGCCCTCCTGCTAGCGCAGTGCAGGAATGCCGTTCTTTGCCATTTCCGCTTCGTGTTTCTTCAGGAGATCAACCCCCTGCGCAAATGTGAGGTCAGGAGAGACAGGCTGGAAGTGGCTCGAGACTTCCTCGGACTGGATATTAAGGCTCTTGAAGATCAGAATTTTTCCGGTGAAGGAAAGGTCCATGCGGGTGACTTCCCAGTGATCGTCGCCGACATCGCCTTGCTCCACCAGGAAATGCCCGCCGGGGTCGAGGTGGCCCAGGATGCCCCAGCCGAAACCGACCTCCTTTTCGAGTTTGCCATCTATTTTAGCGATGCGGTTATGCTTGGTATCAATCAGTAAGTAGCCCTTCATTCCCGTAAGCACCTGCTCCACGCGGGAGGGCGGGTTGTAGTCTGGGTTGGGGCGGAACTTCAAGCGCACCAGCGGGTCTCCGGGACTGCCGACTCCCTGGGTGCCAGCCATGGTGCCGTCGTACTGGTAGAGAAAGGCGTCGGGCAGGGCACGCATGATGCGCTTCACGCGCTCAGTGTCGTCTTTTTCCTGCTTCTGTTTCTTGCGCAGCTCATCCGGGTCATTCACAAAGCGCTCCACCCGCTGATACTCCTCCTGGCGCTGTTCGGTGTCGAGAGGCTTGCCGTCGTTGGCCACCACCAGGCCGGCCATGGCCTCCCTGGTCTGCACCATCAGCTTGGTCTGGGAGCCGTGCGCATTCTGCTTGCGGTCTAGAAACATGTACTTCTCGTTTCCCCCGCTGGCGCTTAACTCATTGTGGGCTGTTCTGCGCACCAGTTCGGCGGGAGGCTCAGACGGGAGCTCAGCGGCAAGGGCCGCAGAGGAGAACGTGCTGGCAGCCAGGAGAGCCGCCGCCACTGTGAACCGGTTGCGAGATGTGCCAAGGCGCATAGTCCGTCCCTAAGTTTAGCTTAGAAGGCGGCTGGCGCCTGGCCGTTGTTTGCTGTGGAGGGAGCGAGACTGGGCCGGCAATCGTCTGCCTGGTCAGCAGGTTTCGGCGGAACTGGGCGCGAAAGTCTATGAAATCCTGAGAGATCCCGGGAATCCGGGCCTGAAACCCCATCCCTGCGGCCTATTTCCCGCCAACGCCGGTTGCTCCCCGCGCCCCGGTACGATATGCTGCAAGCACTGTTGTTGCCCAGCCACAGTTGCGCCCTTCGCCACCGTTTCGTCGTCTGGCGTGGCCTTTAGCCGGATGGTTTAGAATCCATGGGAATAACCAGGTCCCGTGGCAGGGCAGTCCCCAAGGAGGCCATACTCATGGATGCGCCGAAAACGGCGGAATTTGCGCATATTGGACCGTCGGTCACAGTCAAGGGAGAGCTTTCCGGAAGCGAGGATCTCTTCATTGACGGCCAGGTGGAAGGCACGATTGAGCTGCACAGCAACAGCCTGACGATTGGCCCGCACGGTCAGGTCAAGGCCAACGTCAATGCCAAGAACGTGGTGGTGCAGGGCAAGCTGGAGGGTAATATTCAGGCCAGCCAGCGGGCAGAGTTGAAGAAATCAGCCGTGGCCACGGGCGACATCATCACCCAGCGGGTGGCGATCGAAGAGGGCGCCTTCTTCAAAGGCAAGATCGAAGTTCAAAAAGAAGGTCACGACGCCCGCGCTGCGGGGAAGTCTTAACCGCGGTCGCGCCGCCAAGGGAAGCTTCGCGAAGAGCTGGGCCGTAAGGGCTCGGCCGCATGCGGCGATTTAGCTGGGCCGCATTGGCGTCGTTGCGAGAGCAACGGCGCACGTCTTTTGCTGCGGCCTCGCGCCCGAAATTGTAAATGCAGTGGCCAGTTCGGCCGGGCTCCGGCAAGGGGCGCCGATCCGGTTCGGTACAACACATAGATGAAACTCTTCCGCAGCAGTTCGCCGGCAGATGCGGGGCGGGGCGCAGCCACCGCCCAGGCGCAGGCCCGGCTCAGCCGGCGCTCCAGCGGTCTGGGAGAAGTCGCCAAGCTTCTGGCCTCTGACGAGCCGCTGTGCGTGCTCGACTTGGGCTCAACCTCGGCCGCCAATATCCGCTATCTCACCGAGCGCGGCCACCGCATCTACAGCGAAGACCTGCTTGAGGCCTCCACCGATCCCGCTCTTCCCTTGCGCGACGAGCAGGGGAACCAGGTGCTTGACAGCAAACGCTTCCTCTCAGAGAACCTGTTGTATCCCGCTTCGCAATTCGACATCGTGCTCTTCTGGAACCTCGCCGATTATATGGATGAAAGCCTGGTGAAGCCGGTGATCGGGCGTATGTGGACCCTGCTGAAGCCGGGCGCTGTTCTTCTCGCCTTCTTTCATACCCGCGAAGCCGGACCTGACGCTCCCTGCTACCGCTACCACATTGTGGGGACGGATACGCTCGAGATGCAGCACATCTCGGCGCACGGCGATGCCAAACACGGCAAAGGCCAGGGGGGCTTTCACCTGCAGCGCGTGTTCAACAACCGGCACATCGAGAATCTTTTCCGCGACTTCGCTTCCATCAAGTTCTTCCTCGCCCGCGATAATGTCCGCGAAGTTCTGGTGGTGCGGTAGCTCACCTGGTCTTGCTGACCAGAAAACGAGTCACCGCCGGGGTGCGCTCCAGAAAGAAGAGCAGTGGCTTGCGCGCCGCCGGGGGCAGCAGCAAAGCGCGCCTGATCTTAGAGGAAGCGCGGAAAACTCCCGCCAGGCGGCGTTCGTATTGCCGCTGATATTGGCCGGCTGCCTCATGCAGAGAAACTTTGCCCTGGAAGAAGGGCAGCAGGCACGCCGCCGCCAATGATCCGCTGCGCAAGGCCAGAGAAATGCCGTCGCCGATGAAGGGGTCCACGAAGGCGGCGGCGTCGCCCGCCAGAAATACGTTGCGCCGTACCGGCTGCGGCACATGAAAAATCAAGGGCGAAGTGCTGACGGCCTCGCTCCGCGGCTGCCAGGAGCGGCTGCGCTCCCGCAATGCCGGATTCAGCATGAATGCTTCTGCCAGAGAGCTGGCCACATCGGCCCGCACCATGGCACAGGCATTGATGCGGCCGCACTTCCGCTCACCTGCGAGTTCGACCGGTTGTACGCCACAATATCCGCCCTCGAAAAAGTACAGGTCAACCGATCTTAGGGCTTCGGGCTCGGCAAAGTGCTGCTTCAGCCCCAGCCATTTCTTCTCGTCGCCGGTGGCGGGCTGATTGAGGTTTGACCAGCGGCCGGTAGCATTGATCACGGCTCGGGCGCTGAATTCTGCCGCCGATGTGGCGACCTGGAACGGTCCATGGCCGCGGACTTGCAGCGCGGCCGCCGGCTGTAAGGCCTCCACGCCCGATTGCTGCGCCGCCCGCCACAAAGCAAAATCAAGATCGAGCCGGGCGATGCTGCGGGCGGCCGGCACGAAGATGGTTTTCAGAGTGTGCCCATCCAGAAAGAACCGGCCCGCGGAAATCTCTGCCGCGCCTTCCAGCAGCGCCTTTTCGGCATCTGGCAGGAAAGCCTGCAGCAAGTGAAGCGATTCAGCCGAGACGAACTCGCCGCACACCTTGTGCCGGGGAAAACGGCCGCGCTCGAGCAGGAGCACGCGGGCGCCGCCTCGGGCAGCCATAATCGCGGCGGATGAACCGGCGGGGCCGCCGCCGATCACGATGAGATCATGGGTTTCAGTGGGCGACATTTTCCCTGTGAGACTGAACGTGTTTCCAGGCCACGATGCCCATGCGAAAGAGAAAATGGCGGCAAATTTCGATCTCCGCGGCTCCAGCCTGCGCGAGCATGGCGCGCATTTCATCCGGCGTATAGGCCTGGCGGATAGAGGCCACGGCGTCATGCCGCGTTATACGGCTGTGGTACAGCGGCATGCCCGCATACACCAGCGCCAGGTGCAGCGGGCTGCGCACCAGGTCGTTGATCAAGGCCGCTGCGCGAGAGACCCGCAGGGCCTCGCCGGCGAATCGCACCACTTCATCGGGCGAAAGGTGATGAACGAAGAGGTTGCAGCCCACCAGGTCAAAGCTTCCGTCGCGAAAAGGGAGCTCCAGAGCGTCCGCTGCGACGGCCGGAAGACCATTGCCGGGCCGGCGATGGTTCAGATGCGTAGCGGCCCGGTCGAGCAGCGTCACCTCCAGATGGATTCCCCGAGCACGCAAGGCCTGCTGCACCAGATGCGGCGTGTCGCCCGCGCCGGCGGCGACTTCGAGCAGGGAAAGAGATCTCGCCTGCACGACGCCGGCCACATGCTCGATCATCGCCTGCGTGGTGCTGACGCCGCCGAAGCGGCGGTTGATCTGGCGCAGATCAGCCAGGGATTGGGCGATCTCCTGCGGCGTTCCGGAGTCGGTATCCAGGAGTTCGGCGGTGGGCACGCGCTTCAAGAGAACTCCTCAGCATCCGGATGCTCATTCGTAATCGCAGGCTGCCAAATTGCCGATCGGTAACCGAGTTCAAACTTCCGCCAGCTCTTCTTCCAACAGTTGTTTGTTGTACAGGTCGGTGTAATAGCCGTTGCGTGCCAGCAGTTCATCATGAGTGCCAAGTTCTACGATGCGCCCGCCATGCAATACGGCAATGCGGTCGGCATTGCGCACGGTGGAGACGCGGTGCGAAATAAAGATTGTGGTCCGCCCGGCCATGATCTCGCGCAGGTGGTTCAGGATCTTGTCTTCGGTCTGCGTATCCACGCTGGCCAGAGCATCGTCCAGGATGAGAATGCGGGGATCACGAATCAGCGCGCGGGCAATGGCGGTACGCTGCTTCTGACCGCCGGAAAGAGTAATCCCGCGTTCGCCTACCATTGTCTTGTACTTTTCCGGAAACTCTTCAATTTCGGTAGCGATGCTGGCTCCCTGCGCCGCCGCGCGTATTTGCTCATCAGTTGCCTCGGCCTGACCGAAGGCAATGTTCTCTCGCACCGTTTCGCTGAAAAGAAAGGTCTCCTGGGGCACGAAGCCGATGTTGCGGCGGAGAAATGCGAGAGGATAGTCAGGGACGGGGCGGCCATCAATCAGCACGGTGCCTGCCGGAGCATCGTAAATGCGGGGAATCAGGCTCACCAGCGTGGTCTTGCCAGAGCCGGTGGGGCCGACAATCGCCAGACTGCTTCCCGCGGGAATACGCAGGTTAATATCGTGCAAGACCTGGGAGCCGTGGTAGGCAAAATTCAACCCGCGAAATTCGATTTCACCCGCGAGCGGGGGCAGGCTGGGGCGGGCAGTCAGAGTTTCGGCCTCGGGGCTATCCACAATCTCGGGCTTCTCGATGAGAATTTCATTGAGCCTGACCATGGAAGCCGCGCCCCGCTGAAACAGGTTGATCACCCATCCCAGGGCGATTACGGGGAAGGTCAGCAGCATGACGTAAGTATTGAAGCCGACGAACTGGCCCACCGAGATGCGCCCGAGAATCACCTGGCGGCCGCCTACCCACAACACCAGCACCAGAGTAAAGCCGAGCAGAGTTTCAAGCGTCGGCCAGAGCATTCCCATGAGCCGCACCAGCTTGAGGCTGCGGCCAATGTACTCGCGGTTGGCGGCCTCGAAGGCTTTGATTTCGGGCTCCTCCTGCACGTAAGCGCGAATTACCCGCGAGCCCGAAAAGTTCTCCTGCACCCGCACCGAGAGTTCAGAAAACATGGCCTGAATGCGCTCAAAGCGCTCATGAATCCTGGTGCCGAAGCGCTGCGTCACGATGCTGACGACGGGCAGAGTGAGCAGGGCATAGAAGGTCAGCAGCGGGCTGATCTTGAGCATGAAGGCCAGCGCGCCCAGGGTGAATACGATGGTGTTCGCCGAATACATGATGGCCGGGCCCAGCAGCATGCGCACCGCGTTCAGATCGTTGGTGGCCCGGGCCATGATGTCGCCGGTGCGGGTGCGCTGATAGTAGGAATAAGAAAGTGTTTCCAGGCGGCGAAAGATGTCGTTGCGCAGGTCGAACTCGATATCGCGGGAAATGCCGATCAGGATCCAGCGGGTCAGGAACTGAAAAATTCCCTTGGAGGCGGCGATGGCCAGCACCAGCAGAGCATAGATCGCCAGCTTTTGCCGGGTGACGCCATGATTGAGGTCGTCCACGGCATACTGCAGCACGAGAGGCAGAAGAATCCAGATGCCATTATTGAGAAGAATGCATACCGAGCCGATGGCGTAGCCCCGGCTGTATTTTTTCAGGTAAGGAAATAATGGGCGGAGATTCTTGAGCATCTATGGCTAGATGCGATTCTACCAGCGCCGGCTTCACTTTTGAGCAGGCCGAGCCGCCTTAGGATTCTGAAGGCGAACTGGACCACTCCCCGCGAAACTCGATGGCGCAGGCCGCGCCCAGCAGGATCAGCCAGCCGCCCAGAAACAGCCAGGCAGCATGGACCAGAAAGCCGTAGAGCAGTTCGGGGTTCATGCCGGCCTCGCCATCGCAGCCAGGTCGCGGAGTTCCAGCCGCTTCTTGCCGGTAAGCCGCTTGTAACGGTCCACGATTTCCTTGACTGCATTCACGCGCCCCAGAGTGGTCAGCCGGCCATCTTCCAGGGCGTGGTCCACTTGTGCCAACCAGCATTCAACTGCGCTCTCTACGCCATTGGCCATTTCGGCGGCCACGGCGCTTACAAAATTTTCGGTTACCAGTTCGCGATTCATAATTCTCCCTGTTTCCACGCTCAGGCCGCCGCAGCGCCGCGGATTTCTCCGCGGCGGCCGCTTGCCCGATGTACTTACTGGCTGGGCGGAGTGGCGTTCTGCTGCTGCTGCTGCTGCTGCTGCATACGCTGGTGGAACTGCTGGCGCCGCTGTTGCCGCTCAGCGATCATCTGGTTGAGCTGGGTCTTCTGATCGGGGGTGAGCAGGTTGAACATCTGGCTGGCGAGGCGGGCCCGCTCCACGGTCAGCTCGGTCATGGTCTGCGCCTGCTGCGAGGCCAGGTTGCGCACCGCGTTCTCATCAAACGTCCCGCTCAGCTCCAACTGGGTAAGCTGCTGGTGGCTCTGGGAGAGCTGCTGCATCAGCGGTTTGATCGTGGGCCGCTCCTGCTGCATGATCTGCTTCATTTGCGAGCGCTGCGCGTCGGTAAGGTTCAGCCGGTGGGCGAAGCCCCACAGGCCGCCGCCGCCGTACATGCCGCGCCCGAAGCGGGCCGGCCGCAGCGTTTGGCCGAAAGCCATGGCTCCCGACAGCATAGTAACCATCGCTGCCGCCGCCATCCCTTGAACAAGTTTCGATTTCATACCTTTCCTCCTGGGACTGTCCGCCCTTCTGATTTCCTGCTTTTGCGTTGCACTTATGAAAACACCAGCGCGCCAGAAAAGTGGTAAAAACACGGTCAACCCGGGTAAAGTTTTGTAAAGTGGGAATCTGGCGGGCTTGACAATTCTTTACTCCTCCTCGCCCCCGGTAACGTAGAAACACTTCCCTGCGGAAGTAGAATGAGTTCGTGGATCGCATCCTGGTGATTGACGATGACGTCGAGCTCTGCGGCCTGGTGGGCGAATTTCTCAGCCCCGAAGGCTTCGAGGTGGAGTGCGTCTACAACGGTGAGCAGGGTTTGGAGCGCGCGCTCAAGGGCCAGTATTTGCTGGCGGTGCTGGATATCATGCTGCCGGGCATGAATGGTCTGGAGGTGCTGCGCCGACTGCGGGCGACTTCGCGCCTTCCGGTGCTGCTGCTCACCGCCCGCGGCGAAGATGTGGACCGAATCGTGGGCCTGGAAATCGGCGCCGACGATTATCTGCCCAAGCCCTTCAATCCGCGCGAGCTGGTGGCCCGCATTCGCGCGGTCCTGCGGCGCACCAAGGGTGGCAGCCGTCCCGCGGAAAGCCCTGTGCCCGAACTGCTGCGCGTGGGAGATATCGAACTGGACCCGGCCACCCGCTCCGTCTGGCAAAAGGGCAAGCCCGTCGAATTGACTTCGGTGGAATTTAATCTGCTGCAAGTATTGCTCAGCGAAGCGGGCCGCGTGGTCACGCGAGAGCATCTGGTGGATGCCGTGCTCAGCCGCAAATTCTCTCCTTTCGACCGCAGCATC
This sequence comes from Terriglobales bacterium, assembly GCA_035517775.1. GTDB lineage: Bacteria > Acidobacteriota > Terriglobia > Terriglobales > Acidobacteriaceae > DATIYF01. The sequence continues at coordinate 15,787 of DATIYF010000032.1, forward strand.
GACATGCATGTGAGCAAAGTGCGCAAGAAGCTGGGCGACAGCGACAACGGCTCTGACTACATCAAAACGGTGCGCGGCGTCGGGTATATTTTTGCCATGCCCCGGGAGAAGGCCAGGAGCGGAGCCAAGTGAGAAGCCTCTTCCTCAAGATTTTTCTTTCTTACTGGGTGGCGCAGGCTTTGTTTCTGGTGCTGGCGATTCTGGTGACGCTGGCCCTTCGCCCACCCGGCGAGCTGGCCACGTGGCAGACGCTCGACAGCCACATTCTGAATGACGCGGTCGCCGCCTACGAAAAGGGCGGCACGGAGGCATTGCGCTCTTACCTCAGAAGCGTGCACGACGCGCGCAATGTGCACCTCTACCTGTTTACACAGAATGGGCAGGAGTTGACCGGCCGCAAAGCGCCCGATTGGGTTGAGGACGTGCTGCAGGGGCGCAAGCGCACCGCTGACAGCTTTTGGGGACGAATGCGGCCAATACAGTTTCTGCGCCAATCGGTGCAGGCCGCCGACGGCAGGCGCTACACGCTGGTCACCGAATTGCCGCCCGGCCGCACCGCGATGTTCGGCCCGCACGGCGTGCCCGGATTAGGCCTGCTGATCGGTTTGGTTTCCTCGGGGCTGATCTGCTATTTGCTGGCCCGCTATCTCACCGCCCCGGTGGTGCGTTTGCGCGAGGCCACGCGCCAGCTGGCGGCTGGAGATTTAGGCGCCCGCGCCGGCAACGAAGGCCGGCTGACACGGCGCCACGATGAAATCGCCGAACTGGTGCGCGATTTCGACACCATGGCCGAGCGCCTGGAAAAGCTGGTCAAGGCGCAATCCCGGCTGCTGAATGACATCTCGCACGAATTGCGGTCGCCGCTGGCGCGCTTGAGCGTCGCCCTCGCCCTGGCGCGCCGCCGTGCCGGCACCGATGCCCAGGCCACGCTGGATCGCATCGAACTGGAAGCGGACCGGCTGAATGAACTGATCGGCCGCCTGCTCACCGTGGCCCGCCTGGAGGGCGACGAAATCATTCAGAGGACCCCACTCGACCTGGCAGCGCTGGTGGAAGAGGTCGTGACCGATGCCAACTTCGAGGCGCAGGCGCGCGACTGCCGCGTGGATTTCTGCTCTAAGGGCGAGGCCCGGGTGATGGGCAATCCCACGCTGCTGCGCAGTGCGGTCGAAAATGTGGTGCGCAATGCCATTCGCTACACCCGCGAGGGCAGCGTGGTGGAGGTTCGCCTGGAGCCGCAGGGAGATCCTCCGGGATCGGAAATCGCCTTGCGAGTGATGGATTCCGGCCCAGGCGTTCCCGAGGAATCTCTGGATAAGCTCTTCCGCCCCTTCTATCGCATAGATGACGACCGCGGCCGCACCACCGGTGGCGTGGGCTTGGGCCTGGCTATCACCGAGCGGGCGGTGCGCCTGCACGGTGGCAGGGCGAAGGCTTCCAATCGGGCCGAAGGCGGCCTGGTGGTCGAGATTTTTCTGCCGGCGCTATCTGCGGAAGGAGAAGAAATTCCCGAGGAACAACCTGCCCCGGTCGCGGGGGACCGCGCCTGAGCCGCTTCGGTTACCCGCCGCGGGCAACTCTCTGACTCTTCACCGGTTCCAATCAAGTCTGAGCGGTTTGCTCTTCCCGTGCATTCCTGATACACAAATGAGGGTATTTTTCACCCGAGCAAGCTATCTGTTTGCGGCTTGCCCGCAGAACACAGGAGAACAACAGGGAATGAAGTCCCGAATGCTTGCCCTGGGCCTGGCGCTGGCCGGCCTGGGCCTGGTCATGGCGCTGACGAGCTGCAGTTCCAGCAGTTCATCGCCGTCTTCTTCCACTCCCGGCTTCATTTACATCACCACGCAGGGCGATAATTCTCTTTCAGAATTCGAGTTGAACGCGAGCACGGGAATTCCGGCAAAATCCGGCAACAGCATCGCCGCCGGCCCCTCGGGATCTATGCCCACGGCCATGGTCCTGAGTCCGCTGGGGAATGCGATCTTTGTCGCCAATAGCGTACCGCCCAGTAGTTCGGCACCTCCGCCTGCGGGCGCAATCTCTGCCTTTACGGTGAACTCCGATGGCTCCGCCACCACCACCAGTGGAACTTCTGCGGCTGGCCAGTTGCCTGCCGGCCTGGCGATGGACTCCGGCGGAAAGTTCCTATTTGTCGCCAATCAGGGCATCTTCACCGACCCCGCGTCAGGAACGATCTCAGTATTCTCCGTGCAGGGCACGACGCTCAGTGAGGTTGCGGGTTCTCCGTTTCCCACCGCGCTGCTCAGCGACAGCACCGGTACCGGTCCGGTCGCTTTAGCCCTGACGCCGGATGGAAAATATCTCTACGCCGCCAGCCAGTTCACCAACACGGTTCGCGGCTTTGCCGTGGATGGCTCGGGCGCGCTCACGCCTCTGCCCGCCGCTTCCTACAACGCGGGGACAAATCCTTCCGGAGTTCTAGTTACCCCGGACGGGAATTTTCTTTACGTCGCCAACGCCGGTTCGAATTCGGTCAGCGCCTTTGTGATCTGCGACAACCCCACGCCCGATTGTCCGGTCGCGGATGGCCACCTGACCGAGGTGGCGGGCTCGCCCTTCTCGACCGGGCTTGGCCCGCGGGCCATGGCCGCGACCGCCGACAAACCGGTCAGCAAATTTTTGTATGTAATGAACTGGCAATCCAATCAGATTGCCGAGTTCAAGATCGCGGCGGGCACTGGAGTGCTCAGCGCCAACACCTCGGCCACGATTTCCACCGGCCTTAACCCCGCCGGGCTTACCCTTCTCACCAGCGCCAACCCCAGTGCCAATGCTGCCACCACCGGCGGGACGCTCGACTACATTTACGCCGTGAACAATGGAGCTTCCACCATTTCTGCTTTCAGCTTCGACAACACGGTGGGGGTGCTGAGCATAGTTGGAACCTCAACCGTGGCCACCGGAGGCCAGCCCACGGCCGTGGCGGGTCATTAGCGGAATGACTCAGCTGGGCACCTTCAAAATCAGATAACCGCTCAGCAGGCCGAAGATTAAATCCGGAGACCAGGCTGCCAGAACCGGCGGCAATTGGTTTACATTGCCCATGGCCTCAAAAAGGCTGGCGACCACGGTATAGGCCAGCGCCACTCCTACGGCCACTGCCACGCCCGCGACCGCGCCTCGCCTTCCCGAGGAGAGAGCAAAGGGAACCGCCAGCACCGCCATGACCAGCGTGATCAGCGGATAAGCCAGCTTCTTCTGCAGTTGCACCCTGAGCCGCACCACGTCGAAGCCGCTTTGCCCCAGGTCATGAATGTAGCGGCGCAGCTCTTCGTAGTTCATCTCCTGCGACTGTTTCACTTCTTTCTTGAAATAGGTGGGCGGCTCGCTCAGGGTAGGGAACGTCGCTACCTCGAAGCTGCGGTATTCCTCGATCGCCGGGCCTTGCAGGTCGCGCTCCCAACCCTGGGCGCAGACCCAGCGGTGCAGGCGCTCATCCCAATTGGCGCGTTCGGCAAAGACCCGGCGGACCAGCTGAAAGGTGTGCGGATTGAACTGAAAGACAGAGAGATTTCCGAACTCGTTGCGGTCGGAATCGAACAGCTGATAGTAGTAAATGTCGGAATGCTGGCCGAAGATCCACTTGCGGTCGGGATTCAGGTAGGTCTGCGCCGGCTTGCCCTTGATTTCATTGCGCAGCGCGTCCTGCCTTTTATTGGCGTGGGGCAGATAGAACTGCTCGAACAGAAACAGCCCGCCCGCGAGTATCGCCGCCACCACCAGAATGGGCACCACGATGCGGTACACGCTGATGCCCGTGGCTTTAATCGCGGTTACTTCGTTCGAGCGCTGCATCAGCCCCAGCGTCACCAGCACCGCCAGCAGCACGCTCAGCGGCGTCGCGTTGTATAAGAAATAGGGCGTCACGTTGAGCAGATACTCGCCCACCACCAGCGGCGAGACATGGTTGCGCAGGATATCCCCGAGCAGTTCAAAGACCGTGAACACCAGCAGCAGGGTGAGAAAGGAACCCAGAATCAGCGCCAGATATACCACGAAGTCGTGCAGAACATAATCGTCGAGAATCATGGGGAAGCGGGCGCGGAAGACCCGCCGCCGGCTGGCCACGCGCTCAAAGGCATCTCCATTATGTCCGCCGCGAAATAGAATTCCTTGCCCCGCCATCGCCCCAGGGCTGAGCGCCTTCCAATTGGCACGCAGCGAGCCGACTTCGAAGGGCTTATGCTCTGCCCGCCAGAGCAGCAGCGCCCCGGCAATGAAAAATACAAGGTCAGAGAACCATGCTCCCAGGCTGGGCGTGATTCGGCCCTGGCGGGCGAGAGTAATCCCCAGCAACGACACTGAGTAGTAGAGAAACACCAGCAGAATCGTCAGCACGAAGCCCGCCGACTTACCGCCCTTTTTCGAAGAAAGCCCCAGCGGAATGCCCACCAGCGCCAGCACGATGCAGGCGGCAGGAAGCGCGAAGCGATGGTGGAATTCGAGGTAGTACCAGCGTGCGGAGACTTTATCCACCAGCCGCGCCTGCCGCGGCAGCTCCCAGGTTCCGAGCTCGGCGATGGGAGCGGGTTCCTCATCGGACTTCGCCGCCGACTGGGGCACGGCGATGGGCAAATCGGTTTGCTCGAAGGTCGAAATCTGGTAGCGCGCCGGGTTGGAGGGGTCGGCCTCATGGGTCGAACCGTTCACCAGATGCAGGTGGAGCGCATTCGGCCCTTCGCTGACCAGAATGCCCTGCTGCGCCAGCGTGATGCGCGGCGAAGAGGGCGTGGTCATATCGGCAATGAATACACCCCTCCAAATGGCCGCGCCCCGGGCGCTGCGCACGTCCTGCACATAAAGCACCAGGCGGGGAAAGCCTTCGTAAAATACCCTTGGCTGCACCTCGAATGAAACCTGGGAACTTTTCAGTTGGTCCTGCAGTTTTTCCAGGGCTGACTGCGAAAGGGGAGCAAGATAAACGCTGTTGAACAGCGCCAGCCCCCAGCCAATCGCCACGAAAATGGAGATGACCCGCAGAAAAGTCCAGACGCCCAGTCCGCTGGCGCGCATGGCGGTGATCTCGCTATCGGCCGCGAGGCGGCTAAGGCCGATCAAAATCCCAACCAGCACCCCCATCGGAAGGGTGTAGGTCAGGGTGGTGGGCAAGCTATAGAGGAAGATTTCGGCAACGCTCGGCAGGGGCGCGCTATTGCGCACCACTAATTCCAGCAGCCGCGCCAAATCCTTGGTGAACAGCACAAAGGTGAACACCGCCACGCCGATGAAGGCGGGCGAGATCACTTCACGCAGAATGTAGCGGGTGAGAATCCGCACGGCGACGCTCTTGGGGCAGCATAGCATGCCCGCTGTTGGCCTGACTTAAGCTGCCGATCAGCCTTTAACCTCCACCGGCGGCGTCCCGTAGGTGTGAAACGACTCGATCGTCTTCAGACCCCACGCCTGCCCCTTCTTTCGCTCGGCCTCGCTCCACCGGATCGGTTTCCAGTCCGGAGCCAGAATCAGCCGCGCCCCGGCGCTGGCCACCTCCACCCGGTTGCCTCCCGGCTCGAACATGTAGAGAAAAAAAGTCTGCTGGATGGCGTGCTTGTGCGGTCCGGTCTCGATGGGAACTCCATTCTCCAGGCAGATGTCAGCCGCCAACAGTACTTCTTCCCGGCTGTTGCAGGCATAGGTGATGTGGTGAAAGCGCCCCCGCGACCCGGTATGGTCGCGCGTATAGGCGAAGTCATAGCTTTTGTTGGTGCAGGTCATCCAGATACCCGCCTCCGAGCCGTCGTCCATCACGATGCATTCGGTCAGCCGGAATCCGAGATACTGTTCGAAGAACTTGCGGTTGCTCTCGATGTCGGCGGCCAGCCCGTTCCAGTGATCAATCCGCCGCACATTCATTCCCCGGCAGGGAAAGCGCTGCGCCTGGTTCTTCAACGCCGGCCGCAGTTCCGCAGGCGCCTCATACCACTGCGTTTCGTAATAAAGTTCGATCTTGTGGCCATCCGGGTCCTGGCAAAGAAACGCAGGGCCGTGCGCCAGGTCGCCATCCCTCCAGCCGATCTCGAAGCCCGAGCCTTTGAGCGCGGCCACGCGCCTCTCCAGTGCCTGCGGACTGCGCGCGCGGTAGGCCACGTGGCCCAATCCCGGCAGCTTTGAGGCGGTCAGCTTCAGCGAGTGCCGCTCGTAATCGTCGTAGGCGCGCAAGTAAACCGAGTCGCCTTCGCGGCCGCTCTCCGTCAGCCCCATCACGTTGACGAAAAATTTCAGGCTCTCCTCCGGCTTAGGAGTGAGCAATTCCAAATGGCCAAGATGAGCCAGGTCCATGATCGGTTCGTTTTGCATGGAGAACCTCGGCGGCAGGCTGACTTAAACGCTTTGCGCTGACCTGCAACCCATTTCCGGAGAATCGGCTGCCCGGCAAAAATTGCCGCTTCACGTTGAGTACACTCAATATAGCTCTCATTTTTACCCCGACCTGTCAAGAAAGGCGTCGACTTGGCCGCGGGTTGACAGCCCCGCCCGCCGGGAGCAAAATCAAGCCTTAGTTCCCTCCGGCCGTACCCTAGGTAGTTCCTCCCAAATCAGTTCCAGAGAGGTGCAATATGTCCAGCAGACCAGTTTTTGGGGCCTTCAATCAAGGCGCCACTCCCACCATCGCGTGCTTCAACCAAGCCACCACTCCACTCGGGGTAGATCTCGAGGCCCTGATTGCAGCCATGCAAGAGTATGTGGATAAGTACGTCGCTCCCATATGGGGAACGCCGGCCAAGCTTGTCAAAACAACCGGATTCCAAAGCGGCGCCTGGGCCATCGTATTTCTCGACGATGCCGATGCTCCCGGAGCGCTCGCCTACCACGACCTTACGCCTGACGGACTGCCGCAGGCCAAGGTCTTTGTAAAAACCACTCTGCAGAATGGTGACAAGGTCAGCGTCTCGGCCTCGCACGAACTGGTGGAGATGCTGGTCGATCCCGCCATCAACCTGATGACTACCGGCCCTGACCGCCAGACCATCTACGGTTACGAGAGCGCCGACCCGGTCGAAGCGCTGAGTTTCCCGGTGCAGGGGATCCCCATGAGCGATTTCGTCTATCCGGCCTACTTCGAAACCTTTCATCAGCCCGGTTCGGTGCAGTTCGACCAGATGAACCAGGTCAACCATCCCTTTCAGATCCTGTCGGATGGGTACCAGATTATCTTCAAGAACGGAAAATGGAGCCAGGTTTTTGGCTCGGAGGCAAAGCAGAAGAGTTTTGCCAGGGAAGACCGCAGAGGCCACCGCAGTGAACAGCGCTCCCAGTCAAAACTGGTGCGCAGCACGGCCGCGGCAGAAGCCGCAGCATAAGATCGTATCAGGGTACCCCCGCCGCAAAAAACCCACCCTTCGATCAATCGAAGGGTGGGCTTCGCTGAATCTCGCCTAAGTCTGGCCTGGCGTCTTACTTGTCGAAGACGATTACCGCTTTCTTCGCCTTTTCGTGTTCCTTGCGGAAGGCGCGGGCCACATCGCCCAAGGGCACTTCGTTCACCGGCGGCGCCACTTCCCACAGCGGCCTGACGCCGTGGCCAATGGTCGGCCCGGATTCGCCCAGCAAACTCTCCTGGTATCCCATATCGCGCGGCGTCGCGTGTTGTGGGTGGCTGGGTAATTCAATCACCTGAGGCTCGTTGCTGCGCGCTCCGCCCGCGACCGATTGTCCAAAAGCTGCGCTGGCGCACAGGCAGCACAAGACCAAGAGTGCAGTTTTCATCATCCTACCTCCGAGTTTTCGAGGAAGCCTTGCGCTCCTCGCTCACAGACCTGTCAGACGGGAACCTTTCGAGCCGCTCCTGGGTAGCTCTGCGGCTCTGCCCGTAATATCGCAACCTCGCTGCCAAAATCGCAGGCCGCAAGTCTTTTTCTTTCAACCCATGGGCGCAAGCCAGGGCAATTGTTTGCATACTTATGGAGGATTTCTCTCTTTCGCACGGGAAGAAGATAAGCCGCGGCAGAAGACTGCTCTTACCAAAGAACACACCGCTTTTTACCACGGCCTGTTGAAGCGCGGGCGTTCGCTGGTGGTGGTGCACGTGCAGCAGGACGCGCAGGCTTCGGGCGTTCATTCCATCTTTCGGGAATCCGGGGCCGAGGACGTGGAAAGAGCGCGCCAGGAACTGCACGAGGCCGCCTGACCGCTGAGCCGGTTGCCCTACCCGATCTGCAGCACCGCGGCAGCACGAAGCTGGCTTCGCTTCAGCGCTTGCACCGCCTGATTGGCTTCCTTCAGGTCGAACACCTGGATCTCCGTCTGAAAGGCGCCCCTTGCGGCTGCTATTTCGGCCGCCAGCGCCAGAAATTCCCGGCAATCACGCCGCGTGCTGTTGGCTACGCTGCGCACCGTCCGCTCGTAATAGAGCAGGGAATACTCGAATTGCGGAATGGCCGACATCGTGATGCCCGCGAGCGCCAAGGTGCCGCCCCTGCGCAACACCCGCAAAGCCTGCGGAACCAGAGCCCCAGCCGGCGCAAAAATAATGGACGAATCGAGTAGCTGCGGCGGCGTATCTTCCGCCGCCCCACACCAGGCCGCTCCCAGCGTGGCCGCCAGCTCCCGGTGCGATGGCGAGCGGGTGAAGACATACACTTCGCATCCTTCATAGCGGGCCAGTTGCAAAACCAGGTGCGCCGAGGCGCCAAAGCCGTAAAGTCCCAGGCGTTGCCCTCTCTGAATGCCGCTCAGCCGGTAAGCGCGGTATCCAATCACGCCCGCGCAGAGCAGCGGCGCCGCATGCTCGTCGGAAAAAACTTCAGGGATAGCGTAAGCGAAGTCTGCCGCCACAATGGCGTATTCGCAGTAGCCGCCATCCACGTGGTAGCCGGTGAACTGCGCATTCTGGCAGAGATTTTCCCGGCCCTGCCGGCAGTAATCGCATTGCCCGCAGGTCCAGTGCAGCCACGGAACCCCCGCGCGATCGCCTTCTTTGAACTGCTCTACGCCCGCGCCTGCCGCCTCCACCACGCCCACAATCTGGTGCCCGATCACCAGCGGCAAGCGCGGCAGCGGCAGCTCGCCTTCCACAATGTGCAGATCGGTGTGGCACACGGCGCAGCAGCGCACGCGCAACCGAATCTGGCCGGCCCGCGGAGTCGGAAGGGTCACCTCCTCCAGACGAAGCGGCGCCGACTCTGCCGGGCCCGGCGTCTCGAGCACCATGGCACGCATGAATTCATTGTAAGGCGCTTCTTAGGATGTGAACGCGGGCGCGGTTGAACCGCCTTTTCCGCGGAGGCTCTGAATGCTGAATGCTGAGTGCTGAGTGCTGAATGCTGAATGCTGAATGCTGAATGCCTCTACTCTTCGCCGTCCCCGACGATCTGGTACTTCTTCAGCACGTCGTCGCGCGAAATCACTCCCACCAGCTTGTGCAGGTCGGCGCGGTGGACGACAGGAACCAGGGGCGTCTGGTTCACATAGCGCAGGGCAATCTCCAGCGCCTGGTCGGGATGAAGATAGGGCAGAGACCGTACCGGCAAAGTCGAGCCCAGGGTGAGCTCGCCCTTGCCTTCTCCCACCAGCTTCTTAAGCGCGTCTTTTGTAATGCTGCCCCAGCCGCTCGGGCTCATGCGCACAATAAAGGTGTCGGCGGGCGAATCTTCCACCCGGCGCACCGCCTGTTCTACCGAGTTCTCGAAGTCGAGCAGCGGGCCGCTGGGGCGCATGGCATCTTCGACGCGTAAGACAGTCTGGTCCCGCTGCTCCTCGAGCGAAGGCAAATCCAGGCCGTCCTGCCGCGTAAGCACGTCGAAAATCGGTGTCGGCTGCAGGCTTCGCGAAACCAGGTAGGCAAACGTGTTCGCCACAATCACCGGCACAATGATGGAGTAATTGCCGCTCACCTCCAGCACCATAAAGACCGAGGTCATGGGCGCGCGCAGAAATGCCGCGAACAGCACTCCCATGCCCACCAGGGCATAAGTGGCCGTCGAGCCCGAGAGGTGGGGATAAAAGATGTGCTCCACTCCTCCCACCGCCCCTCCCAGCATGGCCCCGACAAACAGCGCCGGCGCGAACATACCGCCCGGCGTCCCGCTCACAAACGACAGCGTGGTAGAGATAATCTTCAGTCCGGCCAGAATGCCCAGCATCTGCCAGGTGAACTGATCGTGCAGGGCCTGGTCCATATATTCGTAGCCGGCGCCCATGACCTGCGGGGCTCCGAAGTAGCCAATCAGGCCGATGATCAAGCCCGCCAGCGCCGGCTGCAGATACAGCGCCCAGCGCGGCCACTTCTGCAGCCGGGGACGAAAATATCCGATCGCCCGCGCGAAAATCACAGCCGCAACGCCGCCGGTCAGGCCCAGAACTACGTAGGCAATCAACTCCGCCGGCCGCACAAATCCCACCGAAGGGATGCGGAACAAAGCCGCCGAGCCAAGAAACCAGCGCATCACCACTACGCTGGAGATGGCCGAAAGCACCACCGAGCCCAGCACCCCGGCGCTCCAGCGGCCGATTACTTCCTCGATCACGAACAGCACCGCCGAAATCGGAGCGTTGAACGCCGCCGCCAGGCCGGCGGCCGCTCCCATGGGCGCCAACAGGCGAAGTTTTTCCCGGGAAAGGTCCAGGCGCCGGCCGAGCGCCGAGGCCAGGCTGGCCCCGATCTGCAGCGAAGGATCCTCCGGCCCCAGCGATTGTCCCGAGCCGATGGCCAAGGCCGCGGTCACGAACTTCCCCACTGCGGTGCGGAAGGGAATGTAGCCGTTATAGATGTAAAGCGCCGCTTTGGTCTGGTTGACTCCGCTGCCCCGTGCCTTGGGGAAAACGTGAATCACCAGGATCGAAACCAGCAGTCCCGCGCCCACCGGCGCCACCAGCAGCCGCCAGTTATGGGGCTGCGGCGCAGGCCCCAGCAGCGCGATGCGGCTCCAGTCAATCGCCAGGCGGAAGCACACCACCGCCAGTCCGGAAAAAAATCCGATAAAAACCGCCAGCATCAGAAAGAAGCGCTCTTCGCGGAAGGTGGTGGCCAGAGAAAACCACGAAGCCCAGCGCCCATTGCTTCGGGCTCGCTCTTCCGCTTCGCGCACCGCCTCGCTGGCGGGGGCCTCGACCGCCGGGCCTGTGCTACTGCTGCTCATCGCCCGCCTCCGGAGTGGTCCTGCGCCACCAGCAACAGGGCGCGGTCAAGCGGCGTGGCCGAAGAACACTGTTTTTCGCTTCCCGCCTCTTGTTCGATCTGTGCCACCAGGTCCATCGCCGTGTCTGGCAAGTCGGCTTCCTCGGGAGAGTTCAGCCGCCGCAGCTTTGGCTTCATCTCCTCCCATTGCGCCTTCAGTACACCCAGGCTGGCAGGCAGTCCCTGGCCGGGCTGATTGCCCGCGGGCTCGGCCCCGCAGCTGGCTAGCCGCTCGCCAGCCCGGTCGAAGGCCGCTCGAATCCGCCGGTTCCGCTCCGCGTTTGAGATCCGCCGGGCAAACGGGTCAGATTGCAAAACCAGGGTGCAAATTTCCAGCGTCGTTTTGCTTTGGCTGTCATTGGGGTTCTGCCGCACCGCCGCCTGCAGGTGGCCCTGCGCCGCGCGGTACCGTCCCAAATGGAACTCGGCGTCGCCGGCGCCTGCCAGCGCCTCGGCGTTATCGCGGTCAAAGCGCAGCACCCGCTGAAACTCGCCCAGCGCATGGTCATAGTCCTGGGTGCGCGCGAACATTTGCCCCACCCGAACCAGTAACGATGCATCGCGCGGCAATTCCGTCGCCAGGGTGATCAGCTCCGCCTGCGCTTGCTGCGTGGCTCCCTGCTTCAGCAGAAAATCCACCAGCTCCAGTTGCGCGTCCCGGCGATGCAGATCGGGATCCGACTCCCACACTCCGTAGATGGCGTTGTGATAAAAGCGGATGGCGCTTTCCACCGACTTTTCGCGCGCGTACAGCCGGCCCAGCGCCAGGCTGATGTCGGCCTCCTGCGGGGCGTGCTCCCACAGGCTTAAGAGATAGGTCTCGGCTTCGTCGGTGCGCCCGGTGTCGCGCAGGGCGCGCGCCAGGCTCAGTTGGTATTCCGGATCGTCCCGGCTGTAGGAAAGTGCCGCCCGAAAATCCTCGACCGCCTGCTCCATTTCCCCCGATTGCAACGCCGCCTGCCCGGCCGCGAACAAATGCCGCGCCAGGGCTTTCTGTTGCTCATGAAAGCGGTTCGCCAGGCGGGTGACCCCGGCAAAGGCCGCTATCGCCAGAATCAACAGGCAGACAACCACCACCGGCGGACGGCGGAAGAAGGCCTCCAGTCTTTCAAATTTCATATCGCGTCATGCTCTTCCATGCTAATGCAAATCACGCTGTGAATGCAGAGATTTGTCGTTTCACGTTTTGCTCGAAGGGCTGCGCCCAGTTCGGCGCGCCCCCCGCCCAGTTGACCATCTCGCACTCCCGTCCTAACATTACCGCCGTCGGTAAGTTCGCCTGTTTATGATCGGCCAGACGATCTCTCACTACCGCGTTCTGGGTAAGCTCGGAAGCGGCGGTATGGGTGTGGTGTACGAGGCGGAGGATCTTCGCCTCGGGCGTCACGTTGCCCTGAAATTTATCCCTGAAAATCTGGTCGGCGACAAGAAGGCCGTCGAACGTTTCGAGCGTGAAGCCCGCGCCGCCTCCGTTCTCAATCATCCCAACATCTGCACCATTCATGAAATTGACGACAACAATGGCCACCCCTTCATCGTGATGGAAAAGCTCGAGGGCGAAAGCCTCAAGCAGCGCATTCGCGGCAAGCCGCTCGAGATGGATCAGCTTCTCGATGTGGCCGTGCAGGTCGGGGATGCGCTGGTCGCTTCCCACGCCAAAGGCATCATCCACCGCGATATCAAGCCGGCCAATATTTACCTGACCCCCGCCGGCCAGGTAAAGGTTCTCGATTTCGGCCTGGCCAAGCTCGCCCGCGACAAGCAGGCCGGCGTGACCGACGATACTCCGCTTGAAGATTCCCTTACCGCTGTGGGCGTGATTCCCGGCACCGCCGTGTACATGTCTCCCGAGCAGGCGCGCAGCGAAGAGCTCGACCCGCGCAGCGATCTGTTTTCCTTCGGCGTGGTCCTCTATGAAATGGCCACCGGTCAAAAGCCTTTTCATGGCAACAACGTCGTCACCACGCTCGACGCGGTGCTCAATCAGAAGCCGGTCTCGCCGGTCACTCTGAATCCCGCCCTGCCGCATGAGCTCGAAGGCATCATCGGCAAGGCCATGGAGAAAGACCGCGATCAGCGCTACGACAGTGCCGCCACCATGAAGAGCGACCTGCAGCGCCTGAAGAAAGAAACCGAGTCGGGCATGACCCGCACCGGTGCGCGCGAAATCTCTCCTCTGCGCCTGGCCACCAATACCTTCAAGCGCTCAACTTCACCTTACCGCTACCTCTGGCTTATGGCGGCAGGCCTTGTTCTCACCGTGCTCGTGGCCGTGGGCACGTGGTGGGTAAAACGCCGCGCCGCCGCCGCCAATGCCGCCGGCGAGGGCACCATTGCCGTTCTCCCCTTGCAGAACATGAACGGCGATTTCAGCGTGGACTATCTCCGCTTCGCCCTGGCCGACGAAATCTCCAGCGTTCTTACCTACGCCCGTACTCTCGACGTTCGCCCCTCCGCCATCACCCGCAAATACGTCAGCGCCGATCTTGATCCGCAGAAAGTCGGCCACGAGCTGCATGTCGCCAATCTGCTTACCGGCCACTACATCAAAGAAGGAAACCACCTGCTGGTCACGCTCGAAGACGTCGAAGTGCAGAGCGACCGCGTGTTGTGGCAAGCCAACGTCAACGGCTCCAGCCAGGACCTTATCGGACTGCAGGAGCAGATGGCGAAGCAGATTCGGCAAGGCCTTCTGCCCGCCCTGGGTGCGGCCAGCGGATTTCTGGAATCCAGCTCCCATCCCAAGAATCAGGCGGCTTACGATCTCTACCTGCGCAGCGTGGCCATTCCTCATGATCCCGCGCCCAACAAGGAGGCCATCACCATGCTGGAGCGCGCCGTCGGCATGGACCCAACCTACGCTCCCGCCTGGGACGCTCTCGGCCTGCGCTATTACTACGACTCCGATTATTCCAACGGCGGTGAAGAGATGTTTCAGCGCTCCACCGCCGCCTACGAGCGCGCTCTCTCCCTGGACCCCAACCGCGTCACCGCCGCCAGCAACCTCATCACCAATCAGGTGGAGCGCGGCGAGTTGAGCAAGGCCTACATCCAGGCCCAGGACCTGGTTAAGCGCCGGCCGGAAAGCGCCGACGCCCGCTTCGCCCTCAGCTATGTTCTGCGTTACGGCGGCATGATGGAAGAGGCCGCCAAGGAATGCGACACCGCTCTCGCTCTCGATCCCGGCGACTACAAATTACGCTCCTGCGCCTGGGTCTTCATCAGCCTCGGCAAGACCCGGCGCGCCCAGGATTTCCTGCGCCTGGATGTCGGGTCGGAGTGGGCCCGCTGGGTCACTCCTCATCTCCTTCTCCGTGAAGGCAACCCGGAAGCTGCGCTCGCCGCGGCCCGCCAGACTTCGCCCAATCCCCGTTTTCACCGCGATCTGCTGATTGCCTGTCTGCAGCAACCGCGCCCCGCGGATTTCGAAAAGATCCTGCATAACGAGGAGGTCTCGACTCTCACCGAGCCCGATCCCGAAGACTGGTACCACGAGGGAACTCTGCTCGCCTATTGCGGCCAGACCGACGATGCCCTGCGCTTTCTCAAGTCCGCCGTGGAAAGCAACTATTGCTCCTATTCCGCCCTGCTCTCCGATCCGGTGCTGGCCAAGCTGCGCGCCGATCCCCGCTTCAGCGAAATCCTTACCGCCGCCGACAACTGCGAAAAAGCCGTCCGCAACCCCCAGGCCCAATAGAGAATTTGAATGGAAGCGGACGCCCCACCCTTAAGCGCGTAGCGCGGGGATTTTGCATTTGAAAGAAGGCCCTCACTCCTTCGCCGCGATTCCCAACGTCTTCATCTTCCGGTACAAGTGGCTCCTCTCCAACCCGAGCACCTCCGCCGCCCGGCTGATGTTCCCGTGGTTCTCATCCAGCTTTTTCAGGATATAGTCCCGCTCGTATGCCGCCCGCGCCTGATGCAGCGTCGAGAACTCCCCGCTCGCCGCCCGCCTTCCGCCGTCGCGGTGCACCAGCGCCGGCAGATGCTTGCGGTCAAAGCGAATCACCGTCGGATTCATAATCACGATCCGCTCGATCACATTGCGCAGCTCGCGCACATTCCCCGGCCAGGAATAGCGCATGAGCGTCTCGATCGCCTCGTCGCTGATCTCCCGCGGCCGCCGCCCATAGGCGGCTGAAAATTCCTTCAGAAAATGCCGCGCCAAAAGCGGAATATCTTCTTTGCGCTCGCGCAGCGGCGGCACGTAAAACGGAATTACGTTCAACCGGTAGAACAAATCCTCGCGAAAATTTCCCCTCGAAATTTCTTCTTCCAGGTCCTTGTTGGTCGAAGCGATCACCCGCGCATCCACCGTAATCAGTTCGTCGCTGCCCACCGGAGCGAAGCGCTGCTCATCCAGCGTGCGCAGCACCTTGGCCTGGGTCTTCAGGCTCATATCGCCCACTTCGTCCAGAAATAGCGTGCCCCCATCCGCCTTCTGGAATTTTCCCTCTTTGTCCGCGGTCGCCGCTGGAAACGATCCCTTGCGGTGCCCGAACAGTTCGCTCTCGATCAGGTCTTCCGGAATCGCCGCGCAATTCAGCTCCACGAACATCTCTTCCTTGCGCAGGCTCTCGGCGTGAATGGCCCGCGCCACCAGCTCTTTCCCTGTGCCCGATTCGCCATAAATCAGCACCCGGCCGTTGGTCGGCGCCATCAGCTGAATCTGCTGTCGCAGCGCCTTCATGGGAATGCTCACGCCCTCAATGGCGCTGCGCGGCGCTAGCTGCCTTTTCAGATCAACGTTTTCCTGCCGCAGCCGCTTGGCCTCAATCGCGTTCTTGATCAGGATCAGCGTCTTCTCGATCGAAAGCGGCTTCTCGAGAAAATCGTAGGCCCCGAGCTTGGTGGCCTTCACCGCCGTCTCAATCGTTCCGTGTCCCGAGATCATGATGACCTCGGGGGAATTTTCCATTTCGCGAATCTTCTGCAGCGCCTCCAGCCCATCCATCCCCGGCAGCCAGATGTCGAGCAGCACCAGGTCAAAGGCGCGCTTGCGCAGCGCCTCCAGGCAAGCCTCGCCGCTCTCCGCCCCCGCCACCTTGTAGCCTTCATCCTCCAGCACGCCTTTCAGCGACTGCCGGATCGCGGCCTGATCATCCACAATGAGAATGTTATGCATGCTGGCTGGCGGGCGTAACTGCGGCGGCCTCCGGCGCGAGCGGCAACTCCACCACGAACCGCGCTCCCACCGGCTTGTTCTCTTCCACCCGAATGGACCCGTGATGGTCCTCGATCACCCGGCTTACAATCGCAAGCCCAAGCCCGGTCCCGCGTTTCTTGGTAGAAAAATAAGGCAGAAACAATCGTTCTTTCACTTCCTGCGTCACTCCGTGCCCGGTATCGGCAACCGTGAGCTCCACCGCGTCCCGGCTGGCAACCAGCGCAGTCGTGATCTCGATCTCGCGCAGCAGCGAATCCTGCATGGCCTCGGCGGCGTTATCCACCAGGTTGGCCAGCGCGCGCTTGATGCCTTCGGTATCAATCATCACCTTGGGCAGGTCCTGCCCCAGCCGCGTGCGCACGTGAATTCCATCCAGCCGCCCGTTGAACATTGCCAGCGCGCTCTCAACCACCGCGTTGAGGTTCGCCGGCTGCGGCTGCGCCGCCGGAAACCGCGCCAGCGTGGCAAACTCATCCACCAGGGTGCGCACCGTCTCCACCGCTCCGGAAATCGTTTCGGCGCAGCCGGCCAGCGTTTGCCGCGCTGCTCCATCCAGCGGAGAATCCCTTTGCAGATAGCGGCGGATGCGCTCCGCCGAAAGCCCGATGGGCGTCAGCGGATTCTTGATCTCATGCGCCACCCGCCGCGCCACCTCCCGCCAGGCCGCCTGCTTTTGCGCCTGCAGCAGGTCCGATAAATCTTCAAACACCAGCACATACCCCAGCCGCTGCCCTTCATGGTGCAGTGCTGCCACGGTGACCGCGGCATTCAGGTTTGCGCCCGGCACGTCCATCTCCATCTGCGTCGTGGTCGTGCCCATGCGGTCGGCGCGGCGCAGCAGTGGCTCCAGATCCTCCATGACCTCTCGCGGAAAGACATCTTCGATCAGAGATCCCACCAGAGCGTTGGCCGCTTCCGCCTTGCTGGCCTTCGGGCGGAACAGCCGCAGCAGCGCGTGGTTGGCATGAGTGATCTGCCTGCCCGCGTCGAGCGAGAGCACGCCGGTCGGAATACTCTCCAGAATGGTCTCGATGTGCTGCCGCCGCTGCTCCAGCGTCAGGTTGGCCGCTTTCAACTCGCGGCTGGAAGCTTCAATCTGCCGCCGGCTGGTTTCGAGCTCCTCCGCCATGCGGTTGAAGGAATTCACCAGATCGCCGATCTCATCCGCCGCGTTCACCTCCACCCGGTAATCCAGCCGCCCGCGGGAAATGTGCTGCGTGGCCTCGGCCAGCGCCACCACCGGCCGGGTCACCAGCTTGGAGAAAAACAGCGCCAGCCAGGTGGTCGCGAACAGAACTACCACGGTCAGCAACAAGAGCCATTCCATGTACACCCGCCGCACCAGCCGCCGCTGGTGCGCCAGTTCGAAATAGCGGTTCTGGCTGGTCTCGATCTGCCGCTGCGTCTCGGCGAACTTCTTGGGCAGCGGCATGGCCACCAGGATCATTCCACGCTCGCCCACCGCTGCGGTGCCGAAAATGTATTCTGTCTGCTGCCAGGAGAAATGAATGGGCGAAGCCGCTCCGCTCAGCTGCTGCGGCAAAGCCCCGCGCAGCAGCGCCCAGGGGGCCGGAGCCCCAAAGCTGGCCTCCGCTTCTCCATCCAGAATCGCCAGCGCAAACCCGCCCTGCAGTGTGGCCTCATGCTCGCGGAAGATGGCCGCGACCGGCGAAAAACTGTGGCCTTCGAAGGCATACTGCACTTCCGGCGAGGCCGCGAATGAGGCCGCCTCGGCGCGCGCATTATCGGCGGCGTAATTGGCCAGCAGCGAGGCCATGGCCGCCGTATCCTGCCGCACCTCTTCCACCGGGCTGGAGAACCACTTGTCAATCGAGCGGTTCATCAGCCCGTAGGCGAACCAGAACATCACGATCACCGGCAGAAACGAGAGCAGCAGGCTCACCACCACCAGCCGGGTGCGGAACTTCGAGCCCAGCACGCCCATCCGCCGCTCGGCGAACAACTTGAGCAGGTTGCGCGCCAGCACGAAGGTCAGCGCCACGAACAGCAGAAAAATCACCGCCGAAAGCGTGGCGAAAAACACTATTTCTTCGTTGGTATCGGGGCGAAGAAAATTCAGGTCAAACGAGGTCTGCGAAACGATCACCGCCAGCAGCAGAAAAACCGCCGTCCCCGTGATATAGATCACGCGCTTGCGCCGCGAGGGCTCTTCCGCCGCGCGAATTGGAGTCTGTTCCGCCACTGCTTTTGCGCCTACTCAGATTGGGCGCACTCGAACGCCGCCATTATAAGCCGCCCTTTGCACTGAAAATGGTGCAGGCATCTGAGAACTCACAACTCAGACCTGAACCACTGAAGGGTTCATCCCGGGCAACAGAAGTCGGCGTATCCCAGGGGTTCCTTCTGAATTTTCCCTATACTTTCAGAATAGCAATTCGCGCCGGGCAAATGGGACATCGTCGGGGAATTTATATTGGAGAGTATGCACTTGACACACAACCACTTTCCAGCTATCGTGTTCCTGTACCTGAAAGGGCAACACGATGAACCTCCTAGATGTTACCAAAAACCTGCAAACCGACGAGCAATGCCTTGATTTCCTGGAAAGAGTCCGCTGGCTGGACGGCAAAGTGCGCTGCCTGCAATGCGGTGGAGACCGCATCAGCCGGGTAGAGCGGAAATCAAAGAGTAAAAACAAGCGCACGCGCCTGTTCACCTGCCTGGAACCAACCTGCAAACATCAGTTCTCCCCCACCGCCGGAACACTATTCCATGATTCCCACCTGCCATTGCACAAATGGTTCGCGGCAGTCGCCCTGATCGTCCATGCCAAGAAGGGTATGAGCGCAAAGCAGATGGAGCGGCATCTGGCGGTGAGCTACCGCACGGCGTGGTACATGGGTCATCGAATTCGCAAAGCTATGGCGGGCGGCGGGCTTACGGTCACGCCAATGGATGTGCGCCCAAAACTCTCAGGCATCGTTGAACTGGATGAAACCTACGTGGGCGGAAAGCAAAAGGGCAAGGGTGTGTACTACGGAAAGAAGCAGAAGGCCGTGGTCATCGGCTTGCGCGAGCGCGGCGGAGACGTGCGCTTGGTTCACACCCGCGATGCCAAGGCTAAGAGCGTGCAAGACGTGATCGCCTCCCATGTCGGCCCAGAGGTGCAATCGGTGATGACCGATGAATTCCCCATCTACCCGGTGATCTTGCGAAACCTGGGGCAAATCGAAAAGCACCAAGCAGTCGAGCACAAGCGGGGCAGCTACGTGCGCGGCATCGCGCACACGAACTCAATCGAATCCGCGTTCTCTCTCTTCAAGCGCGCCATTGTCGGCTCGTTCCATAAGGTCTCGCACAAGCACCTGCACCGCTATCTGTCGGAATTCGAGTACCGCTTCAATGGACGCAAGGAGCCGGACTTGTTCGGTCAGACTGTAGCCCGGATGGTGGGAACCGGAAATCTGGAGTACAAGGAGTTGATAGCGGAATAAGAAAAGGCCCGCGTCAACGGGCCAGTTCTGGAAAGCTAGGTGATGGGCAGAGATGAGTATATCATCGCGCGCAAAAGAAGCGGGGATAGCCGTGCTCCTGGGTATTGTGGCAAGCGCAATTTGGGATGGGGTGAAGGCCGTGCTCGGTTTTCGTGTTTCTATATTTGCTCTACATGAGTTGTTCCAACTGGCATATTTATCACTTGTTGCCGGAATCGGCGTTTACATTGGACGCAGGCTTGCCATTAAGAAGAATGCGGAGGGACAGATGGGCATGTCTGCCCTTTTTGACCGCAAGGTATTTGTTGTATCAACCGGTCGCTTCGTGTGGTTGTCGGGCGATGCAATATCGGCGCGACTTAAATTCCTGAGCACGACACCAGGAGAGCTTGTGCACACGGTATTTCAAATCAGTGGGCTGAGCAATGGAA
>DATIYF010000033.1:0-4595 GCA_035517775.1 Terriglobales bacterium
CATTGGTTTGCAGCCAGGCCTCATGTCCTGCACAGGCCTAGTGCGGCGGAAACGGTGTGATTTCTGCAGGGGCTACCATCCGGACAGTGCTTAACCAGCATCTAACCAGCCCACGGGAAAGGTTACCACTGCGGCACTTAACTTGCCTTAGGCCAGCGGCATTCTTATAATCCGGCCCTCGCCGCTTGTTCCTATGAAGATGCATCATCCGGAGGCGGCGTTCCGGATCGGACATGGGCCTGGCCGATGTTTTAAGACGGAGGCAAGCGTAAATTGCCTTGCGCTCCGGAGTCATCCACCCGCAGTATTAAGCGATTACTGGCAGACATTCAAGGAGCCTCGCATGAAGAAGTCGCTCGTCACGCTGGTGTTGGCGTTAACCGCCCTGGCTACGGCGCAACAATCCGCTGCTCCGGCGGCCCAGCCCACTGCTGCGGCGACCCAGCCCGCTCAAACTCCGCAGCAGAAGAAGGAGATCAAGGATCCGGCCGAGTACAACTCATACATAGCCGCCCTTCGCGAGGCCAATCCCCAGGCGCAAGCGCAGGCCTTCGAAAACTTTCTGCAGACCTATCCCAACACCGTAGTCAAAGAGGACGCGCTTGAACAATTGATGGCCGCCTATGAGAAGTTGGGCAATGCCGCCAAAATGACAGATACGGCCCGCCGCGTCCTGCAGGTGGATCCCAACAATGTGCGCGCTCTGGCGCTGATGGCATTTACCAGCCGATCCGCCGCGGAGGCCGGACAAGCGCCCCAGCAAAACGCCGCCGACGCGGCAAAGTATGGGCAGGCTGGATTGCAGGCTCTGGCCTCAATGAGCAAGCCCGAGGGCTTGTCTGACGCCGACTTCGAAAAGTTCAAAACACAGGTTGCCATCATATTTGACGGCTCCGCCGGATTCGGCGCGCTGCAGAGCAAGGACCTCCCCGGCGCCCAGAAGTATCTGCAGGCCGCCGTCGACCTGCGCAACAAGGAAAATCCCAACGACCCTGCCGCTCTGCGGGACATTTATCCGCTCGCCCTTGCCTATCTGGAAGCCACGCCGATCAATCCCTCCGGCCTCTGGTGGATTGCGCGCGCGGCCGCGTTGAGCAACGCCAATCCGCAGATCGTCAAGTATGGCCAGTTCAAGTACACCAAATTCCACGGCTCTTCCGATGGATGGGATCAATTGCTGACCCAGGCTAAAACCAGTCCTGCGCCGCCGGCGGATTTCGCTGTAGCGCCCGCGCCCAGTCCCGCGGAGCAGGCGAAACGTCTGGCCGATAGCAAGAATCCCAAGGAGATGACCTTCGACGAACTGCAACTGATCTTCACCGATGGTTCCCCTGAGGTTCAGCAGAAGGTGTGGGGTCAGGTCAAGGGAACCGAGATTCCTTTTGCCGCAAAGGTAATCAGCGCCACCCGCACAAAGATGGAGCTGGCCGCGACCGCGGATGACATTGAGAAAAACGTCGCCGATGTCACGCTGACCATGGTAGCGCCGCTGCCACTGACGAAAGTACCCAAGGCCGGTGAGGAAACCCAGGTGCTGGGCAAGCTGGACTCCTACAGCAGCAGCCCATTCATGATCAGCATGGTCGAAGGCCAATTAATCGCCAAGCCGGCAGCCAAGCCGCCGGCCAAAAAGCCGGCGCCCAAGCACTAGCCGTTCTTGGGTTCTGAACCAACAAGGCAGCCCCAGGGCTGCCTTGTTTATTGGTGCTCGAACGCCACAGCAAAGACGACGGGCCCGAAGGCGGGTAGCGTGTCTGCTTGAGCCAGAGGCTAGCGGCTTCCCGCCCTTTTCTCCAACATGACCGGGCGGGTACCACGCGGAGGGCGGCGGGCATTGTCGCGTACCGCGCGCATATCGAGCTTGAGTTCACCAATGGTGCGGCTGAGAGTGTTGCGGTGCATGCCGAGCTCGCGCGCCGCCTTGCATTGGTTGCCGTGGCTCTCCTGCAGAACCGCCAGAATGAAACGTTTCTTGAACTCGCGCACCGCTTCCGAGTACAGGATGCCGCTCTTGTGCATCTGGCTGACCAGGGCCTCGAGCTGATCCTTCACGACAGCCTCCTCCGCGCTATGACACGCACTTCGTTATGAAAACCTTGTGTTAGAAGCGATTCCGCTTCAATGTTGAGCCGATCGCGACTCGGCTGCTGCGCGCATCGCCGCCACGCCCTGGCGTACCTTCTGCCGCAGCGCAGTCGGCGCCAGCCAGCTCAAACCCCGAGAGCCCACCAGAAAATAGCCGCCAAGGCTCGATCGGCCCAGCCATTGTGAACCCGGCGCGAACGCCGCCAAGGCCAGCACGATTACGGCGACCATGACGCTTCCGCGCACCAGGCCGAAAACTGCTCCCATCATTCGGTCGGCCCAGCCGAGGCCGGCTTCTCGCGCCAGCCAGCGTGCGATCCTGCCAATGATTCCCGCGGCGATCACCACCGCCAGAAAAATCCCCAGAAAGGCCGCGCTCTCAGCGACCGCATCTGACTTCACGTAGGGAGCGATCCAACGCGCAACCCGCCAGTACTCCCAGGCCGCCAGCAGGTATCCAACCACCACACCCGCCAGCGATATCACCTCATGCAGAAAGCCCTGGGCCGCCGCCAACAGCACCGACACCACCAGAATCACCACAATGGCCCAGTCCAGGCCGTTCATGCTAAACCAGGAGTTCGCGGCCAGTAAGCCGGCGATACGCTTCCACGTATTTTTCGCTGGTCTCTCGTACTACCTCGGTGGGAAGCGCCGGCGCCGGCGGCTGCTTGTTCCAGCGGACCCTTTCCAGATAGTCACGCACGAATTGCTTGTCAAACGATTCCTGGCTTCGCCCCGGCTGGTACCCATCGGCGGGCCAGAACCGCGAGGAATCGGGCGTCAATACTTCGTCCGCCAGCACCAGGCCTTGCGCCGTTTGCCCAAACTCGAACTTGGTATCCGCGATGATGATGCCCCGTTTCAGCGCGTGCGCCGCCGCCTTGCGATAGATCGCAAGACTCAGCTCGCGGAGTTGCCGGCTGAGATCTGGAGTCACATGCCGCTGCATCTCTGCAAAACTGATGTTCTCATCGTGGCCGCTGGTGGCTTTGATGGCCGGCGTAAAGATCGGTTCGGGCAGCTTTTCGGATTCGCGCAATCCCCGAGGCAATTCAATTCCGCATACCTTGCCGTTTTGCTGGTATTCCTTCCATCCCGACCCCGAGAGATATCCCCTGACGACGCACTCGATGGCAATCATATCGGCGCGCACTACCAGCATCGAGCGCCCCTGCAACCGTTCTGCATAAGGGCGCAGGCTCGCGGGATAGCGATTCACATCGGCAGTCAACAGGTGATTGGGAACGATGTCTGCCAGAAAGTCGAACCAGAACAAGGACAGTTGCGTCAGCACTCGCCCTTTACCGGGTATGCCGCTGCCAAGCACGTAGTCGAAGGCGGAAATGCGGTCGGTTGCCACCACCAGCAGCCGATCCGCGTCCACACGGTAGAGATCGCGGACCTTGCCGCTGGCATAGGCCTCGAGGCCGGCAAAATCGGTTTCGAGTAGAACTGATTCCAAAGCCTGGTTCGTCACAGCGGAGTTCGTTTCCCTAGAGGTTTCCTGTACTGAAGAACAGTGGCGTATTCTATTCGGCAGAGGGTTTTTGTCAACGGAGACCTTCACTCCGTGACGCTGGTCACATTATAAGTTTGCAGAAAAATCTTGACAGGAACCCTTTCCTTGGAAATGCGCGCCCCAGGCCGATTTCGAGTCTCTGGAAGTCTTGCCGCCGACCACGCGGGGCTGAGACTCTCTCCGGATAAAAATCCCTCCCCCGGTGATGTGGTCCAAGGGAGGGAAGCCCAACAAAAATCAAGCTCGTTTACTTCTTCAAAGTACGAATGTAAGCCACCAGTGACTTAATCGTCGCATCGTCCAGCCCTTTCTTGGAGAATGCGTGCGACTCCTTGCCGCCGGGACCGTTGGCGATGGCAGAGGTCAGTTCCGCGTCTGTCTTCTTCTGGAAATCTGCGGTGCGGAAGTCGGGCGTACCTTTCATCTTGCCTGCGCCATCCGGACCGTGGCACATGGCACACTTGGCCGCGAACACCTTGGCCCCATCATCGGCGACAGCTCCCGGCGCCGCAATCGCCACCAGCACTGCTATCGCGAAGAGAACAACCACCAGCTTCTTCATACCGAATCCTCCGAGGGATACATTTCGTGCTTCTGGGCCCATTGCAACCAGAGACCGCTTCGGTCTCCCTGAAAATGCCGAAAAAATTAAACGCAATGCTGTTGAATTGTTGAACAACGCCTGTTGCCGAATTCAACGCCAGTTTTTCTTCCCGTAAACTCCACATTTTGCTTGCGCTGACCACTGAAAGAACCGCATAGCCTACTCTCCAGCGTTGCGATTCGCAACAAATCGTTGCTGAGCATTTCATCGCGCGCTTAACGCGCACAGCCCTGTCTTGAGTTCCATCTTCACAAGCATCAAGCACATACAGACAACCGACAACAAACTCGCGGCATTGGCACGAGGTTTGCCTTTAGCAAAGGTGCAGTTTGAACTCATAGATAGCGCCAAGGAGGCTCATCATGACCGTCATTCTAGTACTCG
>DATIYF010000034.1:0-34089 GCA_035517775.1 Terriglobales bacterium
GGCGACAAAGTTCGCGTGATCAAGATCGGAGACTTCTCCACCGAACTCTGCGGCGGCACGCACACCTCGCAGACCGGCGAGATCGGGCTGATCAAGATTCTGAAAGAGGGCAGCGTATCCTCCGGCGTGCGGCGCGTGGAAGCGGTGACCGGCGAAGGTTCGGTGCAGCACTTCCGGAAAGATCACGAGCTGGAAGAGGTCGTAACCAGCCTGGTCGGATCTGCCAGGCCCACCCTGTCCGCAAAAAACGCGGACAAGGGTGGGGCACCCGCGCGCAAGGATGAGGCACCCGACGCGGATAAGGGTGGGGCAGCCGAGGCGGAAGTTGAGGTTACGCCTGCCGAGGCTCTAAAACTTGAACTCGAAAGGAAAGACGCCGAGATCAAGCGGCTGGAGCGGGAACTCGACCAGGCGAAGATGAAGTCGGCGTCTGCGAGCAGCGCGAACCTTGGCGAAAAAATCAAGGAAGTGCGCGGGGTGAAAGTGCTCGCCCATCGCGTGGATAACCTTGAGCGTCCGCAGATGCGCACGCTGGTGGACCAGCTGCGCGATAAGCTTGGCTCAGGCGTGGTCGTCCTCGGCTCGGCGACCAACGGCAACGTCTCACTGATCGTCGGTGTGACCAAAGACCTGACCAGCCGCATTCAGGCGGGAAAGGTCATCGGGCCGGTGGCGCAGAAAGTCGGCGGCAAAGGCGGAGGCCGTCCCGACCTGGCGGAAGCCGGAGGGAAAGACCCCGGTGCACTCGATGCGGCGCTGAGCGGGGCCTACGGCGTGGTGGAGGCGCTGCTGGATTAGCCTGCCGCCGTCTCCGCAGCGACGGTGCATCTGAAGAAGCATTAACCACAAAGGACACGAAGGCCACGAGGGAAGGCCACCGTGACCGGCTGCCCGTAAAACTTCCTCGTACGATTGACATAGCTATCTCAGATAGCTATCATAAAATCCATGCAAGTCAGCGTGGCGGATGCCAAGAACAAGCTGCCGGAACTGATCAAAGCGGTCGAGGATGGGGAGGCCGTCACCATCTGCCGCCGGGGCGTGCCTGTGGCGGATATTGTGCGCACCCGGCAGCCGAACCGTAAGAAACGGACTCTGGGAACTCTCAAAGGCAAAATCCAGATAAACGATCCGGATTGGTGGAAACCCATGACGGATGATGAGGCCGAAGAGTTCCTGGCGGGGCGTTGAAGTGCGTCTGCTGCTGGATACAGCCGCTTTTATCTTTGCCATGGACTCGCCTGAGCGGCTCAGCCGGCGTGCAACCTCTACTCTGCGCAACTCGGCGAATGTTCTGGAACTGAGCACGATTTCTCTGGCTGAGATCGCGATCAAAGCGGCGCTGGGCAAGCTGCAAATCTCATCCGGAACGGTGCGCGAGGCGGTACAGGAGCTTGATCTCCGCGTGTTGCCCTACAGCGCGGATCACGCGTTTCAGTTGTTCGACCTGCCACGGCATCATGGAGACCCCTTTGACCGGCAGATCATCGGCCAGGCCTTGGCGGAAGGAATCCCGGTTGTGACTCCGGATGAAATGTTCCGGCTCTACAAAGGGCTGAGGGTCATCTGGTAGCATTTTGCTGGAGCGGTTTTATGCACGAGCGCCTGCGCTTTATCAAACGCGGCGAGCAGGCCGTCCTGCTGGTTGACTTCAGCCATTGCACGCAGCAGCAGGTATTGGGACTGGTCAACGAAGCCCAGCAGCAGATCGCCCGCCACCCCCGCAATTCGCTGCTCACCCTGGCTGATTTCACCGACGCGCAGATCAATAAACAAGTGGCCATGCGCATCAAGGAAGTGCTGGTGCTCGATCGTCCCTTCGTGAAGCGTTCCGCCTGGGTGGGCACTGCGAGCCTGCCCAAAGTCTTCTACGAGAATTTCAAGAGTTTTTCCCAGCGCGACTTCCCGGTTTTTGAAACCCGCGAGCAAGCCCTGGAGTGGCTGACAAAGGATTAAAGGCGAACGGGCGGGATTCGACTTCAGTCTTCGTTCGCGCGGGCAAGCTTTTTCGTGCCTAGCGTGGTTCCCAGTTGGCAGCTCTCGGTTCCTGACTCTCAGGGATTTTTCTTGGCAGGATTGAGCGAAACCCCGTGCCAGGGGCAGTAATCCCAGTTAGCCTGCACCCGTTCTTTGCCCACGGGGCAATACTTGGGTGGAGAGACCGAGGTAAGCGGCAGGCGCCACTGATAGACGATTTCCGGCAGATCGGGCGGATCGCGCAGCACGACCGCGAACATTCCCTTGGCGGTGGCGTCGGCAATCGGCTCTCCATTTTTGGCGCGGGCAGGGAAAAACATCATTTCGAAATTTTCTCCCGCCGGCCCCATGGCGTTGGTGAGCGCGGGCTTCATGACCGCGGCCAGAGTCTTGGCGTCCTCGGCCGGATTATCAATTGGCTTGTACTCGTTGCCGGCAGAGTCGCGTAAGGTCACTTTCTGACGCAGCTCCAGGGGCGTCACGTAGTGGAACGCGCCGAAGTCGGTGACCGAGGCCAGAAACATTCCCACCACGGTGTAATCTTTCAGTGCCTTCAGATTTTCCGCCGTCTTTTCCCGGGAGACGCCTCGCGCCTCGGCCGACTGCAGCCAGAATTCAAACGGCACCCACCAGACCAGCCCCGCGTAGCCCTTTTCGCCGATGGAAACCTGGGTTTCGCGCAGCAGGTCGGGCACCGCCGTGTCGTGGATCGTGGCCTTCACCGGCGCGGTTACGCCCTGTGGCGTCTTCGCTTTGGGCGGAGCGGCCTGCGCCAGCGCGGAAGATGAAAGCAGGCAGATCAGGAAAACAGCAAACCCCTTCTGAAAGCTCCTTATCACAAGTCAACTCCTCCACTTCAGAGTAACCGGCCCGCTCATGGGATGGCGCATCTCGCCTCCGTTGCGGCGGGCTTCGAGATGAGCCGCCTTCAAGGCGAAATACCACTTGGCCGGGCGATCGGCATCGTCAATCAACATCAGGTGCGGGTTGGATTTCAGTCCCTGCGACTGCAGTTCCATGGTGCGGCGGTCCTGTTCGACAAATTTGGCGAACACGAATTTCAGCAACTCGGGCCCAAACGGGACCCAGCGGAAGATATTCCAGCAGGCCACCACGTCAATACGGCATTGATTGCGGTGGATCGGCGTCACCGTGGTCAGCGAAGAGAACCAGTACTTCCCAGCGCGAATAGTCTCCAGCCGCAGGTTCGGGAGCACGAAATCAATGGTTGTGGTGATGGAATCGGCCTCGGCGTACAGCCGCAAGAGCTTGTAGGGCGCGCTGTTCGAGCTGGGGGTATGGGCGCTCATGCGGAAGCCGTTGGGAATCGGTTCGAAGGTCTTCTGCTTTTCGTGGATGCTGTGGCGGGTGCGCCACCACCAGGCCTGGTGCACGAATGGTCCATGCGCCGGGTCCATCAGCCCGATAATGCCGTGGTCCACGCTGCAGGGAAGATCGGCGGTCAGGTAGGCGGTCTTGAATTTGCCGCTGAACTTCGGAGCTTCCGGCACAGCGAAGGGCGGCTCTGCAGCCTTGGTAAAGCCCGCGCCCGGTGGCCCCGGCTCGGGAATGAAGACCCAAATAAAGCTATCGTGCTCTTCGCAGGCGTGGCTGCCGGCGTAGATGCGGTCAATTTTCATTTCTTGATCGGAGGTCAGCGACGGAATGAGCTGGCATTGTCCGGTGTGGGCATCAAACTTCCAGCCGTGGTAGCTGCATTCGAGCTGGTGCCCGTCGAACCAGCCGCAGGAGAGCGGCATGCCGCGGTGGGGGCAGGCATCGCGCAAGGCAAAAACTTTGCCTTGGCGGTCGCGGCCGACAACCAGCGGCGTTTCCAGCAGCGTCGTCTGGTACAGCCGGTTGCGGCTCACCCGGTGGCCGGGCAGGGCGCGGTACCAGAAGCCGTGCAGCATCAGCGAATCCGGCGTTTGCTGCTGCGGGCTCTCCAGTTGGGTCATGGGTCATTGGCAGCCTACTACAGGAGTCGCAAGGATGGAAAAGGAGCGTCCGTAGAGCGTAGCAAGCTGCGTCTCTACGCAGCTGTCGCCGTGCGCGGCGCGAATTTCTCCGCCCACTTGATTCGCCCGGTCATCTGCATCACTACAAATAGCGTAACGATCGAGCCAATGGTGATCGCCAGCCCGGTGAAGCCCTTGAAGAAGAACGCGTACGAGAACAGCACCAGGTAAATAAGCTGGGCGATGCCGGCTTCAACCGCGGCAAAGCGCAACCCCACCACCAGCCGCAGATAGCTCACTACCAGGAAGATCGAAACCGCCGAGCAGATCGCGAATGCAAGATGGATCGAAATGTGGTCCACAAGGTAGGCCATGAGCAAGTGGAAGGCAAAGAACGACGTCGCCAGAAAGAAGTAATTCATGGGATGCAGGTCTATGCCCCGCAAGGTGGTGGTGATGAACATAAGGAAAAAGAAAAAGAAAAGCGATACGGGCGCGAAAAAGCTGATCTGCCCGGCCAGGGGCCCGGGTTGCAACTTCTCGGGCAGAGTAGTGCCGATCTGTAATCCGGAGAGCAGGCTCTTGTACTTCCAGGTCAGGTCCCAGCCGTCAGCAGTTTCACGCTTTTCCGTTGGCGAGAGCGTATTGGGGGAAAAATCCACGCCCTTGAAATTGGTCTTCAGGTTCAGGGTGAAGTCGCGCACCTGGGCAACATCGCCGGCGAAGCTGTAGGTCCAGCTCTTCATGCCCTGCGATTTGTAGGAAAAGGCGACGGGCACGGACCGCCCGGCGGGCACCCAGGCGGTCACGCCGGCCCCGTTGCTGTCAGTCGTAACCGGAAGCGCCTGTGCGTTCACCTGCACGCTCAGGTCGTCATACACCGCCTGGGCCGCCGGAAACTTAAGCTGGAAGCGCACCAATTCATCCTTCGGGCTGGGGTTGCGAAAAACGTAGGCGCCGGCGAAGTTCACGGCGTAAGTGCTGTACCAGAGCAGCCCCTTCTGCCGGTAATCGAGGTTGAGGGCGACGTTGATTCGGCTGGAATCGAGCGGCAGGGGGACGGATGAGTTCTCGGTAACGGTGCGGGTCACATCGCGGCCATCCTGGTTTTCGTGCACCGTATGGGTCTGCTTCACAAGGTAGGCCGCCGTGGGCGCCGCCTGGGATTGCTCGTTCCCCCAACTGGAGGCCACTCTGTCGTCGAGGCGTTCCCCCAGGGAGTAGGTCCGGGAGAAGATGGTGGCGCCCAGAATGATCCAGGCGATTGCGCTGCAGATGAAGATGAAGAGAATAGCCGCGAGGCGTTTGAGCATTGGAGTCTCCAATAACGAGTACTTTGTAATATAAAGTACACCGTGTCAATATAATTTTCACGCTCTCCATCTGCACTGGGTTCGCACGGCGGCCTGGCGTCATTTGTAACCCACTAACTTTTCAGCCTGTTAGCGAGATTACCACCGTGGTTCAACTCCCCTTCGGCAGATTGTCGCCGCCTGCAGCCGGCCCTATAATCGAAGCACTCTGGCTGTTAGGTTCTCCGTCAGGCTCCGGGTAGGCACCCATGGAGGTGTTTTGCGCCTCCGTGTCGTACCCGGCTATGCGAATGCGCCTGCAACCCGTCCTGATGGCAACCGTACTCGCGACCTTCCTTTCCTTTGCCACATCGCCTATGCCGGCGCAGGCTCAAGCCGGCCATGCATCGGAGATCATTACCGCCAGTACCGATGACTCCGGGCACACCGTTTATGTCAACGATTACGTGCCGCGAGCCCGCTCGAGCCGGCACGCATCAGCCCCGCGCAGTTCACGCCTGGTCTTCTGGAGCGTGACCGATCACCGCTGGAAGCCGGTTCCCACGGCGAACATCCAGGCGGCGCGGTCGGCGGCGGAGGAAGTGAACCACGCTCAGGCGGCCTCCAGGCAAGGTTCTTTTTCTCAGGCTGAAATTGATGCAGCCATCGAGCGGGCGGCGGCCCGCCACAACGTGGACCCCAACCTGGTGCGGGCGGTCATCAAGGTGGAATCCAACTTCAATCCCAACGCGGTCTCACGCAAGGGCGCCATGGGCCTGATGCAGCTGATGCCGCAAACCGCGCGGCAGCTGAACGTTACCAATCCCTTTGACCCCGACCAGAACGTGGATGCCGGGGTTCGCCATCTCAAAAAGTTGATGGAGAGCTACGGCGGCAACCTGAAGTTGAGCCTTGCGGCCTACAACGCGGGGCAGGGGGCGGTGGCCAGG
Organism: Terriglobales bacterium; assembly: GCA_035517775.1. Classification (GTDB taxonomy): domain Bacteria; phylum Acidobacteriota; class Terriglobia; order Terriglobales; family Acidobacteriaceae; genus DATIYF01. The sequence continues at coordinate 6,178 of DATIYF010000034.1, forward strand.
AGCGCGGGCATTCCGCACATCGCGGAAACCCGCGACTACGTAAGGCGCATTACGCGGATGTATTTCGGAGGGCCGGACCCCGAGCCGGGCCGGTTGAACCTCCCTTCCCGCGACCCGATTCACGTGGAGCGGGACGCGCGAGGCGTGCTGTACATCAGCAATACCGATTGAGGGCAACTCTCTTTCGCAACCCAGGGACGCATAGTACCGAGTACGACCAGCGAGTACGGGCCAGAGCATTGAAAAATTCTGAGCGAAACCGTCGCGGATACTTCCGCGGCATGGCGCTACTTTGCATCTTGCTGGCGGCATCGCAGGCCTCCGCCGGCGGGCACAGGTCTGAGGCCTGGGCCGAGGGACAATACACTCGCGCCGAGGCCATGCGCGAAGCCCTCAATGGCCGCCCCACGCAGGAGCGCACCCGCCGCGACTACCAGCGGGTGATCAACGCTTATCGCAGCGTTTATTATGGCCGGCCGGTGGCGGGCAAGGCCGAGCCCAGCGTGGTCGCGGTCGCTGAACTTATGGTGGAAATGGGGCGCCGCTTCCAGGACCGCGACATTCTGCACAAAGCTATCCGCGAGTATGCATTTCTGCGCCGCGAGTATCCCGGCAGCGGCCGCCGCTTCGAGGCCCTGTTCACCATCGGCGAGATTTACAAAGACGATCTCAATGATCCGAAGGACGCCGAGGCCACCTTCCGCGAGTTTCTGCGCCGCTATCCGCACCACCATCTGGCCGACCAGGCCCACAAGGAACTGGCGGACGCCGAGGCTGGGGCAAAAGCCGCGCCCGATGCGAGCTCAGCCGCCAGGAATGAGCCGCCGGATGACGATTCGCCGCCCGACGATGCAAGCGGAAGCCCAGCTTCCTCCCTTCGGCCACCGGCCGGGCAGCCCGCAATCAGCGACGCCGAATTGGACAAGCTTCCCCGGGTCACCGGCATCCGCCACTGGTCCACGCCCGACTACACGCGGGTGGCGATTGATCTGGAGCAGGATGTGAAGTATGAATCTTCACGAATTCACCATCCCGACCGCATCTTCTTCGACCTGCTCGATACCCGCCTGGCTTCCACCCTGGTAGGCAAGAGCTTCGATGTGGACGACGGTTTTCTGAAGAAGATTCGCATCGCGCAGTTCGAGCCGGGCCGCACCCGCATCGTCTTTGAGGTGGATGATGTGGCCGACTACAACGCCTTTCTGCTTTCCAATCCCTCCCGCCTGGTGATTGATATTCACGGCAAGCAGCAGGCCAAGCCGGCCACGCCGCCAGACCCGGCAAAAGACGATTCTGAGGCTGCGGTTTCCCCCGGCAGCGCCGGCAAGACCCTGGCTGACGCCGGCGTGAAGAAGGTCATCGTAGATAATGGCGACAGCGATGACGCAGATTCGCCGCCGCTTGCCGAATCCTCGGATTCCGCGAAGCCGGCTGCTTCCAGACGCCGCCTCGAGCCCAAGATCCGGGAATCTGAGCCGACCGCGGCCGGCGACCGCTCGCTCATTCGAGCTCTCGGGCTGAAGATCGGCAAAATCGTGATTGACCCCGGCCACGGCGGCCATGACACCGGCACCATCGGCCCGCACGGCCTGCTGGAAAAAGATCTGGTGCTTGATGTCTCCAAGCGGCTGGGCAAGCTGCTTGAAACCCGGCTGGGGGCCGAGGTGGTTTACACCCGCACCGACGATACTTTCATCCCTCTCGAGACCCGAACCGCCATCGCCAATCGCGAGCAGGCGGATTTATTCATCTCGGTGCACGCCAACTCCAGCTCCGATCCTGATGCCCGCGGAATCGAAACTTATTACCTGAATTTCACCTCCGTACCCGAGGCGCTGGAGGTGGCCGCGCGCGAGAATGCCGGCTCGGAACAGTCTATTCACGAACTGCAGGACCTGGTGAAGAAGATCGCCCTGAAGGAAAAGATCGAGGAATCGCGGGAGTTCGCCACCGACGTGGAAAATGCCCTGCACAACGGCCTGGCCACCAAAAACTCCGGCATTCGCGACCGCGGCGTCAAAAAAGCGCCCTTCATCGTCCTGATTGGCGCCAATATGCCTTCCGTGCTGGCCGAGATTTCCTTCGTCAGCAACCCCACCGATGAACGCAAGCTGAAAACCGGGGTCTACCGCCAGCGCATCGCGGAATCTCTTTACCGCGGAATCGCCAAATACGTGAGCGGCCTGGGCGGGGTCAAGCTGGCCAGCGACGTAGGCAAAGGCGCTGGGCAGTAGAAGCCTGCCTTTGCTCTCTCTCCCACTGCGCGCCTGGAAACTTTCTCCTGCTACCGGTAGTCTAATGAGAGCGAGGGGAAGTGTCGCTAATCCTACCCAGGAAAGTACGGTTCGGTATCAGCGTCGTAGTGTGGCTGGCGGCGGCCGCTTTCGGCGCCGCAGGCCCGGGGCCGGTTCTCCCCAGGGAGTTCGGCGGCTGGCAGCTTTCCGGCCCGGCAAAGCTGAGCCGCGACCCCGCCGTCGCCGATGCGACCAACGCCCCGCTGCTCAAGGAGTACGGCTTCACCGACTTTGCCGCCGCCACTTATATACGCGACGACGGCCGCAAACTCACCATCAAAGCCGCGCGCTTTGTGGATGCCACCGGCGCCTACGGCGCTTTCACCTACTACCGGCTGCCGCAGATGCTGCCGGAGGAGATTGGCGACAAGGGCGCCTCGCTCAACGAGCGAATTCTGTTTTACCGCGGCAACATCGTGGTGGATGCCGTCTTCCAGCGCCTGAGCGCCATGTCGGCGGCGGAGCTGCGCGAGCTTTCGAGCTTACTGCCCCTTCCCGGCGGTGGCGACCGCAAGCCGCCCTCCCTGCCGGCCTACCTGCCCACGCAGTCGCGGGTGGAGAACTCCATCAAATACGTGGTCGGCCCTGTGGGATTGCAGCAGGTGAACCCGCCGGTTCCGGCCTCTGTGGTGGACTTTAACGCCGGCGCCGAGGTTGTGCTGGCCAGTTACAACGGCTCGGGGGGAGAGGCAACGCTGATGCTGATCTCATATCCCACGCCGCAGATTGCCAGCGCGCAGATGGGCCGCCTGGAGGCGATTCGCCAGCCGGCCTCAAGCAGCAACAATACGCCGCTGCTGAGCCTGAGCCCGTTTTATGACCGCCGCTCGGGGCCGATTGTGGAATTGGTCTCCGGGCCGGTTTCGCAGAGCGAGGCGCAATCGCTGCTGGCCTCGGTGAATTACGATGCCGAGGTAACGTGGAACCAGAACACCTATTTCGATAAGAAGAACAACATCGGCAACCTGATCGTCAATATCATCGTTCTCTGCGGCATCATTGGGGGGTTGATGCTGGTCGCAGGCATCGCCTTCGGGGGCCTGCGGGTGCTGATCAAGCGCGTTCTTCCCGAGCGGGTCTTCAACCGGCCGGAGGAGGCCGAATTCATCTCCCTGCACCTGACCGAAGAGGCTGGCAAGCCACCGGCCTCGAGATAACAGGCTAGTTTTCATCTATTTAGGGAGTTTTCTTCGCCTCTAGCACCAAAATGGGCATTTCCCGGCGTCTATTGACGATTTTGTTAAGTTATTGATAATAAAGCTATTTATTTCCCAAAAATTCCTTGACACCCCTTTTTTCGCCTCATAAGATTTTCGCCAGAAAGTTTTGACGGGCTTAAACCTCCGTTGGAACTATTCTCCCTTGAAGAAGAGGCCGCCCACGTTGCCGGGTGGCCTTTTCGTTTGCGGAGTGCGATTTTCGCCCACGCGCTCCCAGAGAAGGGCCGTTTGCGGGAACCCTCGGGCGCTGCTGCGCGTACCTTGCAGTGAGCACAGGCGGGCGCCCGCCAGGAGAGAGCCACTTATGTTCTGCGATGGATGCGGTGCGGCCCTGCAATCGGGCCAGTATTTTTGCAGCCGCTGCGGCAAAGAAGTAAAGGAAGGAATGCGCTTTGACGCGCCCCGGCCGGGGCGGGTGCGGCAGCATCTTCGCCTTCTGGGAATACTCTGGCTGGCGCTGGGCGCGTTGAACGCGCTGGGCGGAGTGATTCTGCTGATTCTGGCCAACACTTTGTTCGTGCACATGCGGGAGCGGGGCGGACCGGCCTTTCTGCCGCCGCTGCTGACCTTTATCGCCTTCTTCATTCTGGTGAAGGCGGCGGCGGAATTCGCCGCCGGCTGGGGCCTGCAGCAGCACGAGTCCTGGGCGCGAGTGCTTGCCCTGGTGCTGGCGTTCCTGGCTCTGTTCAACGTTCCGCTGGGAACGGCTCTGGGCATTTATTCGCTGTGGGTGCTGATGCCCGCCGAGTCGGAAGAAGAGTATCAGGCGCAGGCGCGAACCGTGCCCGCGGCGTGAGTGGGCCACATCTGTTTGGCTGGCTGGACCGTCCTCGACTGTTACCGGCTTCCCTTTACGCCCCATTTCTCCGCATTTAGAATCGAAGCCGGGCCGACGTAGCTCAGTTGGTAGAGCAGTCGATTCGTAATCGACAGGTCATCGGTTCAAGTCCGATCGTCGGCTCCAGTCCTGGCCACACCGTAGTCCCTTCCTGCGCAATCCCGGCTTGCTCTGGGCCAGGAGCCCCCTAAACCACGAAGGAACACGGAGCCTCACGAAGGCTTTGCCGGTAAAGGATTCCCTGGGTGCGCCTTCGCGCCCTTCGTGGTTAACGCCTTCGCCTACCCGCTTTCCGCCCAAGATATGTCGTGATACGATGTAGAGAAATCTTGTCTTGAGACGATATAAATGCACAAACCCATCAGCCACCCTGATTATCAATCGCTGGCGGAGCTGCGCCATCAGATCCGGAGATTCCTGCACTTCAGCGAGCAGGCGGCGCGGGGCGCCGGCCTTGAGCCCCGCCAGCACCAGCTCATGCTGGCGCTCAAGGGCCTGCCGCCGGGCACCCGGCCGCGCATCGGGGAGCTGGCTGAGCGCCTGCAGATCCAGCATCACAGCATGGTGGAACTGGTGAACCGGCTCGAGGCCCGCGGCTACGTGAAAAGGAAGCGGGCAGCGAAGGACCGGCGCGAGGTGTTGCTGGGGCTGACCCCGAAGGGCGAAAAAGTTCTGCGCGGCCTGACTCTGTACCACCGCGATGAGCTGCGCACCACCGGCCCCGAGCTGCTTTCGGCGCTGAAGCGGGCGGTGAATGGGGCCCGCGCCAACTCCCGCAGAAAAAAATAGCGCATGGGGCCGCGTGGGGCGGCCCGCCAATGAAATCCATGCCCAAACATACGAAGTCTTCCTCCAGGCGGCCGGCGACGGCGCGCTCCGGCCCACAGGAGCGGTTGCTGGTGATCTCGCTGCTCGGAATTGTGGTGGGCGCGCTGGGCGGCCTGGTGGCCGAGGGCCTGCTGCGCGCCATCAATTTTCTGACCGATCTTTTCTTCTTCGGGCAGTGGAGCAGCGCCTATCTTCCGCCCAACCTGGCGCAGCCGCGCTGGTGGTTCATCTTGCTGCCGGCGGCCGGCGGGCTGGCAGTCGGCCTGCTGATTCACTACTTCTCCCCTGAGATCAAGGGCGACGGCATTCCCGAAGCCATGGCGGTGGTGCTGACCAAGGGCAGCATTGTGAAACCTCGTGTCGGCTTCTTCAAGCCCCTGAGCGCAGCCATTACCGTGGGCACGGGCGGCCCGTTCGGGGCCGAAGGTCCCATCATTCAGACCGGCGCGGCTTTGGGTTCTATCGTAGGCCAGCTGATTCCCTCTTCGCCCTCGGAGCGGCGCACTCTGCTGGCCTGCGGCGCGGCCGCCGGCCTGGCGGGAGTCTTCAAGACGCCGTTCGCCGGCGTGATGATGGCGATTGAGCTGCTGGTATTTGAGTTCCGCGCCCGCTCTTTCATTCCCATCGCCCTCGCCTCGGCAACCGGGACCATGGTGGCGATGGGCTTCCGCGGCGGGCAGCCGGTATTTCCCCTGGAGACCAACTATCACTTTCACGCCGGCGAGTTGCCCTTCTTCGTGCTTCTGGGGGTTTGCTGCGCCGGGCTGGCCTGGCTCATGACCCGCACCCTTTATCTGTGCGAAGAATTCTTTGAGGAGCTGAAAGTCTGGTTCCCTCTGATTCCGGCGCTGGGAGGATTGTTTGTCGGCGTCGTGGGGCGCTTCTATCCCCAGGTGCTGGGAACGGGCTACGCCGTGATTGCCGACGTGCTGGCCAAGCCCAAGCCTCTGCGCACATTGTTAGGCATCGGCCTGGCCAAGCTGGCGACCTTCGGCGTAGCTCTAGGCTCGGGCGCCTCCGGCGGAACTTTCGCTCCGGCTTTGATGATCGGCGGCAGCCTGGGCGCGGCCTTTGGCCAACTGGTGCATCTGCTCGTGCCCAACTCGTCGGCCATCGGCCTGTACGGCATGGTGGCCACGGCCGCGCTCTTTGGAAGCATTTACCGCGCTACCCCCAGCGCCATTCTCTTTATGCTGGAAGTCACCGGAGCTTATAACGCGTTTCTGCCGGTGTTTCTGGTGGCGGTGGTTGCCGATCTCGCGGTTCACTACCTGATGCGCACCACCATTAATACGGAGCGGCTGGTGCGGCGGGGAACACTGGTGCCGGAAGCTTATACCGTGGACCCCATGAAGCTAATGCGGGTGCGGGAAGTGATGAATCCGGACGTGGATGCCGTCCGGGGGCCGCAACATGTCTCGGAATTCCTGCCGGAAGTCATGAACCATGGTTCGGTGCCGGTGGTGGATGAGCAGGGGCATTTGCTCGGCATGCTGCAGCGCAGCGATCTTCTGGTGGCGAAGCCGGAGGCGGCCGCCGCTGATCTGGCGCAGAAAGAGTTTCCAGTCGTGTATAGCGACGAAGTCGTGCACGACGTGGCCTTGCGCTTTGTGCGGGAAGGATTAGGGCGCTGCCCGGTGCTCAACCGCGAAACCGGAGAACTGGCGGGCATGCTTACCGCTTTTGATCTGCTCAAGGCGAAAGACTGGGAGCATGTGCAGGAAATGCCGGAGCCGGCGCGGCTCTGGGGCGGGCGTGGAAGCAAACCTATCGAAGCCGACTCCGAGGGACTTTAGCTCTGAAGCCAAATTGGTTGATGTGGGGAACGGGCGCCCTCGGGTGTCCGGGCGAGCAGGGCTTGCCGGGGTTGAGGTACAGCTTCGCCGCGGCAGACCTGATCGGCTAACCCTACTTGTCCTTCTCCGCCGCCTGGATCAATGGCCGCAAAGCCTCCACCGAAACCCCGAGAGTGCCGCCGGAAAAACCATCCAGATAGGCCGAGTTGATGCCGATGACCTCGCCGCGCGAGTTGAAGACGGGGCCGCCGCTGCCGCCATGGGCGGTGGGCGCGTCGTAGATGAGCTTGTCTCCTACCACGTCGCCGAGATGGCCGCAGGTGGCCGAGGGCCGGATAAGCGAGAGGGCCGCCAGTTCGCTGGCCGCTCCAATATCATCACGGCGGAAGGCCAGCCGGTCGTAGATGGGCTGCGGTGACTTGGCTACCATCCCCAACACTCCCATGGGATAACCGATCACTGCCACCAGTTCGCCCGGAGTGGGCATGCGAGTGGCCAGGGGCAGGGCTCGCAAGTGGCGGGTCTTTTGCGAATTCTCCGCCCGTAGCACGGCCAGGTCCCCTTGCGCCGACCACACTACCGGGGTGAGATTCACTGGGGTGGGCGATCCGGGAAAGAAAGCCACCAGCTTTTCCAGTTCCGGCACCTCGCCGCGGCTGATCAGCCCGTTGGCTTCTGAGTCTCCATACCAGGGCTCGGCCACGTGGCGGTTGGTGGCCAACAGTCCGTTTGCGACCACAAAGCCGCTGCCCGAAACCCGCGCCCGCAGATCGGGCACCTGGCCGGGAAAGCCAACGTGGTAAATCCCGAAGATGTAACAGATCGAATTGCGGTAGCGATTGAGCACCATGGCGGGCATGGCCTCTTCCTGCTGCAACTCATGCACGTCGTGGGAGAGCTGCTGCACCTGGGCCTGCAGCTCCTGGGGCGGGGGCGGGGTGTAGTAATGGACCATAAAGCCCGCTCCTACAAGCAGAAAGACTCCGACGGCGATCTGGAAGGCAAGTCGCCAGGCCTGGCTGACCGGCTCTTCGTTTCCGGAAGACTGGCCCGGACCCTGGCTGGATTGAGAATAATCTTCGACCATGAGAGCGAAACGGACCGCGGAAGCGTGATCGGAGAGGGCTACGCAGGACGCCCCGCAGCGGCCGTGAATCCACCATTCTGCCGCGCCGGTCGCGGGTTTTCTACGGTACGGAAGGCAGTGTCCAGATGAATATTAGAAAGCTCTGATGTCTCGGCGCAGGCGGATTGTTCGCCCCCACATCGGCAACTCGTTGAAAAAAAGCGGAGAATGGGGCTGCGCCCAGCAGCCCCGAAATTCTCTAGCGGGCGTTCTCCCCTGCCCAGATGAGGTTCGTCATCAGCTTTAACTGCTGATGCGGGGCAAGATCGAGGACCGTATCGAAAGAATGGTAGCCGGGAAGGCTGATGGTGATCTTGCGCGGGCCGGGCGCGACCAGCAGACCGCGCAGCCCGTCAAAATCATCCACGTGGCCCATGAAGATGCCATCCACGAAGACGGCGGCATCGAGCGGATAGACGGTCATTTTCACTTCCGCCGTCACCTTGGGATAGAGGATGCCGGTGTTTCTCTCCATGGCCACTTTGATTTTCTGCTGTTTCTGGCCAATCGCGACCGTGACCTGGCGGTTGAAATCGAGGTAGCCGCCCTGGCGGACGGAAATCTGGTGCTCTCCGGGCGCCACCAGAATCTTCTTGTCGCCTTTCAGTTCTTCCAGATAGCCGACGTATTGGCCGTCCACCCAGACGCCGGAACTCTTCTCCACGCTGCTCTTGCCATCGAGCTTGATCTCGGTGAGGCGCTTATTGCGGGCACAGAGGCCGACGGCGGAGCCCAGAACCAGGCCCAGAAGCAGGATAAACGACAGAATCTCGGAATTTTTTCGAAGCAACATGACCCTACTGACTCCTTGATTGGCGGTACTTCCCACTGATTCTCATAACTTTACACGCTTCGCGGGGCGGGCAGGGGCAGGAGGTACATTACCTGTGGACTCCCTTGGTTCAGTGCCAAAACGGGAATCTGGGCAGTGGCCGGGCGGGTAGGCGCCCGGCCGGGGCCGTTTTAGTAGGAAAGTCTCCGCCACCGATAAGGATGATCGTACCGGGTGGGGCTTGAGCCAAACTCTGGGAGGCCCCGTTCGCCGCCGAAAAGGGGGCCGGAAGATCGCGTCTTCAGCTCGGAGGGTTGTGTTTCTTCTTTTTGACAAATTTCTGCGGTTCTTTCCACAGCTTTCTGCGCTAGAATTCGCACATTCTTTAGACGCCACTCATCTTCCCGGCCGGGTGAGCTTCGCGTTTTGGTAGAGGCCCTCTCTTTCCCCAGGAGGTTAGGTGAATGTACCGGCCTTACGGCAACGCGCTTGCCAGCGCTAGCTCTTTTCCTGATGCAGCCTCCGCCATTCGCGGGCTGACTCAGGATTTCTGCACCTCGTTCAACACTGGCAACTACGATCAGGTGGCGGCCATGTTCAGCCCGGATGGCCAATTCATGCCGCCGAACCGCGAACCCGCGCACGGACCGAAGGCGATTGAGCGGGTTCTGCGTGAGCTGGGCGAGTCTGGATATCAGGATTTGCGCTTCGAAACTATCCGGGTCGAGCAATCAGAAGACCTGGCGGTTGAAATTGGCCGTTACACCGTGGCCATTGGCCAGGGCAACGGCACCACGGTGATCGAGCGCGGCAAGTACGTTCATGCCTGGCGCCGGCTGGGCACCTGGCTGATGTTTGCGGATTGCTGGAGCAGCAACCGGCCCGCAGCCTAGTGCTGGCTTGGCAAATCTGAGTTAACGTTGCGATCTCTGGCGGGGTTTCTTTCCACGGGCCGGAGATCGCCGCGGTCCTAGCGCTCCCTGCCAGACCCGCGCACTTCTGCAGCAAATCTACGACCTCCGATAGAAGAGCTAGTCGCCCGCGCTTAGAACAGGCGCGGCGCTGCTTCCAGAGAGAATTCACGCTGCACTCACCCGCGCAGGCTGCCTGACATCTACAATGGCTGGCATCCATTTATTTTGAGGAGAGCAGCATGCAACGCAAGGCAAGCGCAGTGTGGAAGGGCGGGCTGAAGGATGGCAAGGGAACGGTTTCCTCCGCCAGCGGGGTGCTTTCGCATACGCCCTATTCATTCGCGACGCGATTTGAAAACACGCCGGGAACCAACCCTGAGGAGCTGATTGCGGCGGCCCATGCCGCCTGCTTCTCCATGGCGCTGTCGGCGCAGCTGGGCGGCGCCAACCTGACGCCGGAGAGCATCTCCACCACCGCCACGCTCACCCTGGAGAAGCTGGATTCGGGTTTCACCATTACCGCCGTGCACCTGGATGTCTCTGCCCGCGTGCCCAAGGCCGATGCCGCAGCCTTCAACAAAGCCGCCGAAGATGCCAAGAAGGGCTGCCCGGTCTCGAAGGTGCTGAACGCGAAAATCACGATGGATGCCAGGCTGGAGGCGTAGAGACTCTCAGCGTCCTCGGCGGTGGATTTTGTTCTCTGCGAAGTAATCGGAGGCAAGTCTTCATGCGCGCCGTCGTGCAACGCGTAAGCCGCGCCCAGGTGAGCGTTGGCGGAGAACTCGCGGGCCAGATCGGCCGTGGACTTCTGGTGCTGCTGGGCGTGGGGCAGGGGGATACTGAGGCTGACGCCGACTATCTGGCGGAGAAGATTACCGGGCTGCGCATTTTTGAAGATGCCGGCGGAAAAATGAACCTGTCGGTAGGCGAAGTGCAGGGCGCGGTGCTGGTGGTGTCGCAGTTCACGCTGTATGGAGATCTCCGGCGAGGCAAGCGTCCGTCATTCGATGCCGCTGCCCGCCCCGAGCGGGCGCGCGAGTTGTATGAGTATTTTGTAGGACGACTGCGCGCCGCCGGCCTCCCCTGTTCCACCGGTCGCTTCCAGGAGATGATGCAGGTAGAGCTGGTCAACGAAGGCCCGGTCACCATTCTGCTGGATTCGGCGAAAGTGTTCTAGGTCGCCGCTGTCCGGCAGCGGATTTGGCCCCGGGCTCACGCCACGCCTTCGATCGAGGGGGCGCCGCTGAATGACTGGATGGCGGCGGCCTCATCGGGGTGAATGTCGAACACCGAGGCGAGCTTGGTGGTGTGCAGCAGCTCGTGGACCGCGGGGTGCAGGTTCGTCAGCTTGAGCCTGCCGCCTTTCCCGTGGATGGTCAGGTGGGTTCGAACCAACTCGCCCAGGCCGGAACTATCCACATACACCACCTCGCGCAGATTCATCACGATGCGCGTAATGCCGTTCTCCGCCAGCTTGCGAATCACCTCGCGCAGCATGACATTGCCTTCGCCCAGGGTGATTCTTCCGCCGATGTCGAGCACCACCACTTCGCCCAGTTGGCGGGTGCTGGTGGTCATGCGCGCAAGGGGCCGGGGCTGCATGCCGATGCCCAGGCGGTCGAGGATGGCGCAGGCCCGGGCCGCCAGCTCCGGCGATTCGGTACGCACTACGATAAGCGACCGGCCTTGTTTCAGCACTTCGCGAAAGAAGGCCACATCCTCGGAAGAGGGCTGGTTCTCAGCGGCGCCGGGGCGGGAAAGCCCCAGCAGGGAAGCAGCGCCGAAACCCAGGGCAAAGACTGCTCCGATTTCCGGGAGCAGCAGAGAGGCGGCCGCCACCACTCCTGCCGACATACTGGCGGCGCTGCCCACAAACCCTCCTACGGCGGCACCAATGGCCCGTGCAATCGTCCGGGTCTCGGATTCGGACCGGCTGAGGAAGACCAGGGCCTCCCTGGGCACATTCTGGCCTTGCAGCTGGCGCACCGCCTCAGCCGCGCGCTCGCGGGACGAAAAGACTCCAATGGCCGTTTCCACCAGGCTCCTTCTCAGCCTTTGATGTTTTCGGAGACCGCCGTGATTCCGGCCTCCACCCGAAGGGATTGCTTCCGCGGGCACTTCTGGCGCAGAACTGTCAATCTGGGGGAAGATTTTGTCAAGGGAAAAAGGCCGGGACGGGCCCACTCGAAGATCGCGGCAGCCTTAGGCGCCTCATTCTCCTGGACGTGCTCTAAACATTCTCTAAACGCGCTCTAAACATGCAGCAGGAATTCCGGGTTATCCGGCAGCTCGCAGCGGAAGGGGAGAGTCTTGAAATCAGGGCCAAATTTCAGAATCACATTCTCGGTGCGGCTGGCGACATAGAAATTACCCGAATCGCTGAAGGCCATTCCAGAAGCATTTTTTACCTTGACGCCCTTGACCGGCTTCAGCGTGAAATCGCCGGGCTGATCGGGAAGGCGGGTGGTCATGACCTGGTCCCCGGCGCTGACGTAGAGGCTGCCGCGATACACGACGACGTGGACGGGCGCCTCTACGGGATTGCTCTGACCAAGATACTTGCCGGTGATGTCGTAGGTTTTGACCGTGCCGGCGGGCTGATCGGCAACGTAAAGTCGGCCATTGAACCAGGCGATGCCGCGCACCGAGTGCTTCTTGGTTTCTGCGGCGGAATACTCCAGTCCGGCGGGCGATGGAACAGGAGTAGTCGGGGGCTTAGAGAGATTTCCGTTGCTTGAGGCGACGAACGTCCCGGGAAGAAACGTTCCATGCCCGGGCAGCGCTGCCGCCACGGGCGCAGGTTTTGCCATTCTGCCATCATCGCAGACGATGAAGCGCGTAACCAGGTTCGTATCCTGGTTCGATAAGTAGCAATGCCCGAGGCCATCGAACACAAGATCAAAGGGATGCAAGATCGCGTTGCAGGTGTGGCGAGTGGCAAACCATCCTGCAAATCTGTATTGCGTACCCGAGCCTTCATAGCAGAGCACGCTGTTCTGCTCTTTATTCGCATTTACCACGTACAGATATTTTCCAGCGAGGCAAAGGCCGCGAAGCTCATCGGGCAGCACGCCTGTGGCGTCGTTCAGGACGGTAGCGGAGAGCCTGTTTCCCTCCTTGTCGTAGGCGTGGACGTTGTTCTTATGTGGGTTTTTATCGGGATCTCCGCCGTGGAGCGTGACAAGCAGCATGGTCCCTCGCCGCGTGATCTCGCCGCGAAATTCTACGGCATGGGCCGACTGTGGACTCGTTCGTGCCCAACCTGATAGTGAAATTTTCCCAATGCAACGTTTCACGGGGGAAGATCACTATGCAAGGAGAGTGAGGGAACTTCGGGGATGGGTGTTTCAAGGGCTGGGCCTGAAAGCTATCCAGCGCACGCTTGAAGGAGGTATCTCGTGAGCCCGAGTAAGTGGCTTGTACCGGCTCCTGGCGAGAAAAGCGCACGCGCAGGTAGTGCCCCTCGCCGGCGGCGCGCTCTCATCCTGCTGCTGGCCATCTTCGGGCTCAATCACGTGGCGCGGGCGCAAACGGATGGCAATGCAGCCGCTGCGCAAGAAATGGAGAAAGTTTTCTACTCTCCCCAGGACCGTCTTAACGCCATGCACAACGCCATGCTTTTCACCCCGAGAGCGCTGGCCGACGCGGCTATTATCGAGGGCCCTGCGCAGAGCAAGAAGCTCTTTCAGCTGCATTTCAACGACAAAGTCATCTGCGACTTCGAGGCTCCGGGCGCGAAAATGGGGGGCAAGACCCCGAAATTCTCCTGCAAAATTACCCGCGTCGAGAGCGGCGACGGCACAATCCAGACTTTGACCTCCGAGATGGATGAGGAGCCGGTGAAGGTCAAGTTCGGCGCCGATGACAACGAAGTCTACGCCGAGGTTGTTGCTACTCGCCTGATGTGGGCGCTGGGCTATCCCGCCGACGCGTGGTTTCCGGTGCGCGTGGAATGCCACGGCTGCCCCGAGAACGTGATTTCGGGTTCCGGCCCGGCCGCCACGCGCACTTTCGATCCGGCCACCATTGTCCGAAAATTCTCCGGCCATAAGATGTATGAGAAAGGCCATGAAGAGCAGGGCTGGAGTTGGAAAGAGCTGGATAGGTCGAACGCCCGCCCCACCTACGAGCGCGACGGCCTGAAACTACTCGCCGCGTTCATGAAGCATAGCGACAACAAGCCGCCGCAACAGCGCCTGAGCTGCAATAAGGTGCATGTGGACCAGAGCAGCGAACCCTTCACCACGGCCTGCGACGGCCCGGTCATGCTGGTGCAGGACGTGGGCGCCACTTTCGGAGGCGGTGGCTGGTTCACCGGCAACCGCTCGGCCAAGATGAACCTCGAGGCCTGGTCCAGTAAGAAGCTGTGGAAGAGTGCAGGCACGCAGGGGTCGCCGAAGCAGTGCCAGGCGTCGCTGAAGAAGAGTTTGACCGCGCACGATGGTCTGAGCAACCCGGTGATCAGCGAAGAAGGGCGGCGTTTTGATGCCGGCCTGATGTGTCAACTCTCCGATCGCCAGATCGAAGAGCTTTTTCGCGCCTCGCGCGCCGCCCAGATGCCTGAGTATCACAACCACGACGGCAGCTTTAAGCCCGGGGTTGACGAAGCTACCGTGATCCGGAAGTGGGTGGAAGCGTTCAAGCAGAAACGCGAGGAACTCGCCGCGGCCCGCTGCGAATGGAAGGATAAGCCAGCCGATCTCGCTGCGATTGACAATCCCATGGGCCTGCCGGCGGTGGCCAACTTTTGCTCTGCCAGGCCGTATTGAACCGATGGCAGTTGACGCGCCGTTGCATGGCGGCAGAGGGGATGGGATCGCGCCGGGATTCTGAGTCGTGCGGGCGCGGGCGCCACTGAGGCCCTACGACACCACGATATCCGCGACCCGCACCGCTTCCAGGCAGGCCTTCACGTCGTGCGTGCGGATGATCTGCGCGCCTTTCAGCACCGCCGCAGTCTCGGCCGCCAGCGTGCCGTAGAGGCGCCCGGCCACCGGGGCGTCTTTGCCATCGCGCGCCACCGCCCGCCCGATAAACGACTTGCGCGAGACCCCGACCAGCAGGGGATGGTGCAGCGTGTGCAACTCCTCCAGCCGCTTCAGCAGGGGGTAGTTCTCCTCAAAATTTTTGCCGAAGCCAAAGCCAGGGTCGAGGACGATGCGTTCGCGCTTCACACCCGCGGTCATGGCGGCCGACACCCACTCGCGCAGCTCGCGCTTGACCAGCGTAACAATGTCAGAGGCGGGCGGCTGCGTGCGCCACTCCTCCGGGCGGCCGCGCATGTGCATGAGCACTACGCCGCATTTCAGCTCGGCCACCGTTTTCCGCATGTGCGGGTCCCAGCGCAGGCCGCTCACGTCGTTGACGATTTCCGCGCCCGCCTGCACCGCGGCGCGGGCCACGCCCGCTTTATAAGTATCGATGGAGATCAATGCGTCTGGCAGTTTCTTTTTTATTCCGGCGATGACGGGGAGCACCCGGTCGAGCTCTTCTTTCTCTGTGACCGCGGACTTTTCTGGCGCGGAGGTCTTGAGAACGGCGGGCTTGACGCCGGAAGTTTTGCCGCTGACCTCGGCAGGCACCGCGATTTTGGCGCCCGGGCGGGTGGATTCACCACCGATATCAATGATGTCGGCGCCCTCGGCGAGCAGTTGTAAGGCGTGCTCGATGGCGCGGCCGCGGTCGAGAAACTGGCCGCCATCGGAGAACGAATCGGGCGTGACGTTGACCACGCCCATGACCAGTGTGCGCTTGCCTAAAAGCACCGAACGGGAGGCCAGCTTCCAGTCGAAAACGGCGCGCATGGGGCGATTCTAAACCCGTTTTCGCACCGGCGCGGGTGCCGCGTGCCGGAGGGACCATGCCGTCTCAATTTTGGAGAGAATGCCTTGCGGCGGCAAACGGCGGTGCAGGCTAGGTAGGGGTTCTCGACTTCGCAGGGCACTTCGCGTCCGCGAAGTGCCTGCTGCGCTCAAGATGACAGGGGGGCTGGATCCGGGGACTTGGTGTGGTCGCGGCTCTGCAAGGCGCTTCGCACGGCCTGCATTAAGGATTCGACCGAAAAGGGCTTGGATAAGTAAATCGCTTCACAGTCTGGCAAGTCACCGCGAGGAATCTCGTTTTCGGGATAACCCGAGATCAGTACAACTTTCAGGCCGGGATCCAGGGATAACAGGTCGCGCGCCAGGCGGCAGCCATTGCGGCCGGGCAAGACCACATCAGTCAGCAGAAGCTGTACGTTCGCGCCCAGGTGAAAGGCGCGCAACGCTTCCACCGCGCTTCGCGCCTTCAGTACACTGAAGCCCTCGAACTCGAGCACTTCACAGGTTACCTCGCGGACGAACTCTTCATCTTCCACCAGCAGAATGGTGGTGGAGGCTCGGCTGCCGCGCAAAGTGTGCGCGGCTTGAGTTTCCTGCAATGGCAGAACGCAGCTCACGTTGACCTCACCCGCGCCTTTCGGGGTAGCACCTGCGGGGCCATTTTGCACAGGCAAGATACTTTTGGGGAGCGGCATTAGTTTCCATGACTTACGCAGATGGCGCGGCCGGGAAGATGGCTGAGCGCTCTGGCGGCGAACATGTGCGGTTTTGTTTCGGGAGAAAACTTGCGAACCCGCCAGCAAATTGCGTTCTGAAGCGGGAGCGAAGGGACAGATTTGGGAAGGCTATTTTCGAGTCAGCAGAGTTCCTTTGGGATCGAGTACGACCTTTCGAGTGTGAGCCGGCGCGGTCAAATGAAAATCAGTAGAAGCGCCGTCGGCGAAGACTCGACCGAGAAGCACGCTCTTGTTGCCCAGCGAGGCATAGACGGGAACACAGGTCACCAGATCTTCAGGCGCCTCTTTCTGCACGATCGTGCCCCGCACCAGGGTCGAGCCGGCGCGGTCGGTGTACTTCGCGTTCTGCAATTCCAGGCCAGGAATGGCGGTGCCATTGATCCAGCCATCGTAAAACCAATCGAGCGACTTGCGGCCTTCGTATTGCAGGGAGCGGGGCAGCTCGGCTTCGAATTCGCGAAGCATTTGGCGCGTGGTGATGGCGCGGCCCTGATAGTTCTGGCGCAGGCGGCGCAGAGCGCGGTCGAAGGGATCATCGCCGGGCGGCTCGGGCCGGCCATGGGCGGTTTTGGCTTCAGCATCCTGCAGCATGGTGCGCAGCATGTGGAAGAGCCAGGCGCCGCGCTCGTAACTGATGGTTTCGTAGCCCAGGGGGAAGTGGGAGTTGGAGAGCCGGCCGCCGAGTGAGACCGGGCCGTCTTCCATCAGCGGCGTGCCGTCTTTGTTTTTGGCCAGCAGGTCGTCGCGGTATTCGTTCAGCACGGCGCGGAATGCTTTGGGATCCTGGGTTTCCTCGAGCATGAGCGCGCTGTATTCGGATAAGCCTTCGACCACCCACTGGTCGCGGTAACTGCTCCAGCCCACCAGATCGCCCCACCATTGGTGGGCAGTTTCATGCGCGATGACACTCCGGCTGCGGAGTTGCTGGAGCGGGCCCATGTGCAAAGCGGCCTGCTCCTGCGGAGTGAGGAAGTTGTAGCTGGAAAGAAAGATGAGACCGGGCCATCCCTGGCTGAGGAAGCCGGGCATCTGGGTGAGGGAAAGGCTGCTGTAAGGAAATGGGCCGAAGTGTTGGGCAAGAAACTCGACGGCCCGGGCCGCCTGCCCGGAGACCTCGGCCGCCTGGCGGGCCGGGGAGGGCGGCAAAGGCACCACTTCGACGACTGGAGGCTTGTGCAGGGAGAGGGAAGGCGTCTGGGGGGCAGGGAGGGTTTCTGCCACTTGGGGGAAGTTCTTTTCGACTGAAGCGGAGGCGTAGGTTTCGATGGCGACGGCGCCGGCCCTGGCCTCGGCGTGGGAATATTTGCCCAGATTGAAGCCGGCAACGGGAATGGGGCGGTCGGAGACCCAGCGGCTTTCCTGCTGGTCGGGCTGAGTGGCAGGGGAAGCGCCAGGCGGCAAACCTTCGCGCTTGCCGGTGGCGACCAGGGCCCACTCGCGGGGATAGCGGAAATCGAGGTCGAAGGTGGCACTGGCCAGGCCGCGATTCGGGTACCAGATGCCGCGAGCGCCTACGTAGAGCAATCCTCCGCCCGCAGCCGAGAGTACGTCGCCGTGATAAGTGAAACGCAGCTCGATTTTCTGGCCGGCCTGCAAGGGGTGGGGAAAGACCACGGCGATCATGTCATCGCCATGGCGGGCGAGCTGCGTGCCTTCGAGGGCGGGATTGTGGATGAACTCAACCGGGTGTCCATTGGCCTCGACGCTTTCGACTTCGAGGGAGCGGGAAAGCTCGAAGAGCACGGCCCGCTCGCCGCCCCCCCGCACGTCCATTTGCAGGCGGGCCTCAGCTCTAAGCTGGGTTGGCGGTTTGACCTCGGCCTGAATCTTGTAGCTGGCGATGTGGACCTCATCCTGTTCGGAATTTTCTTCGACCACGGTGCTGTACTGTGAGGACTGAGAGGGCTGTGCTGCGCTGGCCGGCGCGGTGAACGAGGTCCAGACGTCGTAATAATTCACCCCGGCGGTAGTGCGGAGCTGGCCGGCCCAGATTTGTTCGGCGGCGCGGGAGTCGAAGAACACGTCAAAGGCGCCCAGGTTCTGGCCTTCGAGGCGCGCATGCAGCATACGGTCATCGGTGGCGGCAGCCGAGGAACCGGCGGGCTGAGAGGATGCAGCCTCAGGCAACAGTCGGCTGAATGTCATGAAGAGGCGCAGGGCGTCATCGCTGGCTAGATTGCGGGCGGTGTCATTCCATTGCTCGACGAAGGCGGTGGCATTCGCGGCCGGCCGCAATGCGGGCTGAAGCTCGGCGAAGGTCTGGTCATTGAAGCGGAAGTAGCCGGAACTGAATTGCTCTTCGAGGATGGCGCCGCGAGTGAACAGCGCCATGGAAGCTCGCTCCACCTGATTCGGCGGCATGATAAGAACTTCGCCCGTGCCCTGAAAGAAAGCCCCGGTCACGTGGCCGGCCACGTCGGCGGTGAAGGCGATGGTGCCGTCTTCGAAGGTAATTTGAATGGCGGAGCGGTCAATTTCGGCCTCGCGGATGTGGTAGACCCTGGCTGGGTCGAGTCCGACGTTCCGCAATTGCAAGTAGAGCTGCTCGGCGGGGTTCAGCGTTGAAAGTTTGCTGCCTGCCGGATCCGTCGTGGCCGCGGCTGCATCCATTGACGGCGCCGGCTGACCCCAGGCAGGAATAGCCACCGCAGCCGCCAGCAGGGCGGCCATTGTCCATTGGCGCATTTTCCCCGCGCCCATTGTCCGTTCGCACCATGGTTCAAGAATTACCTTTGTCACCTGCGCCGCAAACCTCCCGTTGTTAGAATGCGCCTCAATGTCGTTTGCTGTCATCTCCAAGTGGCGTGGGGCCGCCGCTTTGTCGGTGTTGGCGGTCCTCTGCGCCCATGCCGAAGTTATCCATCTCAAAAATGGGCGCGTCATCTGGGCGCAGAATGTGCGCCAAGAGGGCAACCACATTGAGTACGACGTGGGGGACAACTCCTACGCCATTCCCAAAGCCATCGTCGCCCGAATTGAGGCGGGAGGGGCGCCGCCGCCGACCAGTTCGAGCGCCACCCACGAACTGCCGGAGTTCGCCCCGGCCAGCAGCCTGACAGCCTCGCCGGAGCTTGCCGATAAGATTATCCGCGATGGGCATGTGGATGTGGACGCCCTGCAGAGCCTGGAACAAGGGAATGCCTCGACCGCCGCGTCCGCGTATTTCATCGCCGGGAAGCACGAGTTCAGCCGCGGCGACTTCAACCAGGCGCGCACCTATTTCGAGGCAGCGCTGCGTTTTGAGCCGGAAAATCCGCCGATTTTGAGCTACATGGCCGCGGTGCTGGTGCGCACGGGCAATGCGTCGCAAGCGGTCTCTTATGCCGAGCACGCGGTGCGCGCGGCGCCGGATTCCGCCGACGCGCTGAACGTTCTGGGTTATGCGCAGTTTGCCGCCGACCGAAATCAGGAGGCGATTCGCAGCTGGAAGCGCTCGCTCGAACTGCGGCCGGACGCCGCCATTGCGCAGCTTCTGGCGAAGGCGCAGCGCGAAGCCAGCACGGAAGCCGACTATAGCGAGCGCGAGAGCAGCCACTTTACACTGCGCTATGAAGGCCAGCAGACCTCGGAGTCTTTGCGCAGGGAGCTCATCGCAAGTCTCGAATCGGACTACGACGACCTGGTGCGTCAGCTGGGGGCGGCGCCGCGCAGCAGCATCCCCGTGATTCTCTACACCGGGCAGGCGTTCTTCGACGTGACCCAGGCGCCTTCCTGGACCGGCGCCATTAACGATGGCAAGCTGCGGATTCCTATCTCCGGGGTCAGTTCGGTCACGCCCGAGCTGGCGCGGGTGCTGAAGCATGAGCTGGCGCATTCGTTCATCAATTACATTTCGAATGGCAGGTGCCCGCAGTGGCTGCATGAAGGCATTGCTCAGGCCATGGAGCCCAAGCCGCTGGTGAACGGGCATCGCCTGGCGCAGCTGTTTCAGGCGCAGCGGGAGATTCCGCTGAACGCGCTGGAAGGCAGCTTCATGCAGTTTTCTCCCGCGGAAGCCACGCTTGCCTATGATGAATCGCTGGCGGCCGTGCAATACATCATTGACACTTACGGCGTGGGCGATGTGCAGCGCATCCTGCAGAGGCTGGGGGAAGGCAGTTCGACCGAGGCCGCGCTGCGGGCGACCATCCACTCGGATTACGGGCAGCTGCAGGGGGAAGTGGCAAAGTATCTGGTGGAGAAATACGGCAACTGAGGTCGGCTTCCGCGATCATTTGGTTTCGGCAAAATTCCGCGCTCGAACTACCCACATTTCCAGAGTCATTTTGGCAAGAGGTTGCCTCCCACGGTGGTGCTCTACACTGGCGCGAGGCCGCCTTGTGTGCTAATTTCGGTTGCGGCTTCGCGAAACCTTTGCCCCTGCTGCAGAAAAAAACGGCGCCCACGCTGCCCTGCGACCCCATACGGGCGGAAATCCCCGCGTTGCGGGGCGCGGAAATCGCGGCGGTGTACTACGGCCAGCGGCAAAGCGGCGACTTCTATGATTTTCAGCGGGTGCATCCGCAGCGCGTGCTGTTCGGGCTGTTTGATGCGGCCGGCCACGTGGAGGCGAACCGGGGCACGCTGTGCGCGGCGCAGAGTGTCTTTCGCAAGCTGGGGAAGCAGCTTTTTTCGCAGGACGATATCAACGAGATGGATGCCATGATCGAGCTTTCGCAGCAGCTCAACCGGGCGGTGCTCGGAGCGGAGGACCTGGTGCGCTCCTGCCCGGCATTCGTCGCCTGCTACAACGAGGGATACGGCATCGTGTGCTATGCCAACGCCGGACATACGCCGGGAATGGTGCGCGATGGAAAAGGGGTGGTGGAGTTGCCCGCGACCGGGCTGCCGTTCGGGCTGTTTTCGCATATTACTTCGGAAGCAGCGATGGTGGCGATTGAGCCGGGCGCAGCCATGCTGCTGGTCTCGCGGGGAATCATCGAAGCGGCGCACAAGAAAGAGGAATTCGGCATGGAGCGCGCCAAGCAGGCGCTGGCGCGCGCCGGGGGGCAAAATGCCAAGGAAATCTGCACCACGGTGCTCGATTCGGTGCGGCAGTTCATGGGCACGCCGCCCACCCACGATGACGTTACCGCGCTGTCTTTGCTGCGTGCGAGCGCTTAGCGCGCTTCGCCGGCTGAGCGGCTTGTGCCGCCGGTTCCGGCGCCAATTCGTCGGCGGTGGCGAAGACCGGCTCAATGTCGGTGGGTACGCCCTGCAGGCGGGCGAACGCCTTCTGTAGCACCGGGCGCATCACCCCCAGCTCATCCAGCATCTTCTTTGCGCCAGCATAATCGCCGGTGGCTTCCAGGGTCAGAAGGTCGTGGTCGAGTTCTTCGACCGCGGGTTTGATCTTCTGCATGTCCACAGAGAAGGTTCCGTCGGGATTCTGCAGGAAGGCGCCCGTATCCGTCAGAAAATTGAACTGCATGGCCATGCCCTTGCCGTGGGCGTCGTTGAGGCCGAAGCGCAGGCTGCGGAACGAAGAGGCGAGGTAAGTGGTGTAGAGCTGGCGCTGGGCGGCCTCGTCGGAGGGCAGAACCTTCTGCAGTCCCATCTCTTTGGCGTGGTCCATCATGTATTGCAGCGCGAACAACCCGGTGACGTCGGCCTTGGCCTCCTCAATCGCGCCATACAGTTCTTTCAATTCCTCGCGCGGAGTGGTCTTTCGCCCCTGCACCTGAATTTCGTGCGGACCCAGGCCGTGCATCAGCTCGTGGGCAAGAATGTGAGTGAAGAAGGATTCGAAGCTCACATCCACCATAGCCTGGCTGGAAAGCAGGCGGCGGGCAATGGGCAGAAGCACGCTGTGGAACTTCGCCTCCTGCACGTTCTTGATCATGACCCGCTTGCTGCCCTTCTGCTGCACCACGCGGTCATCGTTGGGCAGGTTGTAGGCGGCAGTTTGCACGCCGTGGGCGCCATCTCCGGAGGTCAGAATTTCATCCACCACGCGGATGGGAGCAGCGGCTCCCAGCTTCGGGTTGCGGTACTGCGGGTCAATCGGCAGGTGGTCTTCGATTTCCTGCAAGTGCTGGGTGAAGGCTGAGAGCTTGGCCGTTTCCTCATCGTCGCGGAGATTTACATACGCTTCGAACGCCGCCTTGTAGCCGAAAAGCTCGTCATTGTAGGTTTCGTAGGGGCCGATGGTGATATCGAGTGGCGCATCCAGATCCATCCAGGCGAGGTCGCTTTCGTAGTAATCGTTGGAGAGGAAGGCATCGCCCCGAAGATTGAGAAACTTCTTCAGGGAATCATTGTCGGTCAAGGCAGCGGCTTCATGCAGCAGGCCGGCGGCGCGGGTGAGGTCAGGCTTGTACTCCTCGCTATAGGGAATTGCGGTCAACTGGCCATGCGCGGCCGCTTTCGAGCCGCCCTGCCAGCGGATTACAGTAAAGAAGCCCTTGGCCTGCTCCTGATCTTTTTCAGGCAGCGAGGCCAGCCACTGCTCGAACTCCTGCTTGCTCATATCCTCGGGATAGAAATTTGCGCCCAGGAGCTTGCGCGGCGGGACCCCGGGAATGAAGGCCTGGAACTCATCAATGTCAGACCACGGGCCCTTGTTCAGCCAAAAATACTGGAGGCGCGCCTTACCCAGGGGAGTTTTGTCCCTTTGCAATTTGGCGTAGAGCGCCTGGTCGCCGCTCCAATACTGCTGCATGAAAACGTCGTTCAAAATGCGGGCGGCTTCAATCAGTTTCACCAGGGCCTGGCGGTCGCCGGCGGAGAGTTCGCCGGTATTTACGCGCAGCGGAGTTGGAGCGAAGCGCGCGGCCATCTCATCGAGTTGCTGGGCTCCGGGCATGGGCGTTTTGTGGGGTTGTCGAGCCATGGCGGGAAATCCAAGCAATCCGCAGAAACAGGCAAGCACAGCGCAGCGGCCAAGCTTCACTCCGCACCTCCATCTTACGCACAAAGTCGCGGCAAAAAACTCCCCATCATACAGCAGGCGCGCTGGCCGTCGCCGGGCGTAAAGGGTTACAATCGGCGAAGCGATCGGGCTTGTGATCCATAGTTCGCTGGTTGCGATCCGAGCCGCGTCAAACCGTATGATCCCGGGAGTGTATATGCGCAGTTTCCTTGCTTTCTTCCTGCTCGCCGCCGTGGCCGCGCTGCCGGCTGTGGGCGCGGACAAGGGCACCACCAAGACGCCGGAGAAGGAGACTCCGGATAACAATGAGGTGGTCGAGCAGATCGTAGCCCGGATCAACAACGACATCATTACCACCTCGGAATACCAGCGCAGCAAAGACGAATTGCGGCAAGAGGCGCAGCAGCAGGACGCGGCCAATGCCGACAGGGTTTACGCCGAGCGCGAAAAAGACGTCTTGCGCGACTTGATCGACCAGCAGCTTCTTTTGCAGAAGGGGAAAGACCTGGGCATCACGGCCGATACCGAGGTGATCAAGAAGCTCGACGACATGCGCAAGCAGATGCACCTGGATACGATGGAAGACCTGGAGAAGGCGGCCACGTCGCAGGGGGTCTCGTTCGAGGATTTCAAGCAGAACCTGAAGAACCAGATCATCACCCAGCAGGTGATTGGCAAAGAAGTGGGCTCGCGCATGAACATCACCAAGGAAGAGGAGCAGAAGTATTACGACCAGCACAAAAACGAACTGGAACATCCGGAGCAGATCCGGCTGAGCGAACTGCTGATTTCGACGGAAAAGAACGGCAGCCCCGATACCTCGCCCGATGACGCCTCGCTGGACGCGGCCAAGAAAAAAGCCGGCGACCTTCTGGCGCAGATTCGCAAGGGCGCGAGCTTTGAAGACCTGGCCAAGAAGAACTCGAACGGGCCGACGGCGGCGCAGGGCGGTGACCTGGGATACTTCAAACGCGGCGCGCTGGCCAAGTCACTCGAAGACATTACCTTCGCCATGAAAGCGGGAGATGTTTCCGATGTGATCCGCACCCGCCAGGGTTATGTGATTCTGAAGGTCGCCGAGCATCAGCAGGCGGGAGTGCCTACCCTGGAGCAGATCGAGCCGCGGCTGCAGGATGCGATTTACATGGAAAAACTGCAGCCTGCGCTGCGCGCCTATCTGACCAAGCTGCGCGAGGATGCATTCATTGACATCAAGCCCGGCTACGTAGATAGCGGCGCCAGTCCCAACGAGACCAAGCCGGTGGAAACCACGACCGCCCAGGATAAACACGCCAAAAAGCTGAAGAAGAAGAAAAAACTGGGCATCCTGTAGTGGTAAGCTGAGCTGCGCGCCACTCAGCACGAGAGGCTATGAAGGAATTTTTCCTCTGCTCCTGCGCACAATTCGAAAATAAAGTCGTAACTTCCACCTTCGTTGTCGTTTCCAAGCAGATCAAGCCCAAGAAGACGGGCGAACCCTACCTCGCGCTCACCCTGGGCGACCGCAGCGGCCAGATCGAAGCCAAGATGTGGGACAACGTGGATGAGGTGCTGGAGGCCTTCGAGCAGGATGACTTTCTCAAGGTCAAGGGGCTGATCAATAAGTACAAGAACCGCTTCCAGCTGACCATTCATAAACTGCGCCGCCTGCAGGAATCCGAGGTTGATTTTTCCGACTACCTGCCGAAGACCGCCAAAGATATCGGCGAGCTGTGGCAGACGCTGGCGGGTTTTGTGGCGGGCTTTCAGAACCCTTATCTCAAGGCGCTGGTGGAAGCCTTCATGGCCGACCCCGAGATCGCCGAGGCCTACCGCAATGCACCCGCGGCCAAGACGCTGCATCACGCTTACATCGGCGGCCTGCTCGATCACGTGGTTTCGCTTTTCAAGTCGTGCGACTTGATGTGCCGCAACTATCCCCAGGTGAACCGCGATCTGCTGCTCACCGGCGCGTTTCTGCACGATATCGGGAAGATTCACGAATTGACCTACAACCGCTCATTCAGTTACACGACCCAGGGACAACTGCTTGGCCACATGGTGATCGAACTGGAGATGCTGCAGGCGAAAACCGCGGGAATTCCCGGCTTTCCGGATGAGATGAGGACGCTGGTCGAGCACATGATCATCAGCCATCATGGGCAATATGAATTCGGCTCGCCCAAGCTGCCCATGTTTCCGGAAGCCCTGATGCTGCACTACCTGGACGATCTCGACTCCAAGATGGAAGCCATGCGGGCGCACTTCGAGCGCGAAGCGCTGAACGATTCACCCTGGACCAGCTACAACGCCTCGCTGGGCCGGCCCTTGCTCAATATCGCCAAATTTCTGGAACCGAAGGAACGAGGGGCGAAAAAGGAAGGGCCCGAGCAGGAGCTTCCCTTCGGGGAAACCGAGGCAGTTCTGCAGGAAACGGTTTCTGCCCAGCCGGCGGCGGCGCAGGAAGGACCGGCCGTGCCGGCTCCGGTTGGTCCGAACAAGACTTAGCAGGCGGCCCTGTACCACAGTTCCAGCCAACCCACTTGTGTGATCCCGTTTTTGCACCGTACCCTAAGTGGGAACGACCATCAGTGGGCAATTATCATCGAACATTATTTCTGGAGGCATCATGCGTTCACGAGGAATAGCAATTGCCCTGGGGCTGTGCCTGTGCGCCGGACTTTTTGGCTGCAGCAGCAAGCCCACCGGGGCCAACGGCGGTAATGACACCTCGAACAGCAGCACGCCGAGCACGTCCAACAATGCCACGCCGGCCGCTCCGGCGCAGCCGCCGGCGCCGCAGCCGGTGGTGGTTCCGGCGGGCACCATGCTGACGGTGCGCCTGGGCCAGACGGTAGGGTCAAAGGTGAGCCAGCCGGGAGAGGCTTTCTCCGGCACTCTGGCCAAGCCCGTGGAGGTCGGCGGCCAGGCCGCCATTCCTTCCGGCTCGACGGTCAACGGCACGGTAGTGGATGCGAAGCCGCTCGGTCACTTCGCCGGCGGGGCGCGGCTGGCCTTGAAGCTGACTTCCATCCAGATTAATGGCGCCGAGCAGGCGATCCGCACCGCGGAGGTCGTTCGCGTGCTCAAGGGCAAAGGCAAGCGTACCGGCATTCTGGCCGGGGGCGGCGCGGGCCTGGGCGCGCTCATTGGCGGACTGGCGGGCGGCGGCAAGGGCGCAGCCATTGGAGCGGTGGCCGGAGCCGGGGCCGGCACGGCGGGTGGGGCCGTGACTGGAAATAAGGAAATTGTGTTTCCCGCGGAATCGGTTCTCAGCTTCAAACTCGAACAGTCGCTGGAAGTAAAATAATTTTCCGTTCGGCGAGGCCGGGCTGGCGCCCGGCCCCGCCAACGGCTGCCATGCTCGATTTCTCCCGCTTTCAGGTTCTCAGCTTCGATTGCTACGGCACCCTCATCGATTGGGAGTCGGGGATTTTCTCGGCCCTGCGGCCGATTTTGTCTGCGCATGGCTGCGATCTTGCCGCGAACAAACTGCTCGAACTCTACGGTGAACTGGAGGCCGAGGCCGAGCAGGGCGGCTTTCAGCCGTACGGTGAGGTATTGCAGGCGGTAGTCCGCGGGTTTGGCCAGCGCCTGAAATTCACGCCTTCTGGAGCGGAATGCCGCGCGCTGCCCGAATCTCTGGCAGGCTGGCAGCCCTTTCCCGATACGGTGGCCGCTCTGCGCCGGCTAAAGGAGCGGCACAAGCTGGCGATAATTTCCAACATAGATGATGACTTGTTCGCCACCACCGCCCCCAAGCTGGGGGTGGATTTCGATTTCGTGATCACGGCCCAGCAGGCGCAGGCCTATAAGCCTTCGCTCGAGGTTTTTCGGCTTGCGCAAAAGAGAATCGGCATCGCGCCTGAGGGTTGGCTGCACGTCGGGCAAAGCATTTATCACGACGTGATTCCGGCGCAAGCGCTCGGCCTGGCCACGGTGTGGGTGAACCGGCCTTCGCCGCGGGCGGGCGTGGGCGCGGTGAAAGCGGCCGCGGGCAAGCCGGATGTCGAGGTCACCAGTCTTCGTGCGCTGGCAGAGATGGCGGGTGGGTGATATCCGAGGGCTGAGAAGCCAGGCCCTCCCACGGGGCCCATCTTGAGTATTAGACTGAGGCGGCGCTCCCAGCGCGCAAGGATTCCGCAGCCATGCCCATGACCCGCACCAACCCGCTTTCTTATCTGACCGATCAACTGGATGAACTCAAGGCCAAAGGCACCCACTTCAAGCTGCGCGTGCTCGACGATGAGCCGGCCCCGGTCTGCACCTTCGACGGCAAGAGAGTGATCAATCTTGCTTCGAATAATTACCTGGGGCTGGCGACGCATCCCAAGCTGCGCCAGGCCGCCATCGAGGCGACGCGCAAGTACGGCGTAGGTTCCGGCGCGGTGCGCACCATTGCCGGCACCATGAAAATCCACATGGAGCTGGAAGAAAAGATTGCCCGCTTCAAAAATGTTGAGGCCTGCGTGGTGTTTCAATCGGGATTCGCGGCCAACGCGGGGACGGTTTCCGCGGTGCTGGGCAAAGATGATTTCATTATTTCCGACCAGCTCAATCATGCTTCCATCATTGACGGGGCGCGGCTTTCACGGGCCAAGATTCTGGTCTTCGAGCACAAGAATATCGCTCAGGCGGAAGAAAGGCTGGCCAGCGTGAAAGACGAGCCCGGCCGCAAGCTGTTGATCACCGACGGTGTGTTTTCGATGGATGGCGATATCGGGCCGCTGCCCGCC
>DATIYF010000035.1:0-2873 GCA_035517775.1 Terriglobales bacterium
TCGCCCGGCCCGCAACCTGCGGGCTAGTTTTTCGACCCTCAACCAGCCCGGAAGTCCAGTACCTGCTCGCCGGAGTGAAACACCGGAATCGTATCTTGCCCAACCGCTCTAGCGGCGCGGCGGTTGATTTCGTCGATATCCTGCTTGACCCAGCCGACGCTGGAGACTTCGACCTCTCCATCCGGCGCGATCCAGAAAATCGTCGGCACGTTGGTCAGGCCGTAAGCATTCGAAACGGGGTAGGAGTCGATATCGTCGAGCAGCACGGGAAAGCTGACGCCATATTGCTTGAGAAAAGCCGCGGTATCGCGCGGCTTATTCTGCGAAACCCCGGCGAAGGTCACGTTGCCGTTTCCATGCGCCTTGAAAATGCGCTCCAGAAAAGGCAAGGCATACTGGCAAGTTGGACAGGAGACTTTAAAAAACGCCAGCACCACCGGCCCTCGCGCCAGAGCCTCCTTCAGGTTAAAGGTCTTGCCCTCGAGCACCGGCAGGGAAAAATCCGGCGCCGTCGTACCTGCCGCGATCGCTGGCATATGGCTGTGCCCCCCGAAGCTGGGATCCCACAACTGAGAATTCCCTCTCCTTACTCATGAGACTACACCCGTTCGCCCTCTACCGGCGCTGCCGCTGTCGTAGCGCCAGCGTCCCGCCGGCACCTGGAGGTCGCGCCCGGCAGCCGAAAGAGGCAAAGGCTGCCGGCGAGGACGCCGGCGCCGCGGTTCGTCGGAGCGCAGAATTTGAACGACTTAAGTGGCTGGCCCGTGCCACCGCTGCACGCCATTCCTTAACAAACTGCAACAAACCGCGGAACATAACCGAAAGTTACGCAGGTTACCCGGTTTGGCCTAGTTCCTGCGTGCTTTTTTTCCTCAAATGGGGCGAGAATCTAGCATCTAACTTCACACAAGATTTTAGCGGTCATGCCCACATTCTTTGGACCATCAAGGCAGTACCCCATCAAGAGGCCCCATGAAGCGGATCCCCATTCTTTCCCTGCTGTTGCTGTCTGTCAGCCTGTCACTATCTGTGCTGGTTTGCCCGTTGCAAAGCCTGGCCCAGACGCCGGCCCAAAACCGCGTCACCCAGGCCATCAATAACGGCGATCTCGCCGTTCTGAAAGGCAACCGCCCCGGCTTCGCCCGCGCCGAATTCGACCGCGGCCCGGTGGAGGGCGCCATGCGGCTCACCGGGGTCTCGCTGAACTTCCGGCCCTCACAGGCGCAGCAGGCGGAGATCGACCAGTTGCTGGAACAGCAGCAAACTCCCGGTTCGCCCAGCTATCACAAGTGGATCACGCCCGACCAATACGCCGCCCGCTTCGGCATGAGCGCCAGCGACCTCAATAAGATCACCGCATGGCTGCAGGCGCAGGGCTTTACCGGAATCACCGTCTCGCGCAGCCATAACCGGATCTCTTTCAACGGCACCGCCGCCCAGATCGAGGCCGCGCTGCATACCGGCCTGCACTATTACCAGGTTAACGGCGAGAAGCACTTCGCGATGTCGGACGCGCCTTCGCTGCCCCGCGCCTTCGCCGCCACCATTCTCTCCATCCGCCATCTCGACGATTTCCGCCCCAGGCCGCGAGTCCGCACGGAGCAGCGCTCGGCCCTTGCCGTGAACCCCAGTTTCACCTCGAGCAGCACCGGCAATCACTACCTGTCGCCCGGCGACTTCGCTACCATCTATGACCTGCAGCCCATCTACGACAGCGGCATCGACGGCAGCGGCGTGACCATCGCCGTGGTCGGCCAGACCACCATCCGCCAGGCTGACGTCACCGCCTTCCGCAGCGCCGCGCAGCTTCCGGCGGCATCGCTCACCATGCAGCAGGTTACCGGCAGCGGAACTGCCACGGAATGTACTGATGACGAAGTGGAGGCCGACCTGGATGTGGAATGGTCCGGCGCCGTGGCCAAAGGCGCGCACGTTCTGTATCTCTTCACCGGACTCAACTCCGGCACCACCTGCAGTAATCCCGGCAACAGTGACAATGTCTGGGACGCCTTGTTCGAAGCAATTAATCCGCCTAGCGGTGATCCGGCGCCGGTGATCAGTACCAGTTACGGTTTTTGCGAGCCCGGACTAGGCAACGCGGCAGTCTTACAGATTCAGACTTGGGCGCAGCAGGCAAATATGCAGGGCCAGACCATCAGCGCCTCCTCCGGCGATGATGGCGCCGCCGACTGCGACACCGGCAATAGTGCCACCCAGGGCCTTGCCGTCGATGCCCCGGCCAGCATTCCCGAGGTCACCGGCGTGGGTGGCTCGGAGTTTAACGGGGACGCCGCCAGCACATCCGACACGACCTTCTGGCTAGGCGCCTCCGGCGGCGACAATCTGGATTCCGCACGTTCCTACATCCCCGAAAAGGCCTGGAACGACTCCACCGCGTCGATCGCCGCAGGGAGCGGCTTCTCTGCCAGTGGTGGGGGCGCCAGCGTCGTCTTCACCAAGCCTAGCTGGCAAACTGGAACCGGTGTGCCACCCGCCAACCACCGTTTCGTCCCCGACATTTCCTTCAGCGCTTCCGCCAACCATGACGGCTACCTGATCTGCTCGCAGCCTCTGGCAACCGCGAAATCCGATACAAGTTGCCCGACGTCAGGAAGCTTCCGCACTGGCAACGGCAACCTGCTGGCTGTGGGCGGAACCTCGGTGGGTTCGCAGGTGTTCGGGGGCGTTCTGGCGATTATCAACCAGGGTGTAGGCTCCGGACTGACAAATGTCAACCCCACGCTCTACAGCCTCAAGGCCAGCAATGCCTCCGCTTTTCATGACATCATGAGTGGCGACAATATCGTGCCCTGCACCGCCCCGAGCACCGACTGCCCGAACGGCACCACGACGATCGGATTCACCGCCGGAAC
>DATIYF010000036.1:0-11778 GCA_035517775.1 Terriglobales bacterium
CGAGACGCTGCAGGAAGTTTCGAAGTGCAAGCGGGCGGGGGTGATGATCAACACTTTCATGCTGGCTTCGGATTACGGCCTGGTGCAGTTCGTGCAGAAGGTGACCGAGATGTGCCGGGGCAAAGCCTACTTCACGACTCCCTACACGCTGGGGCAATATCTGCTCATGGATTACATGTCAAGGAAGACCAAGACCATTCACTGAAATCGGCGCGTCGGGAGCGAACTGGTGACCTCTTGCCTTCCGACCCGGTTTCTAACTCGCATCGGTTTTCTTCACCGCTGTCTCCGCTGCCTGAAAGCCAATCTTGCTGTGGGCGCCGTCGCAAAAGGGCTTGCTGACGGAGCCGCCGCAGCGGCAGAGAACGAAATTGGCTTTGCCGGTCAGGTCATAGGGATTGCCATCGGCATCCACGAGATCGAGCGAGCCTTCGGCAGCATCCACGCGATAAGGGCCATTCTGTCGGACTTTGATTCTGACGGCGGGCATAAGGCCTCCGGTCGGCGAATCGAGCGACCCTTCCAACGATAGCATGCCCTCACCGCGGCCTCTCCGCGCCGGATTCCGTTAGTATGAAATTGCCATGACCCGCCGCCGCTGGCTCGCCGACGAAGTTTCGGGAAATCGCGCGGCGCTTACCGGCGCTCATGCCGAGCATCTCGCGCAGGTGCTGCGCGCCCGCGTGGGGCAGGAATTTGACGTGGCCACTGCGGCGGGCGTGTTTCGTGGCCGGGTTGTGAAGGTAGCTGACCAGCGCGTCGAGTTTGAGCTGGGCGAGCCGCTGCGCACCGCAGCCGCTCACGGCATCACTCTGGCGCTCGCCATCTTCAAGTTTGACCGCATGGAGTGGGCCATTGAGAAATGCACCGAGCTTGGCGTGTCTGCCATTGTTCCTCTGATTGCCAGCCGCAGTGAAAAGCATCTGGTGGCGGCTGCGGGCAAGCGGCGGGAACGCTGGCAGCGGATCGCGCGCCAGGCCTCGGAGCAGTCACGGCGCGATACGCTTCCGGAAATCATGCCGCCGATGAAGTTGAAAGAGGCCGCGGCGCTGCCGGGGGAAATGCGCCTCGTGCTAGCTGAGGCCGAAGCAGAGGTGATGCTGGCCGAGGCGCTGGGGGATCGTCCACCGGCCAGCATAGTGCTGGCGGTCGGCCCCGAGGGTGGATGGACGGGGGAGGAGCTACAGTGTTTGCGCAGTTCCGGTTGGATCGCGGCCTCGCTTGGAGAGACGATCCTGCGCGCCGAGACTGCGGCGATTGCGGGGATCGCCATCGTCTGTGCCGGACGCCGGCACGACCCGAATCACCACGAAGGTCTCGAAGGAATACGAAGGAAGGCCTCCGAATCACCTCTTCGTGATGTTTAGGAAAGGAAAATTTCGGAATGATTTCTTCGTGACCCTTCGTGGCCTTGGTGGTCAGTCAAGCTCTTTCTCGTCAGTTTTTCAACACGCCCAGATTCTTCACTCTCTGCTATGCTCCTCAACAATGGCTGTATCGAAAAGTCTCTCCCCGCGCGAGGCCTTCGACCCCGACCCTTGCCAGCGTGAAGCCATTGACCACGTGCATGGGCCGATGCTGGTGGTGGCCGGAGCCGGAACGGGCAAGACCACGGTCCTTACCAAGCGCATCGCCCAACTCATCCGCGGTGGCCATGCACGCCCTGACCATTTTCTGGCCCTGACCTACACCCGCAACTCAGCGCAGGAAATGCGGGAGCGGGCACGGAAGGAACTGGGCGGCGCCAGCCTCAGCGGCCTGCAGGCCACAACCTTTCACGATTACTGCAACTGCCTGCTGAAGGAGGCCGGCCGCGATTTCCGGGTGCTTGAGGAAGCAGACCTGTGGATTCTTCTGCGCCGGCGCATTCGCGAGCTGCAGCTGAACTATTTTATCCGCGCCGGCAACCTGGGCAAGTTTCTCCGGGACCTGCTCGATTTCATGCGGCGCTGCCAGGATGAACTGATCACGCCGGGAAAGTACGCCGAATATGTCGGGCGGCTGGAGCGTGGGGAGATTCCTCTGCCCCGGGTAAGCAAGTCGAAAGATGCGGCGGCATTGAGTGATGAAGAAATTCTCGGCCGCTGCCGGGAGATTGCCGAGGTTTTTGACAAAGTGGAGCGAATGCTGCGCGAGGAAAACCTGGGCACCTTCGGGCACATGATCACGGGAGCCTATGAGCTGCTGAGGCAGGATAAGCAGCGCCTGGCCGAAGCGCAGCAGCATGCCAGCTTCATTCTGCTGGATGAATTTCAGGACGCGAATTTTGCCCAGGTCAAGATTCTGCAGCTTCTGGCCGGCGAGGAGCAAAATGTCTTCGCCGTAGGCGACCCGGACCAGTCCATCTACCGCTTTCGCGGCGCCTCCAGCGCGGCATTTGAGCTGTTCCGGCGGCATTTTCCCGAGGCTCGCCTGGTGGCTCTGGAGAAGAACCGCCGCTCTACTACCCCGATTTTGCGCTGCGGGTTTGCCGTCATTAACAAGAACCCGGCGCTTTTTCCGGCGCATGACTTCGGATATCAGCGGACGCAGCTGGTCTCCGCGCGCGACGAAGAAGCCGCGCGCGGGGGCGGGCTGATGCAGGCGGCCCCGGTCGAGATTGTCACCTGGGCGGCGCTGCCCACGGAGTGCTCCGACGTGGTGAGCGCCATTCGCGAGCGCAAGCGGCGCTGCCGCTGCGCCTGGAACCAGATTGCCGTGCTCTATCGCAATCATCGCCATCGTCTCGAGGTCGCCGCGGAATTGGCAGAGCAGGGGATACCGTTTTCCATCGAGAACATGGACGTGATGGATATGACCGAAGTGCGCGATTTGCTGGCATGCCTGGGCGCTATGGTCTCTGCCGATGATCGTAGCCTGTTTCGCGTAGCGGCCTTGCCTCAGTTCTGTCTTGATCCGGAACAGCTACGCTCGGGCCTGCGGGCGCTGCCCAGGGATTCGGCCCAGGGTCTGGCGGCTGTGCTTGAAAGAGTGGAGGGAGGCCCGGCGCTGCTGGGAACTTTGCAGAAGACGCGGGAAGAGATTGCTCTTGCCAACGCCAAAGCGGAACAGGCCCTGGAGAAAATATTGCGGGCCTTCGCTCTGCCGCGCACACCGGCAATCAATGCCGTGCTCGAATTTGCCCGCGCCTGGGAGGCAAAGCCGCTGACTGAGACGGGCACGATCGGCGAATTCTTCGAATACCTGGATTACTTCGGCCCAGCGGGAGGAGTGATTCCGCTAACCATCGGGGAGGAGAACGGGGTCCGGCTGATGACGGTACATGCCGCCAAAGGGCTGGAGTGGGACCACGTCTTTATACTTCGCGCCCAACCTTTTTCGTTTCCCGCGTCTTATCAGGAACCGCTGGTGGAGTTGCCAGACGAGTTGCGGGATGCAGATTCCGCCTCGCCGGCGGAGGGCAAGGAACTCCACTCGCAGGAAGAGCGGCGGCTCTTCTATGTGGCCATGACGCGGGCGCGCGACACGCTGACCATCCTGGGGCACCAGGGCCGGGGAAAGGATCCCAGGCCTTCGGCCTACGTGCGCGATCTTCTGGTGGATCCCGGCGTGGGGCCGTGGCTGCGGCGGCGGAACGCCCTCGGACCGCAATTGGAATTGAGCGCCGGGGCCGCGGAAGAAGAGGAGCTTACCGGTCAGGAGTTCCCTTCCCGCATCAGCGAGTGGCTCAAGCTGCCGCCGGAGCCCGGCTTGAGCGCAAAGCTGAGCGCCAGCGCAATGGAAACCTATGAGCGGTGCCCGCTGCAGTTCCGCTTCCAGCGGGAGTGGCGCATTCCCGAGGAGGTGCCTGCCGCTATGCAATATGGCGCCTCCGTTCACCGCGTGCTGCGGACTTTCTACGACGCCTTGCGAGCTCGGCGCACCATCAGCGACGAGGAGCTGATCGAAATGTTCCGCGCAGATTTGGCCAGCGCGCGCCTGCAGGAGCGCTACCAGCATGAGCTCTACGAGAAGCAGGGGGTGGAGCAGCTACGAGACTTCTTCGCGGCCGGCCGGCAATCGCCGGCCGAGGTGCTGCACACCGAAGAGTGGTTCGAAGTGCGGGTGGGCGCGACGACGGTGGTGGGAAGGATTGATCGCATAGATCGAGCCGGCGGCAATCGGGTATCTATCACCGACTACAAGACGGGCAGGGCACGCACGCAGGAGGATGCCAACAAAAGCCTGCAGCTTTCCATCTACGCTCTGGCCGCGCGAGAGAAGTGGGGGTATGAAATCGAGGGGCTGAGCTTTTACAACCTGCAGGAAAACGCCGCGGTGATGACACGCCGGAACGCGCTGCAATTGGAAGAGGCGCGAGTGAAGGTGCAAGATGCAGCGAAGAAGATCGCCGCCGGAAACTTTCAGGCCAAGCCCGGGTTCCATTGCAGCTTTTGCGCCTACCGCGGCATCTGTCCGGCCACGGAGCGGCGCATCTCGCAAGCCGCCGAAGAAACCCGCGCAAAAACTTAGGGGACGCTGTTCGCGTCCCCCTGTTGCCATTGCTGACGAAGATTTAGTGCTTCTTTTTCTTCTTCGCCTTTTTCTTGGTTGCCATGTGATCTATTCTCCCTTCCATTCTTCATGGACTGTGCAACGGTCTTTTGTTGCGACTGTTTGATTGTATAGAGTCAATGAAAAGTGATGTCAAGAAAAAAATGATGCTCATGCGAGCATGCGAACGATACACCAAAGTCACCGCAGCTCATCCGGCAAAATTTTCTTCTGCACAGACGGACTGTGATTGCTATCGGCAGGCAAAACATCCTTAAAGGCAAGGTGGAAGATAAGCGTTCTGCGCATTACATCCGCTCTGCGAGTGGGTGAGGCGGGCGGCTGATTTGAGAACTCATTTTCGCCGCAGACATCTATAATTTATGAAGCGCGCGACGCGCCGAACCCAGGCGGAATCTTCGCGGAGGCAGGAAAATGGCTGCTCCAAACGATATTGTGATCCTCTCGGCATGCCGCACGCCGGTGGGAAAGTTTCAGGGAAGTCTTTCTGATCTGAGCGCTCCGAAGCTCGGCGCGATCGTGGTGCGCGAGGCGGTGAAGCGCGCGCGGCTCGACCCCGGCCAGGTGGAGGAATGCATCATGGGCAACGTGGTCTCGGCCGGGCTGGGTCAAAATCCCGCGCGCCAGGCGGCGATTTTCGGCGGCCTGCCTCCTGAGGCAGGTGCCATGACCATCAACAAGGTCTGCGGCTCTGGACTGAAGGCAGTGGCTCTCGCCGCGCAGGCGATTCAGACAGGAAACAGCTCCATTGTCGTGGCCGGCGGAATGGAATCCATGACCAACGCACCCTACCTCTTGATGCAAGCGCGCAAGGGCTATCGCCTGGGCAACGCCCAGGTAATTGACGCCATGGTGCACGATGGCCTGTGGGACATTTACAACGACTACCACATGGGCATCACGGGCGAGAATGTTGCCGAAAAATACGGCATCACACGCGAAGAGCAGGACCAGTTCGCTCTGCACTCTCACCGCAAAGCGATGGCTGCGATCAAGGAGTGCCGTTTCAAGTCCCAGATTGTTCCGGTGGAGCTTCCGTCCAAAAAGAAAGGCGAAGCGCCGGTGATTTTCGATCGGGACGAAGGCCCCCGCGAAGATACGACGATTGAAGTTTTGCGCTCGCTCAAGCCGGCTTTCAAAAAAGATGGCACGGTAACGGCCGGCAACGCGCCGGGAGTGAACGATGGGGCCGCCGCGGTAGTGGTCACCAGCGCCGCCCGCGCCCGCGAGCTGGGCCTCGCCCCGATGGTGCGAATTGTCGCCCAGGCAACCAGCGGGGTTGATCCCAAGTGGGTGATGATGGCGCCGGTGGGCGCAGTACGCAAAATCTGGGAGAAGACCGGTTGGAAGAACGAAGAGGTGGACCTTTACGAACTCAACGAGGCGTTTTCGGTGCAGGCTTTGGGGGTGATGCGCGAGTTGAAGCTCGATCCCAATAAGGTCAACGTGAATGGCGGTGCCGTGGCCCTGGGGCATCCTATTGGCGCCAGCGGCGCGCGTGTGCTGGTGACGCTCATTTATGAGATGATTCGCCGCGACGTGCAGCGCGGAATTGCAGCATTGTGCCTTGGCGGAGGTAATGCCGTGGCGATGGCGGTGGAGCGGTAGGAACGGAATGGATCAATTGGCAACGCCGGTCGCCGCTTGGAGATCTTAGGCGCCCGACTTCATGGACAGCCCGGGCTCCTCCGCGGCAGCCGCCGGCAGCGTGATGGTGAATACTGCGCCGCCGCCAGGCCCACTTGCCGCCTCCACGTTACCGCCGTGCTCGCGCAGAATGGCGCGGCACACGCTCAGACCCAGCCCGGTGCTGCGGCCGGGACGCCGCGTGGTATAGAAGGGATCGAAGATGTGCGGCAGGATCTCGGGAGCGATCCCCGGGCCGTCATCCTGAAAGATTGCGCTGACGTGCTGTTGGTGATTGGTAAGCCGGATACGCAGCGTTCCCCGGTCGCGCACTTCGCGCATGGCCTGCTCGGCGTTCATAATCAGGTTGAGAAATACCTGCATCAGCTGGTGGGGATCTCCATTTACGTGGGCCAGATCAGGCTCGGGAAGAAAATCCACCGTAATGTTGTTCTTGCGCAGTGAATAGGCGTGCAGGGCGAGCGTGCGCTGCATCAGCTCGCTCAGGCCGATGCGGGTTTTTCCCGGCGCCGGAGGCCGCGAAAAGTAAGTCAGGTTCTGCACGATTTCGGCCGCGCGCCGGGCCTGCTGCTGCAGCGTGGTCAGTTGTTTGCGCACCGGCTGCGTGGTTTCGTCCTCCTGCAATAATTCCGTCATGCCCAGAATGCTGGTCAGAGGATTGTTCAGCTCATGGGCGAAGCCGCCGATCATCTGCCCCATGGCCGCGAGGCGTTCGCTCTGAATGACCTGTTGCTCCAGTTTTTTCTCCACCGTAATATCGCGGACGGAAACGATCACCCCGCTGGCCTGGCCTCCGGCGTCGAACAGCGGGCTGGCCACAGCGCGCATGGTGCGCCAGCTGCCGTCGCGGTGCTGTGCGGCGTACTCACAGGTGCCGAATTTCTTGATGCCGCCGCTCACCTCGCGGTAGAGCGAAAGAAATTCCTCCGAGTGCCCCTTGATCTCCTCCGGCTTCTTGCCCAGCAGATATTCCGGCTTGTAGCCCAGCAGGTCGCGGATGCGCGAGCTGACGAAGCTGTAGCGCCCCTGCAGATCAATCACCAGAATCATGTCAGGGAAGCTTTCGAGCAGGTAGCGCTGGAATTCTTCCTGGCGCTGCAAGGCGCGTTCCATGGCCCGCCGCTCGGTGACGTCCATCAGCGTGCCCTGGTAGCGGATGATTCTGCCTTCGTTGTCCCAGACCGCTCCGGAAGTATCGAGCAGGGTGACGAGCGAGCCGTCTTTTCGGCGCAACTGGATTTCACGCGCCCTCACGCCGCCGCGGTCGTCGGCGCTGCGGCCGAGAATCGGGCTTTGCGTCGGATCCGGGTTCAGCGCCACCGGCTCCAGATCGA
Source organism: Terriglobales bacterium (assembly GCA_035517775.1). Taxonomy (GTDB): domain Bacteria; phylum Acidobacteriota; class Terriglobia; order Terriglobales; family Acidobacteriaceae; genus DATIYF01. Next base: position 7,476 of record DATIYF010000036.1, read on the forward strand.
GCAGCTCATCTTTGCTGCCGTGGCCCAGCATGCGAACCAGTGCGGCGTTGGCGTCCATCAGCTTGCCTTCGGGCGTGCAGATATAGACGCCTTCCTGCAAATTTTCGAAGAGTTCGGTAAAGCGTTTTTCCTTCTCGTGCTCCTCGGTCACGTCGCGGGCGAGCACGCTCACGCCCACCACGTCGTCGTTTTTGATAATGGCATTCAGGGCGCAATCGAAAAACAGCTCGCGGCTGTTGTGCTTCATGCGCACGCGCATAATCCCCGACCAGCGCCGCTTCTCCAGAAACCGCGGCAGGCCCGCTTCCATTGCCCCTCGCCTCGGTTCCTCCACGAAATCATCCAGCTTGCGGCCTACGATCTCTGTGTAGGGCACGCCCAGCACCTGGGCGGCGCGCCGGTTGACGGTGCGCAGGGTGCCATCCAGAGAGCAGGCAAAGGCGATATCGTCAAAGGAATCAATCAGCTCCTTGAAGCTGCGCTGCGAGCGCATGATCATCTGGCCCAGCTGATCGAGCTGGTCTTCGCTGGGAACGGCGGCGCGCTCCTTAATATTCTGAACGATGTCTTTCAGTTCGGTGACCTGCTTGCGCCGCCCATAGCTGAAGGCGGCGAAGGCAACGGCCACGCAGAGCACCGCGATGGGCAGAACCAGGCCCAGGTGGAAAGGCAGGCTCTGCATCCGGTCCCAGGTGACTGCGGCCAGGGCCGTGGCCAGCAGCACCACAAACATCAGGGCCAGCCGCCAGAGCCGTGCTTCTTCCTTTTCCAGGCCACCGGGCGGGCGCGTACCGGGAGATTCTTTGTTGGGCATGATTCAGCCAGCCGCTAAGCCCGCGTGGATTCCCTGCCGGGCGGGCGCTTTAGCGGCTTTCTTCCAAATCGTAGTTCAGCTTGTGGGCGCAAACAACACTGGGGTATTAGGCAAACTGGTTCTGGCCGTAACTTTGGTAATAAGGCTTATTCTTTTCACCAGTGGAAAGCGGGGCAGTGTCCCGTTTCGGGTCACAAACCCTATGGCAGCCGCAGCGCGCCGCAAGGTCGCTCGTCACATTCCCTAGGTGACAACCATCACAGTCTCGCCCCGCCATCGTACCTATGGTGGATTCTAGGCGAGTCTGCCCGTGGGCGCCTCATCTCCGGGCGGAAAGAAGCCATCACGAATCATGCTCTACAAAACCCTGAGCGCCGCCGTCTATGGCATTGATGCCAACATTATTGAGGTGGAAGTGGATGTCTCCGGCATCAAGACTCCCGAGGATCACTTCCATACTGTCGGCTTGCCCGATGCCGCGGTGCGCGAGAGCCGGGACCGCGTGCGGGCAGCCCTGAAAAACTGCGGCTACGACATTCCGCCCACCAACATCACCATCAACCTGGCGCCGGCCGATATCCGCAAAGAAGGCTCGGGTTTTGACCTGCCGATGGCGTTGGCCATCGTGGGAGCGTACGGCGGTTTGAACAAGAAAGAAGTGCCCGACTGCCTGTTCGTGGGGGAGCTTTCGCTCGATGGCGGCGTACGTGGCGTGCGGGGCGCCTTGCCCATCGCCATCGAGGCCCGCGGCCGCAAGATTTCCCGGCTGGTGGTGCCCGCTCTCAACGCGCGCGAGGCCGCCATGGTCGGCGGGGTCGAGGTTTATCCCGTGCGCTCGCTGCTGGACGTGATCCATTTCGTGAACAGCGGGAACGGGATTACGCCGCTCAAGGTGGACGGCGATGCGCTGCTGACCGAAGCCCAGAACTATGTGGTGGATTTCAAGGATGTGCGTGGTCAGCAGACCGCCAAGCGCGCCCTCGAAGTTGCCTGCGCCGGCGGCCACAATATTCTGATGATCGGCCCGCCAGGATCGGGCAAGACCATGCTGGCCAAGCGCATGCCCACCATTCTGCCCCCGCTGACCTTTGAAGAGGCGCTCGAAACGACCAAGATTCACAGCGTGGCGGGCGTGCTCGACCCCGGCGCTGGTCTGGTCGGCGTGCGGCCTTTCCGCTCGCCCCATCACACGATTTCAGATGCCGGCCTGATCGGCGGCGGCGCCGTGCCGCGGCCCGGCGAAGTCTCGCTGGCCAACAATGGTGTGCTCTTTCTCGACGAGCTGCCCGAGTTTCCCCGCAACGTGCTCGAGGTCATGCGCCAGCCACTGGAAGATGGCACGGTCTGCATTGCTCGCGCCTCGATGTCACTGACCTTTCCGGCGCGCTTCATGCTGGCGGCAGCTATGAATCCCTGCCCCTGCGGCTACTTCAACGACCGCACCCGCGAGTGCCATTGCAGCCAGCCCGTGATTCAGCGCTACATGGCGAAGATCTCCGGGCCGCTGCTCGACCGCATTGATATCCACATTGATGTACCGGCAGTGAACTACAAAGAGATGCGGGCTGGCGCCGAACCGGAAGCCTCAGCCCAGATTCGGCAGCGGGTCATCCGCGCCCGCGAGGTGCAGCTGAGCCGGTTTTCGGGCTGCAAACGGGAAAAACTGTATTGCAACGCGCAGATGCCGCCCCGGCACATACGCACCTTCTGCGAACTTTCTTCCGACTGTGAAAATCTGCTGGAGCGGGCAATGGTGCAACAGGGCCTGACCGCGCGCGCCCACGACCGTATTCTCAAAGTGGCCCGCACCATCGGCGACCTCGAAGGCGCCAAGGCCATCGAGCCGAAGCATATTGCCGAAGCCATCCAGTACCGCACTCTGGACCGCTCATTCTGGGCGTGAAGCGCCGCCCGGGGGTGATCTAGACTCTGGCAATTCCCGCCTTCATCTTGAGCAGATTTTCCAGGTCATCGGGATGGATGGAACAAACAATTGCGTCTTCGCGCGAAATATGCCCGCTCACGACCAGTTGCGCCAGGGACTCCTCGAGAGTGAACGATCCCGCCTTCTTGGTCATGGTGATTTCCTGGTGCAGATGCTGCAGAGCATTGCGGCGGATATGCTGGCGGGCGCCATAGCCTACCATCAGCAACTCCGCTGCCGGGATGCGGCCGCCGAGGCGACTGGGGAGCAGAGTCTGGGTGACGACTGCCGAGAGCGCCATGGCCAGTTCCTGGCGCACCGTATTCTGCCGCTCCACAGGGAAAGAATCGGCAAGCCGGGAGATGGTGGCTGCCACGTCGGTGGTATGGAGTGTGGAAAGTACCAGATGACCTATTTCTGCGGCTGAAAGTGCGATGCGGGCGGTTTCCGGGTCGCGCATTTCTCCCACTAGGATCACGTCAGGCGCCTGTCGCAAAGCTGCCCGCAAAGCGGTAGGAAAATCAGGCGCATCCAGGCCGATTTCCACCTGCTCCACCACGCTCCGCTGGTGGCGGTGCTCGTACTCGATGGGGTCTTCAATAGTCACGATATGGCGTGCCTGGTTGCGGCTGATTTCGTTGACCAAAGCCGCCACCGTGGTGGTTTTGCCCGAACCGGTCGCCCCACCCACGATCACCAGGCCGCGGGGCAGGTGGGCGAGGGCCTCAAGCCCGGGCGGCAGATTGAGCTCGCCCAGTTCCGGAACCCGCGTGGGCAAGGCGCGGATGGCGGCCGCCGGCTGGCTGCGTTCCCGGTGCAAGTTGATGCGGAACCTCCCCAGGCCGGGAATGCGATAGGAAGAGTCGGCAATCTGCATCTGCTGGTAGGCGCGCAGGGCGTAGCCGGCCAGGGCCGGAACCACCGCCGCCTCGATCTCAGGTCCATCAAGTACTTCTGAATCAATGGCTTCCACGCTGCCACCGGCCCGGATGCAGGCCGGTGCATCGGGCACCAGGAGCAGGTCGCTCCCGCCGCGGGATACCAGTATCTCCAGCCAGCGATCCAGACGAAGGGAAGCTCGCCCCGGCGCTCTATCCATACTCATGCTGCACAATTCCCAATTCAGCTTTTCGCAGATTACCCGAATGGTTCGGGCCGGCAAAGAATTACTTGACCTTGGCTGCCTATCCTAATAAAGTAGGCGGTTCCACGGACATGTAAGCAGTTCTGGCCGTCCGACGGACCTCCGCTGACAACCGGGCGTTCCAGCAAATCGAAGAAACTTTCGGGTCTGGCGGAGCATCTTATAGAAGTAGCTGGAGCTTTCCCGTACAACTCACCTTCTTTCAGCAGGTTAGCTGAGCCGCAGGGCGCTGCTCTGTCAGGCTGTGGGGTGGGTAAAGATCGGCCTAGCTTTTCAGGTTAGGAGACATAAACAAGCCATGAAGCGCTCAGAACGCGTCTTTGACGCTTTACACACTTTGAGAAACCGGTATATGCTTTGCCAGCTTGCCTCCAAGGCTACCCGGAAATTTCACAAGCCCAACACCAGAATCCAGGAAACC
>DATIYF010000037.1:0-60760 GCA_035517775.1 Terriglobales bacterium
AGGCTGACGGCGTGAAGCGCAGAACACTAACCAGAAATATGTGCAGTTCCCTTTGAGGTGTGGCGGATTGTTCTGGGGAACGAGGAATGGGACGCACCTCCACCGAATCAGCTCCGGAGGAGCGGCATATTATCAGCCCAGGGCGTAAGCCCTGGGTGAACGACGGAACAAGATCGCGCGCCCGAAGGGCGTAAGGGATGTCGCCGGTGTGAACAAGCCGTTCAGCTTACCTAAGCCCGAAGCACTGGAGCCGTGCCTGTTGCCTGACGAATGATGCCTGGCCCGTGTAACTCCTCCCTTCTGATGCGCCCAACCCATTTACACTAACGGTATGACCACCTCCACCCTCAATTCTCTCTCCCGCGCTTCCTCCGCCTACCTGCGGTCGGCGATGCATCAGCCCATTCAGTGGCGGGAGTGGGGCGAAGAAGCGTTTGCTACGGCGCAACGAGAAAACAAGCCCATCTTATTGGACATAGGCGCGGTATGGTGCCACTGGTGCCATGTGATGGACCGCGAGTCGTACGACAATCCCGAAATCGCGCAGATCGTGAATGAGCGCTTCATCGCGGTGAAGGTGGATCGCGACGAGCGTCCCGATATTGACAGCCGCTACCAGGTTGCGGTGCAGGCGGTGAGCGGACAAGGCGGCTGGCCGCTGACCGCGTTTCTCACCCCCGACGGTAAGCCTTTCTATGGCGGCACGTATTTTCCACCAGACGACGGCTACGGGCGTCCCAGCTTCAAGCGCGCGCTGCTGGCCATTTCTGACGCCTACCGCGACAAACACGGCGACGTGATGGAACAGGCAAAGATGGTCGAAGGGACCATCGCTCGCGCGGAGTTGCACTCCAGCCAGGGCGAGTTCTCGCCCACTGCAATCACCGCGATTGTGCAGGCTGCAATTGGGATGTTTGACGCTGCCAACGGCGGCTTCAGCGGCGCGCCCAAGTTTCCCCATCCTTCGATTCTCGATTTGCTCATTGATCAGTATTCGCGCACGGGCGATGAGCAACTACGCCACATTTTCGTCGCCACGCTGGAGAGGATGGCTCGCGGCGGCGTCTATGACCAGCTCGCCGGAGGATTTCACCGCTATTCGGTGGATGAGCGCTGGATCGTGCCGCACTTCGAGAAGATGTCCTATGACAACTCCGAGCTGCTGAAGAACTACGCGCATGCCTACGAAACGACCGGCTCGGAGTTTTTCGCCGGCGTGGCCCGCGACATTATTCGCTGGATGGACGAATGGCTGAGCAGCCGCGAGCACGGCGGCTTCTATGCCTCGCAGGATGCCGACTACTCCATGGATGATGACGGCGATTACTTCACGTGGACGCTAGACGAAGCCAGGGCAGTACTCTCCGAAGAAGAGGCGCAGGCCGCGGCCCTTCGCTACGACATCAACGAGGTCGGCGAGATGCACCATAACGCGGCCAAAAATGTTCTTTACGTGCGCGCTTCGCTGGAAGAGATCGGCACTCGCATGAACCTTCCGCCGGAGCGGGTAGAAGAAATTCTCCGCTCGGCCCAGCAAAAGATGTATGCCGCCCGGCGCAAGCGGCCCACGCCTTATGTAGATAAGACGGTGTACACGGGCTGGAATGCGCTTTGTGTTTCCGCCTATCTGGAGGCGGCAAAGGCGCTGCGCTTAGACTCGGCGCGGCACTTCGCCTTGCGCTCGCTCGATCGTATTCTCGCGCAGGGCTGGCATGCGGAACGCGGCTTGGGGCACGTGATTGCGTACTCCGACCCGAAAGCGGAGCATCGTGAAATTGCCGGCATGCTGGATGATTATGCCTTCACCGCCATCGCCTGCCTCGACGCATACGAGGCCACCGCAGACCTGAGCTATTTCCACTTTGCGCAACGTATCGCCGACCGCATGATCGAGCGCTTCTTTGATCTCACTTCCGGCGGCTTTTTCGATTCGGCGAGCTCAGAAAGCGGCAATGCTCTGGGAGTGCTGGGCACACGGCGCAAGCCATTCCAGGATTCGCCCACGCCGGCGGGCAACCCGGCTGCGGCCATCGCTCTGCTTCGCTTGCACGCCTACACCAATCACGGCAGTTATCGCGAAAAAGCTGAGCAGACACTCGAACTGCTGGGTGCAATGGCCGGCCAGTATGGCATCTTCGCTGCCACCTACGGCCTGGCGGCGGTGCACTTTACGCGGCCGCATGAGCAGGTGGTGATCGTGGGCGGCGGCGGCGAGGCGGAAGAGATGTTCCGCGCCGCCTCGGTTCCCTACTTCTGCAACCGCTCGGTGCTTCACTTGGCCGCAGGTCAGGCGGTGGCAGAGAACCTGCCGCCGGCGTTGGCAGAAACCATTCCGCTTGTGCCCGGACTTAAGGAAGGAAAAACGGCGGCCGTGATCTGTTCCAACTTCACCTGCCGGCCGCCGGTTTTCAATGGGGAGGGTCTAGCCCACGAACTACAGGGGGGCGTCAGACAAAAACCGGTCGCGAAGAAAGCATAAAAAAACAGGGCTGAATGGGCCTGTACTGATCTGCCTTCAGCCCCCCTCAACTCGAGCGCCCGAATCGCGTCCGAGACTACCTAAGGCACATCTGCAGAAACTTCCAGGAACTTTCTTCCTGCTGCATTTGCTACTTGCACTGCTTCGTCGTTTTGGGGTTGCACGTTGGCATGGGCGACCCATCGGGTGCGGGTTGCACCGTAGCCATCGCCACGTACGTGCCAGCCAGACCTACCAACAGGATCAAAATCCTGACGGCTCGTTTCATGGTTGTTTCTCCTTAAGTATTGCCGAACCCCTGGGAGAGGAACCCGGCGAGTGAATTATAGGCAAGGGGACAGAGGCACCCGCGGCAGAACCCGCTCGGAGCACCGGTTCTGCTGAAAAAGAAGGTTTGGGCAGATGGGAAGACGACCTTCTACTGGCTGCTCTTGTTTGACAAGGCAGTAATTCTTAAAGTGTTACTTTAGTAACCTGGACGGCTTTCCAATTGAGGAATTCTGCGTTACGGAAACAGAACAAAAAACAAGGGCCTTGCTACGACCGGAAGGAGATGCCGGAATCGGCGGTTTCGTTTTCGGTCTCGTTTTCCTCAGGAACGGCAGGGTCATAGGTATGCGAGAGCGCGCGGTCCACCATGCCTTCGAACATGGGGATAAGGGAATCGGCGGTCACCGGATGCTGCAGGTCGGTGAGGCTCTCCTCCCAGCGCTGCGAGGTGAGCAGAGTAGCGGAGGATTCACGGCTGGTTTGCTTGAACCACATATAGCCGCCCCAAGCGAGAATCGCCAGGTTATAAGACGCCATGATGGCGAAATTGGCTGTGCCTCCGGAAATGGACTCGCTGGCCCGCAAGGCGGCGCAGAACAGCTCAATTCCGGCGTAGAAACCGAATCCCAGGGCGATGCCAAAGCTGCGCTGCTTCCACGAGACTCCCAGGTAGCGCGAAAAAAGCAGCAGGAACAGAATGAGACCGCATTGGATGACGCGCACGCAGCGCTGCACGATGAGCACGGCTTCCACCAGCGGGCCCTCCGGGGTCGCCTGGCTCGCAGCACCCACCACGCAGGCCACCAGGATCATGACCAGGCTGGCCCATTTGAAAAGCACCGTGCCAAGGTCTTTCAGAGTGTGATAGGGACGAAAAATATCCACGAACACTTCGTGGATGACCATGAAGCCAAGCACAAGACTGATGATTTCAGTAATCCAGTAAGCGCGGAAATACGCCTCATAGCCATGGAGAGAAATAGGAAAGATGACGGCAAAGATTGCTACTTGCGCAATCAGGTAGGCGAAGAATACGGGAAATTTAGTGCGCAGCCCACGCCGCAGCATGAGCACAGCCACGCCCAGTTGCAAAATGGGATAGCAGATCCACAGCGCGTAGTACGCGAACTGCACTCCCGGGGTCATCACGGTTTGTTCTCACCGGCCGCTAGGGGCACGGCTTCCAGACTACACTGCGGGGCACGACCCTCCTAAGGTGCAACGTTACCAGTTCCTATTCGATGGTCAATGGACGAAAGTAACCCGCCGGTGGTTACCGCTAACCGCCGCTGAGGAAAATGAAATACGAGGAAGTCCAGAGCGCGGTGGGGATAGTGCCGCGGGGGCGGCTGGTCAGGATCACGTTGTAGTCGCCTCCGGCAGGAAGAGCCTCGAGCAGGGAAGGCAAATGCCGGGGAGCAACGGTGGCGAGAAAAGCAAGAAAGCGATAGACGTCAGCGCCGCCGTCATACTCTTGCGCGGCGAAAGAGAGCTCGGCGTTCCCCTCCGCAAAGTGCCAGGCCAGGGACGCACACAAGGCCACCGCTTCCTCGTAGCCGGCAGAGGAAATAACTTCGGGTGGGGGATTGTCGAAGACAATGCGCAGCTTGCGCTCATCCTCGCGGCTGAACTCGCGCACTTTCAGCGAGCCGGATTTGGCGGTAGCCTTCCAATCCACGTGGCGGGCCGAGTCTTCCGGCATGTATTCGCGAATGCGGTAAAGATCGGCGCCGCGGCCGCGGACGAAGCTCTCAAACTCGCCGGTGATGAGAGGCAGGACCTCGAAGAATTCGTCGGTCGGCTCGACTGAGGGATAGACGAGAATTTCGCGGCGCAGAGGCAAACGGCGAGTCTTGGTCAGGAAAGCAAAGGGAAAGCGGGTGGCGAGCCCGAAACCTTCCTGCTGGTAGTTGCCGCGCCGCTGGAAGCAGAGCTCGATCTCGGCTGTACGCTCCGCTGCGGCGGGAAGGTAGGGAAAGTAGGCGGCGCCCTGAAAGATCTGGGGCGCGGCCGGGCTTTCCGCAACACGGCGCAGCTTGCGGTCGGGCAGGGTGATCCACTGCTTTCCCGGAGGGCGGCCGGGCGGAAAAATGAATGCGGCGGGCAGCCAGCGCCAGTGTGAGGCATTGCCGCCTTTGGCTGCCGGGACGACGCTGACAGAGAAAGAAGGCGGCCAGCGGCGCGGATTACGCACCAGGATGCGCCCGCGCAGGCTGCGCCGGGCAAAGACATGTTCGGGCAGGCGAACGTCCAGTTCAAGACCGCGCAGCACCAGAGCCGAGGCCACACCCGAGACCAGAATCGCCGCCAGCATCGCCGCCACAACGAGGTAGAGCAGATTGTTGCCGGTATTGAGCGCTGCGATGCCGATCACCACCACGGCAAGAACGTAAATAATCGCCACTCGCGTAACCTCGTAGTCCAGGGCTTCCTTCAGCCGTACCGCAGCCACGCGCCGGGCAAGATAGGGGACGGTGGTCAATCCCACGAAGGCGGCGAGCAGCAGCGCTGCCGAGGCCAGAATGAGCGTGGCCCACAGGTTGCCGGCTTCCCGCGAAACTGTGGAGAGCAGGGCTGCGCCGAAGGCCATGAGCAGTCCGACCAGTGCCAGCAGGAAGCGCAGCCACACTTCGGGAATGCGCCAGCGAAGCAATGGGATACCCGAGGCATGCGGCGGGGCGCCGGGTTGATTCCAGCCGGGCATAATTTGGAGGCTTGGGCCGAGCCTAACATCGCCACCGGATCACTTCAATCGGCCTGCTTCTGACCCGCAACCCGGTGCAGCCAGGCTGAGGCTTTGGCTGCGGCTTCGTCGGCGGTGCGGCTGATCTTCGGGAAACGGCGGCGCAGATGCTCCAGAAGCCGATGCGCCCAGGCATACTGGGTGGAGAGAATCATCAGGCCGGCGAGGATGAACAGAATTCCCTGCAGAATAGGCAAAAACAGACCGGCCACCCCCAGCAGCAGAAAGCCCCAGCCGAGGACCAAAACCGAAATGTGCCTGAGGCGCGCGTTCATTCTTTACAGAGATGCCGGTTATGCGGAAACCGGCACGCCTTCCGCCAGAAATTCAGCCACCGTGCGGTTGAACTCGTCAGGCACTTCTTCGTAGGGCAGGTGGCCGACTCCCTCGTACATCACGAGGCGGCATTGCTGAAATTGCCGCTTCAGAGGCTCGGCCGAGGCCGGGTCCACGGCGCGGTCCTGATCTCCCCAAAGAATGAGACTCGGGATCTGGGCAATTTTGGGCAAGACGGATTTCAATTTGGCAAGGTCCTGGCTCCAGGTACGCAGAATGGCAAGGCCATGGGCGTAGGCGCCGGGAATGGCAAAGGGGGCCGAATACCCGTCAAGGGTGCCCGGCCGGATGCGGCGGGTGTCGCCGTAAAGACGGCGCAGGCAATAGTCGTGCATGAACTCTGAGCGCCGCGCCAGTTGCAGAAAGACCGGGGCGACGGCTGTGCTGCTCAGGAATGCGGCCAAGCGCGCGCCATTGCTGGACCAGGGATTCGCCGGCGCGACCAGAATCAGGCGGCGAATGCGCTCCGGGGCCAGCGCCGCCCCCATCATGGCGACCGCTCCCCCGTGAGAGGTCCCGAGAAGGTCGCAGGATTCGATTCCCAGAGCGTCTAGGAAGCGAAGCAGACGGTCGGCGCAGGCTGCCAGGCTGCCATCGAGGCCGGCCGGGCGATCCGAAAAGCCCACGCCCAGCATATCTACGGCGTGAACCGTCGCCTGCTCCGCCAACACCGGAATGGCATATCGCCAGGAGAACGAGTAGCCGAGCAGGCCGTGCAGCATGAGCAGATCCGGCCCCGATCCGGCGCGCAGAAAGCGCATGCGTGCCCCATCCAGGCTGATCCAGTGGTCTTCCAGGTCGAGGGCAGTTTGCCGCCGGACCTCCGGGTTCGGCGCGTTCCTCAGATTCGCTTTCATAGACCCACGGGCAACCTTTATCGGCCCGCGCAATTCTAGATTACTGTATCGCCTCTGTCGCTTGCGTTCAGGGAGCCGGAAAATGGCTCCCTTTTTTTTGGCGGATTCCGCCACGATCGTGACCATTGAGCTCGCCAGGCGGGCATAGAGAGGATTCTAAGATGGAAGCAATCCTGGGTTGGAACCTTCGATGCTAACCTCATCACAGACAATCATTTACCAAATGACACAGAATCTTACCAAAAAGCATAGCAGCGCTATGGCCGGCTCTCTATAATTCGGGAAGTCGTTTCTTTTGGCACGCTTATGGAGGCGATTCCCCCAGCGGCGGTGGCAGCGAACGTGCTAAACCCAGACGAAGGGAAACGCCTTTCTGGCGTCGGGAGGCCTCCGCGGCCCGTGAATCGCGAGTTCCATGATCGGTTTACAGCAGTTCTGCTGGCCCTTCTGACGGTCACCGCCTTCCTATTTGCCTGGATCAATTTCCAGAAAGAACAAAGCTTTCAGATTCCCTACGACGGTGTGTGGTGGGTAGAGCACCAGGGCCGGGTTGAGGCGCAGCGGGTCGAACCCAACGGGCCGGCGGCCAAGGCCGGCATCAAAGCCGGCGATCTGCTCACTGCGGTCAATCTTCGGCCGGTGAACAACGTCGCCGAAGTCAGCCATGAGTTGTATCGCACCGGGGTATGGTCGAAGGCAAGCTATTCGCTGGTCAGACAGTCGGTTCCGCTTGATGCCACGGCGGTGCTGGTACCGGCCGACCGGTCGCTCAACACCTGGCTGCGGCTGATCGCGCTGATTTATCTGGGCATTGGGCTTTACGTGCTGCTGCGGCGCTGGACCGCGCCCGGTTCCCTGCACTTTTACATCTTCTGCTTGGTCTCGTTCGTCTTTTACGCCTTCCACTACACGGGAAAGCTGAACTCGTTCGACTGGATCATTCTGTGGAGCAATGTCGTGGCCTGGCTGCTTCAGCCCGCATTGTTCCTGCACTTCGTGCTGGTATTTCCGGAGAAGCAGGAGTATGTGCGCCGGCACCGCTGGGCAATTCCGGCGATTTACGCTCCCGGCCTGGTTCTGCTGGGCATGAATGTGATCGCGCTGCGCTTCCTGCGCGCGAGCGAAGACCTGCGCTGGAACCTCGACCGGTTGCAAATGGGCTACCTGGCGGCTTTCTTCATCGCCGCGGCCATCGTGCTCTGGGATGGGTACCGGAAGGCCGGCACGCCGATTTTGCGGCAGCAATTGAAGTGGGTGACGCGCGGAACCATTCTGGCGATTACTCCATTCACGCTGCTCTACGTGCTCCCCTACCTCGCGGGCGCGCTGCCCACCGAGGTGATGAAGGTTTCGGTGCTCTCGCTGGGCGTACTGCCCTTGACCTTCGGCTACGCCATCTTCCGCTACCGGCTGATGGATGTGGACCTGATCTTCAAGCGTGGCATGGTTTATACCCTGGCGGCGGCGGCGATTGTGGGAGCCTACTTCGCCATCGTGGCGGGAATCGCCGAGCTGGTGCACATGCGGGTGCCAAACTCGGGGCCGGCGGGCCTGGTGATCGCCATCGTGGTCACCGCGCTGCTGTTCGACCCGCTGCGCAAGTGGATTCAGGAGCGGGTGGACCAGTTCTTCTACCGCACCCGCTACGACTATCGCCGCACCCTGATCGAGTTCGGGCGCGAGCTGAGCTCTGAGACCGATCTGGACCGCATGCTCAATTCGGTCGAGAACCGCCTCTCCCGCACCTTGCTGGTGGACCGCATGGCGATTTTCATCGCTACGGGCGAGTCGGCGCCGAGCTTTGCGCTGGCCGGGTCGTTCGGCCTGACCCAGACCAGCGGCCTCGATCTGAGCTTCTTAACCGCGCCCCGGCCGGAGATGGGTGAAGGGCACCTGTTCTTCGAGAACACGCACCTGCTGCCGCGGGAGACGCCGCAAGCCCGGGCAACGATCGCCAGGCTGGACCTGAACTATTACATCCCCTGCCGCGCCCAGCAGCGCACCATCGCCTTCCTGGGGCTGGGTAAGACGGTCAAGGGCGATTTCCTTTCCAGTGAAGATGTGGAGTTGCTGGAGACCCTCGGCGGCTACCTGGGCATCGCCATTCAGAATGCGCGGCTGTACGCCTCGCTCGAGCAGAAAGCAGCGCAGTATGAACGGCTGAAAGACTTCAACGAGAACATCGTTGAATCCATCAACGTGGGCGTGATGGCCGTGGACATGGAGGACCGGATCGAGTCCTGGAACTCGCAGATGGAAGTGATGTACGCATTGCCGCGCTGGCAGGCGCTCACGCGGCGGCTCAGCGAGGTGCTGCCCGCGCCCTTCGCCGAGGAGTTTTACCGGGTACGGCAAAACCCGGGCATCCACAATCTCTACAAGTTCCGCCTGGTTACGCCCGCGGGAGAGACCCGTATCGTAAATGTCGCCATTGCGCCGCTGGTGACGCGCAAGTTCAGCGTCATCGGCCGGCTGATTATCATGGATGACATTACCGAGCGGGTGGAGCTGGAAGCGCAGCTCTCCCAGGCAGACAAGCTCTCATCGATCGGGCTGCTCGCGGCCGGAGTGGCCCACGAAGTCAACACGCCCCTTGCCGTCATTTCGTCTTACGCGCAAATGCTCTCCAAGCAGCTGCAGGGAGATGCGCAGAAAAGCGCCTTGCTCGAGAAGATCACACGCCAGACCTTCCGGGCATCGGAAATCGTCAACAACCTGCTGAACTTTTCCCGCACCAGCGGGACGGAGTTCACTGAGGTGGATGTCAACCGGGTCATCGTGGATACACTGGCCCTGCTGGAGCACCAGCTCAAGACTGCCAAGATCGCGGTGCGAAACGAGCTTTGCCAGCACTTGCCGGCGATCAGCGGCAATGCCGGGCGGCTGCAGCAGGTGTTCCTCAATCTCTTCCTGAACGCCCGCGACGCTATGCCCGCGGGCGGCACATTGCGCATCGCCACGGAAAACGGCGATGGCATCAGCGTGGCCGTCTCCGATACCGGAAGCGGCATCGCCGCCGAGCACATTCAGCGCATCTACGATCCGTTCTTTACGACTAAGAGTTCGCCGCGCGAGGGCCAGCCGAACCGGGGCACAGGATTGGGCCTTTCGGTCACCTACGGCATTATCCAGGAGCACGCCGGAAAGATTCGCGTAGAAAGCCTGCCTGGACAGGGCACGACGTTTTATCTGGATTTCCCGCTGGTCAGGAAAACGGTCAATGTCTGAAGCCGCTGTCATTACTCCGCGCAGCCCGGGCGATGCCCTGCCTTCGCCGGCGGGCACGGTCTTGATCATTGACGACGAGGCGGCGATCCGCGAATCGCTGCAGACCCTGCTCGAAGTGGAGGGTTACGACGTCGAGCTGGCCGCGAGCGGCGAGCAAGGCCTGGCGCGTCTGGGCGAGCGCCCCTTCGACCTGGTTCTGCTGGATCTGGCGCTTCCTGATCGTAACGGATTGGAGCTGCTGGCCGAGCTGCGCCGACAGGACACGCAGCTTTCCGTGATCATGATAACCGCCTATGGCACGGTGGAAAATGCCGTCAAGGCCATGCAGGCGGGCGCCGCCAACTTCATCCAGAAGCCCTGGGACAACGAAAAGCTGCTGGCCGACGTGCGCGCCGCCGTGGCCCGGCACCGGGCGGAAGAAGAGAACATCCAGCTCAAGCGGGCGCTCAAGAAACGCTACAGCTTTGAGAGTATCGTGGGCAAAAGCGAGCCCATGCTCAAGATTTTTGATCTGGTGGCGCAGGTCGCTCCCAGCCGCTCAACCGTGCTGCTGCAGGGCGAGAGCGGTACGGGCAAGGAGCTGATTGCCAAAGCCATCCACCTGAATTCTCCGCGCCGCGATCGCTCCTTCGTGCCGGTGAACACCGGGTCCATGCCGCCTGATCTGCTGGAATCCACCCTCTTCGGCCACGTAAAGGGCGCCTTCACCAGCGCCATCGCCTCGAAAAAGGGCCTGTTTGAAGTGGCCGACCACGGAACTCTATTTCTGGATGAGATCGGCACCATGGGTCTGGACACGCAGAGCAAGATTCTGCGCGTACTCCAGGACCGCAAGTTCATGCACCTGGGCGGCGTGCATGAAATTCAGGTGGATGTGCGCATCATCGCCGCCACTAACGTGGACTTGAAGCAACTGGTGCGCGACGGAAAGTTTCGCGAGGACCTGTTCTACCGGCTGAATGTCATCACCATTGATCTGCCGCCGCTGCGCCAGCGCAAGGAAGACATTCCTCCTTTAGTTGATTTCTTCCTGAAAAAATACTCAGAGGAAAACGAGCGGCCGCTGCGCAATATCACACCCGAGGCCCTGCGCCCCCTGATGACCTATGCCTGGCCGGGCAATGTGCGGGAACTCGAAAATGTGATCGAGCGCGCGGTGGTGCTTTCCTCGGGGACGCAGATTGGCGCCGAACTGCTGCCCGACCAGATTGCCGGCCGCGGCGCCGCGCTCCCCATGCTGGGCCATCGCGGAGACGCTTCGCTGTTTGACATCATGGAAGAATGCGAGCGCCAGATCATTGTCGACATGCTCGAGAAGTGCAACTGGAACCAGACCGAAACCGCCGAACGCTTCCGCGTTCCTCTTTCCACCCTCAACCAGAAAATCAAGCGCCTGAATATCGAGATCAAGAAGAAGGGGCGCGAGTAGGGCAATCAAGCCCGGTATTTGGCACTTGGCCGTTTGCGATCACAAGAGATTCCCGCAGATATCTTCACACCTGACTGCCGACTGCTCTCTTCTGCTATAGTTCCGTGAGAACACGTGCATGGCAGCCGGAGACCTATTTAGCGGCGTAGAGCTGATTTCGCCCAGCGACTGGGCCAAGCAGCAGCTCAAGTCGGTGCAGGACTATGCCGTCCTTTCGGCAACCGCGCTGGCCAACCTGTTCCGCCGTCCCCTGTATGTCGCCGATATTATGCAGCAGGCCGACCTGATCGGCGTCGGCTCCCTCCCCATCGTCGCACTCACCGGATGCTTTACCGGGGCGGTGCTGGCGCTGAACAGCGCCAACACCTTGCAGCGATTTGGCTCGCTTTCGCTCATCGGCCAACTGGTGGCCGTGGGTATGGTAACCGAACTGGGCCCCGTCATTACCGGACTCATGGTGGCCGGCCGCAATGCTTCCGGCATGGCCAGCGAACTGGGCTCCATGATCGTGACCGAGCAGATTGACGCCATGCGCGCTCTGGGTACCGACCCCACCAAAAAGCTGGTGACCCCGCGCGTGGTCTCCACCGTTTTCATGCTTTTCTTTCTGACCATCCTTTCTGACGCGTTGGGACTGCTGGGCGGGGGCGCGGTCGCCAGCCTGATGTTCGGTATGGACTGGCACCAGTATTGGACTTCGGCCTGGCAGATTCTGGCTTATCAGGATGTGCTCACCGGCCTGGTGAAGCCGCTGCTCTTCGGCTTGATCATCGCCACCATCGGCTGCTACTACGGAATGTCGGCGCGGGGAGGAACTCAGGGGGTGGGCCGGGCCACCACCCAGGCTGTGGTCGCTTCTTCCATTCTCATTATTATGGTGGATTTTTTCACCACCCGCTTCCTCATGACGGTGCTGGGGCACCGGTAAATGGCTGCGCCGCCCACCGCGCTCGAAGCAGCCAGCCGGCCGGCCCAGAGCGCTTCCGACCCCATCGTTCGCTTCCAGGATGTCTCCATTGCCTTTGAAGACAAGCCCCTGCTGGATGGTATCTCCTTTCAGTTGGCGCGGGGAGAAACCAAGGCCCTACTGGGCGTCGCCGGATCGGGCAAAAGCACGATCCTCAAGCTCACGCTTGGCCTGATCAAACCCGACAGCGGCAGCATCTACGTTCTGGGCGAAGATGTGACCCGGATGAGCGAAGAGCAGCTTTTCGATTTGCGGCGCAACATCGGCATTGTGTTTCAGGAAAGCGCGCTGTTTGATTCCCTGACGGTGCGCGATAACGTCGCCTTCCGGCTCATGGAAGAGGGCGGCACCTCGGAGGAAGAGATCGAGCGGCGAGTGCTGGAAGCGCTGAGGTTCGTGGAGCTGGAACGAACCGTGAACATGTTTCCGGCGGAGCTTTCCGGCGGTATGCGCCGGCGCGTGGGCATCGCCCGCACCATCATTACCCAGCCGGAAGTCCTGCTCTACGACTCGCCCACCGGCGGGCTGGACCCGGTCACATCCAATACCATCATCGAACTGATCGTGAAGCAGCGTGACCTTTACAAGATCAGCTCGCTGCTGGTTTCCCACCGCCTGCAGGACGCTTTCACCATGGCGACCCACTATTTCGACCGCAAGACAAATCACATGCAGCCGCTGCCGCCAGAAGCGCGCCGCGAGGTCCCCATTACATTTCTGGTTTTGCGCGACAGCAAAGTGATCTTTGACGGCGATGCCCACGAACTGGAGCATACCCGGGACGAGTACATCCGGGAATACATCTCGTAGCCGGCCCGGCCGGCCGGCAATCGCTAATCCGCGGCCTTCGATTCCGCCATTGCCTTGCGGCGGGCCGCAATCTGCCTCTCCACTGTCTTCAGGAACTCGCGGCCCTTCTTCGAGCTCTTGATCAGGGTCTCGATATTGCCGTAGAGCAGGGGATTTTGCGTCTTTTCGCGCAATTCTTTAAGAAAAGGCTGCACCTTGGCAAAGACGAAGAACATTTCTCCGCTCACGCTGGGCTCGAGGAACAACTCCTGGTTCACGGCGCCGCGCAGGGCCAGCGCTGCCGCCATGCTCCAGTAGCCGCTCACCTGGCGCAGCCAGTTATTCTCCTCCGTGCCCATAGCCGCGATGATCTTCATAAAATCGTCACTGCTCTCAGGCCAGAACTTGGCAAACCACCAGTGCCGGGCCTTGCGCATCTCTGACTCGCGGCGCAGATCGTAGAGGTTCAGGATTACTTGTGCATCGGAAGCAGTGGCTCGCTTCGACATATCTTCCTCCGTAAATGTAACCGCTAATTGGGCCGGGACTCTAAAGCAATCCCGGCGTCACGGTCTGCCAGGGACTCAGCCGGTAGTGGCCGCCGCTTCCACCGGCACAGGCCGTTCGTAGTCGCATTCCTTGTTGGGACAGGCGATCACCGGGCCGGATTTCAACGTTTTTTCCACTAGATACTCGCTGCCGCAGCTCGGGCATTTTTCCGCAATCGGCTTGTTGGCGGATGTGAATTTGCACTTGGGGTACTCGGAGCATCCGTAGAAGGTATTTCCCTTGCGAGCGCGCTTCTCCACCAGCTCGCCCTCTTTGCAGAGCGGGCACTTCACGCCGATGAAATTCTGCTTGACGTATTTGCAATCCGGGTATCCGCTGCATGCCGTGAATTCGCCGTAGCGCCCGTGGCGGATCATGAGATTCCGGCCGCACTTGGGGCAAAGCTCGTCCAGCGGAATGTCGGGAACTTTCTTGCCCTGGTCGAGGCGGCGCGTGGTCTTGCAATCGGGATAGCCGGTGCAGGCCATGAACTGCCCGAACCGGCCCCGCTTCAGCACCATCACCCGGCCGCAGTTTTCGCAGTACTCCTCCTGCGTGGTTTCCTGCAGATCGGCGGAATCGAGATCGGGCAGATTGATGGGATTCTCTTTGGTGAACGTGCAGCTATTGGGATCTTCTTTGTCGTAAGAACTGCAAGCGTAGAACGACCCGTGCTTGCCCCACTTAATAACCAGCGGCGAACCGCAGCGCTCGCACTTTTCATCCGTGGGCTTCTCCATACGCTTGATGTTTTCCATGTGCTTGGCAGCGTATTTCAGGTCCTTGGCGAAGCGCTTGTAAAACTCGGCCAGAGCGTTGGTCCAGGTCTCTTTGCCTTCTTCGATCTCGTCGAGCTCTTCTTCCAGGCGGGCGGTGTACTGCACGTCGAAGATGTCGCGGAAGTTTTCCACCAGTAGATCGGTGACCACCAGGCCGATCTCCGTGGGCACGAACTTGCCGCCCAATTTCTGTACGTACTGCCGCTCCTGAATCGTGCTCAGGATGGCAGAGTACGTGGAAGGCCGGCCGATGCCGCGCTCTTCCAGTTCCTTGACCAGCGAAGCTTCGTTGTAGCGCGGCGGCGGCTCCGTGAAGTGCTGCTCCGGCTTGAGCTCGCGCAAACTGAGTTTCTGCCCGGGCTCGAGCGGCGGCAGTTTGTGTTTCAGTTCCTCGTCTGCTTCGTCTCTGCCTTCCTTCGACTCCTCGTACACCTTCAGAAAACCATCGAATTTCTGCACGGAACCGGTCACCCGGAACCAGAAGGTGTCAGCGCCGGATTTAGCGTCGATATCCACGGTAGTCTGGTCGAAGATCGCAGGCGTAATCTGCGAAGCCACGAAGCGCTGCCAGATCAGCTTGTAAACCTTGTACTCGTCTTCTTTCAGGTATTGCTTGATCTGATCGGGATGGCGCATGGCCGAAGTCGGGCGAATGGCCTCATGCGCCGCCTGGGCTTCCTTTTTCTCCTTATATGTATTGGGAGAAGCGGGCAGATAAGGCTCGCCGTATTCTTTGCCAATGTACTCGCGGACCTCCGTCAACGCCTCCGGCGCCACCCGGGTGGAATCGGTACGCATGTAGGTGATCAGGCCAATAGAGCCCTCTTCCCCCAGCTCCACGCCTTCGTAGAGCCGCTGGGCGATCATCATGGTGCGCTTCACGCTGAAGCGCAGTTTGCGGGAAGAATCCTGCTGCAGCTTGCTGGTGGTGAAAGGCGGCGCGGCGTTGCGGCGGCGCTCCTTGCGGTCCACGCTGCGCACCACCCACTCCGCTTTTTCCAGCGCGGCGCGAAGCTTTTCCGCTTCCTCGCCGTTGGGAATCTCGATCTTCTCTTCGCCCTTGCCCAGGAAGCGCGCATCGAAGGCCGGCGGCTTGGCCGCGGCCAGATGGGCGTCAATGGTCCAGTATTCCTGCTTCTCGAACGCCTTGATTTCGCGTTCGCGCTCGACGATCAGGCGTAGAGCCACGGTCTGCACGCGGCCAGCCGAGAGCCCACGGCGCACTTTATCCCAGAGCAGAGGCGAAACCTGATAGCCCACCAGCCGGTCGAGCACGCGGCGGGCCTGCTGTGCATCCACCAGGTGGCGATCAATGCCGCGGGGATGCTCAAATGCCTCCTGCACTGCGCGCTTGGTAATTTCGTTGAAGGTGACGCGGCGGATGCGCTCGCCCTCTGCATTTTTCTTCTTTTTCTTTTTGCTGCCATTGCCCAGCTCGTCGGCGAGATGCGCAGCAATGGCCTCGCCTTCACGGTCCGGGTCAGGCGCCAGGTAAATCGTATCCACCGACTGCGCCAGCTTCTTCAGCTTGGCCAGCACCTTCTCTTTACCCGGGATGACAATGTATTCGGTCTCGAAATCATTGTCCGTATCCACGCCCAGCGTGCTTTTGGGCAGGTCTTTCACGTGGCCGAAGGAAGCTTCGACCGTGAAGCCTTTGCCAAGATATTTCTGGATCGCTTTCGCCTTCCCCGGCGACTCGATGATGACTAAACCTTTTGCCAATGGTTCCTCAATGGGTAGATTCTGGTTTTGAAGCTAGCACGAATGGCAAGCTGGCAACAAGTTACAGCTTGCCGCTTCTGGCTCCTGGCTGCTGGCTCAACACCCGCGAGCACTAAAAACTCTTCACGAAATTCTTCCCGGGCAATTGCTTGACCTTGCCCGCCAGCTCCAGCTCGAAGAGGGCCGCAAATATCTCGGAAGAGGAGAGTTCCGGTTCCAGGCGCTCGACGATTTCGTCAATCTGTGTGGCTTCGTCGGCCTTCAGGACGGCCAAAATCTTGCGTTCATGCGGCGCCAGCTTGTCGTCGTTGAATAAAGATGCATTCTGGGCCGCTTCGGATTCAGCGCTCACCGCCGGCTCGAGCCTAAGCCGCACATCAGCAGGGAGTTCCTCCCAAACGTCTTCCCAGGTGGCCACCAGCTTCGCGCCCTGTTTGATGAGCGTGTTCGGCCCCCAGGAATTCTTGTTGGTGACGTTGCCCGGCACCGCAAAGACCTCGCGGTTCTGCTCCAAAGCGCAACGGGAAGTGATGCGCGTGCCGCTGTATTCCGCGGCTTCGACCACCAGCACACCGATGGAGATTCCGCTGATAATCCGGTTGCGAATGGGGAAATTTTGCGGCGCGGCAAAGGTGCCGAGGGGGAATTCAGAGATCACCGCCCCGCCCAGCGAGAGCATTTGATCCACCAGGCGCGTATTCTCCTTCGGGTAAACCACATCTACACCCGTTCCGAATACGGCCACGGTCTTGCCTTTGGCGGTGATGGCGCCGCGATGCGAAGCGGCATCCACGCCGCGGGCGAGCCCGCTGAAAATCACCAGGCCGCGCGCCGCCAGGTCGCAAGCCAGGCGCTCGGCCATTCCCAGGCCGTAGGGCGTAGGATGGCGTGTGCCGACCACGGCAATTCCCGGCTGAGCGAGAACCGCGGCGTTTCCGCGCACATAAAGGGCCAGCGGAGGGTCGTAAATCTGTTTGAGTTGATGCGGATACTGCGGGTCTTCGAGAGCGACAATTTGTACGCCGGCGCCGCCGCCGCGAATGATTTCCTCGTGCGCCAGTTCCAGCGAACGCCCCGTTCCCAGAGACTGGGCCGCCACCGCCGGAATGCCTGCCGCCTCAAGCTCGGTCAGCGAGGCCTTCAGGATCGCCTCCGCACTGCCGAAATGCTCGACCAGCCGGCGCGCCCGGGTCGGGCCGAGGCCCGGCGTAAGAGCCAGGGCCAGCCAGCGCAAAGCCGAACTATCGCTGGTCGGCCGAAGTGCCGCCGCGGGTTGCGCCACAAGACCTCCTTGAGCTTCGGTTCGAAGCGTTCTGGGCGGACTCTATTGAGGGCAAAAAGCCGCTGTCAAGGTCAGATGACACAGTTTGTTAAAATTTCAGGGAAAGCTTCTAAGCTATTGGCTTCTCTGCTCCGGGTTTGGGCCTGACTAAGCCGCCGAGCTCAGCCTGGCGCCCAATTCGAGAACGGCGAAGCTGGAAGGGACTAGCTCGAAGCCCGAAGCCACATGGAACGCTTTCGCATTTCCGCCATTTCCTACCTCAACACAGCACCTCTTATGTGGGACTTCGAGCATGGGAAAACCCGGGGCGATTTCGACATTGCCTATACCGTACCTTCGCTCTGCGCAGCGGAATTGCAGGCGGGAACCGCCGATATCGGCATCGTTCCGGTTGCAGCCTATACCACGGTGCCCGGCCTGGTGATCATCCCGGGCGTAGCGATTGCTTCGGTGCGGCCGGTGCGCTCCATTCTGCTGGTGAGCAAATCGCCCCTGGAAGATATCCGGTCGGTCGCGCTGGATACGTCTTCCCTCACCTCGGTGGCCCTGACGAAGGTGCTGTTCGCCAGGTGGTGGGGCGGAGAACGAAGCTTTGTGGCCATGCCCCCTGACCTGCAAAGCATGCTGCGAAGCAGCGATGCGGGCCTGCTCATCGGCGACCCCGCGCTGCACGTGGACCGCTCGCGCTACTACACCTTCGATCTGGCGGAGGAATGGATTCGCCTGACCGGCAAGCCTTTTGTCTTTGCTTTCTGGGCGGTTCGCAGGCAGGCTCTGAAGCACGCTCGGCCGAATTCGGACCTGGCGGCTATCTTTCGACAATCGCGCGACCACGGTCTTGCTCCCGAGAACCTCGGCAAAATCGCTGAGCAGTGGTCGCCCCGCGTGGGGCTGACTGAAGCGGAAGTGAGAACCTATCTGACTGAGAATATCCACCACTACCTCGACGAAGCCTGCCTGGAGGGGCTGCAACTTTTCTTGCGTTACGCCCATGAGTGCGGCGCGCTTCCGCCGCCGCCCGCGTTGAGCTTCCTTCCGAGCCCTATTCCGGCCGCAATTTAGTTTTCTCTCTTTGACTGTCAATCAGATTAACGAATGACATTTATGGGGTGAATGTGTCATTATGCGGATTAATGACAGACCGCAAAGAAACTCGCATGCGGGTCAATCAGAACGGCAGAGTTGTAATTCCCGCCGGTTTTCGCAAAGCGCTGGGTATAAAGGCGGGGGACGAAGTCTCGCTGCGCCTCGAAGATAACGAATTGCGCATTACCACGCTGAAGCGCCGCCTGGAGCGTGCTCAGCGCCGCGTCCGGCAATACATAAAACCGGGCAGATCACTGGCTGAAGAATTGATTGCCGAGCGCCACGAGGCCAGCCGTCGTGAGTAGAGTTGTTCTGGATGCCTCGGCGGTGCTGGCGCTCCTCAACCGCGAGCCGGGCGCACACCTGCTCACACCCGAGCTTTTGAGCCAAGCGGCAAGCAGCGCCGTGAATGTCGCCGAGGTACATGCCAAACTGGTGAGCGAAGGCGGCGACCCTGATGAGGCCTGGGAAGACGCGTTGAGCCCTCTGCGCGAGGTTTTCCCCTTTACCGAGGATCACGCGAAAGTTGCCGGCGCCCTGGTAACCCAAACCCGGGCGCTGGGCTTGTCGTTGGGAGATCGGGCGTGCCTCGCTTTGGGGCTGGCCCTGCGCGCTCCGGTGTACACGGCAGATAGATCGTGGAGTAAGCTGAAGCTGGGCATGCGGATTCACGTCATCCGTTAGGGCAGCCGACAGCACCCGCCGCAGGAAGTCAGCCCGCCAGACTAAATCTGCATCCAAAGCTGCCGGGACTTTGGCTGGGTAGCAGGGCAAGTGTGCTTCTCATCGAAGTCCCTTGCCGTTATCCCGACATTGCAGTGCTGGCATGACCATGCTGACTTTCCTTGGGCCGGCCTTGTGGCTCTCGACCTGGAACTGGCTGCTTCATCTGGGCGGTCTGGGCCTCATTTTGCTCGGCATAGCCGATAACTCCCTCGCCCCGCTGCCCGGCAGCATGGATGTTCTTACCGTATGGCTGGCGGCCAGCCTACGCCCCTGGTGGCCCTACTATGCCGTGATGGCCACGCTGGGATCACTAATCGGCGGCTACATCACCTACAGCCTGGCCCGCGAGGGCGGCCGCGAGGCGATGGAGAAACGCCTGCGCAAGGCAAGCGTCGAGAAGGTGTACCGGCGCTTTGAGCGCCGGGGATTCTGGGCGGTGGCCGTCCCCGCCTTACTACCCCCGCCATTTCCCATGGTTCCCTTTCTGTTGGCTGCGGGAGCCTTGCGCTACCCCCGGCGAAAATTTCTGTCCGCCCTGGCTCTCGGCCGCGGCGTTCGCTTCACCTTGCTGGCGGGCCTGGCCTCCCTCTACGGGCCGAGTATTGTGCAGTTCTTTGCGCGCTATCACAAGCCCGCTCTGTTTACCCTCCTCGGGCTGGCGGTTCTAGGCGGGATATTTGCCCTGGTCGAGTATCTGCGCTTCCGGCGCAGACAATCAGGGGAAAACCATAAGGCCTCGGCGCGAAAAACAGTAGCCTGAGTTACGAGGCAGGCCCCGCTTACCTGTTAAAATCTTACTTGAGGTTTTGGCGGCTATGCCTCTCACCCAATCCCAGGCCGTGGATCTGTTCCGCTCAGACGACCTCATCGGCATTGGCATGGAGGCCGATGCCGTGCGCCGCCGCCTGCACCCCCAGGGCGTTGTCACCTACATCATAGACCGCAACATCAATTACACCAATTACTGCACCGAATACTGCACGTTCTGCGCCTTCTACCGGCCGCTGAAGGGACCCAAGGCCAGTGAGGGATACATTCTGGACTTCGACACCATCTACGAGAAGATTCAGGAAACGGTGGAGTTAGGCGGCACCGGGGTGCTGATGCAAGGCGGCCTGCATCCGGATTTGAAGATTGACTGGCACGAGCAGATGCTGCGCGGCATCAAGCAGCGTTTTCCCAGTGTGCACCTGCACTGCTACTCGGCCTCGGAAATTATCGCGATCGCAGGGTACAGCGGCCTGACCATTCGCGACACCATTGCGCGCCTGCGCGATGCCGGCCTGGATTCCATCCCGGGAGGCGGCGCCGAGATTCTGGATGACGAAGTTCGTTACCGCATTGCCCGGCTGAAATGCCTTACCGGGGATTGGCTGAATGTGCACCGCACTGCTCACCAGCTCGGCATGCGCACCACCGCAACCATGATGTTCGGGGTGGGCGAAAGCCACGAGCACCGCGCGAACCATTTCCAGCGGCTCTACGAGTTGCAGGAAGAGACCGGCGGGTTCACCGCGTTCATTCCGTGGAGCTTCCAGCCGGCAAACACGGCTCTCGGCGGGCGCAGATGGGATGAGGCTACGGCGGTGGAATACCTTAAAGTTCTGGCGATTTCACGGCTTTACCTTTCCAATTTCCTCAACGTGCAATCGAGCTGGGTAACGCAGGGGCTGAAAGTCTGCCAGATGGGACTGCGCTTCGGCGGTAATGACGTGGGCTCGGTGATGCTGGAGGAAAATGTGGTGCGAGCTGCCGGCGTAACCAACTGCACCACCGAGGAAGAGTTGCGGCGCATAATCCGCGATGCCGGGTTCAAGCCGGTGCAGCGGGATACGTTGTATCGGCAGTATTTCCTAAACTGATTATTGCCGAAAAGAAAACAGCCGCGGGTGTCCCGACTTTCCCATATTGGCACTATCCATGCCAACCCCCGGGAAACAGGGGTCCGGCAGATCCGCAGGTGAGGTGCCTGGCAGGCCTAAGAGATCTCGTCCTTTCCCGAAAGGGGGCGAAGCGCGCGGGCCTGTGAAAAACCGGTTACCCGGTCACATTAGTGATCTGTGGAGTCTGGCGTGGGGAAAACCCCTCGGTGGCCTTTTTCAACTAAATGCAGGTTCCAATCGAGCGGCGACCGAGCATGCCGGCCGCTCAGGGTTATCATATAAGTCGCTTTATATCTTACGGTTACATGAAACCTCGGGTCCGCTTGGGGCCTTCGGGTACAATTAGGGGTTTCCAGAGTCGTCGCCGCTGGCTCATGGGTACATCGTGCTGAGCTCTCTGCCCAACCTGTTGGTTATGTTTCTCGCCCCGAATGGTTTGGGGCAATACTTCCGCCGTCATTTCCTTGATACGACCTTCCGTGGACTCTACCAGGTCAACGCCTTTGATCTTGCTCTGTTGATTCCCTATTTCGTTGTTCTGATTCTGCTGGCTTCCTATGGAGTGCATCGCTACATCCTGGTTTACCTGTACTACAGCCGCAGAAAGAACCGGACGGGCGAGCCAGCGGCGCGCTTCCCTGACCTGCCCCGGGTCACGGTGCAGCTTCCCATCTTCAACGAGCAGTTCGTAGTGGAAAGATTACTGGATGCAATCTGCCGGCTGAAATATCCCCTCGAGAAGCTCGACATTCAGGTGCTGGATGATTCGACCGACGAAACCCAGGCCGTTGCCCGGGGCCTGGTGGAGCACTACGCGGCGCGCGGCTTTGCGGTGACTTACCATCACCGCACCAACCGCGAGGGCTTCAAAGCCGGGGCGCTGGTCGAGGGGATGAAGACGGCGAAGGGCGAGTTCATCGCGATCTTCGACGCCGACTTCGTTCCGCCTGAAGATTTCCTGCTGCGGACCATCCACTACTTCACCGAGGCCCGCATCGGCATGGTGCAGACGCGCTGGACCCACATCAATCGCAACTATTCTTTTCTGACCGAAGTGGAAGCGATCCTGCTGGATGGACACTTCGTGCTGGAACACTGCGGCCGCGCGCGCAGCAATGTCTTTTTCAACTTCAATGGAACCGCGGGAGTATGGCGGCGGCAGGCCATTGAAGAAGCCGGGGGCTGGCAGCACGACACGCTTACCGAAGACACCGATCTTTCCTACCGCGCCCAGCTGAAAGGGTGGAAGTTTATCTATCTGCCCGAGGTGGAGTGCCCCGCCGAGCTTCCCGTCGAGATGACCGCCTTCAAGACGCAGCAGGCGCGCTGGGCCAAAGGCTTGATCCAGACCAGCAAAAAGATTCTGCCTGATGTGCTCAAGAGCGACCAGTCATTCCACGTAAAGCTGGAAGCCTGGTATCACCTGACGGCCAATCTCAGCTATCCCCTGATGATCGTGCTTTCCGTGCTGTTGCTGCCGGCCATGATCATCCGTTTTTACCAGGGCTGGTTTCAGATGCTGTACATTGATCTGCCCTTGTTTCTGGCCTCGACGTTCTCCATCTCCAGCTTCTACCTGGTCTCGCAGCGTGAGTTGTTCCCCAAATCCTGGACTCGCTCGCTGCTCTATCTGCCATTCCTGATGGCGCTGGGTATCGGCTTGACCATTACCAATACCATCGCGGTTCTGGAAGCACTCATCGGACGCCAAACCGCATTTGCCCGCACGCCCAAGTACCGGGTGGAAACGAAGAAAGACAAAGTTCAGGCCAACAAATACCGCCGGCGGCTGGGCTGGGTGCCCTGGGTGGAAATCCTGATTGGCTGCTATTTTGCTCTCACGGTGTTCTACGCCGTGCAGAACGAAAATTACATTACGGTGCCGTTCCTGCTGCTTTTCGTCGTCGGCTATTGGTACACCGGTTTAATGTCTTTGTTGCAGGGCCGCTTTGCGAGCTTCTCTTTCGGCGGGGAAAACCATACCAAGCCGTTCCCGGTCGGCGTGTGACCCTCAAATTTTGGCATCCTCAGCGGGAAGGAATATCCATGCGGAAATTGCTGATTGCGTGTTGTGTGCTGGGGCAGCTCTGCTGCGGGCAAATCAGCTGGAGCCTGGATCGCCAGCCCAATGCAGACTATCGTGCCCGCCGCCAGGCGCTCGGGGCAAAGCTTGAGGGCGGAATCGCGCTGCTTTTTGCTCCGAACGAGGCGGAAGGCCCGAATGACTACTACGGCTACCGGCCCGAGGACAATTTCTACTACCTGACCGGCTGGGCCGAGCCCGGCGCGGCAGTGTTAGTAGCGGCAGAGGCCGAGGCAAAGGCCGATTCGCCGGCGCGGCCTTATACCGAAATCCTGTTTCTGCCCAGCCGCAATCCTTCCCAGGAAAAGTGGACCGGCCCCAAGCTGGGGCCGGAGAACCCCGATGCCCCCAAAATCACGGGATTTGACCGGGTTGAACCTCTCGACAACTTGCGCGACGAGTTGGTTGCGCTACTGGCCAAAGGAAGGGCAGCGGTGTACACCGATCTTCCCGCGTACGAAGAGCCATCCAATTCCGAGATTTCGCTGGATTGGCTGCGGCGGAGCAATGCTTTTCCCATCGGTGTTGGCTTCGATGATGTCAGGCCCGCGTTGCGCTTGCTGCGCACGTATAAGGATGCTGGTGAGATCGAATTGCTGCGCAAGGCGGCCGATGCCTCAGTGGCGGCGCAACTGGCGGCGATGAAGGCGGTAAAGCCGGGCGTGAGCGAGGGCGAAATTTCAGCGCTCCTGCAATATGAGTGGGGCAAGCGGGGCTGTCAGCGGCCAGCCTACGCCCCGATTGTCGGTTCGGGATTCAACTCCACCGTGCTGCATTACTCGGAAGACTCAGCCACCATGCAGGCGGGCGATGTCGTGGTGATTGACGCGGCCGGCGAGTATTCCTTGTACGCGGCCGATATCACCCGCACGCTGCCGATCTCAGGCAAGTTCACGCCACGGCAGCGGGAGATATACGACATCGTTCTGGGGGCGCAGCAGGCCGCCATCAGCGCCTTTCAGTCAGGCAAATCCATGCTGACCGGAACCGGGGAAAACTCTCTGTATAAAGTCGCCCGGGACTATATCAACTCGCACGGCAAAGACCTGCACGGCCAGCCCCTGGGGCAGTATTTCATTCACGGCTTGGGTCACTATCTTGGCCTGAATGTGCACGACGACGGCGATTACAGCGTGCCGCTGGCCCCGGGCGCCGTTTTCACCCTTGAGCCCGGGGTTTACATTCCTGAAGAAAAGCTGGGTGTGCGCATTGAAGACGATTTTTACGTGGATGGAGATGGCAAGCTGGTCAAGATGACCGCAGCCCTGCCCTCTTCGGCCGAGGATGTCGAACGCATTATGGCGGGCCATTGAGTTTTTCGACCTGCGGGTTCTGGTATGCTAATGCATCGTGCGCATGCTGTGGTGGTTGGTGATTCTGTTTTTCAGCACCGCCGCCGTATTGTGGGCTGGAGTGGCTTTTTATCTTCGCGTGCGCCGGCATATTAAAGAGAGCGCTTCCCCGCAGGCTTCGGGGAAGGAATAATTAGGGAGAGCGCCGATCATGGCCAAGGCGGTAGCCCAGATTCTGCGAGTGCATGAGCAGGTCCCGGCCTGGGTAAAGCAGGCGGGGATAGTGGTGAGCGCCAGCTTGTTCGTCGCCCTCTGCGCCCATGTGACTCTTCCGCTGCCTTTAACCCCGGTTCCGCTGACGCTGCAAAATTTCGGCGTGCTGCTGGTGGGTTTGGCGCTGGGCAGCCGCCGCGGCTTCGCCGCCTTGGCGCTTTATCTCGCCGAAGGCGCGCTCGGCTTGCCGGTGTTCAATCCCACCGGCCCGGGCGGTCTCGCGCAGTTAGTTGGGCCGACGGGTGGATTTCTTTTGGCCTACCCGTTTATGGCCGCGCTGGCCGGCTGGATTATGGAACGAGGCAGGAAGACCTTTGCCCGCGCTGCCACGGCTGGCGTAGTGGCGGAAGTTCTGCTCTTCGCCGGCGGGCTTGCCTGGCTCACCATTCTTACTCATTCGTTTTCCCTGGCTCTGCGCTACGGCCTCTATTGGTTTATTTTTGCCGAAGTGATCAAGGTCATGGCCGCCGCGGCTATGGTGCAGACTTGGCAACGCATCTATAAGGCTGTCTCATGAGCAGCGCAGGCGCACCCTCGGAAGAAATCTCCTCCGCGCACGCTCGCGAGAATGCTCCGGCCAGCAACGTGAGCACCCTGCCCCGCGAAATCACCGTGGCGCACAGCCCCGATTCCGATGACGCCTTCATGTTTTACGGCCTCGCCACCAATAAAGTGCGCGTGCCCGGCTTGCGCTTCACTCATACCCTGAGCGATATCGAGACTTTGAACCGCAAGGCCATGGAAGGCGAAGGTATGTACGACGTCACCGCTATCTCCTTCCATGCTTATCCTTACATTCAAGGGAACTATTCCCTTCTCCCCAGCGGGGGGAGCGTGGGAGAGGGATACGGCCCGATGATTGTAGCCAAGCATCCCTTTACGGCGGACCAGGTTAAGAGCAAGCGTGTGGCCGTGCCGGGGATGTTGACCACGGCCTACCTGGTGCTGAATCTTTTCGCGCCGGGCATTGAGACCGATTTCGTTCCTTTCGATGAGATCATTCCGCGCGTACTCGATGGCACGCACGAGGCCGGCTTGATCATCCATGAGGGCCAGTTGAGCTATTCGAAGTCTGGCCTGCAGCGCGTGGTGGACCTGGGCAAATGGTGGTTTGAGCGAACCGGCCTGCCCCTGCCGCTGGGCGGCAACGCGGTGCGGCGAAGCCTGGGTCCGGAGCTGATTTCCAATGTGGCGCGCGCCTTGCGCGAGAGCATTCAATATGCTCTGGACCACCGTGAAGAGGCTCTCAATTACGCCTTGCAATTCGCCCGCGATCTCGACACGCAACTTGCCGACAAATTTGTGGGCATGTATGTGAACGAGCGCACCCTGGACTACGGTCCTGATGGACGCGAAGCGGTGTGCCGCCTGCTGGATATGGGATACCGCGCGGGCATCATTCCCCACCAGGCGAGAGTGGAGTTTGTAGGCTAGCCCCGCCGCCGCGCGATTCCAGCCGCACCTGGAAGGAAAACTCCGGCGCAATATCTACCGGTACTTTCGCCGCCGCAGCCAGGGCGCGGATCAACTCGGGCGGCATCAGGTCGTATTTCCTGAACCAATTTTCAGCACGGCGGCGGTCGCCCGTGGCTTCGATCTGCAGCAGTTCCTTGGCCAGATCGGCAAGCGCCCCGGGCATTGCTGCATAGTCAATCATGTATTTCCCCGAAGACTCATACTGGATGGCGCCGCGCTCGGCAAGATAATTGAATTCCATCATCTCGGCCTGCCCGTGGGCCTCGCCGGTGCCGAAGCGAACGGTGCGAAAAATTCCCCCTACGTATGAGGCATAATATTCGTCGAGCTTGGCCTTCGGCAGCGCCCCGTGGTCCACCAGCCATTTCAGGCCATACATGCCAACCACGTCGGCCTTGGCTTCTTCCAGGCCGCTGTAGATGGGGCCGATGGCCTGGCGGATATCCACCTTTCCCGCCGGGGTGCGCGCGTACGCCGGCCCCAGGCCATGGGAAATTTCGTGCAAGACCACCGCCGCAAGATAGCCTTCTGCGGAAACTTTGGCCGCCTGCTCGCGCACCATCACGAATTTCGCCAGCGGCAGGATGACGTAGTTGACGCGGGCATCCATGAAGTTCTTGAAGAACAGTTTCTTGCTGCCCTTCTGCTCATGCACGCGGGGATCGTTGGGCAGATTGTCGGCGACGGCCTGATACCCGTGAAGCAGGTCCCCCGTCCAGAAAGGCACGTCCATCACTTCCATCGGCGTCTGCAAGCCTCGTTTGGAAGGGCGATCCTCAGGCGGGAGGGGAAGCGCATCCTGAATTTCGGGAACGTATTTCTGGAACATTTCCAGCTTGCGGCTCTCTTCCGGATTGCGAATCATGACCGCCGCCTCGTAAGAGGTCTTCACCCCTAAGAGATCGTCGAGATAGCTTTCATAGGGCGCGAAGATCACGTCGAACTTTGGATTCTTCAGGTCAAGCCAGGCCAGATCGCTGGGAAAGTAATCATCACTGAGCAGCGCATCGGCGCGCATGCGCAAAAACCTGGCGAAGGCGGGGTCGTTGCTGAGCTGCGCAGCCTCGCGTAGATCCCTTGCCGCAGGCTCCAGGAACGACCGGTAGGCAATGTGATAGGGAATGCCCTGTAGCTGGCTGCCCTCCCAGCGCACGACCGTGTAGGGGCTGTAGATCTCTGCTTTCGACTTGGGAAACGCCTTGACATAGACTTCGATCTTCTCGGGGGTCAGTCCCACAGGATAGAAGCCGCGTCCGGGCGGCATAGGGCTAAGGCCGACGAAGGGCTTGTTCTCGTCAATCAGATCGAAGCGCGAGCCGTTGATCCACAGATAGCGCCGCAGCTCTATGTCCCTCGGATTCTTGCTGCCGAGCAAAGACTGATAAAGAGTCAAAGCCTCGGGATCGCTCTGCCGCCAGAAAATGTCTTCGAGATAGCAGGAAGCCTCCACCAGCTTGTTCACCATCTGCCGCTGGCGCGCGGTGAGCCCCTTGGAGGGAAATGGCATGCGAACTTCTCGGAACTTCGCGAGGCGCTGCGCCAGGTCGGGCGCGACCGTCAATCCGGCCGAGTCTGCGCCTCTGGCCGCAGAGCCGGTCATGATCAGGTGGTGTCTCTTGGTCGTGGCGAGGGAAAACGCCGAGGCAAAAATGAGCAGGAAAGCGAACCAGCGGCGAGTTGTCATCCCTCCGATTCTAGCAAAGCGATGCCCCTCGCCTTCGCTGTCGCGCGTGGTTCGTTCTATGATGGCTCTGATGTCCACGAATTCCCGAGCGCAAGGCCCGCAAACTCTGCTGATAGACGCGGATGACACGCTCTGGGAAAATAACGTCTATTTCGAGCGGGCCATCGCCAGTTTTATTTCCTTTCTCAATCATCACGAATATTCCCCGGAGCAGGTGCGCGAAGTGCTCAATGAGGTGGAGCGCGAGTGCATTATCAGCCACGGATACGGCCTGCATAGCTTTGCTCATGCGCTGGCCCAGACCTTTGAGCGGCTGGCCGTCGAGCCGCTTACGCCGGCCCTGCGCGAAACCATTCTCGGATTCACGCACGCCATTGCCGAACACCCCATGGAGATTCGGCCAGGCGTTGAGCCGACACTCGACTACCTTGCCGGGCGGCATTGCCTGGTTCTGATGACCAAGGGCGACCGCAAAGAGCAGGCCGGCAAAGTGGAACGCTCAGGACTGAAGCGATACTTCGACGCCGTTGAAATCGTCGCGGAAAAGGATCCCGCGGCGTATCGGAACCTGGTCGAAAAGCACGGCTGGCCGAGCCTTTCGACGTGGATGATCGGGAACAGCCCGAAGTCGGACATAAACCCGGCCCTAGCCGCTGGCCTGAACGCGGTGCACGTGCCGCATCACGAGACCTGGGTGCTGGAGCACGAGGATGTGGTGCAGCCCACGCCGCCCAGCCGCTTGCTGGTGGTGGAAAGCTTCGCAGAGTTGAAAGAACACTTTTAACTCTCAGCACTTGGCATTTGGCCAAGGCAGGCAAGTGCAGGTGACTTCTCTAAGCCGCCGCGGGAAACGACCTCAACGGCCAAGTGCCAATGCCGACTGCCGGAAGCTGACTGCTGAGTACCAAGTGCTTTCTTCCTGCACCAAACTAACCAACAATCGGCGCGCGCTTGCCATTTGGGGCGCATGGTACTCTCAACTTGCTCTGGTTTCTGCTCCGCACGGCGTGGCTGTGCAGAGAAACAATTTCCGGCGGCTGCTGCGGACGGTCGAGGCACTCTCAGACCTGGGTCCGGAGATGACCGCCGAGCGCGACTTCGCACACACCGCGCGCGCCATGGTCTCTGCCCTGCTGCAGGCGGGCGGCGCGCGCGAGGCGGCGCTCTTTTCCTTCAGCGACAAGCCGCCCTTGCTGAGTTCCCTGGCCGCCGAGGGCTTTGCCCTCATGCCCGAGCCGGCGGTGATTCCGCTGCTGCCACGGCACGTGCACGCGCTTACCTCTGCTTCCGGCCCTGTCCTGTTGACCTCGGCTTCGTACGATACTTTTCTCAGCTTCAATGGCAACGTAGCCCCCGAGTTGTTCAAGTGTCTTGCGCCACTGAAAGTCGCGGGCAAGCTGGCGGGAGTGGCTGTCCTGGGCCGGCGAGACGGCGAGGCCCTTTACGACCACGAGGAACTCGAAGCCCTGGGGCTGCTTTGTCATTACATGGCGCTGGCGGTCCACAATCATGCGCTCACCCAGACTCTGGCCCAGCGGGTTTCAGAAAAAGTGCGGCTTCTCGCCTCGCTGCACGGCTTTTACGACAGCGCGCTCGAAGCGTTTGCCGCCGCCATTGACGTCAAGCACGTGAACATTCACGGCCACTCTCTGCGCGTGGGCCGCTACGCCGCCGCCATCGGCGACGCTATGGGCATGGATATGGACGACGTCGCCGCCCTGCGCTCGGCCGGCTACCTCCACGATATTGGGAAAGTGGCCGTGGATAAGCGGCTCTTCGGCAAGCCTGCCGCTCTCGATCCTGAAGAATTTCGTGAAATGGCCGATCACACGGTGGTGGGCCACGAAATTGTGAGCGGGGTAAAGTTTCCCTGGCCGCGGGTTCCGGAGGTTGTACGTTCCCACCACGAACGCGGGGATGGCTCGGGCTATCCCGATGGTCTGGGCTTTGAAGAGGTGGCCATGCCGGTGCGCATCGTGGGCCTGGCGGATACTTTCGATGCCATGACCACCGAGCGCCCCTACCGCGAGCGGCTTTCTCTGGGCGCGGCCCTGGGCGAGATCGTTCGCCTTACGCCGCAGAAATACGATCCCAACGCCGTGCAGGCGCTGCTGGTGCAGGTTCGGCGGGAAGCCGTAGGCAGCAGCCGGGTGCCCCTGTTTCATGATCCGCGCATCGTCAACATCGCCCCCACCGACGTGGACCATTTCGCTTCCACCTTGCAGCATAAGATCAGTCACGGCCGGCTTTATTTGACCTAGCCGGTGCGGACCAGGAAAAGTTGCCTGTTTCGCAACTTTTCCCCGGCGCCGGGTTCATGCTGTTGTGCCTATCTTTCCGCCCCGAGGGTGAGCATGCGCCTGCCGCGCGCGACTGTCTCCCTGATCGCCAGCCTTTGCCTGCTTTCCGTTGTTTCCTCGGTTCAGATTGTCCATGCCAGAAAAAAGATTAAGACCGCGACCGCCCGGGGGATGGATGAACAGAAGCGGGCCCTCCATGCGCTGAATCGCCTGAGTTTCGGCCCCAGGCCCGGCGACGTGCAAAGAGTGATGGCCATGGGCGTCGAAAACTGGATTGCAGAGCAGCTCCATCCCGAAAAGATTGACGACAGCGCGTTGCAAGCCCGTCTGGAACCGATGCGCACCTTGCGCATGAGCAGCCAGGAGTTGATGAAGGATTTTCCTTCGCCGCAGATGATCCGCGCTGTGGCCGAGCACCGGCAATCCGAGCCTTCCGATTCTATGCGGCGCGCAATTTACCAGGCCCAGGTCGCGGGTTATGACCAGCGCCAGGACTTGAAGCAGGAATCCTCAGAGCCGTCAGCCGCGAACGCCTCGGCCAAGCCGGCGAACGACAAAGCCGCGCGCCGCCAGGAGAACCGCCTTTATGCCGACGTGGAAGCGGCGCAACTGGAGGATTTGGCTCCGCACGAGCGGCTGCAAGCGGTGCTGAAAATGGCTCCGGAGGAAGCGTTTGAATTCTCCTCGTCGGTCAGCCCCAAAGTGCGCGCCGAGTTCGAAGATGGCATGACGCCGGAGGAGCGGGAGAACTTTGAGGCCATCGGCAATCCGCGCCGCGTGGTGGCCGAGGAGATGCTAGAAGGGCGGCTGCTGCGCGACATCTACAGCCAGCGCCAGTTGCTGGAAGTGATGACTGACTTCTGGTTCAACCACTTCAACGTATTCATCGGCAAAGGGGCGGACCGGAATCTGCTGACCAGCTACGAACGCGACGTGATTCGGCCCCACGCTCTGGGCAAGTTCGAGGATCTGCTGGTAGCGACGGCGCGCAGTCCGGCCATGCTCTTTTACCTGGACAACTGGCTGAGCGTGGGCCCGGATTCCGACTTTGCACTCGACATTCCGAACCGCCCGCCCAAGCTGTTCGCGCGGTCCAGGCGCTTTCCCCCGCCTACTCACCCTCGCCCGCAAGCCAAAAAGCGACCCAACGGCCTCAACGAAAATTATGGCCGTGAACTGATGGAGCTGCACACCCTGGGCGTGAACGGCGGATACACGCAGCGGGATGTGACCGAAGTGGCGCGCGTCCTCACCGGGTGGACGATCAGAGATCCGCGCAAGGGCGGCGACTTCTTTTTTGACGAGCGCAAGCACGAGCCGGGTGACAAGTATGTCCTGGGGCACCGCATCAAGGCGGGCGGCGAAAGCGAAGGCCTGCAGGTGCTGCACATTCTGGCGCACCAGCCCTCGACGGCGCACTTCATTTGCACGAAACTGGCGGTCCGGTTCGTTTCTGACAATCCGCCGCCGGCTCTGGTGGACCGCATGGCGCAGACCTTCCTCAAGAAAAACGGCGACATTCGCGAGGTTTTGCGCACGATGCTCGCGTCGCCGGAGTTCTGGGCGGCCGATGATTACCGCGCCAAGGTCAAGACGCCGCTCGAGTTCGTTGTCTCGGCGGTGCGCGCCAGCGGCGCCGAAGTGAGCGACGCCTTGCCCCTGCTGCGCCGCCTTCAGGCCATGGGCATGCCGCTCTACGGAGCGCAGCCGCCTACCGGCTACTCCATGACGGCCGATACCTGGATGAATTCCTCGGCCCTGCTCGATCGCATGAACTTCGCCATCGCTTTGGCCAGCGGAAGACTGCGCGGCGCCGAGGTGGACTCCATGGGATGGCTGGGCGGCGCACCGCCGGCTGATCCGCAGCACGTGCTGGCGGCCCTGGAGAACGACCTGCTCGATGGCGATGTTTCAAAGCAGACGCACGATACGATTGCCGCGCGTTTGCAGGATCCGAAGATCAGTCAACGGAAGCTGGATGATCCAGCGCGGGCGCCGGACGTTGGGGTCATCGCCGGCCTGCTGTTGGGTTCGCCGGACTTTCAAAGAAGATAGCCGTTCCGGCCTGATCCATGATTAGACCTTGACGGTGATTTGGGGGGTCTTGCATGTCCATCACTCGCAGAGTTTTCCTTCGCAATGGCGCTCTCGCTGTAGTCGGCACCACAGCCATTCCTGCCTTTCTGACGCGGGCGGCGTGGGGCGCCGTGGAAGGCGCAGCTAACAAGAGGCTGGTGGTGATCTTCCAGCGGGGCGCTGCCGATGGCCTCAATATTGTGGTGCCGCACGCCGAGAGCTCCTACTATGCGATGCGGCCCTCCATCAATATTCCCCGCGATGCCGTTCTTGACCTGGATGGGTTTTTCGGCTTGCACCCCGCGTTGGCGCCGCTTCAGCCGCTGTGGAACTCACGCCATCTGGCTGTGGTGCATGCGGCGGGCTCCCCCGATCCTTCTCGCTCGCACTTCGACGCGCAGGATTATATGGAGTCTGGCACACCGGGCGTAAAAGCGACCGACAGCGGTTGGCTCAACCGTACGGTGCGAGGCTTGCCGGAAGAAAAGTCTGCATTTCGCGCAGTGGCCATGGGGCCCTCATTGCCCAGGATTCTTTCCGGCAGCGAAGCCGCGGTAGCGATCAACAACCTCAACACCTTCGGCGTGGGGCGCGGGCCAGCCGGGTCGCCGCTGGCCAACACCTTTGAGGCCATGTATGCGGATTCGGTGGATAGCGTGTTGCATGGTACCGGCGCGGAGACTTTCGATGCCGTGAAGATGCTGAAAGCTACCGATCCGGCAAACTACAAGCCGGCGGCCGGCGCAGATTACCCCCGCGGCCATTTTGGCGATAGTCTGCGGCAACTGGCGCAGCTCATCAAGGCCAACCTGGGCGTGCAAGTGGCGTTTGCCGATATCACCGGGTGGGACCACCACGTGAACGAAGGCAGCACGCAGGGGCAGATCGCGAATTCGCTGCGCGAGTTCTCCCAGGGGCTGGCCGCATTCTGGATTGATCTGGGCGATCTGGCCGAAAACACGGTGATTGTCACCATGTCGGAATTCGGCCGGACTGCCCGCGAAAACGGCAATCGGGGCACCGACCACGGCCATGCCAATGTGATGTTCGTGCTCGGCGGGCCGGTGAAGGGCGGCAGAGTTTACGGGCGGTGGCCGGGCGTGGACCCTTCGCAGCTCCATGAAGACCGCGACCTGGCGCTGACCACCGACTTCCGGCTGGTACTGGGCGAAGCCGTGAGCCAACACCTGGGAAATCGTGATCTGAGCAACGTTTTTCCGGGGTTTGAATATGGCGCCCCGCTGAAATTATTGGGGTGATGAGTCAAGGTCAGATTTCGATCATCACCTCGCCGTTTTCAATTTTCAGCGGGTAAAGATTGAGCTTCGCGTTGGGATTGTGCACAGCCTCGCCGGTTTTGGGGTCCCATTGCCAGCCATGCCAGGGACAAACGACTTTGCCATTCTCGATTTCGCCTTGCCCCAACGGCCCGCCGCGATGCAGGCAGACATTCTCCATCGCGGTGATGGTTCCTTGAACGTTGGCTACGCAAACCACCTTGTCGCCGCAGGGAAATTCCTTGGCCTGGTCCGCGGCCGGAAGCTCGGAGTCGGTGGTGAGTTTGGTGAACATAGCATTCAGCACTTGGCAATTAGCATTTAGCCCTTCCACTGCGCGGGAGATCGGCGAATCTCAAATGGCTAAATGCCAAGTGCCAGATGCTAAGTGTAAAGGCAGGTCCCTCGCTCCGCTCAGGATGACCGCAGCGGGCTCCCTCGGCGCTCAGGCCCGCTAAGCGCGGTCATTTCGGCTGCAGCGTCTGCGCGATCATCACCTGGCGCTTGAAATTCTCTGCCATGCTCTCGTCCAGGCGGACCTCGGTGGGCTTTTTCGCCAGCGACATCTGGTCAATTTTGTCCTGCAGCTTGAGCAGCGCGTAGAACAGGTTCTCGGGCCGCGGCGGGCAGCCGATCACATACACATCGGTCGGCACGATCTTGTCCACGCCCTGGAGCACAGCATAAGTATTGAACGGGCCGCCCACCGAAGAGCACGCGCCCATGGAAATCACCCACTTGGGGTCCGGCATCTGGTCATAGATGCGCTTGACCACGGGAGCCATTTTGAGCGTAACCGTGCCGGCCACGATCATCAGGTCGCTTTGCCTGGGGCTGGGGCGGAAAACCTCAGAGCCGAAGCGGGCGATATCGAAGCGCGCCGTGGAGGAGGCGATCATCTCGATGGCGCAGCAGGCCAGGCCGAAAGTCATGGGCCAAACGGCAGACTTCCGCGCCCAGTTGAAGACGTAATCTACGGTGGTGATGAGGAAATTCTTCTCGAATTTGTTCTGCAGCCAGCCCATGGAGCAACCCCGCGAAGCCGGCGCCGGGGGAGGTCCCCGCGCCGACGCTTTAGTCTAGGGGCGGGTGCGGCGGGTGTCAACGTACCGGGGGCGGAATCTTGTGACAGCCATCATTTGAACAACGCCAAAGCACAGAACAGTGCCACAATAGGAACGTGCGCGACGACGAAAACCCGCATCCCGGCCCATGGCGGGTAATGCAAGTGGACTCCGAGTTTGTCGGACTGCTTGTTGCTCTGGGCTTCCTTGTGATGGGCTTGGTCAGCATGCCCATCGCAACGGCGTTCGTCCTTGGGGCCATTGCACTTGGCGTTGTTGTCGCACTCCTGCTTCGGTTCGTCCCTAAGAAGTTCAGTCGCGCCGCAGCAGGCGCGGCGATCATCCTCGCCGCCTTCGTGCTCTGGTGGGAGGGGCATACACCTCGACGCCCGCGTACCGTCTCGCCCGGCGCGATTTTCGTCTTACCCAACAATGTTCCGTTTACGTTGCACAAGACTGGCTACTGGTTGGAATGTTGGCTCGACAAGCAGGCGAGTGCAGATCGATGCAAACTCACGAATGAAAGAGGAAAGGAGACATTTCAGGATGTGTTCCTGCCATGTGTAGGCCACACCCCGCTTGCTCAAAGCGACTTGCTCTTCAAGTCGCGGACGGGAAGCAGATGGATTCGATCGTCCGACTCGCGGATTAACGTTCCGATTATCTATCTGGAGAATGGCCAGCTCTTGCTTCCGCAGAGTTTCTACGCAGAAGCCGAGCAACAAGTCTACTGTTCCGCTGACTGAAAAGCGCGTTCAACCACCAGGCGTTTGCCGTCAGCTCCGAAAGGTAACTGTGCAAAATCCCGATTTCACCTAACGGCCTGGCCCGCGCCCTATCTGAACGGTGGCGCCCGAAAGCCCATGCAGTGAGCCCCCCGCGTTATCAAGCCTGTACGCAACTGCAGCGCCCCACTCTGCCAATCCCGCCTTCAATGGTATCTTTGTCCTAAAGGCATCCACCTTCACTCATGGACGCTCTCCAGCAGCTTTTTGAGAAGCATTTCGGCGCGCCTGCGGAACGTGTGCAGCCCCTGCAGGGCCAGTTAGGCGGCTCGGGGCGTAGGATCATCCGGCTCGCGTGTGGCGGGCACAGCGCCATGGGCATTCTGCACGACGTGCGCGAAGAGAACGTCGCCTTCCTCGAATTCTCGCGGCATTTTCGCCGCC
The DNA here is from genome assembly GCA_035517775.1 of Terriglobales bacterium. GTDB lineage: Bacteria > Acidobacteriota > Terriglobia > Terriglobales > Acidobacteriaceae > DATIYF01. The sequence continues at coordinate 35,823 of DATIYF010000037.1, forward strand.
ACGGCCTTCCCGTTCCCCAGATCTATGCCGAAGATCTGGCCCAGGGCGCTTATCTCGAAGAGGACCTCGGGGACACCACGCTCTATGAATCTCTCTCCGAGAATCGCAAGGGAGACGAGCTTTCCCCGCAAACCGTCGAGGCCTACCGGAAAGCTCTTTCCGTACTACCCCGCTTCCAGATCGAGGCCGGGCGCGGCTTGAATTACAAAGTGTGCTATCCGCGCGGCAGCTTCGACCGCCAGTCCATTGCCTGGGACCTGAACTATTTCAAGTACTATTTTCTGCGCCTGGCCGGCATTCCTTTTAACGAGCAGGCGCTGGAGGATGATTTTTCCCGCCTGACAAAATTTCTGCTCAGTGCAGCGCACGATTTTTTCATGTACCGCGACTTTCAGTCTCGTAACATCATGCTGCGGGACGGCCAGCCTTTCTTTCTGGATTATCAGGGAGGCCGCAAGGGCGCTCTGCAATACGACGTGGCTTCGCTCCTGTACGACGCCAAGGCCGATTTGCCTCCCAGGCTGCGCCAGCAGTTGCTCGATCACTATCTGGGCCAGCTTCCCCAGTACATCAAGGTCGGGCCTTCCGCCTTCATGCAGCACTACTACGCTTACGTTTATGTGCGCATCATGCAGGCGCTGGGCACCTACGGCTTTCGCGGATTCTACGAGCGCAAGCCGCATTTTCTGCAAAGCGTTCCCTATGCGCTGAAAAACCTGCGCTGGCTGCTGCACAACGTCACCCTGCCGGTGAATCTGCCGACTCTGACTGAGGCTTTCCACGCCATGCTGGGCGCGAAGAAATTGCAGAGCGTAGTTCCCGGCACAGGGAAGCTGACGGTTTCCATATTCAGCTTTTCCTTTCATCGCGGCTGGCCGAAAGACGAAACCGGCAATGGCGGCGGCTTTGTTTTTGACGCGCGCAGCCTGCCCAATCCCGGGCGGGAAGAGCGCTTCAAGGCGCTGACCGGCAAAGATGCCGCCGTCATCGAGTACCTGAACCAGCAGGAGAGCGTGCACCAGTTTCTGGCCGGCGCAACTTCTCTGGTGGAAAACAGCGTGAGCGAATATCGCCGGCGTGGCTTTGCCAATCTCATGGTCTCGTTCGGCTGCACCGGCGGGCAGCACCGCTCGGTATTCTTGGCCGAGCAACTGGCCAGGCACCTGCGCGGCAACAACGGGCTTGAGGTCCTGGTGCGGCACCGCGAATTGGAGAACGCAGCCGGATGAAGGCCATGATCCTGGCCGCCGGGCTGGGCACGCGCTTGCGGCCGCTCACCGAAAATCGCCCGAAAGCGCTGGTGGAGGTCGGCGGCCGCACGCTACTCGAGATCGCTCTGGCCCGGCTTCGCACCTTTGGAGTCACTGAAGTGATCGTCAACGTGCATCACTTCGCCGGCATGATGGTTGAATATTTGAACGCCAATCGCAACTTCGGCATGCGAATTGAGATTTCCCGCGAAGAGACTTTGCTCGATACTGGCGGCGGCCTGAAGAAGGCAGCGTGGTTTTTTCTGGAAGGTTCAACCGGCGAGCCGTTCCTTCTGCATAACGTGGATGTGATCAGCAATATTGACCTGGCCCGGATGCTGCAGTTTCATGCGGAGCATGGGGCCCTGGCTACGCTGGCCGTGCAGCACCGGAAAACCTCCCGCTATCTGTTGTTCGACGAGGCAGCGCGCCTTTGTGGCCGGCGCTCCGGAGATGAGGGGGGCGAGGAAATCGTGCGCCGCTCAGAGAAGACCGGACCGCTGGCGTTCTCCGGAATTCATGTGATTTCCCCGCGATTGCTTTCCATGCTCAGCGAGGAAGGAGCATTCTCGATCATTACCTCGTATTTGCGGCTGGCGGCCCAGGGCGAGACCATTCTCGGCTTCCGTGCAGAGGAATATTATTGGCGCGACCTGGGGAAGCCCGAGAACCTGGCGCAGGCGGAAGAAGATATGCGGCGGAAGATCGTGGTCTAACATGGCCATCAGCATCGAAATTGTTCAGGGCGACATTACGCAGCAAGTGGGGATAGACGCCATTGTGAACGCGGCCAATACCGATCTGGCGCTCGGCGCAGGAGTTGCCGGAGCAATTCGGCGGCGGGGCGGCGACGAAATTGACCGCGAGGGCCAGGCCAAGGCCCCCATTCAACTCGGCGAGGCTGCGGTCACCGGCGCCGGGCGACTTCCCAATAAATATGTAATTCATGCTGCCGCCATGGGCTATCGGCCCGAAGATGCGCGTGTGCCCAAGCGCCCGGGCTCGCTTTCCAGCGCGAACATTATCGCCGCGGCCACGCGGAACAGTTTGCTCCGGGCGGAAGAGCTCAAACTCGAAAGCCTGGCCTTCCCTGCCCTGGCCACCGGCGTCGCAGCGTTTCCAGCAGATGAGTGTGCGGCAGTCATGATTGGCGCCGTACGAAACTATGCTGAAGAGCGCCCTCAAAGCACCATCCAGCGGGTGCGATTCGTCCTGTTCGGAAAAGACGACTTTGCGGTCTTTCAAAAAGAGATGGAGCGGCATGGAACAGCATAAATCTCCAAGTGCCGTGTTGGCTCCATGATCGGCGCCGCCGGTGCTGTTCAGGAAGCCGGGTTCGCCTCTGTGAAGCGCTGGTGGTCGCGTGCGCGCACATCCTTTTTCTGGATGGTGGTAATCGCTCTCGCTCTTCGCCTCGGGCTGATCGTCATCGGCCACACTTACAAATTCCGCACCAATGACGCCCATTTCAGCTTCGGCTGGGAGATGGGGCGCATCGGCCGCGCGCTCGCTTCCGGGCAGGGCTATAGCAATCCCTTCAACGAACCGACAGGACCGACCGCCTGGGAGCCGCCGCTCTATCCATTTGTGATCGCCGGCGTCTTCAAGCTGCTCGGAATTTACTCGCATGCTTCAGCGATCGTGCTGCTGGCTCTGAACAGCCTTTTTTCCGCTTTGACTTGCATTCCCATTTTTCTTATCGCCCGGCGATGTTTCCGCGAAACCGTGGCCATCTGGAGCGCCTGGCTGTGGGCGGTGCTTCCGCCGGTCATGTACTGGTGCACTCGCTGGGTCTGGGAAACCAGCCTGGCGGCGCTGCTTGTCACTCTCCTATTCTGGCTTGCCTTGACCTTTGAAGAGCGCCGCGGCTGGCGGCCCTGGTTTCTGTTCGGCCTGCTCTGGGGCGTGGCGGCGCTGACCAATACTTCCCTGCTTGCCTTCTTGCCCGCCTCAGGCCTGTGGGCATGGTACCGGCGGTCAAAGCGCGGGCTGCGCTCGGCCGGCGGCGTGGCTTTGGCGTCGCTGGTTTTTTGCGCGGTGATCACGCCCTGGCTGGCGCGAGACTACCGCACCTTCGGCAAATTCATTTTCATCCGCTCAAATTTCGGCGCTGAGCTGCGCCTGGGTAACGGCCCTTACGCCGATGGCACGTGGCAGGAGTATCTGCACCCTACGCAGGATGTTCTTGAGATGCAGCGCTACAAGAAATTAGGCGAAATCGCCTACGTCGCCGAGCGTAAACGTGAGGCGATGAACTTCATTCGCCAGAACCCGGGCCGCTTTTTATGGCTGGACGTGAAGCGCTTCGTCTATTACTGGGGAGGAGTTCCGCGAGCATCGCAAATTGCCGGGCTCGCGCCCTTCAAGAATTCAGTCTTCCTGGCTTCTACGGTGCTTGCTTTCTGGGGACTGGGCCGCGGGCTGCGCAAACGCAAATCTGGCGCGTGGCTGTTCTTCTGGCTGATCCTGACCTATCCGTTCGTGTACTACATCGTTTTCCCGCACCCGCGTTACCGCCATCCCATCGAGCCAGAACTGGGGATTCTGATGGTGTACGTCGTTTCGGAGGCCGAGCCGCAACGCAGAAAACCGAAGCCGCAAGGTAGCGGCTGACTCCGGCGTTAGGCGTGGGCTGGCTGCGCCACTTCCGCCAGCGCGGCGGCAAACGCATTCAGCGCGCGGTCTATCTGCTGCCGGGTGATGACCAGCGGCGGCTGGAAACGCACCACGTTGCCGTACGATCCACCCACGCCCACCAGCACGCCCTGGCGCAGAAGTGAGTCGCGAATGGCCTCGGCTTCGAGCGGTGCGGGCGTAAGCTTTTCGTCCTTTACCAGCTCTACCCCGATCATCAGGCCCGCTCCGCGTACTTCGCCGATGATCGAGTGTTGCCTTTGCAGCTCGCGCAGCTCCGCCATCACGTGCTCGCCCAGCTCAGCGGCGCGGGCGGGAAGGTTTTCCTTTTCCATGAATTCAATATTGGCCAGTGCCGCCGCGCATGAGACCGGATTCCCCCCGAAGGTCGAAAGATGGTCGCCCGGCTTGTAGGCCGCGGCGATCTCCAGCCGCGTGGTGAATGCGCTGAGCGGGAACCCATCGGCAATCCCTTTCGCCGTCACAAGAATATCGGGCGTAACCCCGTAGTATTCGATGGCAAACATCTTTCCAGTGCGGCCGAAGCCGGACTGCACTTCGTCGGCAATGAAAAGGATGCCGAATTGATCGAGCACCTTCTTCACTTCCCGGAAGTAGTTCTTCGGCGGAACGATAATTCCGCCCTCGCCCATCACCGGTTCGGCAATGAAGGCAGCCACATCGCCGGAAGTTGCGAAGCGAACCACATCTTCCAGCATGTGTGCGCACTGCCGGCCGCACTCCTCAGGATCGCCGGGCCATTGCGAACGATAGGCATAAGGCGCCGGAACAAACGCCACGCCCGCGCCATAAGGGCCGCCGCGCTTCTTGCGTCCCATATTGCCGGTGATGCTGAGCGCGCCGAAGCTGCGCCCATGGAAGCTGCCCTGCAGCGCGATAAATTCGTGTTTGCCGGTGTAGAGCCGGGCCAGCTTGAGCGCGCCTTCGATCGCTTCCGCGCCGCCATTGCCAAAAAAAGTCTTGGTCAGGCCGGCGGGCGCAATCTGCGCCATCTTCTCCGCCAAGTCGGCGACCGGCCGCGCGTGGTAAATGTAAGACGCGCAGTGCACCAGCTTCTCCATCTGCGCTTTCGCAGCCGCGATCACCTGCGGATTGCAGTGCCCCGCATTGACCACCGAAATTCCGGCAAAGCAGTCAAGATACTCGCGGCCGTTCACGTCGGTGACGGTAGCGCCGCTGGCATGATCCACCACAATGGGCGTGACGGCTTTCACAAACCCCGTCATCACATAGTCCTTGTATTTTTGAATCGTGTCAGACATGAGTGCCTCAGTTCTGTATGCCAGCTAAAACTTCCGCGAGTGCTCCTTGGCCCAGCGCTCCACCACAACTTTCTTCTCGGTGTAGAACTCCACCCCGTCGCGTCCCTGCCCGTGCAGATCGCCGAAAAAGCTCTCTTTCCATCCACTGAAAGGAAAGTAAGCCATGGGAGCGGCCACGCCAATGTTGATGCCGATATTTCCCGCCGGGGCCTCGTAGCGGAAGCGCCGCGCCGCCGAACCGCTGGAGGTGAACAGCGATGCCTGGTTGCCATAAGGGCTGCGCGCCAGAAACGCCAGCGCCTCATCCATATCGGCGGCGTGAATCAGGGTCAGGACCGGGCCGAAAATTTCGGTGTTGGCCAAATCGCTCGTGGCTGGAAGCCCGTCCATCACCGTGGGCTTCACGAAATTGCCGTGGTCAAGTTTGGGCAGCTTCGCTCCCCGGCCATCGAGCAGAACGCGAGCCCCCTGCTTCTCGCCAACTGCAATGAGCGATTCAATCCGCGTCTTGCTCTGGGGCGTAATCACCGGCCCCATCTGGACGCCCTCTTCGAGGCCATCGCCCACGCGCAGAGATCCGGCCATCTCCGTGATGGCATCGCGGAAGGTCTTCTGCGCCTCGCCGATGGTCACGGCCACGGAAACTGCCAGGCAACGCTGGCCGGCGCAGCCAAAGGCGCTGTCGCTGATAATCTGGGTCGCACTCTGCATGTCGGCGTCGGGCAAGACAATCACGTGGTTCTTGGCTCCGCCCTGGCATTGTGCGCGCTTGCCATTCGCGCCGGCGCGCGCGTACACATACTTCGCAATCGGGGTAGAACCCACAAAGCTGATCGCCCGAACCTTGGGATGGTCGAGCAGCGCATCCACCGCCGCCTTGCCGCCATTCACCAGGTTCACCACGCCTTTGGGCAGCCCGCTTCTCTCCAGCAGCTCGAAGGCCAGCTTCATGGTCAAGGGAACGCGCTCCGAAGGCTTCAAAATAAAAGTATTGCCGCAGGCAATGGCGTAAGGAAGAAACCAGAAGGGGATCATTCCCGGAAAATTGAAGGGCGTGATGGCCGCCACCACCCCCAGGGGCTGGCGAATCATGGTCTCATCAATGCCGCGCGCCACGTCTTCCAGGTTGTAGCCCTGCATCATGGTGGGAATGCCGCACGCCACTTCCACGTTTTCAATAGCGCGCCGCATTTCCGCCTTGGCCTCGGCGAAAGTCTTGCCGTTTTCCTGGGTAATGGTGCGGCCAAAGTCATCCAGATGGTCTTCCAACAACTGCTTCAGCTTGAACAGCGGTTGAATGCGGTCTTCCGCCGGGGTGCGCCGCCATTGGGGAAAGGCGGCAGCCGCTGCTTCCACTACCGCCGCAACTTCCTCCGGAGAAGAAAGCGGAACTCTGGCCAGGGTCTCGCCCGTCGCGGGGTTAACGACGTCTCCCCACTCGCCCGCCGCGGAATCTCGCCATTCGCCGTTGATGTAGTTAGGGAGTTTGGTAGTCGGTGGAGCTGCTACGGTCATTAGTCGAAGGCCTCGGAAATCGTAAGAGTGTTCAACCATCTGGCGGCTTAGACAATCTGAGCCACGTTGCTCATCTTTTCAGAAGCCGCTTGCAGTGCCGATTCCAGTATAGCCAGCGCCTCGTCCATCTGCTCGTCGCTGATTACCAGGGGCACCAGCACCCGGATCACATTTCCATAGGAACCGGCGGAAAGCGTGATCAGCCCGCGCTCATAACAATAGCGCACGATCTGCCTGGTCTCGTCAGCCGCTGGCTCGCGGGTCTCGGCAGAGCGCACCAGTTCGATCGCCTGCATGGCCCCCAGGCCGCGCACATTTCCGACCAGCGGCCAGCGCCGTTGCCATGCTTTGGCCCGAGCCTGAAAGCAATCGCCTAAGTCATTGGCGCGATCCAGAAGATTTCCCTGCTCGAAAATATCGAGCACGGCCAGCGCCGCCGCGCAGGAAAGCGGATTGCCGGCAAAGGTGCCGCCGAGTCCGCCGGGGCCGGGCGCGTCCATGATTTCCGCGCGGCCGGTCACCGCCGCGATCGGCAGCCCTCCTCCCAGCGACTTCGCCGTGACCAGCAGGTCCGGCTCAATACCATAGCGCTCGCAGGCAAACAGCCTGCCCGTGCGGCCAAAGCCGCTCTGAATTTCGTCGGCAATGAACAGAACGCCGCGCTCCTGGCAAATCTCAATCAGCGTTTTGAAAAACTCCGGCGGAGGGGCCACGAACCCGCCTTCGCCCAGCACCGGCTCGGCGATCACCGCCGCTACATCTTCGGAAGCCACCACCCGCTTAAATGTATCTTCCAGGTGCCGCGCACAATAGACATCGCACGAGGGATACTTCAGAGAATAAGAGCAACGGTAGCAATAGGCGTACGGAATGCGATATACGTCGCCAGGAAAAGGCGCGAATCCCGCCTTGTAAGGATGCGTTTTGCTTGTAAGCGCCAGCCCCATGAACGTGCGGCCGTGAAAAGCATCTTCAAAAGCGATGATGCCAGGCCTTCCCGTGTGAGCCCGCGCGATCTTTACCGCGTTTTCTACCGCCTCGGCGCCCGTGCTCAGGAATAGACTCTTCTTCGGAAAATTTCCTGGAGTGACTTGATTGAGCCGCTCCGCCAGCCGGACGTAGCTTTCATAGGGCGTGACCTGCACGCAGGTATGCAGGTGGCGCTCCAGCTGATGCTCTACAGCTTCGACCACCGGCTGCTGCCTGTGCCCCACGTTCAGGCAGCCGATGCCGCCGGCAAAGTCAATGTAGCGGTTGCCGTCCACATCCTCGAGCCAGGCATCTTCCGCCCTGGCCACATAGATGGGTGTGGCGTGCGAAAGCCCGCGCGGCACGGCGCGCTCCCGCCGTGCCGCCAGCGCTTTCGACTTCGGCCCAGGTATCTCGGTACCGATTTGAATCGTGCCCATTAGGACTGCTGTCTCGCCTGGTTCAAGCTTCAGTACCACCCGATCGGCGCTTCGTTGAGATTGATGTGCACCTGCTTGGTCTCGAGGTATTCCTCGATTCCCCATGGCCCCAGCTCGCGTCCGAAGCCCGATTGCTTATAGCCGCCCCAGGGCGCCTCGACATAGGTCGGCTGCATGTGGTTCACCCACACAATCCCGGCCCGCAGTGATTTGACCACGCGGAATGCCTTAAAGATGTCGCGCGTCCATACCGCCGCCGCCAGGCCGTAAGGGGAATCGTTGGCGATCTTCAGAGCTTCTTTTTCATCGTCGAATGCGATCACCGACGCCACCGGCCCAAAAATCTCCTCGCGCGCTATCCGTGCTGAGTTCTCGACGTCGTAGAAGATCGTCGGCTCAACGTAGTAGCCTTTGGCGAATTTTTCCGCCCGGCCCCCGCCCGTTGCCAGCTTTGCTTCCTTCTTGCCAACATCCTGGTAGGAACGTACGCGCTCGTACTGTTCCTTGCTCACCAGCGGTCCCATTTTCGTGTCGCGCTCCTGCGGCGGCCCCAGCTTGATCTTTTTCGCCTTCTCGCTCATCGCCTCCACAAACTTCTTATAGATGGGCTTCTGCACCAGAATGCGGCTGCCTGCCGAGCAGACTTCGCCTTGATTGATGAAAACGCCAAACAGCGCGCCGTCAATGGCCGCTTCAAAATCCGCGTCGGCAAAAAAGATGTTCGGCGATTTGCCGCCCAGCTCGAGGGTCACCCGCTTCACCGTCTCCGCCGCCTGCTTCACGATGATTTTCCCCACGGCCGCGCTGCCCGTAAAAGCAATCTTGTTCACATCCGGATGTTGCACCAGCGGCGCGCCGCAGGTTTCCCCAAAGCCGGTGACAAGGTTCACCACGCCGGCGGGAAGCCCGACCTCCGGCAGCCAGTTTGCCATTTCCAGCACAGTCAGCGGCGTCTGCTCAGCCGGCTTAAGCACGCAGCTGCAACCCGCCGCCAGTGCCGGCGCCAGCTTCCACGCCGCCATCAGCAGTGGATAATTCCACGGAATAATCTGCCCCGCTACGCCCACCGGCTCCTTCAAAGTCAGGCTCATGGCGTTATCGGGAACCGGGTTCACATATCCCAGGACCTTGGTAGCCAGGCCGCCATAGTACTCAAAGCAGGTGGCCGTATCTGCAATGTCGTATTCCGCCTCGACAATCGGCTTGCCGCAATTACGGCACTCCAGCTCCGCCAGCATGGCGGAATTCTGGCGAATCTTTTCCGCCAGGCGAAACAGCACCCGCCCCCGCTCCTGCGGAGTTGTGCTCGCCCACGGTCCCTCTTCGAATGCCGCCTTGGCCGCGGCCACGGCGCGGTTCACGTCCTCAAGGTTGCCATCGGGAACCTGCGCAATTACTTCCTCGGTTGAGGGATCGTAAACAGCGAAGGTCTTGTGCGACCCGCTCTCCCTCCACTCGCCATTGATGTACATCTGGTAGCTGCGGACTGCGCTTTCCACTGCGCCCGGCATCTTTGCCTCCTGCAATTTCAACTCACCGCGGAGTGGGTCCCCCGCGCTTCCCTAAGCCCGGCTGGCTACGGCCTCCGGGACCTTGCGCCTGCCATAGACAAAAAAGAAATAGCCCGCCAGCCCGGCAAAAAACACGGTACCCAGAACCATCTCCACTTCATACGTCAGCAGCGACTTGATCAGCTGCGGCGGAAAGTACTGCAGCAAAATTCCGAGAATGGTGGTCAGCAATCCGCTCACACCTGCCGCGATCAGCACCGGCTTGCTGTACACCCCGCCCTCCGGGCTGCGCACCGCCAGCTTCAGCAGCGCCCCGAACACGTAGAGATAAGGAATCAGCTGCAGCACCACCGCCAGCGACAGCATCGTCTGGAACGCTTCCTGCACACTCGAAAACGCAAAAAATATCACGCACAACAGCATGGAAATACTCACGTGCACCAGCAGCGCGGCGTAAGGCGTTGAATATTTCGGATGCACCTTTCCCAGCCAGGCCGGCATGTAAGAATCCAGCCCCGCTACAAACGGAATGCGCGCTGAGCCACCCAGCCACGCCGAGCCGATGCCCGCAATCGAAACGCTCAGCATCAAGGCGAACAGAGGGATGATCCAGCCTATGCCCATTTCGCCGCTCAGCTGGCCCACCGCCTGCACGATTCCCTGCAGCACGTTGATGTTCCTGCCCAGCGCTACCAGCAAGGTCAATGTCGTCGCGACATAAAGAACGCCGGAAATCACCCCGCCCCACGCCACTGCGCCGGGAAGCGTGCGCCTCGGTTCCTGGATCTCATCCCCCATGATCGAGGCCAGTTCCAGCCCCACCAGCGCAAAGCAGATCACTCCAAAAGAATTAAGAACGAATCGCGGATCGCGGGGAACGTGGAAATTCACCTGGCTCAGGCTCAGCCCTTGCCTGGATGCCACCACTACCCCGAGCGTGATCAGCGTTGCCGCCGCCACAAACGTGCCCACCGCGCCAATATTGTTCAGCCACTTGCCCACGCCCAGTCCCACAATGTTCAGCACCGCCAGAATCCCCAGCAGAACCACAGACGCCCCAATGGCGAATGCCTTGTTATCCGCCAGCGTCGCGTGGCCCGGCCCCAGCACGAACACCGAGACCCCGACGAAGTACAGCATCACCGTCGGCACGTAGAGCATGTTGTTCGTCCAGTAGCACCAGCCGGAGAAGAATCCGTGAAAGTCGCCGAACAGCTCCTTCGCCCACAAATAGACCCCGCCCTCGCCCGGGTAGCGGTGCGCCAGCTCGATCACCGCAACGCCCTGCGGCCAGAAAAAAAGGACCAGAGAAATGAGCCACAGCCAGATGGTGACGCCGCCGTTGGCGGCGATCGAGGGCACCACGTTCAGGTTGAACACGGCGACCACGAAAAGCAAAACCAGGTCCCAACGCCCCAGGACGCGCTTCAGGTGAGGCTGATTGCTTTCGTCATGGCCGCCAGGCAAAAGTTCACTCCTCTTGGGGAAACTCCTCTGTGTCCTCCGTCTCCCCGGTGGTTAAAAGGGCGCGCAGGGGTACGGCTTACTCTGCTGCCACCGCCATGCGCTCCTGCTGTGCCGCCGCCAGCGCCGGCGCAACATCGTCAAACGCCGCCAGGTGCTTATCTATGTCCGCCTCGGTATGCTGAACAGAAATCGTCCACTGCTCATCCCACCAGTAGGGCTGCGCCATCACTCCCCGGTTCACCATCCCGAACCAGTAGTGGCGCCACAGGTCAATATCAATCGCCAGCCAGTCGCGATAGTTGCGAATCTCCTGCGGATACAACATCAGCACGCCATTCGCCCCCGCGCTGGCAACGTAGCCCTGCAATCCGCTCTTCGCCACCGTTTTGCGATAGCCTTCCATCAGCTTCTTGCTCAACTTCTCCACATGAGCGTAATTTTCGCGGGTCAGTACTTCGCGGAAGGCCGCCAGCCCGGCCGCCATTGAAACCGGATTGGTGTTATACGTGCCGCCGTGAAATACCTTGTGCTGCGAGATCAGGTCCATGACCGCTCGGCTGGTGCCGAACGCCGCCAGCGGAAACCCCCCGCCAATGGATTTCGCCAGGCAAATCACGTCCGGCTTCACTGCGAAATATTCCGACGCTCCGCCCCAGCCCAGCTTCGCGCCCGTCTTCACTTCGTCGAAAATCAGCAGCGCGCCATTCTTGGTGCACAAGTCGCGCAGGCCTTCGAGAAATCCCGGCTGCGGCATGCACATGCCCACGTTCATCAGAATCGGCTCCAGAATCACCGCCGCAATCTCGCCCGGGTTCTCCTTAAACCGGCGCTCCACACTCGCCAGATCATTGAATGTGGCCACGGGAACGTTAGCCAGGCTTGCCTTGGGCACGCCCAGGCCGCCCGGCACCGAAGCCGGCGCCTTCACGTCGCCAAACTCCGGCGCATGCGGCTTCACGCTCACCAGCGCCGTGTCATGCAACCCATGGTATGCCCCCTCAAACTTGATGATCTTGTCACGGCCGGCAGCCGCGCGGGCCAGGCGACAGGCGTGCATGGTCGCTTCTGTGCCGGAGGAGCCAAAGCGCACCATCTCCACCGGAAAGCGGGCGCAAATCTCTTCGGCCAGCTCCCATTCCATGTTGTGCGGCATGCCGAACATGGTGCCGGTCGAGAGCCGCGGCTGCACGGCCTTCATTACCGCGGGATGGCAGTGCCCCGCCATCAGCGCCCCGAAACATAGATTGTGATCAATGTAGTCGTTGCCATCCAGATCGCGGAAATGCGATCCCTGGCCCTCTTTCACGAAAATCGGATAGGGGTCATAGGCGCGGTAATTGCTGGCCACGCCCAGCGGAATGCGCTTCAGATTTTTCTTGTGCGCCTCGGCGGACTTCGGCGTGCGGCGCTCGTAAGTTTCGAGCTCCTTCTGCAATGCGGGATACATCGGGGTCTCCAAAGGACTCAGGCCGCTTCCAGGGCGGCCATTAGAGTAGGCCCGGGCGGCTGCGCCGCCCGGTCTTCCAGCTAGAAGAAAAACTTCAATGCAAATTGTACCAGCCGCGGATCGCGGGCCTGGGTAACCTGGCCGAATTGCGCGCCGTCCGAGAAGTCTCCGTCCGGATTGACGAACTGCGTATGGTTGGCGATGTTGAAGATTTCCGCCCGGAACTGCAAATACCGGGTTTCGCTGAATGGAATCTGTTTATGCACCGCAAAATCCCAGTTGTTAAGTCCAGGCCCGCAGCAGATCGTGCGCCGCGTCGTAGCGAGCGTTCCCAGCGCCGGGTCAGCGAAGCTGTTTGGATCGAAGTAATAGCGATTATTGTCTTGCGGCCTTAGTGTCTGGAAAGGCGCGATCAGTTGCGGACCGGTAATGGAAGTAAAGAAGCCGCTGGTCAGCAGTTCGGTGTCATCCTGTTCGGAGAGCCGAATGGGGAAGCCGGTCTGAAACTGGGTGATACCGGAGATTGCCCAGTCATCAACGATCTTGCCCAGCAATCCGGAGTGCTTGGGTATGGGGAGCGCCCAGAAGTAGCTGACGACGAAACGTTGCGCCGAATTGAACAGCGACAGCGCGCGGCTTAAAGACGGATTGAAGGGATTGACCGTCTCCTCGAAGCTCGACGCCATGTCCAGAGACTTGCTGTAGGTATACGCAGCCTGGAATTGCAGGCCCTTCGAAAAGCGCTTTTCGACCATTGCCTCCAGAGCGTTGTAGCTGGAGTTGGCCATCGTGTCCTCGGCAAAGATGTTGCTGAACACATCAATGCCATCCGGCGGGCAGCCGTTGGTGAACACCTGGTTCACGTCATCCCATGCTCCGATGGGGTTGCAATTCGGCGAGCCGTAAGGACGCAGTCCCACCAGCCCTATGGATTGGCTGTTCGGGCCAGTAACGATCTTCTGCGGACCGTACGGCATATGGATGCTGTAGCCGCTTGGAATCGAGCCCGCGGGCAGGCCAAAGGAGTTGTCCGCGTAGTACGGGCCACAAGTGTACGCTGCGTTCAGATCCGCATTCGGGTGTGAACCTGCCGGGTCGTAGTAGTCCGCAATGGCTTGCAGATCCAGGCACGTCTGGGGGTTCCCGGGATTTAGATCGCGCGAGGCCAGTAGGCGGTGACCCTGCGAACCCACGTAGCCGACTTGCAGCAGCAGATCCTTCGCCAGTTCTTGCTGAATCGTGAAGTTATATTGGTCCGAGTATTGCGTTCTCATGTGCGGCTGGAATTCGCCGAACAGAAGAATTGGCCGGAAGTTCGCCCAGCCCGGGTCCTGCCCCTTGACCGGATTCAGAATGCCGTTAAACGGATTCGGGTTCACCGTACCATCGAGCCCGACGTAAGGCGTATTCAGGAACGAGTTGTAGAAGAAAGAACTGCCGCCAAAGGGCGGCTCGGCGCTGAACTGCTCCAGCACCAATTGCTCCATTGGGTTATAGAACATACCCCAACCCGCCCGAATGCTGGTCTTCCCGCTGTGGCCCGGGCTGTAGGCAATCCCGATTCGCGGCGCAAACGCCTTGTAGTAGGTCTGCGTCATGCCGGCGGGAACACCCTTGTCGCCCGGCACCACCAGGCCAGTCGGGCATTCTGAGGGGTCCGTTACTGCCGGGTCGCAAGGATAAACCGCCGTGTTCTGCCCCGGGCGGAAGGTCTGCACATGGCCGCCAATATCTGTAAGCGGCGTGTCCAGCTCCCAGCGCAGCCCGTAATTCAAAGTCAAGTTCGGTCTGATCTTCCAGCTATCTTGCGCGAATGGATACACCGATGTGCTGCGTACATTCTCTACCTGCGCGCCGCCCTGGCCGAAGCTGTCCACCAGCCCTAGAAGGAAGCCGCCATAATTGCTGCCATCGTCCATCAGCAACGCATCGGTGCCGCTGCCGTCAAACGTCATGGATGCGTTCACGTTGTAATACAGCGTCTGATCAAATCGCTGGCGGCGTACGTCCGCGCCAAATTTCAGGGTGTGGTTGCCCTTCACCCAGGTCAGGTTGTCGGACCATTGAAAGCTGTTTCCAACCTGCGGTAACTGCCCCTCGGAATTATTGCCTATTACCGGCCCGCCAGAGATCGTAATGAAGGGAACGCCGGTGCGGCTGCTGCTTAGGCCCGGGGTAATACCGAACTTGGGGTCTCCGGTCGAAGGATCGGAGGCCAGAGCGTTAATCGCTGAGGAATCGGAAAGACCGGTGAAACAAAAAGCAGTCGCTGCACCGGTGCATGAATCGGTTACGGCACCGCTGTGCAATGGAGTCTGGAACCCTAGCTGCCCTTCCCGCATGTAGGTGAATCGCGCCTCGTTCACCAGCGAATTTGTCATCGTCCAGGTGTGCGACAAGTTGATCTGTTGATAGCGGGAATCCACCGCGCTGCCAAATCCCGGAACGTTCGCTCCTGCTGCCTCAAAGTTGTCGAACGGAGTGATGTTGGCATCGTCCGTGTAGTAGTAGTAGGCGGTGAAGTTCTGGTGGTCGTTGATCCGGTGGTCCAGCCGGATGGTGAACTGGTCCTGGTTGTCAGATCCGGTGGGTACCGATTGGAAACCGTCACTGCCTACGTTGGCTTGGGGAAAATAGGTGTTGAGCAGGCTCACGGCCACCGGATCCTGGCAGGGCAGCGGAATTACGTTGGTGGGAAAAATGGCATTCCAGGCCACGCCCGCCGCGGGGGTGGTTCCGCCCAGTCCGTTGATCGCAGTCGTGCACCCCGCACGTCCATTGAGCGCATCGGCCAGAAACTGGTCCTGAATTGCGTTGGGTGAATCTGCCGTCGGAGCAGAGATTTCGGTCACAGCGTTGAAATCGCCGTTGCGTTCGTCCGTCGTCGGAACGGTAACGAATGGTCCCGACTCGCCTTGCCGGATACGCCGGCCCTCGTAAGACAGGAAAAAAAACGCCCGGTCCTTTTTGATTGGCCCACCGAACGTTGCCCCAAACTGGTTCTGGTTGAATTGCGGTTTTGAGGTGTTGAAGTAGCCGGTGGCGTTCAGCACCTTATTGCGGAAGTACTCGTACACATCGCCGTGAAAATCATTCGTTCCCGACTTGGTCACCACGTTGACTACGGCGCCCGAGTTCCGCCCGTACTCGGCGTCGAAGGTATTAGTGATGACGCGAAATTCCTCGATTGAGTCCGGGCTGGGCTGCACCGTCGGCAGGTTGACGAATTGGTCGTTGGCGTCGCCCCCGTTCACGCTGAAGTTGTTCGCCCGCGTGCGGCCGCCATTGACAGAAACCGAGCCCGCCGCGTCCGAGCCGTAGAACAGGCTCCCGCTGCTGCCTAACTGCGACTGCACCCCCGGCTGCAACTGCAGAAACTGGTACGTATCACGCGTATTCAAAGGCAACTGATTGACCGAGCGGTCGTTCACCACCGCGCCCAGTTGCGTGCTGGTCGTATCCACCTGTGGCGCTTCCGAGGTTACCTCCACCGTCTCCTGCTCGCCGCCCACCTGCATCACGGCGTTCAGCGTCACCACCTGGTTGACCTCGACCGTGACGTTCTTGTGCACGTCCTTCTTGAATCCAGTCAGCTCGAATTGCAGCGTGTAAACCCCGGGCACCACTTCCACCAGAACGTAGTCGCCGGTGCTGTTGCTCAGCACGTCGCGGCTGACGCCCGTGGCCTGGTTGGTCAGCGTGATTTTCACGTTGGCCAGGACCGCTCCGCTGGGATCGGAGATTCGGCCCACAATTCTTCCGCTGGTGCCTTGCGCGAAACTCGAAACCGCCAGCGCAAGCAGCAGCGGCAGGACCAACAGACACAGGGGGATTACACGGCGCCGGGCTGAGGGATGCATAGCGACCTCCGCGAAGCAGAAAGTTCTCACTTCACATCTGTCTTCTTGCTTCTTGTCTTTGGGAAGAACCTTGCTATAATCGCGCAAGGTTAGAGAACCTCAGGCTGCACTGTCAAGCGGAAAATGGTATTCCCCTCTAGAAGAAATTCTTATGGGAGCCATTGTCTCAGGGTCATGAAACCGGCCGTCATTAAACCTTACTTGAAAATCGGCGACGTGGCCCGCCTGGTCGGGGTTTCGCCCTCGGTCATCCGCTCCTGGGAGAGCCTTGGCCTCACCCAGCCCCGGCGCACGGCCAGCCGCTACCGCCTCTACACCTCCGAAGACCTCAAGCTGCTCAAGCGCGCCCGCTTTCTGCGCAAGGTGCGCGGCTTGAATGCCCCCGCTATTGTGCAACTGCTCAAGCGCGAGGGCCGCGTGCGCGCCACCACCAACGGCAATAGCGCCGCCATGGGCATTCGCCTGCGCCAGCTGCGCACCCGCCGCGGCCTCTCCCTCGCCCAGGTCGCCCGCTCCGTCGGCATTTCTTTAGGATTTCTCAGCGCCCTCGAACGCTCCCAGATGAGCGCTTCGGTGAGCACGCTGCGCAAGCTGGCGCGTTTTTACAAGACCAACATTCTCGATTTCTTCGACGCGGCCGATTCCAACAGCCCGCTGGTCTCGCCGGAAAAACGCAAAGTGCTCGAGGCCGGCCCCGGCGTTCGCATGGAGCTGCTGGCCTGGGGCAACGCCGTCATGGAGCCCCATCTGTTCTGTGTTGCTCCCGGCGCCGGCAGCGGCGAATCCTACACTCACGAAGGCGAGGAGTTCCTCTACGTCTTGCGCGGCGAGCTGCTGATCTCGCTCGAAGACGAGGAGTATCGGCTGAAACCCGGCGACAGCTTTTATTTCGAAAGCGCCACGCCCCATCATTGGCGCAACCCGGGCCGCACCGAAACCCGGTTGCTTTGGATCAATACGCCGCCCACGTTTTAGTCGTGCGAACGTTCGTACGGGCCCTGGATGCGAAGAGCAATTGGTTTTTGTCATTCCGAGAGGGCTTTCGCCCCGAGGAATCTGCTTTTCTTACCGCCTCGCGGCGAAAACGCAAGGCGCACGGAGAACGCATGGCTGACCGACGCCCGCTGATATTCCTTCTTCTCCTCGCCGTCCTTTGCTGTCCTTCCTGCAGCAAAAAAACTCCCACCCTCAGCCTTCTCGTCTGGGAGGGCTACGCCGACCCATCCTTCGTCGCCGCCTTCGAGCAGCAATACCACTGCAAGATTTCCGCCTCCTACATGGGGTCGAGCGACGAACTCGTCGCCAAGCTGCGCGGCGGCAGCGCCGGCAATTACGATGTGATTTCGCCTTCCAGCGACGTGGCCACTTCGATCGCCTCGGCCGGCCTCGCCCAGCCGCTCGACCTCTCCCGGCTTCCTGTCTACGGCCAGCTTTCCCCACAGCTCACTTCTCTGCCCCTCGTTCACGTGGGTGGGCAGGTCTATGGCGTGCCCTTCATGTGGGGACCCAACCCCATGCTCTACGACACCACCGTCTTCCCCAAGCCTCCCCAGAGTTGGAGCATCTTCTGGGACCCCAAATACCGCGGCAAGATTTCCGTCTGGGACGACCTCTCCACCGTGTACATGGCCGCGCAAGTTCTGGGCTTCGACCAGCCCGAGCCCAGCCATCTCTACAATCTCAGCGATCAGGAACTCGATGCCGTCAAGCAAAAGCTGCTCGAGCTCAAGCCCAATATTCGCAAGCTGTGGTCCACCGGCGGCGAGCTCACCAATCTCTTCGAGAATCATGAGATCGTCGCCGCCATGGGCTGGCCGCTCATGACCAACCAGCTGCGCAAGGCCAACTTTCCCGTCGGCGAAACCATTCCAAAGGAAAACACCACCGGCTGGATTGACCACCTCATGATCACCGCCGCCAGCGACAACAAAGACCTGGCCTATAAATTTCTCGAGTACATGATCGAGGCGCAAACTCAAAAGAAAGTCACCGACGTGACCGGTTACACTCCGGCAAATCCCCAGGCCGCGCAGTTCATGTCGCCCGATCAGGTCAGGGACCTTCACCTCGACGACGTGGATAACTATCAGCAGCACATTTATTTCTGGCAAAATGTGCCGCGCCGTGCCAAGTACAACGAAATCTGGAATGAGGTGAAGGCCGCCCAATAACATCATCTGTGGCGCGGGCGTCCTCGCCTGCGAGAATTCGTTTTCGTCTGCCGCAGGAAATCATGTCTGCAACCGTCACCCAATCCGCAGCCGCCGGCGCAACCAGCGCCACAACCCTGCTTTCCATCCGCCGCGTCGCCAAGTCGTTCGGCAAAACCGCCGTCCTGCGCGACATATCTCTGGATATTGCCGAAGGCGAGTTCCTTACCATCCTGGGCGAAAGCGGCTCCGGCAAGACCACGCTCCTGCGCATCATCGCCGGCTTTGAGAGCGCCGGCGCCGGCGAAATCTTCATGGCCGGTGAGCGTCTCGACCAGCTTCCACCCTACCGCCGCCGCGTCAACACCGTTTTCCAGCACTATGCCCTGTTCCCCCACCTCACGGTGGCGGAGAACGTCGCCTACGGCCTTCGCATCGCCAAAATTCCGCGCAGCGAAATCAGCTCCCGCGTCGAGCAGGCCCTGGCCATGGTCAAGATGACCGCCTATGCCGCCTCCAAGCCTGCCAAAATCAGCGGAGGCCAGCAGCAGCGCATCGCACTTGCCCGCGCCCTTATCAACCGCCCGCGCCTGCTGCTGCTCGATGAGCCGCTCTCCGCGCTGGACGCCAATCTTCGCCGCCAGATGCAGGTAGAACTGAAGGCCCTGCAGCGCGAGGTCGGCATCGCCTTCGTCTTCGTCACCCACGATCAGGAAGAAGCCATGGTCATGTCCGACCGCATCGCCCTTCTGCGCCTCGGCGCGCTCGAACAGGTGGCCTCACCGCGTGAAATCTACGCCCGCCCCGCCACCGCTTACACCGCCCAGTTCATCGGCCACACCAACCTGCTGCGCGGCGAGGTGCGCAATGGCACGGCAAGTTGCGGCTCTCTGCTGTGGCCTTCGGCTCTGCCCGATGGCCCAACCCTATTTTCTCTCCGCCCCGAAAACATTCGCCTCTCAGAGGACTCGGCGGAAAACCCCAGCTCCGTCCGTTTCCCCGCCCGCATTCGCAATCAGGCCTTCCACGGCGCAACCCAGCTTCTTCAAATTGAATGCGGCGATGGCCTGCAGCTCTCCATGCGCGCCGCCTCTCGCGACAACTGGCAAGGAGAGCTGAATCTCGAATTCTCCGCCGCCGACGCAGTTCCCGTGCGCGACTCCGGAGACAAACCCTGATGTTCTCCCGCGCCTATCGCACCGCCGTCTCCCTCCCGCCCCTCCTCTGGGTCGCAGTCTTTCTTCTTATTCCTTACGCACTTCTTTTCTGCTACAGCTTCTGGTCGGTCTCACCCCAGCAGGTCATCGTCCACTCCTGGAGCCTCGACAACTACCGTGAACTGCTGCGCGTGAATGTTTACCTGCAAACTCTCTTCCGCTCCATGTGGATCGCCGCCCGGGTGATGATCTTCTCCTTGCTGCTCGGCTATCCCTTGGCCTACTTCCTCTCCTTCCACGCCGGCAAAAGAAAAGACCTCTACTATCAGCTCGTCATCATTCCTCTCTGGGTGAGCTACCTCGTCCGCGCCTATGCCTGGAAGACCATCCTCGGCAGCGATGGAGTTCTGAATACGCTTCTGCAGTATCTGCACGTCATCAAGCATCCTCTCGAATTCCTTCTCTATAGCCCGTTCGCCGTCGTGCTCACGCTCACCCACATCTACACGCCCTTCACCATTCTGCCCATCTACGCTTCGCTCGAGCACATTCCCCGCCCCTTGGTCGAAGCTTCGCAGGATCTTGGCGCTTCTCCGCTGCAAACTTTCTGGCGCGTTATTTTGCCGCTCTCCATTCCCGGCGTGCTCGCCGGCGCTACCTTCGCCTTCGTTCTCAGCCTTGGCGACTTCCTCGCGCCCTTGCTGCTCGGCGGCCCCAGCGGCATCATGATTTCGAACATCGTCGTCAGCCTTTTCGGCGCCGCCTACAACTGGCCGCTCGGCGCCGCCATTTCCTTCTGCATGCTGGCCCTGGTTCTCGGCTTGCTCTTCGTCTCAGAAAATCTGGAAAAGAAATGGAGCTTCCGATGAGCGCTCCGGCGAGCGGCAAATCCGCAGGGCTCGGCTGGCACGCCGCCGCGGTCTTCGCTTTTCTCTACCTGCCCATTGCCACGCTCATCGTCTATTCCTTCAACGGCCAGGGCGTGGGCGGGTTTCCACCCAGCCACTTCACCCTCAACTGGTATCGCATTCTCTTCGCCGATGATGCCATCTGGACCTCCGTCGCCAACAGCCTCCTGGTCGCCGGTGCCGCGGTCGCCATTTCTCTTGTCTTCGGAATCCCTGCGGCTCTCGCCCTCGACCGCGCCAACTTTCCCGGCAAAACTCTTTTCCGCCGCCTCGTACTTTTGCCACTGATTCTTCCCGGCATTATCACCGGCCTCTCGTTGCTCATGCTCTTCCGCGAAGCTGGCGTCCGGCTCAGTCTCGTCACCATCATTCTCGGCCATGGCACCGCACTGATCTCCGTCGCCACCACCGAGGTCTTCGCCGGCCTGCAAAAACTCGACCGTGCCCAGGAAGAAGCCTCGCTCGATCTGGGCGCCAACTACTGGCAGACTTTCTGGCGCGTCACCTTGCCCAACCTCCGCCTCTCCATCATCGGCGCGGCGCTTTTGATCTTCACGCTTTCCATGGACGAAATCGCCGTCAGCTTTTTCCTTATTGGCCGCGACAACACGCTGCCCCTCGAAATCTGGGGACGCCTGCGCCGCGGCATCACCCCCGAAATCAACGCCATCTCGACCATCATTTTTGTTTTCTCTCTAATCGCCATCGTGCTCTGGTATCGCCTCCGCGCCCGCGCCGAAGGACAGCCCGAGATCGCCGCCGAGTTGGCGGGGTAAGACATGAAGATGAAACGTGCTTTGACAACCCGTAGAGACGTAGCTTGCTACGTCTCCGCTCGCCGTGCCTCCAGCTTGCAGCATCGCCGTTCCGTGCCGCAGTCGTAAACGAAGGCGTTTGAGATTCGAAGGACACATCATGACCACCAATCGCCGGGAGTTCATCAAATTCGTGGTTGCCGGCTCCATCGCCGCCGGATGCCCGCTGGATCTTTCCCTTCTCGCCGAAAACCCTCCGCCCACGGTTGAAGGCGAAGACAATCGCATCTGCCACGCCGTCCGCGATGGCAAAAAGTTCAGCCGCCCGCCTGTCTCCTCCCATCATGAGGTCATCATCGTCGGCGGTGGCATGAGCGGCCTTGCCGCCGCCTACCTTCTGCGTCACCGCGATTTTCTTCTCCTCGAAAAAGAACCGCACTGGGGCGGCAACGCCTATCTCATGGAGTACGACGGCCAGGCCTACGCCACCGGCTCCGCTTATCTCGCCAGAAGCGAATACGCCTACACCTTTGCTAAAGAGATCGGCCTCGAGCCGCTCCCGATTGATGACCGCGACGGCAGCATCATCAGGAATGAGTGGGTTCCCGATACCTGGGGCAAAGGGCTCGACCACCTTCCCTATCCCCGCTCCGTTCGCGAGGCTTTCAAGAAATTCCGCCGCCACATGCTCGCCATTGACCTGCACGCGCGCGCCCAGGAACTCTGCAATACGCCTTTCTCCCAGCTTCTGAAGGGATACCCCGCCGAACTCAAGCAATGGTGGGATAACTATGGCCCCTCCAACTGGGGAGCCGTGAGCGAAGAGACCGCCGCCTGCGTGGCGCTGGAAGAGATTCAGGACGTCGCCCAGCCCGAGCCGCCCGAATACTACACCTGGCCCGGCGGCCTGGGCGCCATGACCCAAAAGCTGGTGGAAATTCTTAGGCCGCAGTTCGGCGATCGTATGCAGACCGGCTCAACCATCGTCGCCGTGGTTCCGGGCAAGCGCGAAGTCGAGGTCACCTGCATTCGAAACGGTGAGCTGGTTACCCTCGGCGCGAAAACCGTCATCATGGCTTCGCCCAAGTTCATCACTCGCCGCCTGATCGAAGGCCTGCCCGAAAAGCAAAGCGAAGCCATGCACCAAATCCACTACATTCCTTACGCGGTAGTGAATCTGATTTTCGAAAAGCCGGTCTTCAACAAGGGATACGATACCTGGTGCCCGGGCAACACTTTCAGTGACTTCATCGTCGCCGACTGGGTGGTGCGCAATCAGCCCGGCTACAAGCAGAAACACAACATCCTGACCTGCTACACGCCCTTGCCGCGCGACCAGCGCCCCTTGCTGCTCGCGGAGGAAACCACGCGCCAGCTCGCGGAAAATGTGCTGCACGATTTTCAGAAGCTCTTCCCCGGCTCGAGTGTTGACCCCCTCGAAGTGCACATCTACCGCCGCGGCCATCCGCTGTACATGTCCGCGCCCGGCCTGTACACGAAAGTGCAGCCCGAGGTCCGCCAGCCCATGGACCGCATCTTCTTCGCCAATACCGATTCGCACGGCCCCGAATCCACCACCAACGGCGCCATCCTTGCCGCAAAACGCACCGTGAAGGAACTCGAAGCCCGCCTGGCAGGCAAGCCGCTGCCCAGGCAGGAAGCAGTGGCCGGCTGAGCTGCACTCAGCCCAGAGACTTGAATACCCCAGATGGCTTGTCATTCCGAGCGCAGCGAGGAATCTGCTGTTGCTTGGCCGTAGCGGCGATTCATATGGCTTTCTCCCCGCAGCCTCATCAAAACCCTTCTATCTAGTAAAGTAGTGGAGAGACCTATTCCCGAGCAGCACGGAACCCCTATTTGACCTCTGCCATCCGAAATATCGCCATCATCGCTCACGTGGACCATGGCAAAACTACGCTGGTAGATGCCATGCTCCGCCAGAGCGGAACCTTCCGCTCCAATGAAGCCGTGGTCGAGCGCGTCATGGACTCGAACGAACTGGAGCGCGAGCGCGGCATCACCATCCTCGCCAAGAACACTGCAATCTTTTACCACGACACGAAAATCAACATCGTGGATACGCCCGGCCACAGCGACTTTGGCGGCGAGGTGGAGCGCGCCCTCAAAATGGTGGATGGCGTCATGCTGCTGGTGGACGCCAGCGAAGGCCCGCTGCCGCAGACCCGCTACGTGCTGGGCAAGGCGCTCGAAGCCAAGCTGCCGCCCATTCTCGTCGTCAACAAAATTGACCGCGGCGATGCCCGTCCGCAGGAAGTGCTCAACGAGGTTTACGATCTTTTCATTGATCTCGACGCGCAGGAAGATCAGCTCGACTTTCCCGTGCTCTACACCAACGCCAAGGCCGGCACGGCTTCCGCCGACCTCGAGATTCCCGGTGAAAATCTGCAACCGCTCTTCGAAGCCATTCTCAGCACCATCCCCGCGCCCGGTGGCGACCCGGGCGGGCCGCTGCAAATCCTCGTTGCCAACCTCGACTACAGCGATTACCTCGGCCGGCTGGCCATCGCCCGCGTTTTCAACGGCAGCATGTTTACTGGGGAAGAGGTCGCCATCGCCAAGCTCGACGGCTCCTTGCAGAAAACCAAGATCACCAAGCTGTTTTCTTTCTCCGGACTCAAGCGCACCGACATCACCGAGACCACGCTGGGCGATATCGTGGCCGTGGCCGGGGTCGAAGGCATCACCATCGGTGAGACCATCACCGACGCGGAGAATCCCGCGCCGCTGCCGCCCATCACCATTGACGAGCCGACCATTGCTATGCAGTTCACGGTCAACACTTCGCCCTTCGCCGGCCGCGAGGGCACCTACGTCACCTCGCGCAACTTGCGCGAGCGCCTGGAAAAAGAGTTGCTCACCAACGTCTCGCTGCGCGTCGAAGACACCGGTTCGACCGACACTTTTACGGTCATGGGCCGGGGCGAGCTGCAGCTTTCGATTCTCATCGAGATGATGCGCCGTGAAGGCTACGAGCTGATGGTCGGCAAGCCTGAGATCGTTACCAAGCGCAACAAGCAAGACGGCAGGCTGATGGAGCCGGTCGAGCATCTGACGGTGGACATTCCTGAAGAGTTTGTCGGCGTGGTGATGGAGCAGCTGGGCTCGCGCAAAGGCGAGGTCACTAACATGCACAACCATGGCTACGGGCGGGTGCGCATTGAATTTCGCGTGCCCAGCCGCGGCCTGATCGGACTGCGCAGCCAGTTGCTCACCGATACGCGCGGCACCATCGTGATGAACTCTCTCTTCGATGGCTATACCGAATGGCAAGGCGAGATTCCGCACCGGCTGACGGGGGCGCTGATCGCGGACCGGGCGGGCGTTTCGACCGCGTACGCCCTCTGGGGCCTGCAGGAGCGCGGCGAGCTCTTCGTGGGGCCGGGCGTCGAGGTCTATGAGGGCATGATCATCGGCGAGAACGCCAAGGACAATGACCTGGACGTCAACGTGGTGCGCGAGAAAAAACTGACCAATATGCGCGCCTCAACTGCTGATGAAGCCATCCGCCTGGTGCCTTTCCGCCAGCTCAACCTGGAGCAGGCCATCGAGTTCATTGCTGACGATGAGTTCG
>DATIYF010000038.1:0-35064 GCA_035517775.1 Terriglobales bacterium
TCTTTGTGGCTGGGCCGATGGCGGCGATGCGCAAGTGCTTCAGATCTTGCCGGCCGAGCTTCAGGCGGCTGAGCCGCTGCCAGCACGCCTCCACGCCATTCACGCTGGTCAGAATGAGCCAGTCGTAGCTTTCGAGATTGCGCAGAGCCGCGTCTAGCCGCTTGTACGACTTTGGCGGGCGAATTTCCAGGAAAGGAATTTCCACCACCTGCGCGCCCAACTTCCGCAGCCGGGCGGAGAGCGCGCTCGCCTGGCGCCGGGCCCGGCCGACGAGCACGCGCACACCGGAGAGCGGGCGAGCGGAAGTTCTTGAGGAGGCGGTCATGGTGGGAGAGTCGCTGCGTGCTCTGTATCTTCCATGGCCGGATCAAGAAAATAACCACAGAGGACACAGAGGAAGCTAGGGCGGCACCACTCCGTTCTCGCCATAAACTTCATCCAGAATTTCGGCGCCGCCGCGCGCCAGCAGGGTTTCGGCGACCTGCTCTCCCACCCGGACCGGGTCCGGGCCGTCGGCGGATTCACGCAAGAGCTTGCTGCCATCGGGCCGAGCCACAAGGGCATCGAGGTGCAGCTCATCCTCGCGCGCCTGGGCCAGGGCGCCGATGGGAACCTGGCAGCCGCCTCCCAGGGCGCGCAGCAAAGCACGCTCGCAGGTGGTCGCGGCCCGCGTCGCAGCATCTTCCAGGAATTCCAGGTGCTGGCGCGTGCTCAGGTCGGCGGCGCGAATCTCAATGGCCAGCGCTCCCTGTCCGGCGGCCGGGCAAAGAATCTCCGGGGCGATCACCTGGCGGACGAAATCGGTCTTCCCCAGCCGCCTCACTCCCGCCGCCGCCAGGATCACGGCATCGTATTCCCCGGCCTCGAGCTTGCGCAGACGGGTATCCACGTTTCCTCGCAGGGGATGAACCTCCAGGTCCGGGCGCAGGGCCTTGAGCTGGGCCTGGCGGCGCAGGCTGCTGGTGCCGACCAGGGCCTCCTGCGGCAGTTCCTCCAGGCTGGCGTAGCGCAGCGAGCAGAAAACATCGCGCGGATCTTCGCGCCGGGTAATGGCCGCGATCTCAAAGCCTTCGGGGCCCTCGGTGGGCAGGTCTTTCAGGCTATGCACCGCTAGATCCACCCGCTCCTCCGCCAGCGCCTCTTCGATTTCCTTGGTGAACATGCCCTTGGCGCCAACCTGGGCGAGAGCCACGTCGGTGATTTTGTCGCCGGTGGTGCGGATGATTTCGATCTCGACCTGGTGGCCGCGCTGGATGAGAAAGGCGCGGATATGGTGAGCTTGCCAGAGCGCAAGCTGAGAGCCGCGGGAGCCGATGCGCAGGCGCGCCATCAGCCGCGCTCTCCCGGCCCGCTGCCCGACTTGGCCTTGCGGTCCTGCAGGTTGAAGAGGCGGCGGACGAGGTCCACCACGGTGGTGGCCTCGGAGTCGCGCGCCGCCGTCTTTAAGGTGCTGATGGGGGTGTGCATGATTTTGTTGATGATGCCCCGGGTCAGGGCCTCGACCGCCAGCTCCTGCTCGGGTGAAAGCGGACCCAGGCGGCCGCGCACCCGGTCAATCTCGGCCTGGCGGATGGTTTCCAGATGGTCCTGCAAAGAAACGATGGTGGGCACGACCTCAAGGGTCTGCAGGCGCGACTGAAAGCGCTCGACCTCGGTGTTGATGATCTCCTCGGCGCGCTCGGCCTCTTTTTTGCGGTCGGCGACGTGCAAGCTCACCGCCTGCTGCAGGTCGTCAATGTCATAGACGAAGATGCCATCCACCTTGTTCATCTCCGGGTCCACGTCGCGGGGCACGGCGATGTCAATGAAGAACATGGGGCGGTTCTTGCGCCGGCTGAGGAACATCTCGCCGTGGCTGCGGCGGAAGATGGCAACGGGGGCGCCGGTGGAGGTGATGACGATATCGGCCTGGTCGCAGGTGTTGTAAATCTCGGAGAAGCGGATGGCCTCGCCGTGAAAGCGGGCGGCCAGCTGCACGGCGCGCTCGTAGGTGCGGTTGGCGACGAAGATGGAGGCCGCGCCGTGGGCCTGCAGATGGCGGGCGGCCAGCTCGCTCATCTTGCCCGCGCCCACCAGATAGACGTGCTTGCCCTGCAGCGTGCCGAAGATCTTTTTGGCCAGCTCCACCGCCACCGAGGCGATGGAAACCGCGGAGGAGCCGACGGCGGTCTCAGTACGCACCCGCTTGGCCACGGCGAAGGCGCGGGTGAGCAGCAGATCGAGCTGCGAGTTGACCGCGCCCACGGCGCGGGCGGTAGCATAGGCCTCCTTCACCTGGCCGAGAATCTGGGCCTCGCCCACCACCATGGAATCGAGGCTGGCGGCCACCCGGAACAGATGGCGGACGGCTTCGTTCTCGCGCAGATGGTAAAGATGCGGGTCGAGCTGGGCAGGCTCGAGATGAAAGTAGGCGCCGAGAAAGCCGCGCAGGTCGGCGCTGCCGTTGCGGGTGCGGGCCAGCAGCTCCACCCGGTTGCAGGTGCACAGGATCAGGGCCTCCTCGACGCCCGGGTGCTGGGCCAGCTGGCGCAGGGCCTCAGGCAGGCGGGATTCGGGAATGGCCAGCCGCTCCCGCACCTCGACCGGGGCGGTGGTATGGTTGACGCCGATGAGCTGAAGGTTCATGACTGCACGAACCGGTGAATGGTGCTGAAGTAGTTGGCCGACCAGGCCACCACCGCGGCCACGAAGGCCCCCGCCGCCAGATAGGCCGCGCGGCGGCCCCGCCAGCCCGCGTTCCAGCGGGTATAGACCAGCAGCAGGTAGACCAGCCACATCAGAATGGAAAGCAGAATCTTGGGATCGAGAAAGTCCACCCGCCCGAAGGTGATCTGCGCCACCACCGTGCCCGCCAGAAGGCCCAGGGTCATGAAGGGGAAGCCGAGCAGCAGGGAGCGGAAGCTGATCTCGTCAATCACTTCGAGCGCGGGCAGGCGGGAGAGCATGCCGGCGGATTTTTTCGCCTTCAGCATGTGCTCCTGGATGAGATAGACCAGGCTGGCGCCGAAGCTGAGCACCAGCGCGGCGTAGCCGGTGAAGATGAGCACGATGTGCACCAGCAGCCAGCCACCGCGCGAGGCCGGATTCATGAACACGAAAGGCTGCTCGCCGGTGGCGGCCACGAAGGTCAGCAGGAAGACTACGGGAAAGACCACGATGCCGGGCGAGGTGGTCTTATAGACCAGATACACCAGCATGAAGGCCACCATGATGAGGAAGGCCAGCACCGACTCGGCGTTGTGCACCGAGGTCACGGTAATCTGGTGGGAGAGCCCCATTTCCTCGGCCAGGGCCACGAAGTGAA
Source organism: Terriglobales bacterium (assembly GCA_035517775.1). Classification (GTDB taxonomy): domain Bacteria; phylum Acidobacteriota; class Terriglobia; order Terriglobales; family Acidobacteriaceae; genus DATIYF01. Next base: position 3,305 of record DATIYF010000038.1, read on the forward strand.
ACAGCATCCCCAGGTAGGCGGCATGCAGGGCGATCTTGCCCAGCAGCTCGCTGCTGCGGGAAAGCGCCACCAGCGCGTAGAGCAGCCCGAAGGCGTAGCAGCCGAGCGCGACTCGCAGCCAGAGGATGGGCATCTTTTCGTTTGCAGGCCGGAGGGGCAGGCCCCGCTTCCCCGCCCTGTCCGGCTGATTATAGTCTGCACCGGGGCCGGGGCAGCAAGCATGCAGAGGGGGCGCGAGCACTTCTGATTACGGCGGATTACGACCCAGGGCCGCCGAGGCGGCGGCGCTCTTATGCGATGCCGAGCGCGGCGAGCGCCTGCTCCAGGCCGGGGCCATCGAGCGCCAGCCGCCGCCCTGCGGCCATGAGGTTCTCGATTTCATCGAAGGCCTGGAACAGGCGCATCTTCACCGCCCCGTAGCGCTCAGCCTCGGTCAGGGAGCGGCCATGGACGCCCTCCCAGGAACGGGCGGCTTCCTGCCGCAGGAAGACGCTCACCGCGAAGGTCAGTTTGCGGTCGGAGGAAACATCGAAGATGTACTCAGTCGCGGGCCCGAGCGGCTCGGAGGGCAGGGCCGGGCGCTGGCCCACAAAGTAGTACTGGTAAACATAGCCCTGGGCTCCGGTGTAGCTCTTCATGCGGCGCAGGGGAACAGAGTTATACATGATGCAAGGAATCTCAGCTTTTAGCTTTTAGCTTTTAGCTCTTAGCTCTTGGCTGCTTACTCCAGCCTACCTTCCCTACTGAACCCGGGCCGCCTTACTCGATTCTGGCCTCGCGCAGCCGCCGGGCCGCCGTCTCCGGAGTCAGGGGCGAATAATACACCTCCTTGAAGCTGTAAGACCTGGCCTTGGCCGCCAGAATAGGCAGAATCTCGAGGTGCCAATGGTAGTCCTGGTCGAGCGTCTTCCAGTAGCCCAGAGTGCTTGAAGGGTGCAGGCTGTTGGGCGAGGTGTGCAGCACCAGGTGGAACTCCCCGGTAATGGTGCGGATGCGCTCGAGGGTGCGGCGCAAGAGCGCCGCCAGGTCGCGCAGGCGGTTCTGCCGGTTGAGGGCATAGCGCTCGAAGGCGGCCTCGTGGGTGCGGGAGAGGATCCAGGTCTCGTAGGGCACGCGGGGAGCATAGGGCACCAGGGCAAGGAAGTCGGCGCGCGCCTCGATCAGGCGCACCTGCTGGCGCTCTTCCTGGGCAACGATGTCGCAGAAGACGCAGCGCTCCTTTTGGGCGAAGTATTCGCGGCCGGCCCGCAGCTCGTAGAGCACCCGCCGGGGCACGAAGGTGGTGGCGGTGAGCTGGGAATTGGGATGGGCGAACTCCTGCCCGGCGCTCGCGCCGTGGTTTTTGAAGATGCTCACGTACTTCAGGCGCTGGTCGTTTTTCAGGTCCTGAATGCGCTGGGCGATGAGCAGCAGAAGTTGCTCGATCTCGGCGTCCCCGGCATGCCACAGCTGGCGCTCGTGGTGGAAGTTTTCGAGCAGCACCTCGTGCGCGCCGATGGGCCGCATGCGGTCGTAGAGCCCCTCGCCGCGGCGCCCGGGATCGCCCTCCACGTGATAGAGCGGGTTGGGGTGCACCACCGCCCGCGCCGACCAGGGCTCGCCGGCCAGGCCGGGGAGGCTTGCGACCACCTGCGGCGGCGAGAGCGAGCCGGGGCAGAAGCGGCAGCCGGAAGCGGCCTGGGCGGCGATGTCGGCGTCATCGCCGGTGATGACCCAGGAGCGGGTGATGGGGTCCTTGCGCAGCTCCATGGCAGTTGGCTTTGGCTGCTAAGGAAAGCACTCCGGGAGGAGGGGCGTCAACCCATTTCCACAGGCGGGGCGACGGTATAATCCGCGCACCAAGGGCCGTAGGGGAGAGAGGGGAGGAGACTGGGTTGCTGTCAGCAGTCAGCAGTCAGCCTGGCGCGAGGGGGCAAGAGCTGAAGGCTGAAGGCTGAGTGCGGACTGCCGAATGCTACCTGCGACGCTATCATGACCGAGCCCTCCACCCCGCTGATGCGGCAGTACGCCGCCATCAAGAAGGAGCACCCCGGCACGCTGCTGTTTTTCCGCCTGGGGGATTTTTACGAGCTCTTTTTCGAGGATGCGGCGGTGGCGGCGCGCGAACTCGAAATCACTCTCACTGCGCGCAACAAGGAAAAGGGCATGGCCGTGCCCATGTGCGGCGTGCCTTACCACGCCGCCGAGGGCTACATCGCGAAGCTGATCCGGCGGGGCTTCAAGGTCGCCATCTGCGACCAGATGGAGGACCCGCGCCTGGCCAAGAAGCTGGTGCGGCGCGAGGTCACGCGGGTGCTCACCCCGGGGACGGCGGCCGATTCCTCCCTGGGCTCGGAAGAGAACAATTTTCTGGCGGCGACCGCCCAGCTGGAGGAGCGCTCGGGCTTTGCCGCGCTCGATCTTTCCACCGGCGAGTTCCGCGCCACCGAGTTCGCGGGCGAAGACGCCCGGCGGCGCATCCAGGAGGAGCTCGAGCAGCTGCGCCCCAAGGAGATTCTCTACGCCTCCTCGGCGCCGCTGTTTGAGGCGGGGCCGGGCCGGGGGGCGGAGGGCCGGGGCCAGGCCTTTTCGCGCCCTGCGCCGGGAGCAGCGGAGACCCCGCTTGAGGACTGGATCTTCTCTCCCGACCACGCCATCCCCCTGCTCGAAAATCATTTCGGAGTGCTGTCGCTGGAGGGCTTCGGCCTGGCGGGCAGGCCGGCCGCGGCTTCGGCGGCCGGGGCCATTCTGCACTATGTGCGCTCCACCCAGCGGGGAACGCTCGAGCACGTGGACCGCATCGGCTTCTACGAGCACCGCAACTGCCTGGTGCTCGATGCGGTCACGGTGCGCAACCTGGAGCTGATTGAGCCCCTGGTGGCGGGCAACGATCTAACCCTGTTGCGCTCGATCGATGCGACGGTCACGCCCATGGGCAAGCGCCTGCTGCGCGCCTGGCTGCTGCGGCCCTCTTTGGACGCACTCGAAATCAACGCCCGGCTCGACGCCGTCGAAGCGCAGGTGAAGGACACCGTGGGCCGCGAGGAGCTGCGGCGGGCACTGCAGGGGATTCTCGATCTCGAGCGCCTGCTCAGCCGGGTGACGCTGGAGACCGCCAACCCGCGCGACCTGCAGGCGCTCGCCGCCTCGCTGGGCAGAATTCCGGCGGCGCGGGCGGCGCTGGCCAGGTTCAGCGCCGGGCGTCTTCAGGTTCTGCATCCAGCGCTTGACGAATTGGGTGATCTGCGCGAGCGCATCGAGCGCACCCTGGTGGCCGAGCCGCCGCTCTCGCTGAGCGAGGGGGGCGTGGTGGGCGCGGGCGTGGATGGCGAGCTCGACCAGCTGCGCGATTTGAGCCGCTCGAGCAAGCAGCGCCTGGCCGAGATCGAGCAGCGGGAGCGGCAGCGCACTGCGATCGCCTCGCTCAAGGTGAAGTTCAACAACATCTTCGGCTACTACATCGAGATCTCCAAGCCCAACCTGCATCTTGCCCCTGCCGATTACGAGCGCAAGCAGACCCTGGTAGGGGCCGAGCGCTTCACCACCCCCGAGCTCAAGGACTACGAGGCCCGGATTCTCGATGCGCAAGAGAAGATGATCGAGATCGAGCGCCGCCTGTTCGCCGAGCTGCGCTCGGCCATCGCCGGCGAGGCCCGGCGCATCCGGCAGACGGCGCTGGCCCTGGCCGAAGTGGACGTGCTGGCCGCGCTCGCCCACACCGCCGCCCTGCGCCACTACTGCCGCCCCCGCCTGGACGATTCCGCCGAGCTCGAGATCATCGGGGGAAGGCACCCGGTGATCGAACAGCAGGCAGGCGGCGGCGAGCGCTTCGTGCCCAACGACCTCTACCTGAATTCCACCACCGACGCGGTGCTGCTGCTGACCGGGCCCAACATGGGGGGCAAGTCCACCTACCTGCGGCAGGCGGCGCTCAGCGTGATCCTGGCGCAGATGGGATCGTTCGTTCCCGCCAGCGCGGCGCGCCTGGGCCTGGTGGACCGGGTCTTCACCCGCATCGGAGCCAGCGACAATCTGGCCGGGGGGCGCTCGACCTTCATGGTAGAGATGACCGAGACCGCCGCCATCCTGCACCGCGCCACGCCGCGCTCGCTCATTCTGCTCGATGAGGTCGGGCGGGGCACGGCCACCTATGACGGCCTGGCCATTGCCTGGGCGGCGGTCGAATACCTGCACGCCCGCATTCGCGCCAAGACGCTGTTCGCCACCCATTATTTCGAGCTGACCGAGCTGGCCGAGCTGCTCCCGGGGGTGAAGAACTATCACGTCTCAGTGAATGAGACCGGCGGAGGAATCGTTTTTTTGCGCAAAGTGGAGCCGGGCGCGGCCGACCGCAGCTACGGCATTGAAGTGGCCAAGCTGGCGGGGCTGCCGCGGGAGGTGATCGAGCGGGCGCGGGCGGTGCTGGCCGAGCATGAGAGCGCGGAGCGGCGGGCGAGCGGGCAGCTTTCGCCGGGGGCTGAGCCCCGGGCGGCGCAGCTGACCATCTTTACCCCGCTTTCCCAGCCGGTGCTCGAACGGCTGCGGGAGATGGACCTCGACCGGCTGACCCCGCTTGAAGCCCTGAATCTTCTGGCCGAGCTGAAGCAGCAGGTCGAGTGAGCGCCGGGTCTCTTTCTCTGCAGTTAACCAACAAAATAACCACAGAGGACAGGGAGGACACGGAGATGACACACTGAAACCGTGGAACTGCAGCGCGCCATCGGCCAGCTTCTGATCATCGGCTTCGAGGGCACCGAACTCTCGCCGTCGGTCACTTCTCTGCTCCGGCGCCTGCAGCCGGCCGGCGTCATTCTGTTCGCCCGCAACCTGACCAGCGCACCACAGACCCGCCAACTGCTCGAAGACTGCCAGGCTTGTGTTTCCACGCGCCTGTTCACCTGCGTGGATCTCGAAGGCGGCCGGGTGGACCGCTTCCGCGAGGTGCTCGGCCCCACCCCCTCGGCGGCCGATGTCTTTGCCAGCGGAGACCGCAGATTGTTCCGCCGGCACGGAAGGATCATCGGCGAGTGCTGCCGCGCGCTGGGATTCAACACCGATTTCGCTCCCGTGGTGGATTTGGCCCTGGAAGCCTCGCGCCGGGTAATGAGTTCCCGGACGGTCTCGGCCAGCCCGGGCCAGGTGGTGACCTATGCCCGCGAGTTTCTTGCCGGCTTGCGCGCTAGCGGCGTGCTGGGCGCAGGCAAGCACTTTCCGGGACTGGGCGAGGCCAATCTTGACACCCACCAGGAGCTGCCCCGCGTGCAAAAATCCATGAGGAAGCTCTGGCAGGAGGACATTTATCCTTACCGCGCCCTCCGCCGCGAGCTGCCCATGGTCATGGTCAGCCATGCCAGCTACCCGCGGGTGACGCGGGATGGCCAGCCCGCTTCCCTTTCCCGGAAATGGATCACGGATATTTTGCGGACAAAAATCGGATATCGTGGACTCATTGTTTCCGACGATCTGGAAATGGGCGGGGTGCTGAAAGCGGCGCCCATCGAAAAGGCCGCGGTGGAGGCGATCCGCGCCGGCTGCAATCTCTGCCTGGTCTGCCATCGCGAGGAATTCGCGCTGGGCGCCTATGCAGCCCTGCTCCGGGAGGCAGGACAAAACCGCGGCTTCGCCCGCCAGGTGCAGGATTCGGCGCGGCGGGTGCTGGCGTGCAAGAAGAAAGCCATCGAAGGGAAGCGGCGGACGCCGTTGCCGGCCGCCGGGAAAGTGGCAGGGCTCAAGCGCAAATTGTGGGAGTTCGGCGAGCAGGTGCGGCTGGAATCGGGACAAGGTGAGCCCGGCGGGGACGAGCCATGATCGTCGCCGGCGTGATGAGCGGAACCTCGGCGGACGGAATCAACGTGGCCATGGTGCAGATTTCCGAAGCTTCGGGGGCGCGGGGGCGCCCGCGCCACACCGGCCCGCGCTTCAAATTGCTGGCCCATGGGCAATATCCCTATCCCGCCGAGGTGCGCCAGGCGGTGCTGAGCGCGATGAACTCTCGCCACGCCCGCGTGGCCGACCTGGCGCGGCTGAATTTCCTGCTGGGCGAGCTCTATGCCAAAGCTGTGCTGGCCACCCAGCGGAAGTTCCGCCTGCGAGCTGAATTGGTCGGCTGCCACGGGCAGACGCTCTATCACCAGGGCGAGCCGGCGAAATTCCTGGGGCACAAGTTGTCGGTGACCTGGCAGACCGGTGAAGCTGCCGTTCTGGCGGCGCGGGTTGGCGTTCCCGCGGTCTCCGATTTCCGTCCCGCGGATATGGCCGCGGGCGGCAAGGGCGCGCCCCTGGTTCCCTTTCTCGACTACCTGCTATACCGCGACCGGCGCATCGGACGCATCGTGCAGAACATCGGCGGCATCGCTAACCTGACCGCCATTCCCGCGGGCGCGGCCGCGGCAAAAGTGCTGGCCTTCGACACCGGCCCGGGCAATATGGTGATAGACGCCGTGACCGAGACTGTGTTCGGACAGCCCTACGACCGCGACGGCGGGATCGCGGCCGGCGGACGGGTATTGGAAAAATTGATCACCCAGCTTCTGCGCGCGCCCTTCTTCCTGCGGCGCCCTCCCAAGACTGCGGGCCGGGAAGAATTTGGACGTGAGTTCGCCCTCCAATTCATAGTTGACTGCGGGACTGCGGAACGACAGGACCTGGTGGCAACGGCGACCGCCCTGACCGCCCGGTCCATCTCCGACTCCATCCGGCGCTTCGTATTGCCGAGGGGCGCATTTCGTGAGTTCATTGTCTCGGGCGGGGGGGTGAAGAATCCCACCCTCATGGCTATGCTGGCCAACGCACTCCGCCCGCTCGGCCTGCAGGTCCGCTCTTCCGACGAATTCGGCCTGCCCTCAGAAGCGAAAGAGGCCGCGGCATTCGCGCTGCTGGCCTATGAGACCTGGCACCGGCGCCCCTCCAACCTGGCGGCGGCTACCGGCGCCAAACAGCCGGCGATTCTGGGAAAGATCTCCTATGCATGAGGCCGAGCGGTGGGGCTGAGCGCGCACCTTCGCTGGTTGCTGCCTCCAGACGCGCCGCAACCTGCGCCGGGAGCGTGGTGCCTTTGCCGCCTGCCCTTGGTCCTCATGATCGTTTGCCTGCTTACCGGCTGCTCCCGGCGCCCCGATCCCAACACCCTGGTCATGATTATCGAGAGCAGCCCCGCCAACCTCGATCCGCGGGTGGGTATAGACGGCCAGTCCGAACGCCTGGATGAGCTGATCTTCGACGATCTGCTCACCCGCGACCAGCACTTCAATTTTCATCCCGGTCTGGCCGAGAGCTGGCAGGTTCCCGATCCGCTGACCTACGTCTTTCATCTCCGCCACGGGGTGAAGTTTCACGATGGCCGCCCGCTCACTGCCCGTGACGTGAAGTGGACCTTCGATTCGCTGATCCAGGGAAAGGTCATCAGCACCAAGGCCTCAACCTACCGCTACGTGGACCGCATTGACACCCCGGATGACTACACCGTGGTCTTCCATTTGAAGGAACCATTCGCCACCCTCTTGTGGAACCTCTCGGGCGCGGCGCTCGGCATTGTGCCGTATGGCAGCGGCGGCGAGGTTACGCAGCACCCCATCGGCACCGGGCCGTTTCGTTTCGTCAGCGCCCAGCAGGACCGCGACGTGATCCTCGAGCGCAACCGCAACTACTGGGGCGCCGAGCCGCACCTCGAGCGCATTCGCTTTGCCGTGGTGCCCGATACCACCACCCGCGCCCTGGAACTGCGCAAAGGCAGCGCCGATGTGGCCATCAATGCGCTCACCTCCGATATGGTGCTGGCCTTGCGGCGCCAGCCCAATCTGCAGCTGCTGCACGCCCCCGGCACGGTTCTGGCCTACCTGAATTTCAATCTGCGCGATCCCATCCTGAAAGATGTTCGCGTGCGCCAGGCCATCGCCTTTGCCATTGACCGGCGGCCCATCATTCACTACCTGCTGCGCGACTTCGCCCGCCCCGCCTACAGCATTCTTCCCCCCGAAAGCTGGGCCTACAACGGCGATGTTCCGCGCTATGCCTACGATCCCGAGCGGGCGCGGCAACTGCTGGATTCGGCCGGATACCAGGCGGTAAACGGCGTGCGCTTTCACCTCACCATGAAGACCTCAACCGAGGAAGGCACGCGCCTGCTGGCGGCGGTGCTGCAGCAGCAGCTGCGCGCCGTGGGCATCGCGCTCGATATCCGCACCTTTGAGTTCGCTACCTTTTTTTCCGACGTGACCCGCGGCGAATTTCAGCTTTACTCCCTGCGCTGGATCGGCGGCAATGAAGACCCGGATATCTTCGAGCTGGTCTTTCACTCCCGGCGCCTGCCGCCCAACGGCAACAATCGCGGTTATTATGTCAACCCGCGCCTGGATTCGCTCATAGACCAGGCCCGCCAGGAGCTCGACCAGAACACCCGCAAGCAGCTTTACGCCGAGGTGCAGGACATTCTGGCGCAGGAAGTGCCTTCGATCAATTTGTGGTACTTCGATAACGTGCTGCTGGCGAATAAGCGGGTGAAGAACCTGACGCTTGATCCTTCGGGAAGCTACGACTTTCTCAAGACCGCTGAGCTGGCCCACTGAGATTCCCCTGTGGCCATCAGTGACGTCGCTGCCTCTTGCACATCAATCGCCCGGGCACAGTCCTCAAACTCCCTTCTGTTACTATCGAACCACGAGGCAAAATTTGCGCATTCTTTTCATCGGCGACATCTTCGGGCGCCCGGGCCGCACCATCGTCAAGGACCGCCTGCCCGGCCTGGTGCGCGAGCACGCCGCCGACCTCATCATCGCCAACGGCGAGAATGCCGCCGCCGGCTTCGGCATCACCCCGCCACTGGCCGAAGATCTCTTCGAGATGGGCATTGACGTCATCACCACCGGCAACCACGTCTGGGACAAGCGTGAGATCGTGGATTATTTCAAGATGGCCGACGGCAACAACGGCGTCGCCCGCCGCCTGCTGCGCCCGGCCAATTATCCTGCCGGCATGCCGGGCTACGGCTGGTACGAGGGTAAGAAAAAGGGTGTGCCCTACGCCGTGATCAACCTTCAGGGACGTGTCTTCATGGCGGCCAACGACGACCCCTTCCGCGTCGCCGGTCAATTACTGGAGCAGATCAAGGCCAAGATTGTTGTGGTGGATATGCACGCCGAGGCCACATCGGAAAAAATCTCTCTGGGCTGGTATCTCGATGGGCGCGTAACCGCGGTGATCGGCACCCACACCCACGTGCCCACGGCGGATGAGCGCGTGCTTCCCGGGGGCACGGCATACATCACCGACGTCGGCATGAGTGGGCCTTACGACGGCGTGATCGGGGTGCAGAAAGAACAGATCATCGGCAAATTCCTGAGCAACATGCCGGTGCGCTTCGAGCCCGCCACCGGCGATGCCCGGCTCAGCGCGGTCGTGATTGACTGCGATGAAACCACCGGGCGAGCGCGGACGATCGAACGGGTCATGATCAGCTAGCCGCCGCCAATTTTGCGGTTATGCCCGCAGCGGGGAAGCCTTCCACTCCACAGGAAATCTGCTTCGCACATTTCCTGCTGCGCTCAGGGCGACCAGCGGCTTAAAGCGCTTCGCAATTCCCTTTCGTTCTCTGCTGGCAAGTATCGCAGCGCCGCCTTCGCCAACGCGGCGTACACTTGCTTGGCCTCGGGAATTTTCGCGAGCATCAGCAAATGCCGCCGCACGATGGCCGCATCCCCGCGCACCAGGGGCCCACTGAAGGCCCGCTCCGGGCCGAGCTTCACGTAATTGGAGATTGTCTGCCGCACAATCGGCGGGGCGCTGCGCCGCGCCCTTTCCCGCGGCATTCCTGCTGCCCGGGCCACTTCTTCCGCGGTAACCAGAAGCGAGAGCAACAGCGGCGAAAGCAAAGTTCCCCAGGCGTGATAGGCCGCTTTATGCTTTTTCGCAATCAGCATCAGCTCGCCGCCCAGGCGAGAAACCACGCCCCTCGCCGCCTGCACCGCCCGCCGGTCGCCTTCCGCGGCGAAGAGCACGCCTTTCAGTGAGGGCGCAGACCCATGCACAAACGTCATCATGGGATGCACCGAGGCCACGGCCGCCCCTCTTTGCCGCAGTACGTTCAGCTCATCGCTGGTAAGCGCGCCGCTGGAATGAAGAGCGATCTTTCCCTTCCATTCTGTGCTCGAAGCCAAGGCGCGTGCGGCCCGGGCAATTTCACGGTCGGGCACACAGAACCAGATCAGATCGCTGTCGAGGCGGGCCGTTGTCGTTTTGGTGGCGCGAGCCTTGAGCGCGCGCGCCAGCTCTGACTTCATCTGGCTTGAGCCGCGTGAAACTACTTCCCGCACGTCATAACCCGCATTGGCCAGCGCGCGTGCCAGCGCGCTTCCCAGCCGGCCCGGCCCGGCTATTGCGATAGAGGGCTTCTTCGCCACCGCCGCAGCATAGCAGGAGCAAAGGCCGGGTGTTACTTCTTGTCCGCCGCGGTTCTCTGCGCCCTCTGCGGTCAGGCTTCGGCGGAGCTGTGTAAAAGACGAAGGACGCAAAGCCCGCTCGCTTATAGTGTCTTTATGCCAAATAGACCGCGTTCGAAGAAAATCCACAAAGCCCGCCTGCTTTCCTCACGTGTGACCTATCGCGGCCCGGCGTTCTGGGTAAGCTATGACGAGGTGCTCGAACCCACCGGGGTGCGCGCCCGGCGCGACATTGTGCACCACACCGGCTCGGTTGTGGTCCTTGCCGTGGACGAAAGCCGGCGCGAGCCGCGGGTCCTGCTGGAACGGCAATACCGCCATGCCGCGCAGCAGTTTCTCTGGGAATTGCCCGCGGGCCGTATTGATAAAGGCGAGTCGGAGCTGCCCGCGGCCAGGCGCGAACTGCTTGAGGAAACCGGTTATACGGCTTCGCGCTGGCGCCGCATCCTGAAGTTCTACGCCAGCCCCGGCTTCGTGGCGGAAACCATGTCACTTTTCCTGGCCCAGGGCCTGCAGGCGGGAACGGCCCAGCCGGAAGAAGATGAAGTCATCCAGAAACGTATGCTGCCGCTCTCCCAGGCGGTGGGAATGGTGATGCGCGGAACCATTCGCGACGCCAAAACGATTTCCGGCATCCTGTGGCTCGCGCACCGACATAAATCCATTAAAAACAATTAGTTATCGGCGCTTTGTGATCGGCTCCCTTGACAGCCCCCCGGCCTGTAGCAGGACAATTGCGACAATGGAAAGGCACGGCCTCGGTGCGAAAGAGTACGTGCCCGAGGGGGCGTACGTGGAACGTTTGCAAGGTGTAGTGAAGTGGTTTAACAACGCGAAAGGATATGGCTTCATTGGCCGCGATGACGGCCCGGATGTTTTCGTGCATTACAGCGCGATTGCGTCGGAAGGCTACAAGAGCCTGCAAGAGAACGACAAGGTAGAGTTCGAAATCGTGCAGGGCCAGAAAGGCCCGCAAGCCGCCAACGTTACCAAGGTTTCTTAAAGGTTCGCTTGCACTTCGCGGCGCCGCGAAGCCGTAGTGAGGTTCCAGCCCCCGCGCGGAAATGCCTGTCTTTTTCTCCTCCCGCTCTTCTCTCACATGCGGCGATTTGTTTAACCTTGTCTCGCCATGGACAACAAGGCTATCGCTGGCATTCTCTATGAAACCGCTGACCTGCTCGAAATTGACGGGCAGGATTCGTTTCGCATTCGTTCCTACCGCAACGCGGCTGAGGCGATTGAAGCTTACCCGCAGCAAATGGCCGACCTGATCAGCGAGCCGAAGAAGGTTCTGCTGATTCCCGGCATCGGCAAAGGAATGCTGACCAACCTGCAGGAAATCTTCAAGGAAGGACGGCTTGCGGTGCACGGCGAACTGCTTAAGAAGTACCGGCCCTCCATGCTTGACCTGCTGAAGATTCAGGGGCTCGGCCCGAAGACCATTGCCCTGATCTGGAGCGCCTATCAGGTGAGTGACCTGGAAGGCGTGCAAAAGCTCGCGCGAGAGGGCAAGATTCGCGAATTGCCGCGCATGGGCGAGAAGCAGGAGCAAAAGCTTCTCAAGGCCATTGAAGACTATCGCCGCATTGCGGGCAGGTTTCTGCTGGATACGGCCGAGACCGAGGCCAGGAAGATCACCGCCCATCTGGCCACCTTTCCCGGCATCGAAAAGGTCACGCCCGCCGGCTCGCTGCGGCGCGGCCGTGAAACCGTCGGCGATCTCGACATTCTGGTCACCGGCAAGGCCTGTTGCGATGAGGCCGAGCGCCAGAAGCTGATTGATCACATCATCAAGCTTCCCGGGCTGATGGAGATCATTGCCCGCGGCGATAACAAAGTCAGCTTTCGCCTGCGCGGCGGCATGCAGGTGGATGTGCGCTTGCTCCCGCCGGAGTCGTTCGGCGCGGCCATGCAGTACTTCACCGGCTCCAAGGCGCACAACGTGGCCCTGCGGCAACGTGCGTTGAAGATGGGCTATACCCTGAGCGAGTACAGCCTGGCCAAACTCGACACCGAAAAACCGGTCGCCGGAAAGACCGAAGAAGAAATTTACTCCCGGCTCAAGCTCGACTACATTCCTCCGGAAATGCGCGAAAACCAGGGCGAGCTTGATGCCGCCGCCGCGCACGAATTGCCCTCTCTTATTACCCTCGACGATTTGCAAGGCGATGTGCACATGCACACGGTGGAAACTGATGGCCGCAATTCGATCGAAGAAATGGCCGAGGCGGCGCGGGCCCGCGGCTACCAATACATGGCGATCACCGACCACTCCAAGAACCTGGCTTTTGCCAACGGCCTGGACGACAAACGGGCGGTTGAGCACATCGCGCGTATTCGCAAAGCGAACGCTCAGATCGAGGGCATCCGGATTTTTGCCGGCGTCGAGGTGGACATTCTGGCCGACGGCGCGCTCGATCTTTCGGATTCCGTTCTGGAGCAGATGGACATTGTCATCGCCAGCGTGCACTCGCACTTCAATCAGAGCCCGCAAGAGATGACCGGCCGCCTGCTCAAAGCCGTCGAGAATCCCAATACCTCTCTGCTCGGCCATCCCACCGGCCGATTGCTGCTCCGCCGCGACGCCTATCAGTTCGATATGGACGCCATCTTGAGAGCCGCCGCCAAGCACAAAGTCGCCATGGAGCTGAACGCTTACCCTGATCGCCTGGATTTATGCGACCGCCATCTGCGCCTGGCGCGCCAGCACGGAGTCAAGATCGTCATCAATACCGACTCGCATCACATTTCGCACCTCGAAAAAATCCGCTTCGGGATCCTCCAGGCCCGCCGCGCCTGGTTGACCAAAGATGATGTGCTGAACACCTTGCCGGCGGTAAAGTTCGCCAAGGCGATGAAACATCAGTGGAATTAGTTTTCCACGCGCTGAACTTCTCGGCGCACTCTGCGAGTTTCTCGTGCCCTCCGCGATTAGAGATTGGGTGGGGCCTTCCCGCGCTCCAGCAACCCAAGCCGGAGTACAATCTGCCAGGAGCATTTGCGTGCCCGAAGAAAGCGCGAACGCACAGAATTTGGCCCCGGCTGGCCAGCCTGGGCCTCAGCCCGCCCCAGGCCTGAACCTCGGCCCGGGCCCAGGCATCAACATCGGCGAGGAATACGGCACCGCAAAGAAGAACCTGCCGCCCGCCAAGGTTGTTCTGATTGTCCTGGGAGTCGTCCTGATTGTGGTTGGCGTCTATTCTTTTCTCAACCGCGCCAAGCCGCAGGGCGCCGGTTCCCTGGACAGCGTCGCCGCCGCCGAGGTGCCAAATCAGAATGAGATTCTCGTGGCCCTCACCCTGACTCTGCGCAACACCGGCCGCAAAACCCTCTGGGTTCGCGACGTCAAGGGCACGCTTAATGCCGGCGGAAAGGAATACACCGACACCGGCGCTTCCGCCATGGACTTCGACCGTTACTTCCAGGCTTTCCCTGTGCTGAAGCAGGGCTCACAGCCCGCGCTCATGCCTGAGACCAAGCTGCAGCCCGGCCAGGAAATCAAGGGAACAATTCTCGTGAGTTTTCCGGTGACGCAGCAGGCCTTCGATCAGCGGCAGTCGGTGAGCGCCGTCATCCAGCCTTATGACCAGCCGGTGCCCATTGTGCTCCGCAAGTAGCTGGCCTCGCCTTTTCTCCGCGCTCTTGGCCAATCCTCTGCGCTCTTGGCCAATCCTCTGCGCTCTTTGCGAATCTTTGCCCCCTTTGCGCTCAAAGGCTTTGACCTCTCCCGCTTGAAAAGCTTGAATGCCGGGCGCGCGGAGAAAGTGGCCACGGATATCTACTGGTGTTTCTGTATGAACTTCCTTCGCGCCAGGTGGGTCTTCGCGGTGGGCTGAATCTCATCGTATTTCAGGCAGCTGATCGAGCCATCCACTTCCAGCACGGCCAGGGCCACATCGTGATAGCTGCTGATGCTGTGCTCCCGCAGCGCGCGCTCCAGTTCATCCATACTCACGTGCTCCTTGGCCATGTGCGCGGGAATGATCTGCCCGTCGTGAACCAGCAAAGAGGGCTGGCCCTGCACGAACTTGCGGAAGCGCCGGTTGCCCCCGGAAACCTCAGCCACAAAGTAGTTAAGCAGCAGAAGCGTGGCCGCGGCGACCACCCCGCCCAGCAGGGAGTTGTCGGGGCCGGTCATGGCGTTCTGCACGGCGTTGCTGATCAGCAACAGCAGCGTGAGGTCGAAAGGCGTCATCTGCCCGACTTCGCGCTTGCCGCTCAGCCGCATGCCCAGCAGCACCACGAAATAGACCGCGCCCGTGCGGCCTGCGATCTGCAGCAGAACATGCCATCCTGGAAACATGAAATTGTCAGAAGCCGGCGGTCACCGGCACCGGCGCATTCTTCGGCGTGCTCAGGTAGCCGGTGGCCTTTTTCTTGTCCACCGTCCAGATCACCAGCTCATAGAGCATGCGGTCGCGGCCAGTGTAAAACTGGATCGGCTCGGCGATATTGCGGTCTTTCTTCTCGATGGTCTTATCGTCGGCAGTCACGTTGAGCGTGAACTTGCCCCGTTTGGGGTCAGTCTTCTTGAGCTGCAGGCTTACCGTCGAGACCGGCTCCGGCCGCGCTCCCTTCAACAGCGTGAATTCGTAGTAATTGCGGTCGCCCTTGTGCTTCAGGATTTCAAGATCGTCGCGGGTGTGCGCGATTAATCCGCTCTGCACCCCCAGGTCGCCAATGGTGCTTTGCAGCTTGGCTTTGGTCGCTTCCAGGTCGGCCTTGGTGGAAGCAACATCGGTCTTCACGCCCGTCACATCCGTCTTCACGCCCGCCACTTCGCCGTTGACCTGGCCGATCTGCTCCTTCTGCTGCTGGGCCAGCCGCGCCTCGGCCGCCCGCTGCTGGCGCTGCAAGTCTGCGGCGCGGTCGGCAAGTTCTTTCTTGGTCAGGCCAAGCTGGTGGGCCAGGGTCTCGTCATTGGCTTCCGCCGAATCGAGCCGCTTGCCCAGTTCGGCCACGTGGCTGTTCGTGACTGCTGAATCTTTGCCCAGTTGCCCCAGCCGGGAATTCATGTCGAAGAGAAAATAGAGCGTTCCCACGACATAAAGGGCGGCTACTGCCACCAAAATCCACTTTCCGGTATTGCTCTCGCTTCCGCTCTGCAGCACAGGGTCCGGCCCGCTTTCCTCCGCCATAGGGCTCCTCCAGGGAATGGGTTGAACGTAAGCCAATTGTGGGGCTTGGGCGGAAGCAGTGTCAATTACAGCGCAGGTGCCGAAGGACATAGCCCAAATCAGAGGACAAGGCGACAAACGTCAACCGCAACACCTCACAGCTTGACCTTCCGCAAGCGCAGAGAATTGGCGATCACAGAAACCGAACTGAAGCTCATGGCCGCCGCCGCCAGAACTGGGCTGAGCAGTAAGCCAAAGAAGGGATACAACACACCGGCCGCAATCGGCACCCCCAGCGAGTTGTAGATAAAAGCAAAAAAAAGATTCTGCCGGATGTTGCCCATGGTAGCGCGGCTCAGGCGTCGCGCCCGCACAATGCCGGCCAGATCGCCCTTCACCAGGGTTACACCCCCACTCTCCATGGCGACGTCCGTACCCGTGCCCATGGCGATGCCCACATCAGCCTGCGCCAGCGCCGGCGCGTCGTTGATGCCGTCACCTGCCATGGCGACCTTCCTGCCCTGCCCTTGCAGGCGCTGCACCGCAGCCGCTTTACTCTCTGGCAGCACCTCGGCTTCGAATTCGTCTATGCCCAGGCCGGCCGCAATGGTTTCGGCCGTTGCCCTGCTATCGCCGGTCAGCATCACTACCCGGAGCCCCTCCGCCTTCAGATCGCGAATCGCTTGCGGCGTGGAGGCCTTCACCGGATCCGTAATGCCCGCCAGCCCCGCCGCCTTGCTGTCTATACTGACAAAAACCACCGTTTGCCCTCGCCGGCGCAGTTCATCCGCGCGCGGCGAAAGATCTGCGAGCGCAACGCTCAGCTCTTTCATGAAGGCTTCGTTTCCCGCGGCAACCGCGTGGCCTTCCACCTTCCCCTGAACGCCGCGCCCCGTGAGGGATTCAAATGCGCTCGCCGGGGGAAGGCTCAGTCCCCGCTCCTGTGCGGCCGCCACCAGCGCCGCCGCCAGCGGATGTTCGCTCCCCTGCTCCACGCCAGCCGCCAGCCGCAACCATTCGCTTTCTCCCCATCCTTCTGCCGCGGTCAACGAAACCACCTTGGGTTTGCCTTCGGTCAGGGTACCGGTTTTATCCACCACCAGGGCGTCCACCTTTTCGAGGGTCTCCAGCGCCTCGGCATTCCTGATCAGCACGCCCGCCGCGGCTCCCCGCCCCGTGCCAACCATGATTGCCATGGGTGTCGCCAGTCCCAGGGCACACGGGCAGGCGATGATCAATACGGCAACCGCATTCACCAGCGCGTGCGCCAGCCGCGGCTGCGGCCCGAAGAGCGCCCAAACAACAAACGTGAGCAGCGCAATGCCAATCACCGCCGGCACAAACCATGCCGCCACCCGGTCGGCCAGCCGCTGGATGGGCGCCCGGCTGCGCTGCGCCTGGCCTACCAGCTGCACAATCCGCGCCAGCATGGTTTCACTGCCTACGCGCTCGGCGCGCATCACGAACGAGCCCGTGCCATTGACCGTCGCCCCGATCACCCACATGCCCGCGCTTTTCTGCACCGGCATGGATTCGCCGGTAATCATGGATTCATCCAGCCAGCTGTTCCCTTCCACCACCACGCCATCCACGGGTACTTTTTCCCCCGGCCGCACCCGCAGGCGATCGCCCGGCTGCACGCTTTCGAGTGGAAGGTCTTCTTCTCTTCCATCTCGCAAGACTCGGGCGGTCTTCGGCGAGAGATTCAACAGGGCGCGAATCGCCGCGCCGGTGTGACTTCGCGCGCGAAGTTCGAGCACCTGGCCGAGAAGCACGAGCACGGTGATGGTGGCCGCCGCTTCGTAATAGACCGGCGGCTTGCCGTTGATCGCCCGGAAGCTCGCGGGAAAAATCTGCGGGAACAAAGTCGCAATCAGGCTGAATACATAGGCCACGCCGGTGCCCATGGCGATCAGGGTGAACATGTTGGTGGAGCGGTTGACAATGGATGCCCATCCCCGCTGAAAGAACGGCCAGCCGCCCCAGAGCACAACCGGCGTCGCTAGTATCAGTTCGACCCAGGGCAGCCAGCCGCCGGGCAGAAGATGCTCCACCGGCTTGCCCGGCAGCATATCGGCCATGGCCGCGGCCAGCAGCGGGGTGGTCAGGACAACACTTACCCAGAAGCGCCCCGTCATGCTGCGCAGCTCGGGATTCTCCTCTTCGCTGGCAGTGACCGTGCGCGGCTCGAGCGCCATGCCGCAAATCGGGCACGAACCCGGCCCCGGCCGCACGATCTCCGGATGCATGGGGCAGGTGTACTCCATGCGGCTTGCCGCCGGCATCTCAGGCTCGAGCGCCATGCCGCATTTCGGGCAGGGGCCGGGCTTGGCCGCGCGCACTTCCGGGCACATGGGACAGACGTATGCGGAAGCGGTGGCCGGCGGGCTGAGGCTGTCATTGGAAGAAGATGCTTGCGCGTTTGCCGCATGCAGGCTGGCGCCCGCGGGCTGCGCATCCAGGGTCACCAGCCCCGAAGCCGGCGCGGCCGGCTTCCCCATATATTGCTGGGGATTCGCCTGAAATTTCTCCCGGCAGCCTGGGCAGCAGAAGTAGTAGGTGCTGCCGCTGTGGGTAAGGCTGGCCCTGGCTGTGGCAGGATCCACGGTCATGCCGCAGACCGGATCTTTCACTCCCGCAGCCGATTCTTTCGACTCTGGCATCTCCCTCCTGATCAGTGTACGCGGAAAACACAGTGGGCAAAGCCTCTTAGCGGCAAAAGGAAAGCCGCAGACTCTTCCCCTGCCAGATAGATGGCGATCAGCTCTCCTCGGGTGCAACCGCGCTGTTGTATCTTATGAGCGAAGGAGAATCCCACGATGACCCAGTTGGAGGTCAGCTATCGCTACGGCTCTGCGCTCACCGCCCCCGCTCTGCGCGCTCTCGATGCTGTGCGCGAGGTCTATGGCGTCCGCCGCCTCAGCCTGGATGAGCAGGCGCGCATTGTGCGCGTGGAGTTTGACGCTTCCCGTTTGAAAGAGCCGGTAATTGCCGGTTTGCTGCGGCGCGCAGGCGTGGATTTGCTGCAAAGACTGGTAATGGCGTAGCCCTGCCTGGGAGCTAATTTTGGGGGAAGGCTGGCAGGGCTGCTACTGCAACTCGGGGTTACGAGATCTGCGGAAAAAGCAAGGGGCGCCCAAGAAAACCTCTGGCCGAAGTCATTCTCTAAAGCGCCCCGTTGCGCGCCACTTCGTCTGGCTTTCCTTTTTGCATCCCCTCTGCCAATCCTAACGTGTTGAAACTACAGGCCCGGTGGAAGCCCTGGGTCGGTAGGAATTGCCAGCCAGCGAGAAAGATTTACGTTGGTAACATTGGCAGGCAAATGGGAGGCCGAAGTGATGCCAGGATTCGCTCACTAGTTCCATTTCGGGAAGGCAACGGGACACCTCGGCGGACAGGTTACTGTGGGCGCTCGCGCAGTTCTATCTCGCATCCGAGCGCGGGCGAGAAGCCTGTGGTCCCAGACATCTCGGCGAATCTCCCCGCCGAAAGTGGGAATCGAATCACAGAGCACGGCAAAGGATGCGCCCATGAGCACAGTTCTGGTAACCGGCGGTTCGGGATTCATCGGCAGTCAATGCATCCTGCAGCTTCTGGCTGCGGGTCATGAAGTGCGCACTACCGTACGCAGTCTGAAGCGCGAGGGCGACGTTCGCGCCATGCTGAAAGAAGGCGGCGCCGAGCCGGGCGGGCGCGTGTCGTTCTTTGCCGCCGATCTGGAAAATGATGCCGGCTGGCAGGAAGCCATCGCCGGCTGCGACTACGTACTGCACGTGGCCTCGCCGCTTCCCCCCAGCCTCCCCAAGCATGAGGATGATCTGATTATTCCCGCGCGCGAAGGCACATTGCGGGTGCTGCGCGCCGCCCGCGATGCGGGCGTCAAGCGGGTCGTGATGACTTCTTCGTTCGCCGCCATCGGCTACGGGCACAAGCAGCGCGCCACGCCCTTTACCGAAGCCGACTGGTCCAATCTCGATGGCGAGGATATGACCGCCTACCCAAAATCCAAGACCCTGGCCGAGCGCGCCGCCTGGGATTTCATGGCCCGCGAGGGCAAGGACCTGGAGCTCTCGGTGGTCAATCCAGTCGGCGTCTTCGGGCCGGTGCTTGGCCCGGATTACTCGACTTCCATCCTGCTGGTGCAGCGGCTAATGGTGGGCGCGGTACCGGGCACGCCTCGCCTCTATTTCGGCGTGGTAGATGTGCGCGACGTCGCCGCCCTGCATCTGCTCGCCATGACTCACCCGGCCGCCAAAGGCGAGCGCTTTCTCGCCGTCTCCGGAGATTTCCTGACCATGCTCGAAATTGCCCGCGTGCTGAAGCGCCGCCTGGGAGAGGCCGCCCGGCGCGTGCCCACCCGCCAACTGCCCGACTGGCTGGTGCGCCTGGCGGCGCTGCGCGATCCGGCGGTGAAGCTGATTCTGCCTGAACTGGGCAAGGTTAAGAATGCCAGCAGCGAAAAGGCCTGCCGCCTACTCGGCTGGTTTCCGCGCTCGAATGAAGAGGCCATCGTCGCTACTGCTGAAAGCCTGGTGCGCCTCGGCCTTCTGAAGGAAGGGGCGAAGAAGGCAGCGTAGAGCATTCGCCCTCGGGATTCAACTAACTGCTTTACTTTCAATGGCAGCTCCGAGTTGCCGCCGCCGGGCCTCTTTCCCAAATTGGGAAGATCGAAATTAGGGGCTGTGCGAAGGTCGCACAAGCGGATTTGATTTTTCCGGCCTCCAGGTACCCCAAAAGCGGTAAACGCGAAATTACGGGCTGTGCGAAAGTCGCACACCGCCATCCTGAAGCGAGGCGCTGAAGCGCGTGGCCGAAAATCTGGATGGCGATCCGTGGGGCTGAAGCCCCACGCTTCCCCGACTGAGCGGATTGGGTGACGGGAGCTATCCCTGCCGTTTGCGCCACCGTGGAAGGGCACGGCTTCAGCCGTGCCATCAGCAAGGCACATTGAGTCAGGCGCCGATGAGGCGCAATGCCCCAGGCGCTAAAGCGCGTCGTCGAAAATTTGGATGACGATCCGTGCGGCTGAGGCCCCACGCTTCCGCATTGAGCGAATTGAGCAGAGTTACCCGGAGACGCAGCTTACGTCTCTGCGACGGAGGCCTGGTGGCGTTTTGCAATATCGTGGAACAATATGGCGCGCCCTGAGAGATTCGAACTTGAGGCGTTTTGCGGGCGTGAGCCAAGGCGCAGCCGAGGGATCTCATGGTATGGCGCGCCCTGAGAGATTCGAACTCCCGACCTTCTGGTTCGTAGCCAGACGCTCTATCCAACTGAGCTAAGGGCGCGTTCCTGGGCAGGCTTCGATTATACCTTGAGAATAGAGGGCGCGGCCAAAGCCGCCACCGCAGGCCAGGGCTGCAGAGGGCGATACAAACCAGAGAAACCTAATGCGGCATGCTGAGGGCAAATCACCCTCCGCCCAGGAAATCAGTCAGAACCCAGTTCTCAGTTACCAGTTCTAAAGCAAATCCCTGTCCCCGCCGATTTTGCCAATGAATAGCCATGGCTACGGCTGCCCAAGCAAGCGCTGCAGCGCGCCCGGCACAAGTGTTGCTGGCGGCGGATAAGGTCAGCCTGGTCCACATCCGCGACCTGCTGGCCAAAACCGGATACGAGGTGGTGGCCGTCAGCCAGGGCAGCCAGGCGCTGGAGCTGCTGCAAGCGAGCGATCCTCCCAAACTTGCCGTGCTCGACTGGACCATGCCCGATATCAGCGGCCTGGAAATCTGCCGCCGCCTGCAGCGGTTCCAAGGGCCGCGCAACAGCTACATCATCCTGCTGACCGCCTGGAACCAGCAGAACGACCGCGTGGTAGGGCTGGAAGCCGGGGCCGACGATTGCATGTACAAGCCGGTGGATGTGCGCGAGCTGCGCCTGCGCCTGCAGATCGGCGCGCAGATCATTCTGGAGCGCGCTCTGCGGGAGAGCGAAGAACGCTTTCACAGCGCCTTCGAATACGCCGGCGCGGGGATGGGATTGATCAGCTCCGGGGGTGAGTTTCTGCAAGTGAATCCGGCCCTGTGCGAGTTCTTCGGCTATTCCGGCTATTCCGCGGCCGAGCTGAAAGGCATGGAACTGTTTCGCTTTGATCATCCTGAAGAAGCGCGCCCGCTACGAGCCGTGCTGGAACAATTCCTGGCGGAAGGGCATCTCAAAGGCGAGTTCGAGCGCCGCTTCCTGACCCGCAACCAGGAGCTGGCCTGGGGAGCGCTCACCCTTTCGGCGATTCTCGATACCGAGTCTCACCCGGTCCATCTCGTAGTCCAAGTGCAGAACATCAGCAAGCGCAAGCAGGCGGAAGAGGCGCTGCGGCAGAGTGCAGCCCTGCTGCAAGCCATCACCGATAACGCCGAAGACCTGATTCTGGTGTGCGACCTCGACTACAACTGGCGCTACGCCAGCCCCTCGGTAACGGCCGCCCTGGGCTACCCCATCCAGGAACTCATTGGCGCCAATGCCCGCGAGATCATTCATCCCGAAGACCTGCCGCACGTGGATATTGCCGCCTCCAGCGTAGTCAGCGCGGGCCAGGCCCGCACCCTGACGGTTCGTTACCGGCACAAGAACGGAAGCTGGCGGCATCTGGAAGCTTGCGGCACGCTTGTGCGCGCGGCCAGCGGCGCCCCCGAAGGCTTCATCGTGGTGGCCCGGGTGGTGGATGAGCGCATTCTGGCGGAAAAGAAACTGCAGGCAGCGCACGCGGAAACCGAGCTGTTTCTCAACTCCATCCCTTCCATCGTGATCGGCCTGGATGCCGAAGGGCAGATTACGCGCTGGAACCGCACCGCCGTCCTCACCTTAGGCCTGAGCCCGGAGGCGGTGCTCGGCCGCAAGATTCTCGACTGCGGCATTCAATGGCTGCACCCGGAGATGGCTGCAGAAGTGGCCCGCTGGCTCAATTCGCCTCGCTCCTATCGCTCCGAAGACCTGGCATACGAGCGCGAGGGCCAGGTGCGCTTCCTGGGCGTCGTGGTTCGCCGCCTGCCTTCCGAGGAAGGCGAGCCGGCTTCGTTCATCCTCACCGGAACCGACGTGACCGAGCGCAAAGTGCTGGAAGACCAGTTGCGGCAGGCGCAGAAACTGGAAGCCATCGGCCAGCTGGCCGCCGGCATTGCCCACGAGATCAACACGCCCACGCAATACGTGGGCGACAACACCCGCTTTCTCAAAGATTCCTGGCAGCCGCTGGCTGGTTTTCTGCAGTTCTGCGGCAACCTGCAGCGGCAGGCGAGCGCCGGCACGGCAACTCCGCAGGCGCTGCAGGAATTTGTTGAGCTCTACCAGAGGTGCGACTTCGATTACTTATTGAAAGAGATTCCCCACGCCATTGACCAATCGCTCGAAGGCTTGCAGCGGGTGAGCAAGATCGTTCGCGGCATGAAGGAGTTCTCGCATCCTGGGACCGAGGAAAAGCGGGCGGTGAATCTCAACCGCGCCATCGAGACCACCATCACGGTGGCGCGGCACGAGTGGAAATATTGCGCCGACGTGGTCACCCGTTTCGACGAAGAACTGCCGCTGGTGCCCTGCCTGATCGGGGAATTCAACCAGGTGATGCTGAACCTGATCATCAATGCCGCTCACGCCGTTGCCGCGGCCATTGGCGAGGAAGCGCGCAAAGGCATCCTCACCATCACCACCCGGCGGGAGGGCGAGTGGGCGGAAGTTTCGGTTACCGATACCGGCACCGGCATCGCACCCGAGATTCGCTCCCGAATCTTCGAGCCTTTCTTCACCACCAAACCCATGGGCAAAGGCACCGGGCAGGGCCTGGCCCTGGCCCACTCCGTGATCGTGAAGCGCCATCAAGGGCAACTGTGGTTTGAGACCGAGGTCGGCCGGGGCACCACCTTTTTTCTCCGCCTGCCGCTGGAGACCGGGAGCACTCCGCCGTGAGCAAGCGCATCCTCTTCGTGGACGACGAGCCCCTGGTGCTGCAGGGCATCCAGCGCAGCCTGCGCTCGGCGCGGCACGAGTGGGAGATGGAATTTGCCAACAGCGGCCCCGAAGCCCTGGAGATGATGGGGCGCAGCCCTTTCGACGTGGTCATCACCGATATGCGCATGCCGGGCATGGATGGGGCGCAATTATTGGAGGAGGTCAAAAGCCGCTTCCCCCGCATGGTGCGCATGGTGCTCTCGGGGCAGTCGGACCGGGAGACCATTTTGCGCTCGGTGGGACCCACCCATCAGTATCTTTCCAAGCCCTGCGATGTCGAGGATCTCAAGCAGAAGCTGGCTCGAGCCTTCGCGCTGCGGGACTTGCTGGAAAATCCCCGCCTTAAGGAAGTAGTCGGCCGGATGGAAACCGTGCCCAGCCTGCCATCGCTTTACGTGGCCATTACCAGTGCGCTGCGCGATCCCGAGACCCCGATTTCCAAGGTCGGCGAAATCATTTCGCGGGACATGGGCATGGCCACCAAGGTCCTGCAACTGGTGAACTCGGCCTTCTTCGGGCTTCCCTGCCAGGTCTCGAACCCGCAACAGGCAGCAGCCCTGATCGGCATTGACAATATCAAGGCCCTGGTTCTCTCCATGCACGTATTTGCCGCCTTCAAAGGGGAGCAGCAGGGGGAGCTGACTTTTCTCTGGGACCATAGCTTCGCCACCGCCGCCTTCGCCCGCGCCATCGCTCGCAGCCAGTCGGTGCAGCGCAGCATGGAAGAGGATGCTTTTACCGCCGGGCTGCTGCACGACGTGGGCCGGCTGGTGCTGGCCTCGTCTTGCGGCGCCGAATACGAGCGCGTGCTGCGCCAGCGAAGCGAGCAAAGCGCCTGCATCTCGACCATCGAGCAAGAAGCCTTCGGTTGCACCCACGCAGCGGTGGGCGCCTACCTGCTCGGGCTGTGGGGTCTGCCGCATGCCGTGGTGGAGGCGGTGGCCTGGCATCATGAGCCGGCCCAGGCGCAACCCACGGGCTTCTCTCCCCTGTTGGCGGTGCACGCCGCCGACTACTATGACCACCGCATTCACACCTACGCCGCGCTGGGAGAGAAGCCCTCGCTGGAGACGGAATTATTCCAGGCCGCCGGGCTGGGAGACCGCGTCTCCCTCTGGGCAGCCGTCTGCCAGGACCTGGACGCCAAAGGAGAGAGCCATGCCTGAAAAGATCCTGCTGGTGGATGATGAACCGTCCATCCTTCAGGGCTACCAGCGCCTTTTGCGCAACGAGTTTCGGACCGATACCGCGGTCGGCGGGCACAGCGCCTTGATCGCGTTTGAGACCCGCGGGCCTTTTGCCATAGTCGTCTCTGACATGCGCATGCCGGAGATGGACGGCGTGCAATTGCTGAGCAGACTGAAGACTCTGGCTCCGGAGACCATCCGCATCATGCTGACCGGCAATGCCGATCTCGAGACCGCGATGCAAGCCGTGAATGAAGGCAGCATCTTCCGCTTTCTGACCAAACCCTGCAGCAAAGAAGCCATGGCGAGGACGCTGACGGCGGGATTAGTGCAATACCGCCTGGTGACGGCAGAAAAGGAGTTGCTGGAGCGGACCCTGAGTGGAAGCATTCGCGTGCTTACCGAGGTGCTCAGCCTGGTGAACCCCGCCGCTTTCGGCCGCGCCTTGCGTCTGCGCCGCTATATGAGCCACATCGCCGAAGCCCTGGCCTTGCCCCATCCCTGGCGTTTCGAGATCGCGGCCATGATGTCGCAGCTGGGCTGCGTCACTCTGCATCCCGAGACGGTGCAGGCAGTTTATTCGGGCCAGAAGCTTTCTCCCGAGGAGGAGCAGCACTACGCCATGCATCCTACCGTGGCCCACGATCTGCTGCGCAACATCCCACGCCTGGAGCCCATCGCCTGGATGATCGCGCACCAGAACAAGTCCATTTCGGTGGAAGGCGACGTGGCCGACCGCGAGATGGCCGACATGCGGCTGGGGGCGGAGATTCTGCAGGCGGCGCTGGCCTTCGACGAATTTCTGGGCCGGGGTTTTTCGCGCACGGAAGCTGCCCATAACGCCGCGCGCCAGTTCAAAGGGTTGGATCCGAGGATTTTTCGCGCCCTGGTGGAACTGGAGCCGGAAAAGCAAGACCGGGAGACGCGCCTCTGCCGCCTGGATGAGCTGACCACGGGGATGATTCTCGATCAGGAGGTCCGCGCCGCCGACGGTACGCTGGTGGTCAGCGTGGGCCAGGAGGTCACCATGCCTCTTCTGCTCAAGCTCAAGAGTTTTCAGGAAAAAGGCGCGCTCGAAGACAAGGTAAGAATCTTCGTGCCCGGGCCAGCAAAGGAGAAAGAGAAGACGCAGGAGCAGGCAGCAGGCAAGTAAGCAGAGGAACAAGGCCGGTGGCGGGGGTCGCCCGGAAAATTTGCCCCCAAAAATTAAGAAGCGTCCCTGAACCTTTCGGTTCAGGAGACGCCCGAACAGCCCTCCCCCAGAACTGCTCGATTGCAAGATTACTTTCCCCCGGCCTTGCCGTAAATGCCACGATGGTGCCAGAGAGTGGCACGAGGTAGCCATTTGGCCGGGGAAATCAACAAGCAGCGCGCCTTCGCGTGCAGGCAACCTAAGCGCGCCGACTATTTGGCACCAACCTTTCCTGGTTTGCCGCCTTTTCTGCCGGGAGGGTAACCGCGCCTGCATCTGCAACAGGTTACGGCCGTAATCATGCGCAGGGCTTTGCCGTTGACGCCTCTGGGCTCCATCCTTAAAACTCGCCCAGAGAGGACGTTATGAAAGATATTCACCAGGTCTTGCGGCGTAAACGGGCACAAATGGCGCAGTTGGCCAAAGAAGTCCAGTTGCTGGAAGATGCGGAGCGGAAGTTGCAGGAAGTCTCCGCGCTGCTGGCGGAGGGCGACGAGGAAGACGAAAATCCGGTGCTTGGCGAAGTGGATGAAGAGGCATCGCAGCCGGCCGGCACAGCGGTTAGCGCTCCGGCAATGGCCAGCGCATCCTCCAGCATGGCGGCCGCCTCTGCGGGCGCGAGCTCGGCGGAATCGTCTGCCCGGCCGCGGGCTCCGCGCTGGCCCTAAGGCCTGACTTTCTCTTCGAGCCCAACCTATGAAGTTTCACGCACTGGTGGTTTCGACCGATAGCGCGGCAACGGCGGTGCTTTCGCCGGTGTTGGCGGGCTTTGGCATGGCCGTCGAGTGCTGCGGTTATGCCGAGGCAGCCGGCCACCTCGCCGAGCAGAAGTTTGACGCCGTGGTGCTCGATTTCGACCAGCCGCAGCCCGCCGCGCTCACTCTGCAAAATGCCGGCAAGGCTTCATCCCGAACTCCGGTCGCAGTGGCTCTGCTGACCGATAAGACGCAGGTACGCAGCGTCTTTGGCAGCGGCGCCAACTTCGTTTTGTACAAGCCGATTTCTCCCGAGCAGGCCCAGGCCAGCTTGCGCGCGGCCACGGCGTTGATCAAGCGGGAGCGCCGGCGCGCCCTGCGGGTTCCGGTGCAGGTTCCGGTGCGGCTGCGAGTGCTGAAAGGGCCGGAGACGGAAGGGATCCTGCTCGATGTAAGCGAAACCGGTCTGGAAGTGCTGGCGGCGCAACCGCTTTGCCCTTCGGCTGCCATTGATCTGCAGTTTGCTTTGCCGCGGGTGCAGGCGCCGATCCAGGCCCGCTCTGAAGTGGTTTGGGCCAACCCCAACGGACAATCGGGCTTACGGTTCGTCAGCCTTCCCGACGCCGCGCGCAACACCCTGCAAACCTGGGTGAGGGCCAACGCCGCCGCCATTCCGCCCGAGGAGCTGGAGGCGCTCACCGCCTGCAAACTGAGCGACCTGAGCCTGGGAGCCTGCTACATCGAAACCGAGTCGCCCCTTCCCGAGCGCTCCAGCGTTGAGCTGCGTCTGAAGGCGGACGACATGGAGGCGCGGGCGCTGGGAATGGTGCGCGTGATGCACCCCGGTTTCGGCATGGGCATCGAGTTCGCTTCGAGTACGCCGCAGGAGCGTGAGCAGGTGCGGCAGTTCATCGAATTTCTCGCCAGCCGCCCGGGGCTGGACATCGAGCTGAGGGTCACGCCGCATGCTCTCTCCACCCGGCAGGATTCGCCGCAAGCGCAACCCGCCACTTCGGAGTTTGAGGACCCTTTGCTCGATCTGTTGCGCAATCACGAGAGCTTGAGCCAGGAAGAATTTCTGCAGCAGCTTTCCCAGCAGCGCGGCGCGCCGGTCGGCGCCTGAGATTCACCGCTTTCCTGCAAGAGAACCGATATGCGAAAGGCCCGCACGCCGTCTCTCGTGCGGGCCTCGGCGCCCTTTCGGGCTTGGTTCCACCTCGTTATGAAGCCGAGACTAGCCGCTTCACGCGACCGGTAAATTGCAGCGGGATGAATTTCTGATGAAGATTCTCCGCCGCCTTGCACAGGAATGACGGCCTGGGCGGCGGCCCGGCTATTCCGCCTTGGGGCTCCACTTGCGGAGAAATTGCAGCAAGTCTTCGGGGGAGAGAGCGCGGGCATTCTCAAACTGCCCCTGGGTCTGGCTGTAGAGCAGCTTGCCGCTGCTCTCCAGCACCGCCAGCCCGGGAATTCCCCGCTTCATGGGAACGTCATACTGGTTCATCAGGTCCTGGTTCTTATCTCCCCGGCCTACGTCCACGTGCACCACCTCAAAGCCGTGCTCCACCAGGGGCGCTATGTCAGGCCGGTGAAAGGCCAGGTCGAGCACATGGCAGTCGAAGCACCAGTTGGCGCCGAAGACCAGAATGACCCGCTTATGGCCTTGTTTTGCCCTCGCCAGCGCGTCGCGAATCTGCGCGTGGGCGTCGGCCTCCTCGGGGTATATCTCCTTATTCATGGAAACCGGTTGCTCCAGCCGGGCGGGATTGCCGTGCTGGGCGGCCACCAGTTTCCACTGCCCATTTTGCTGCTGCCAGAGTTGCGCCTCCGCGACATAGGAGACGTGGCCGCCAAAAACCGCAGGAGAGCGAAACTGGGTCTGAAAGATCACCTGCCGCAGAGCCGGCTGCGGCGCGCTGAATTGCACCATCTCGAGCCTGACCTCGTGGGCGCCCAGGCCGGTCCAGAAGGCAACGTCGGAAGCGACATCGGAGTCGCCGCTCGTAGTGACGATGTGGGCGGGAGGGTCGCTGCTGTAAAGCATCTTCAATGCCGGGGCATCGGAACTGGCGACCGCCGACTTCCACTGCTGCAGAGGGGCAAAGGCGGCGGCCGCCTCGGCAGATACATCTGCGGCCTGCCCGAAAAATCCCAAACCGAATCCTGCGATCAAGACTAGACCGGCTAGCGCTCGTTTAACAACCATTCATTCCCTCTAGTGACTCAAAAGCGGGGCGCCCAAGGCGCGTGCTGCTGCTTGAGTATATACAAGGCGGTGCCGGGGGCCCGGAGTTGCTGTATCTTGGTGGGCGCAAGGCACAGCCAGACCAGGGTTCCTGGGCTCGGGGGGGAATTCGCTCTGACCACCGAACAGACGGAGAAGAGCGTATCTGCGTCCTGCGACCTGCCGGAGGCCGCGGGCGTGTTTGCGCGGCCGCTGGGGCCGTGGCCCTTGCTGGTGATCGCCCTGGTTGCCCTGGTGGTGATTGCGCCCTTCTTTTTTCGCGGCAACCCCTCGGGCCACGACTTCGAGTTTCACCTCAACTCGTGGATGGAGGTCAATCAGCAGTGGCGCGCGGGCGTCTTTTATCCGCGCTGGGCGGAGGGGGCCAATTACGGCTATGGCGAGCCGCGGTTCATCTTCTATCCTCCACTTTCCTGGCTCATGGGCGCGGGGTTGGGCTTGGTGCTGCCATGGAAGGTGGTGCCGGGCGCCTTCATCTGGCTCGCCCTGGTCTTCGCCGGCGGCTCGATGTTTCTGCTGGCGCGGCGCTGGCTGAGCGCCCGCGACGCGGTTTTTGCCGCCGCTCTTTACGCCGCCAATCCATACAGCATTCTGATCGTGTACTGGCGCAGCGCCTTCGCTGAACTGCTCGCGGCCGCGCTCTTGCCTCTGGTCTTGCTTCTGGTCTTGCGGCTGGAAAGTGACGCGCCCCCCCGGCGCAGGGAAACTGCCGCGGCTCTGGCGCTGGTGGTCGCGGCCGCCTGGTTGAGCGACGCCCCGGCCGGAGTCATGGTGAACTATTCTCTGGTTCTGCTGCTGCTGGCGGCTGGCTTCGCCTGGCGCTCGTGGCGCGCGCTTGCCTACGGCGCATTCGGCTTGATCGCCGGCATGGGCTTGGCCGCGTTTTATCTTCTACCCGCCGCCTACGAGCAGAAGTGGGTGGATATTTTTCAGGCCATTTCCCCGGGCGTGCGCCCGCAGGATAATTTTCTGTTTTCCCAGGCGCCCGATGTCGCCCACCACCAGTTCAACCTGCTGGTTTCGCTTGTGGCCGCGGCACAGATTATCGTGCTGGCGCTGACCGTCTTCTGCTGGCGGCGATGGCGGCGCCGGCTGCCCACCGCCTGGTGGCTGCTGGCGCTCTGGGGCGGCCTGTGCGTGCTGCTGATGCTGCCCTTTTCCGGTTTCATCTGGAACACTCTGCCCAAGCTTCGCTTCATGCAATTTCCCTGGCGCTGGCTGGTAGGCATGAACGTGGTCTTCGCTCTTCTAGCCACCGTGAGCTGGCGGCGCTGGAGTGCTCGCGCCGTGGCGGCGGCGGTGTTGCTGGCGGCCCTGCTCTTTGCCGGATGGCGGGTCTTGCCGCCATGGTGGGACTCCGCCGCCGACGTCGCAGAATTACAAGACAACATCGTGACCGGCGCAGGATACGAAGGCACAGACGAATATCTTCCCAAAAGCGCCGATCTTGACCAGACCGACCACAATCCGCGCCACTTGACCTATGCCGGCAGCGGCAACGACCAGATTCACGTGCTGCGCTGGCGGGCCCAGAAAAAAATAGTTCTGGCCACGGTGAGCGCGCCCGGCAACCTGGTGTTGCATCTTTTCAACTATCCGGCCTGGAAGGTAACGGTGAACGGCCGGGTGGTGGCCGCTCAGAGCCGCAACGGCGGTGGCCAGATGGTGATTCCCGTCCAAGCGGGGGAGAATCTGGTGCAAGTGAACTTCTCGCGCACCTGGGATCGAACCGCCGGCGGCTGGGTCTCTTTAGCGGCCTTGCTGGCGTTGGGCGGATGGGTGGCCGTGGGCCGCAGACGAAGGCCAGAAGAAAACTGAATGCCGCGGGTTTTCGTCCTCCGCGACCTCCGTGCCCTCTCTGGTTAGTTTTTGTGTTTCCCGATCATGCCACGCATTCTGATTGCGACCTCCAATCCCGGCAAACTGCGCGACTTTCGGGGCGCGGCCGCTGTTCATGGCGTTGAGGTTGCCGCGCTCCCCGGTTTCTCTTCTCTGCCTCCGGTCATGGAGGACGGCCTTACCTTCGAGGCCAACGCCCGCAAAAAGGCTGAGGCCTATAGCTTGCACGCTCCGGGAGAGATGGTGCTGGCCGATGACTCTGGCCTGGTGGTGGACGCGCTGGGCGGCGCGCCCGGCGTGCACTCGGCCCGCTATGCCGCCGATGAACCACACAAAGCCGAAAACAACACCGGCGACGAAGCCAATAACGCGCGGGTGTTGAGGGAGCTTCAGGGCGTGCCTGCGGAAAAGCGCACCGGCCGCTTCGTCTGCGTACTGGCGGCCGCCCGCGCCGGCAAGACGCTGGCGATATTTACCGGCGCTGCCGAAGGGATCATTCTGGAAGCGCCTCGCGGCTCAAATGGATTTGGTTACGATCCGCTGTTTTATTTCCCGCCGATTCAGAAGGCCTTCGCCGAATTGACCGCGGAAGAAAAGGCCGGCTACAGCCACCGCGGCGCTGCTTTCCGAAAATTTCTGCAGTGGTACGGCGAGAAGTGCTGGTCTCATCCCGAGGGCCTTGAGGCCCGAAGACCCTCGTCTTCTTAAGTTCGGAGCAGGCTAAGTTCGGAAAAGATCGCCCACAGCCTGGCGCGTCACCTGGCCGCTGACCTCTGAGATAGAGCGGGTGAGGGGAATGTCCTTGGGGCAGGCCTCGACGCAGTTCTGCGCGTAGCCGCATTCCTGAATGCCGCCATCGCCCATCAGCGCCGAAAGCCGCTCGCGCTTGAGGGCAGAGCCGGTGGGATGGGTATTGAACAGCCGCACCTGAGAAATGGTGGCCGCGCCCACGAAGCCGGTGTCTTCATTGAATTGCGGGCAGACCTCCATACAGCAGCAGCAGGAAATGCAGCGCGAAAGCGGATAGGCCGCCTCCTGCTCTTCCATGGTCAGGCGCGGCCCCGAGCCCAGATCG
The DNA here is from genome assembly GCA_035517775.1 of Terriglobales bacterium. Taxonomy (GTDB): domain Bacteria; phylum Acidobacteriota; class Terriglobia; order Terriglobales; family Acidobacteriaceae; genus DATIYF01. The sequence goes on from DATIYF010000038.1 coordinate 35,008, forward strand.
TAGGTGCCGTCAATCGGAACCCAGGCCTTCACGCGCTTGAGATTCTCGAACAGTACG
>DATIYF010000039.1:0-29438 GCA_035517775.1 Terriglobales bacterium
CTTTCATGTAATCGTAGAGCTCCCCATACGTCTTCGGACGCCACGGGGTTGGAGCAATCCGGTTTCCATAGGGCTGGCCGCTTACGAGGTGAATAGAACGATCGTCGAGCGCATTCTGCAGCGCGGCGATGCAGAGGAGTCTTATTGGCCTATCACGACTGCCCAAACGGTCACGGAGCAACTTCAAACGCTCATTGAACGGTGTTGCAACGAAGCACATGATAGGAAACAAGCCAGCCCAGACCTTCGTAGCATTGTTGCCTAGGTCGGGCTCCGACTCATCGCGCGCCAATGTGAACAGGATCTCCTCTGCGAAGAAGAACCACTGGGGAAACGACGCGATTTCAAGCGCGTCAGTAACCAGATGGCGGCGTCCACCCCCATACCGTTTGCCAAGCTGTTCTGGCGTAGCTGCCATCACCATCTGATGGAGCCGGGGAACCATCACGTCAGGAGACGATCGCACTAGAAGAAGGAGCTGTTCAGTCTCATGGGCATCGGTAAAGATGTCTCCCCCGCGGGAAAGTGCCCAGTTGCGAAAGTAGGCGTTGACGACGCTGCCGACCTCCTCAGGAGCGCGGGCCATGCGTGCGAGGAATGATGGAACTAGGTCTGCCGGGAAACCTGCAAGAAAGGGCTTCGGGTCAGGCTCCGCCCATTTAGACCAGGCGGCTTGGAAGCACACCATCGCTACCGGGGTTGGGGTGACATAGAAATATCGCCCAGCCCGAGCCACAAGTCCGTTGGTCTTTTGCATACGATGAAGGCGCTCCCGTACTTCTTTGGGATCGAGCTTCACCAGGCCACAAAGCTGTTCGAGCTCTGCAAAAACATTGTCCATGACCCCACATCGCTGCACCAATGAAATCACCATTAGGGCAGTGAAATCGGCCTCTTCGAAAGGGCCATCTCGCCCGAAAAGCGTTCCGAGATAGCTCTTGGTGTCGCTTAACAGCGTTCCCAGATGCCCCTGCTGCACGATCAGGCTGTCGTTGTCACATAGGAAGATGGCAAAACGAAGGTAGCCTTCTGCCAGCTCGCAATAGCGGTAGCGGCGGCCGGGGTCGATATCGGGGAAATTGGCCTCGACAATTTTCTCCACCGTCGAAGTTGCAATGCGACTGAGCCGCAACTCGGTCCTGTCCATGCGCTCTAAAGCGTTGTCAATGGTGATGAGGCGTACCCGATGTTGCGTGCCCTGAAGGATCTTCGCTAGTTGGAACGCAGTCGCGTCCAGGCATTCGTCGGCAACAAGAACTGCATACAAATTCTGGTCGTTGGCGACTGCGCGGGCTACATCGAGTGCGTGGTCTTCGTCATCTGTATAAAGTGTCAGTGGGGCAATTTCAGGAAGCGCCGCGATTGCTTCACACGCTGTACGGCTCTTGCCCACACCGGCATCGCCGGACATCGTAAGCCGTGGGCTGGCCGCTTTGTTCGACCAGTCAAGGTGCTGCCGAACATTATCGAAAATGACATCCGTTTCCGGCGTCGTCACGAAGTTCTTGGTCACGGCCCGTTCCCGGTTTTGCCATGTCGCAAAATGAAAAAACTCCGTCAGGGTCGATCCCAGCATCTCCGCAGCAATAGCGGGGAATGCGTTGACCCAATCGACCACATCGGACGCAAATAGCACGACCGCATCTGGCGCTGCGGAGTTGACCTTCTTGATCTCCGCATCCAGAAGGCCTTTAATCTCGGTCTTCCTTTCAGCAGACCCGTCATCCGCAATGCACATGCGGTATGCATACCCCTGTTGAAGCAGGCTACGCACATAGTCTTTACTGTCTCCGCTGATCTCTTCCTTCACCTTGCTGTCCGTGAAATCCTTCAACGCAACAGCCTTGTACTGCCACGCGGTACGTTCGGTGAAATAACCCCCGGGATCGGTAGAGCAGCCCTCAGTTACCTGGGTGTCCACACCTCCGTCTGGGTAGTTGACTCTGGGGTTGTCCAGGACAGCCGTAGCGGGAATACCAAGGATGCGCGCGGAACTGCGGATCAACCGATCCAGCAGATCGGTGAAGGGTTTCCCGGTCGAATTACGCAGAACGTAGATATTTTCAGCCGCAATCCGAATCATGGCGAATCCAAAAAGTCCATTGAAACCATTGTAGTTCTTAGACTAGCGCTAGTTGTGGAGGTGCCTCGCTGGCTGCGGCTAGGGGGTGGCTTCTCGACGTGTAACCAGCAGGGAGCCGAGTGAAAAAGGGCGGAATGGGCATCCGTGTCCTTCCGCCCGTCGTCGGTATGAAACGTAAGCCAGAGGCCGAGGCTGAAAATGGTTCCACACACGCGGCACCGGCGGTGTTCTGCGGTTTTGTACCGTTTGGGTGCACCCAATTCGGAGCCTCACAGAACCTGCGACCTTTGCCCTAAGGCAGAGGTCTAGACAGAGGTTTGCTGGACAGAGGACGCGGGTGCGATAAGGGTGCAATAAGGGGTGTCAAGGGTGTCTCAGGGCTCCAAAAGTGGCCATCCGGGGCTCCTGATTTCAATAAGTTACGAATTCCTTCCTTGCTGTCACGGCAGAGGTCGCGGGTTCGAGTCCCGTCGTCCCCGCCATTTCCTTTCAAGGAGTTACCGGCCGTGACACCGGAAACTCCAGCCCGCAACTCAACCCGCAAAATGAAGGCAATTCTTAACCGGCTGCACTGGCGGCGCGGGGCGCCTTTACGTCGCGCATGGGCGGCAGCCCGAAGAAACGACTGTACTCACGGCTGAACTGACTGATGCTTTCGTGACCGGCGCCGGGTCCGGCATTGGACTAGCGACAGCCAAAGCTTTTGCAGAGCCGGGTGCATCGCGATTCTGGTGAGCACCGGGAGATCCGCGGCGACGCATTATATGCCTTGACACGTATATACCTACTAGGGTATATACAAGGCATGGAAGCTGCCTTCGAAATCATTGCGGAGCCGAACCGCCGAGCGATATTGAGTTTGCTGGTTTCGTCCCAACAGTCGGTGGGCGAGATCGAGCGCCGGCTTGGTATGCCGCAGCCGGCCGTGTCCAAGCACCTGCGGGTGCTGCGCGAGGCCGGTTTCGTGGAATCGACGGTGGATGCGCAGCGCCGCCTCTACCGGCTGAAACCCGAACCATTTCGCGAGCTGGATGCCTGGCTGGCCCAGTTCCGCCGCTTCTGGTCGGCGCACGTGGATGCTCTCGAACGCTACCTCAACCGCATGAATCCTCCCGCCGAGAAATCACCAACCACAACGAACAGGAAAAGCACACGTCGGCGCAAGCCGCGAAAGTGAAAATGGAGAAAAGGAAATGAAGATCAAACTGACCAGCGTCTATGTTGACAACCAGGAAAAGGCCCTGCGCTTCTATACCGAGGTGATGGGCTTTATGAAGAAGTCCGATTTCAGCAACGGGCCCTATCGCTGGCTTACGGTGGCCTCTGCCGAGGACCCGGAGGGGACGGAGCTGCAGCTGGCGCTCAACAACAACCCGGCGGCCCAAGCCTACCAGCGGGCGCTGTTCCAGCAGAACCAGCCCGCGGCCATGTTTTTCACCAACGACGTGCAGGCCGATTACGATCGCATGAAAGCCCGCGGCGCCGAGTTCACCATGCCGCCAACTGACGTGACCGCTTCCAAGATCGCCATGGTGAAAGACACCTGCGGTAATCTGATTCAGGTTACAGAGCTAAAGCGCTGGTAAGGCGGCGGGAAACTGATGATCAATCGCGAGCACTACACACCCGGTCCCGCCAACCTGGCGCGCGTACAAAAGGAGCGCGGGCCAAAGGGCGAAGACAAGTGGACACTCATTCTCGTCCGCGAGCTGCGCCACGCGCCAGAAAGAGTCTGGCAGGCGCTTACCGATCCGGCGCAGCTGCGCGAGTGGGCGCCCTTCGACGCAGATGGCAATCTGGGCATGGGCGGAGCCACGGTGAAGCTTACCACTGTGGGCGCGCCCGGGCCGCGCATCACTGAAACCACCGTCAAGCGCGCCGAGGCTCCCCGGCTGCTGGAATACAGCTGGGGTGATTTCAATATGAAGTGGGAGCTCGAAGCCTCCTCCGGTGGCACGCGCCTGACGCTGTGGATCAACATCGGCCACCGCTTCATCTCCATGGGCGCCGCGGGTTGGCAGGTTTGCTTCGACGTGTTGGATCATTATCTCAGCGGAACTCCCATCGGCCGCATCGCCGGCCCCCAGGCCATGAATTTCGAGGGCTGGCGGCGTTTGAATGCGGATTACGCGAAGCAGTTCGGCATTGAACCGCCCAACTGGCCGCCAAAAACGGCGCAAGAATCGTGAAAGGGACCAAGGCCAACTATGCCGAACAGCCAGGGAAACTCCCAGGGTTCACGCGTAACGCTGCACATGGTTTCCAGCCTGGATGGGTTTATCGCCAAGAAGGACAACACCATCGCCTGGCTGGATAGCCCGGGCAGCGTTTACGAAACCGGCATTTCCATTTCAGAGGAAGAAGTTGCCGCCTTCCTCAAGACCATCGACTGTTACGTCATAGGTTCGCGTGCTTACGAACATGCGCTGGAACTGGGCTGGCCCTACGGAGATACTCCGACGGTGGTGGTGACGGGAAGGCCATTGTCATCGGCGAGAAAGAGCGTCGAATTTTATTTGGGCGATCTCAAGGGGCTGGTTGAAGTGAAGCTCGCGCCTCGATTTCGCAACATCTGGCTCGTGGGTGGGGCGATGCTGTGCCAGCGTTTTCTCGAGCTCGGCCTGGTAGATGAAATTCGGTTGACCATTGCTCCCGTTCTATTGGGTGATGGACTGCGGCTGTTTGGCGGGCTCACCACCGAGCAGCGCTGGAATTTGAAGAACGTGGTCGCCTACAGGAACGGATTTGTTGAGCTGTTGTACTCCGCTCCCAAGGCGTGAAAGGTATCGGACCCTATGTCAAACGCAAGTCTTTCCAAAAAGCAACGTGAAGAAATGCTCAAGGCACTGCAGGCCCGCTTTGAGAAGCACATCAACCGCCACCAGGGGCTTGAGTGGGCCAAAGTGCAGGCAAAGCTGGAAGCGAAGCCTGAAAAACTGTGGTCACTCAGCGAAATGGAGAGGACGGGCGGTGAGCCCGACGTGGTGGGCCACGACAAAAAGACCGGCGAGTACATTTTTTACGACTGCGCCGCGGAGAGCCCCACGGGCCGCAGAAGTCTCTGCTACGACCGTGAGGCGCTCGACTCAAGGAAAGAAGCGAAGCCAAAAAACAACGCTCTCGATTTGGCGGCTGCCTTGGGGGTTGAACTTCTGACCGAGGAACAATATCGCGAGCTGCAGAAACTTGGCGAGTTCGATGTAAAAACCTCGAGCTGGGTGAAGACACCGGCTGCCATCAGAAAACTGGGGGGCGCGCTGTTTTGTGATCGCCGCTTCGAAACGGTTTTTGTGTATCACAACGGCGCAGAATCTTACTATGCGGGCAGAGGATTTCGGGGATGGCTCAGGGTCTAGCTGTGAATCATTATCGGGTGGGTACGAACTAAGGGGAAATGACCCCGAACCTCTCACGGATCGGGGTCAGAGCGGGCCGCCGCCGGCAGACCCTTTGTATTTCCCTATTTTCTTTGACTCCCGCGATTCACCGACGTAAGATTCGCCGATCGTGCTTCAGTCCATCTCTCACTATCGGATCATTGAGAAGCTCGGCGGAGGGGGGATGGGGGTGGTGTACAAGGCCGAGGACACCCGCCTTCATCGCTTCGTGGCCCTCAAGTTTTTGCCCGAGGATGTGGTCAACAACCCCCAGGCACTGGCGCGATTCCAGCGGGAAGCGGAGCTCGCCTCCGGGCTCAGCCATCCGAATATTTGCGCCATCTACGACATAGGCAACCAGGACGGGCAGGCATTCATTGCCATGGAATGCGTAGATGGCATTACGCTGCGCAGCCTGACGAATGGAAGGCCGCTCGAGATCGAAACCCTGCTGGATTTGTGCATCGAAATCGCAGATGCCCTGGATGCAGCTCACACCCAGGGCGTCATTCACCGCGACATCAAGCCGGCCAACATTGTGGTCACGACCCGCGGACACGCCAAGATTCTGGACTTCGGACTAGCCAAGGTGACCACCCGAAAGCGCGAAAAGATAGGAGCCGCCGCCAGCATCTCGGACGAAACCGAGGATGAACACCTGACCAGCCCGGGGACAACGCTCGGCACCATCGCCTATATGTCTCCGGAGCAGGTTCGGGGAAAAGAACTGGATGGCCGCAGCGATCTGTTTTCATTTGGAGCCGTGCTGTACGAAATGGCAACCGGGAAACTGCCGTTCCGCGGAGAGACTTCGCATCTTGTCTCCAAGGCCATTCTCGACTCCGTGCCGGTTCCGGTGGTGCGCCTGAACCCTGATATTCCGGAAGAGCTGGAGCGCGTGATCGATAAGGCGCTGGAGAAGGATCGGAATCTGCGTTATCAGAGCGCCGCCGATCTGCGCACTGACTTACATAGGCTGCGGCGGTCTCTCGATTCGGCCAGCCGAAGCTCAGTTGGAATTGATGTCGAGGAAGAGGAGGAACCGCCTCAGGAGCGTAGGAGCGCCAGCCGTAAGGCACGAGCTGTCAAGGAAGGCGAAGCAGCGCGGAAACCGGGCTCCAGTCAGAAACTCGATGTTTCGGTCCTGGACAGTTCCTCGGTCATTCTGATTGCCAAACAGCACAAGGGTAAGACCGCGGCGGCGATGGTCACGCTGCTGATCTTGTGCGGGGCGGCCGGGATCGGCTTCTATTCTCTGCTGCATGGCCCCGTTTCTGTCCCCTTCCAGAACGCGCCGCCGAATCAGGTCACCAGCTCGGGGAATATCAGCGCGGCGGCGTTATCGCCGAGCGGCAAGGCATTCCTCACGGTGGCTGACGATCAGGGCCTGTACAGCCTCTGGTTTCACAACGTGGCGACCGGCAGCCAGATGCAGGTCATCGCGCCCTCGCCTACTTCCTATCTGGATTTGTCGTTCTCGCCCGATGGGAACTATATCTACTACCGCCGCCCGAGGAATCAAGTAACCAACACCTCAGACTTCTATCGCGTGCCGGTATTCGGGGGTGGAGCGGCGGTGGTGGTTCGGGAAATCGAGCGCCGGCCGGTAATCTCGGCGGAGGCACGCCGCATCGCCTATTTTCGCTCCAACAAACCGGAAATCGGAAAATACCAGATCTACACTGCGGGTCTGGATGGAACCGATGAAAGGGCCATCCGCACGGGCACCATGGATAGCCGGCCGCTGGCGCTGTCGTGGTCTCCGTCGGGAAAGCAGCTCGCGGTCGGCTACTTTCTGCCAGGCGGCAACGCGGGCGAAATTGAAGTCGTGGATGCCGACTCGGGAAAGTCTCATCCGCTGACCACGCTCGCTGATCAAATTCCGCTGCAGCTGAACTGGTCCAAAGACGGCGAGGGCATTTTTATCAACTACGCCCAGAAACTCTTCCGCAACCGGTGGCAGATCGGCTGGATTTCAAAAAACAGCGGCCCACTGCACAAAATCACCAACGACACGAATTCCTATAGCGACTTGACGGTTTCGGCGGATGGTAAGGCGCTGTCGGCGGTGCAGAAGAAGTTCACCACCAGCCTTTATTTCCTCGATAAGTCCGCCAATTCTGCGGCCCAACTCTCCCCCGTTTCCATTTCCGTGCGCAACCCCAGAGGAGTGGACTGGACGGCAGATGGAAGCGTGCTTGTGCTGGACGAAGAGCATGCCTGGAAAATCGCCTCCGACAAGTCTGCGGCGCACCTGTTCGAAAACAGTGACGGCTGGATCTATAGCGCGTCGGGCTGCGGCAACGGGACGGTGGTGTTTTCGTGGATTTTTCATCAGGGGAATGGCGCTCGCGTGTGGCGGCTGGCCGCCGACTCGGCCAGCCCCGTCCAGTTAACCCAGGGCGCATTGGACTTTTCCCCGATATGCTCCAGGGACCAAAAATGGGTCTATTACTATCAGGGCGGCCACCTGCTGCGGATCCCGCTGAACGGATCAGGCGCTTCTGAGACGGTGCCCGGAACTGGCAGCATTCCGGGCGTCTCCGGCAGGTTTTTTGCCGACATTTCCGCGGACGGAAATACTCTGGCCTATGTGACCGATGCTGCGGATCCTGCCACGGGGAACACCGTAGAGAAGGTGGCGTTGCTGAATCTTGCCCTCGCGGCGCCCCCGCGGCTTGTGGACGTGCAGCCCAGCATCTCCGGCTATTATGTGAATTTCAGTCCCGGCGGGAAATCGGTAATTTACCCAGTTCGCGAAAAAGGGGTGGATAATCTCTGGTTGCAGCCGCTTGACGGCTCAGCGGGCAGCAAAATGACGGACTTTCCGGCCGACGAAATCGAATCTTTCAAGTGGTCGCCGGACGGGAAGACGCTGGCCATGATTCGCCGCCATTCCGAATCGGACGTCGTTCTTTTGCAGGATTCGAAATAGTGCGCTGAACTTGACGGCAGGATGAGCCTCCCAGCGACGATTGAGTTGGCCGAGCGATAAGATCTTCTCCCCGCCCCTTTCCTTGCTCTTTTCGACTGCCTCGATTCCGTCTCCATAACATGGCGGCAGCCTCATGGTCACTGCCTGCAGGAGGGTTCAGAGCGTTCCGCTATCCCCGAACCTGGGACTTGTGCGGATGCAGGAAGGTGGTGTCAATTTCGCAGCCCACCAGGAGCGCCACGCCGGCCATATACATCCATAGCATCAGGATGATCATGGCGGCGAGGTTTCCATAGATGACGCTGTAGTTGCCGAATCTGGAGACGTAGAAGCGAAATCCGCTCGAGGCCAGCGCGATCAGCGCTGCGGCCACGACATTGCCGGGCGAAACCAGCCGGAACTTAAGCTTGGCAGCGGGCCCGAAATGGTAAGTCACGGCAAGAGCCAGCAGCAAGCCGACGGCAAGGATGATCCAGCGGAGTGTGGCGAAGAAGACAAGCAGCGGGCGGCTCCATCCCATCAGCGACGCCAGCCACGACTGAACCACCCCGGCGAAGATCACCAGCGAGAGCGATCCGATAGCCAGCAGAAAAAAGAAAAGCATGAGGAGAATCGCCGTGGCCCGCGCTTTCCAGAACGATCTCCGTTCCTTTACGTTGCAGACCACATTGAGTTGCTCCATGATGGTGTACACCCCGGTAGAGGCCGACCAGAGAGTGAAAATCAGACCGAAAGTTAACACTCCTTCTCTGCCTTCGGACGCAACGTAGCGCAGAGTTACTTCGAAAAGCTCGGCCGATTGCTGGGGTAGAACCTGGCGCAGAAGATCCAGTATGGCCTGCTGCAGGTGCGGGATGGAGAGGTAGGGAAGCAGGGAAAGGACAAAGATTGCCGCCGGGAAAACCGCGAGCAAGAAGAAGTAGGCAAGGACCGCCGCCCCGTCGAAGATGTGGTCGGCCTGAATTTCACGCCACAAATTTCCGGCGAAATGAATCAACCGCCCGTGAGACGAAGTGCTCGTTGTGGAGAGGCCCCTTTCCGCGTGGTTCGGCAGCAACTGTGCGCGTGTTTTGTTCTTCGATGCAATCGCCGGAGACAAAGGGGGCAGGGCGGGCTCGGATTACATTGAAGCGGCGGGAAGTGGCTGAACATGCTGCGGCAAAAGGCTTTCCAGGGAGTTCGGGGAATTCGGGAACAGACGGAAGTGACCCGGTTTTCGGCCAGGCGCCAAGGCAATCTCCAGGAGTGACTGCCACGCACTGGAAGGGGAAAATCGGGGTCAGTTCCGGTGGGATCAGGCGCAAAGCCACGGTTTTGTGGAAGGAACGGCTTGGAAAGTTGTGGAATCCCACCCCTTCGACTTCGCTCAGGGCAGGCTCTCGCCGCCAAGAACGCGCCAGGATTGGGGGCGCCCACCGTTTAGGAGCGAGTCCACCCGGTTGCGCCGCCCCCGCCTTTACACCCTGATTCCTAACGTGTTATTCTCAAAGGCGTTACAATCAACGAAAAAAACAGAGACAGGAGTGCAGCAGAGTAGTGCTAGCCAGAGCGCAGAAGCAAGTCCTGATTGACCAACACCGCACGCATCCCACCGATACGGGCAGTCCGGAAGTCCAAATCGCGCTGCTAAGCGAGCGGATCGGCCAACTGACGGAGCACTTCAAAACGCACCAGAAAGACCACGGCTCGCGCCGCGGCCTTCTCATGCTGGTCAGCAAGCGCCGCCGCTTGCTCGACTACCTCAAGAAATACGATTCCGAGCGCTATAAAAACGTCGTGCAGAAACTCGGCCTGCGCAAGTAGAAGCCGTGTCACTGTGTCCCGCCGGTTGTACGTGCAGGACCGCCGGAATCCCTTGCCCTTCAATGGGACCCCCATGCCATGAGCAAGGCCAAGACGAGGAAGCCTGGGAAGCTGGTGTTTTTGAGCGCGTTCGTTGATCTGGCATTTCCCCACTGGCCAGCGCTCGCCGCTTCACCCGCATGCTCTCCTGACAAGAGGAAATGAATTTATGAAACCAGAAGCACAGCACGTGACTGTTGAACTCGCCGGAGGCAAGCAGCTCTCCTTTGAAACCGGCAAACTGGCCAAGCAGGCCCACGGTTCAGCCGTAGTACGCATTGGCGATAACGTCATTCTGGCGACCGGAACCGCCAACCCCGAGCCCCGCGAAGGCATTGACTTTTTCCCCCTCACCGTGGATTACCGCGAATACACCTACGCCGGCGGGCGCATTCCCGGCGGCTTCATCAAGCGCGAAGGGCGGCCGAGCGAGCGCGAAATTCTGACCAGCCGCATGATTGACCGGCCCATTCGGCCGCTGTTCGCCGAGGGCTTCAAGTGCGAAACCCAGGTGATTGCGTTTGTTCTCTCGGCCGACACGGAAAACGACCCCGATGTCGCCGCCATCAACGCAGCCTCATGCGCGCTGACTCTTTCCGACATTCCATTTCTTGGGCCCATCGGCGCCGTGCGCGTTGGGCTGGTGGATGGGCAGTTTGTAGTCAACCCCACCTATACCGAGATGCGCGACGGTCTGCTGAACATCATGGTAGTGGGCACGGCCGACGGCATCGTGATGATCGAATCGGGCGCCAGGGAAGTGAAAGAAGAAACCGTGGTGGATGCGATTGAGTTCGGCCACACGGAGATCAAGAAGATATGCGCCGCCATCAACGGCTTGCGCGAGAAGGTGGGCAAACCCAAGCGGCAGGTCGCGCCGCCGGAGTTCGATGAGGCCTATTACAAAGATCTCGAAAGCCGCATCGGCACACGGCTGGCCGAGCATCTGGATACGCAGTTGCACCCCAAGCTCGAAAGCTACGAGCTGGTGCGGGCGCTCAAGAAAGAATTGCTGGCGGCGCTGCCCGAGGACGACGAAGCCGCGCCCAAGAAGCTGGAACACTATTACGAGGTTCTGCGCGAGCGCATCTTCCGTTCGCAGGTGATCGAGAAGAAGCGCCGTCCCGATGGGCGCGCGTTCGACCAGATTCGCCCCATCTGGATCGAGGTCGGGGTGTTGCCCCGCACCCACGGTTCTTCCATCTTCACCCGCGGCGAAACTCAGGCTCTGGTGACCACGACGCTCGGCACCAGCGAAGACATGCAGCGTCTGGAAGCCTTCGAAGGCGAGGCCAAAAAGCGCTTCATGCTGCATTACAACTTCCCTCCGTTTTCGGTGGGCGAGGTGGCATTCCTGCGGGGCGCGGGCCGGCGCGAGATCGGGCACGGAGCCCTGGCCGAGCGCTCTATTTCCGCCGTACTGCCCGGGGAAGACACCTGGCCTTATGCCATGCGAGTGGTCTCTGACATTCTGGAATCGAACGGGTCGTCTTCCATGGCCACGGTGTGCGGCGCGTCACTTTCGCTGATGGATGCCGGGGTTCCGCTGAAGGCCCCGGTGGCAGGCATCGCCATGGGCCTGGTGAAAGAAGCCGACGACTATGCCATCCTGACCGATATCGCGGGCGCCGAGGACCACTACGGGGACATGGACTTCAAGGTCGCCGGCACCAAAGACGGCATTACCGCGCTGCAGATGGATATCAAAGTGGCCGGCATCACGGCGCAGATCATGCGTGAGGCGCTGGCGCAGGCGCAACGCGGGCGGATGTACATTCTGGAGAAGATGGGGGAGGCCCTGCCGGCGGCGCGCGAGAAAGTTTCCGCCTATGCGCCGCGCTTCTACACCTTGCAGATTCCGGTGGATAAGATTCGCGACCTGATTGGCCCGGGCGGAAAGATGATCCGCAGCATCATTGACCAGACCGGGGTCAAGATTGACGTGGAAGATTCCGGCAAGGTGAACGTGGCTTCGAACGACGAGGCGTCGGCGGCCAAGGCGCTGCAGATCATCGGCGACCTGACCGCGACCGCCGAGGTAGGGAAGACTTACCTGGGCAAAGTTTCGCGGCTGGCCGATTTCGGCGCCTTCGTGGAGATTCTGCCGGGCACCGATGGCCTGCTGCACATCAGCGAGGTGGCCGAGCACCGCATCAAGGACATCCGCGATGAATTGAAAGAAGGCGACCAGGTGCTGGTGAAGGTGCTGGCGGTGGAAGGCAACCGCATCCGGCTTTCGCGCAAGGCGATCCTGAAAGAGCAGCGCGCGAAGATGGGCGGGGGCGCGCCGGCGGAAGGCGGGGCCGAGAGCCAGAGCGAAGGCAGCGGCGAAGGGGTGCGGGCCCCGGCGCTCACCATCGAGGGCGGGGGCGATTTTCCCGATGACGAACCGAACTTCAATCGCGATGAGCCACAACGGGCGCAAAGCGATCGCGCTCCCGACGACCGCGGCAGCCGCGGCCGATTTGGCGGCGGCGGGGGCGGTCGCCGTCGCGGACGCAACGGGCGAGGCGGCGGAGGTCATCACGGCGGGCATGGGGGACATGGCGGCGGCCGTGGCGGACGACGGTAAAATTCAGGGAGTGCGAAGGCCGCGGAGTTGAGTCCGCGGCTTTTTTTTGGGGGTCAGACTTCGTTTGCTTGCGCTGGCTCGAGGGTTGTTGCTGTATTGCGCCCGGTGTATGATCGGTGCACGTGACGCGGGCGGGAGTAGTTCAGCGGTAGAACGCCAGCTTCCCAAGCTGGATGTCACGGGTTCGATCCCCGTCTCCCGCTCCATTCACTGGGTTTTGGGCGGCGCCTCAGGTTTGACGTCGGCCGCTGCCTTCTGCAGGTCCTCGACCGAACTCTTATCCAGAACGTACAACGAGGGGCCATCGGCGCGTTTAGCTAAGTATTGGTTGCCTTGCTTCGCAATTCCGACTTTTTCGATGCGCTTGCCTTCGTCTGAAGTCACGGTGATCTCGATGGAGGGCGCGGCGAACCCGGAGTCGGCAAACTTGTTGGCGGAGAGATCGCGCAACTGGTCCACGAAGGATTCCGCCGGCGCCATTTGCAATTTCTTGCCGTCCCCCGACCACCAGTCGGAGCCGCCTTTGGTCAGGAAAGAAGTCTTTGCGCCGTCCCGAAACTCAACTTTCTCGGGGCCGTTGTAGCCGAAATCAAATAACTTCTTTTCCCGGAAGTCTTCCAGCTTCTTGTTGAGGCCCTGCCCCAGGTCGCTCGAGACCTTATACACGCCGCTCACCACGCTCGATCTGGCGTAGTAGTCATCTTTCTTCTTGCGGACCTGCAGCTCTTCGGTGCCGGAGCCGGTGGTCAGTTTGGCAGTCGCCACGGGCGTGGCGGAGGCGAAGGCCGAGGCATTTTGTTTCTGATCGTTTCCGCCAGTAAGCTCCATCCTGGCGTCGGTGAGCGTTCGCACCAGATCGTCCACTTGCAGGTTGTCGGTGCGCAAGGGCCTGGGTTTCACGATCTCCCATTGAGCATGATCCTGGTTTCGGCCGAAGACGATGTTTTGCTGGCCGGCTTGCAGTTCGAGCCGGCTTATCTTGGCAGAATCGGCGGTAATCAGGCGCTTGTCGCGCAAATCGTCCATGCCTTTGTCGAGGGAACTCTTGCTATAACTGGCGATGGTGAACACGCGCGGATCGTTTTCCAGCTTGGCATAGAGATCGGTGCCGGTGGGAGTTTCGTCCCCGATCAAGAGCTGCTGGGTTTTGTTGCCCTTCTCCGTGAGATCAACTTCGACGGTGGGATTGGCCAGGCCATACTGGCTCAGGTCGGCGGCCTTTTCATCCACCAGCTCAACCGAGTTCAGGGGATGAACACTGGAGAGCAGGCTGTTCACCGAATCCTGATCGGCGGGCAGCGGCTGGGGCGCGGTGATCTGCCAGGTGTCGCCGCTCCTGGCAAGTGCGACGGCCTCGGAGCCCTTGTCTTTGACTTCGACCTTGCTGATATCGGCCGGCTGAACGGAGAGAATCGTCGGAGAGGTCGTGGCCGCGGCCTCGGCATTTTCCGCGGGCTTGTGATGATTCGACCAGTACAGCGCCCCGACTAACCCTGCCAGAACCACAGTTGCAATCAGCGGACCGCGCACCTTCATAGCCGTTCAACCTGGGCGTTTTCTTTCATAGGCAAATTCCGCTCGCTTACCTTCTGCGCCACCATACGGCCACACCGCCGATCACCACCAGCAAGGGCAGAAGGATCTGGCTGGTCGTGCGTACCCAAACCATTTGCGCCTGGGTCATGGTGACGCGACGGTCCTCGGGAGTTTTGGGGCGGATGGAAATCAGGTCTTCGTCGGAAGAGAGCCAGTTCACCGTGTTCAGGGCGAGATCGCTGTTGCCATTGAAATTGATAAAGGAATTGGCGGCCCACAGCGAACTGCCCACCACCACGAAGCGGCCCTGCGAGTTCTGCTGGCCGGTGTTATAGGTGCCCGCGGCCGCCAGGGTCAACGGACCTTTCTGGTTTTTGGGGTCGTTGACGTTTACCTCGGGAGAGCTCAGGTTGGTGGTCGCCAAGCTCGAGTTGGAAGAACTGAACAGCTTTTCGACCGTGGTCTTGCTGCCATTGCTGACGTCGAGCGAGCGCGACAGCGGGAAGCCGGTGGCGGTTCCTTTGATGTCATCCACGATGGGATGGGTATCGTAGTGCGTCACCAGCGCGACCTGCGGGCCCAGGCCGACGAGCTGCCCCATGGGGTTCAGATCGAGGATGAGGTTCTTATCCATGGTGACGCCCCAGGTCTTGAGCATGGCATCGAGCTGATCGTTGCCGGCGATGCCTTGCCGGGTGCCGCCGCTCAGCGGCGGATCGAGCATGAACAGGGCGCGCCCGCCGGCTTCGACGTATTTCTGGATGGCATCTACCTCGGGCTGCTGGTAGTCGCTGCCCGGGCCGCCCACCACCAGCACGGTGCACTCCGCCGGGACCTCGGCCTTTTCCAGCAGGCTGATGGATTTGGTCTCGTACTCGTCTTTGCCCAGCAGATCGTTGAAGCGCGAGTAGCCGTTGCGGCTGCTGTCATCAATCTGGTGCTCGCCGCTGCCGGTCACGAAGCACACGGTGCGGGTGTTGTTTTTGATATCGCGGATAAAGGCGCCGGTGATGCCCTCTTCGTCGAAGCTCTTGGCCTCTTCGTGCTTGTGCCCGATCTGGACGACGGCGGTGCCGTAGTTCTTGATGCCAGCGGCACGCGCGAGCTGCGGCTGCTTATCAGGGTCCACGTACTCCACATGCACCTTGTGCGAAAGGTTGGCGTATTCGTCGAGCAGGTCCTTGGCCTGGCGGAAGTGCGTGGACTGGTCGTAGTAGGTAATGGTGGCGGCCTGGTTCAATCCCTTGACGATCTTGGCGGTCTGCTCGGAGAGGCTGTAGCGCTTGTTGGCGGTGCCGTCATAGGACTTGTTGTAGCGCTCGGCGAGCACGTTGGCCACGGTCACAATCGCCAGCACCACCAGGATGTACACCGCGGCATAAGCTGCGTACTTGGTTTGCCGCGCGGTCAGCAGGCGGGTATTCACTACGACCTCCAGCGCAACGATTCCATGGAGCGGGTGGTGAAGAACAGCCCCAGGAAAATCAGAGTCAGGTAAAACACCGCGTCCTTGGAATTGATCACGCCTCGGGCGAAAGACTCGAAGTGGGTGATCACTGACATGTAAGAGAGCACCACGGCCCAGGTGGCAGTCTCGTATCCGCCGACCCATCCCACCACCCAGAGAAGCAGGCACACGCCAAAGGTGGTGGCGCCGGCGATGATCTGGTTCTTGGTCAGCGTGGAAATGAAGGTGCCCACCGCCAGCAGGCCGCCCGCCTGCAGCAGCAGGCCCAAATAGCCGATGGCCAGCGGCTTCCAGTCAGGATTGCCGTAGCGGAACAGGAAGGCGAAGTTGATCGCCGTGAAAAACAGCATGCAGCCGTAGAGCGCCACCGCCGCCAGCCACTTGCCGAGGATGATTTCCACATCGCGCACCGGGGAGGTGGCCAGCAGCTCGATGGTTCCGGTGCGTTTTTCCTCAGCGAACAGCCGCATGGTGATGATCGGGATGAAGAACAGGCCGGTCACGCTGATGTTCGTAAGCAAGGGACGGATGATCTGCTCGTTGATGTTCATGGGGAACGTCTGGCCGCGCATCTGCGACTCGATGCCCATGAAAACGAAATATCCCAGGGCATTCCAGAAGAAAAAGCCGAAGATCAAGGCGAACATGGTGAGCAGCAGGTAGGCGATCGGAGAAACGAAATAGCTGCGCAGTTCCTTGCGAAAGATGATCCAGACATTTCTCATTTTTTAGGTTCTCCCGCCATGACTTCTTCCAGCTCGGGCGGCGGAGGCGGCGCATCGGCTTCGGTGAGCTGCAAAAAGATCTCTTCCAGGCTCATGGCGGCCGGCCGCAGTTCGTTCAGCTCCCACCCCGCCTGCACGACGGCGCGGGCAACATCGCCGCGGACAAAACCGGCCGCGCTTTCGATTTCGAAAATGCTGCCGCTGCCGCAGTTCTCCTTGAACGCGACACTTCCCACGCCTGAAACCTGGCGCAGGCGTTGCTGCGCCTTCTCCACGTCGAGGCTGCCGTTGCGGCTGGCGATCTCCACCAGAAGCGTTTCAGCGCCCCGGGCCCGGCTCTGCAGATTGTGCACGGAATCGGTGGCCACCAGCTTGCCGCGGTTGATGATGATGACCTTCTGGCAGGTCTGCTCGACCTCGGGCAGAATGTGCGTGCTCAGAATGATGGTGTGGTCGCCCGCCAGGCTCTTAATGAGGTCGCGAGTTTCGTTGATCTGCTTGGGATCAAGGCCGGCGGTCGGCTCATCAAGAATGAGCACCGCCGGGTTGTGAATAATGGCCTGCGCCAGCCCAACCCGCTGGCGATAGCCCTTCGAGAGCTTGCCGAGAATTTTCTTTTTCACGTCGGCGATGGCGCAGCGCTCGCAAACAAAGTCCACGCGGCGGCGCAACTCGTCACCCGAAAGCCCCTTCAGCCGGCCCACAAAGGTCAGGTATTCGGCGGTATCCATCTCTGGATACAGTGGAGGGGTTTCAGGAAGGTACCCGATGCGTTTTTTTACCTCGAGGGGCTGCTCCAGCACGTCGAAATCGGCCACCCGCGCCGTGCCAGAACTGGGCGGCAGAAAGCAGGTAAGCATGCGCATGGTGGTCGTCTTGCCCGCGCCGTTAGGGCCGAGAAAGCCGACGATCTCGCCTTTCTGCACTTCGAAAGAAATGTGGTCCACGGCAGTGGTGTGGGCATACCTCTTGGTGAGCTCTTTAACTTGGATCATGAGAGTTCTGGCGGAGAACAGGATGTTGAACGATCGCGGACTTCATGAGGCCGGCGTCCATCAACGAACGGAGTTTATAGTAAGAACTTTACCGTATGCCTGTCAAATTGCCTCGTGCCACGACCTAACGGCTGTACCTGACTTGTCAGGGGCGCGAATTGAATTTGGCGCCCCTGCATGTGAAAATTGAGTGTTTGTCCCTGGAGGCAACATATGGCCGAACCAACCTACGAAGAGCTGAAGGCGCGCCTGGCTGATCTGGAAAAACAGCAGGGGACGCGCCGCAGCGGCAGCCTGGAGTTCCGTGTTGGAGAGAAGGGTGGAGTCAGCGTTTATGGCCTGGGCCGCTTTCCGGTGACGCTTTACTACGAGCAGTGGATTCGGCTGCTCGACTCTGCCGACCGCCTGCGCGAATTTCTGGAAGAGAACAAGGCCAAGCTGAAGTTGAAGGGGCAATAGCGGCGGCAGTTCTCAGCCCAGGACTCCAAACAATGTCTGGCCCGGCCATTCTCTGGCATTCTTAGTTGTCAGTTTCCAGATCTCAGTTCTCACGCCGGTTTAAGCGCACTGGCGCAACACCAGGGCGGAGTTCTTCGAACCGAAGGCGATGCAGTTGCACACCGCGTGTTCGATGGGATGACGGCGGCCGGCGGCGGGCACGTAGTCGAGATCGCACTCGGGGTCAGGATTTTCGAAATTGATGGTGGGTGGTATCTGGCCAGAGTGCATGGCCACAAGGGTCGCGGCCACGCCCGCTGCCCCGCACGCTCCCTGCGGATGCCCGATCTGCGACTTCAGCGCTGACATGGGCACCTGCCGCGCCCGTTCTTCTCCGAGTGCCAGTTTCAGCGCGCGGGTTTCAATGCGGTCGTTCAGCTGGGTGGAAGTGCCGTGCAGGTTCACGTAGTCCACGCCGGCGGGGGTGATGCCGGCTTCCTTCATGGCCAGGGTGATGGCGCGCGCCGGCTCTTCGCCGCACTCCTGCAGGCGGACGCGGTGAAAGGCCTCGCAGGTCGAGCCGTAGCCGCAGATTTCCGCCAGAACGTTTGCCCCGCGGGCGCGGGCATGTTTGTACTCCTCGAGCACGAACATCCAGGCGCCCTCGGCCAGCACAAAGCCATCGCGATCGCGGTTAAAGGGTCGCGAACCTCGCTCCGGAGCGTGATTCCAGGATCCGGTCAGAATCTTCATCAGGATGAAGCCCTTGACGATTCCGAGGGCGATGGGGGCATCGGCGCCGCCGCTCAAGGCCAGGTCGAGCCTGCCGGATTGGATCTGCCGCATGGCATAGCCCAGCGCGTCGGTAGATGAAGTGCAACCGGTGGTGATCACGTGGCTCGGCCCACGCAGGCCGAAGCGTACGCTGAGTTCGCTGGAGAGCGTTCCCATAACCCCGGTGGGCACGCAGAACAAACTCATCTGTTTGTATTGTTGGTGGAAAAACAGCCGGTATTGTTCTTCGGTGAACTCCTGTGAGCCGCCGCCCGAGCCCAGAATCACCCCCATACGCCGCTTTTCGCTCAGGGGAAGGGAATTGGCCTCAATGCCAGCTTCGCGTAGAGCTTCTGTCGCCGCAGCCAGGCCGAGGGGAAGCACACGCGAGACATGTTTGCGCTCGCGCTTCTCCACCCACGCCAGCTCGTCGAAGCCGCACACCTCGCCGGCAATCTGCACGGGAATCTCGGAAGCATCAAAGCGTGAGATTCGCCGCACACCGCTGCGCCCGGCCAGCGCTCCCTGAGCAAAAGCGGCGTTGCCCACGCCATTGGGGCTGACCGCTCCCATGCCGGTGATGACAACGCGTCTTTTCTGCCTTTCTGACATGTGCCGAACTGGTGCGTTAGATGCTAGCCTACACCGCGCCGTCCAGGCCAGCCCCGTCACCATTTTGTCAATCCGGTCAGCGGTATTCCCTAACTGATACCTCCGATTGGCGTTTCAGGTTGACACCGCAGATGATTCAAGCGAAACTCCGACTATAGGTACAAGCGGCAGTGAAGATTTTTTCCGCCCGCGCCAAAGTGCGGCCGGGAAGGTGTAATTGCCGGTTGGTTTCTATTACGGCTCGGTTAGATGGCTCCGCGTCCTATGGTATGGCCCGATCCTGCCGATCCCGGGCGGTCAGCGGATGCTCCGCTTTCCTCGGGTGCAGCCCCTCGCCAGCAGCGGGACAATAAAATTCCGCCGGAGTATATCGCCGATCTGCTGGCGCGAGGCGGTTGGGATGCTCCCACTTCCGTTACGGCGCTAGCCTCAAGGCTCACCCATATTGCCGAGCAAGCCTGCCTGGCCATTCCTGCAACCGGATCGGCCATTGCGCTGAAAAGCGGCCCGGAGTTCATCTGCCGCGCCAGTTATGGGGCCAACGCACCGCCTCCCGAGACGCGGCTGCGCGCGGAGTCGGGGCTTTCGGGCACTTGCGTGCGCGAGAAAGCCGCGCAGCGTTGTGACGACGCCGAGACTGACCCGCGGGTAGATCCGGTGGCCAGCCGTCAGCTGGGAGTGCGCTCACTGCTGGTTCTGCCCTTGATGCGGGGAGAGGAGCTGCTGGGAATCTTCGAGGTCTTCTCGCCGCACCCGCACGCCTTCAGCGCTCGCGACCTGGAGACGCTGAAAAGCCTGGGCGGCCGCGTGGTCGAGGAACTGACGCCGCCGGCTAAGGCGCCGGCTGCCGCGCCGTCGCGGGAAACGGGGGCAATTGCACCGACAATTCCGGCGGCTGCGCCAGTACGGCCGGCTGCGCAAGAACCAAAGCCGCTTCCTCACGCACCGGCTAAGCCCCCTGCGGCGGCGGCTCGGCCTCCGGTTTCGCCTGCTCCCCTGCCGGCGCCTGCGAAACAGGAGCCTCCGAAGCCGACCGCTACAAAGACCGAAACGGCCAAGACCGCGACGGCCGCTGCCCCCATCCCCGCGCCCCAGCCCCCACCGCCAAATTTGCCATCGCCGCCAGAGGCGTCATGGGTCAGCCCGGTCTTGGCGCCCAAGCCGCAGCCTGAGCGCCCGCGCGACCGCACCACGGGAATACTCATCCTGGCGGTGATCGCCCTGGCCGTCCTGCTGGGCTGGATGATCGGGCACTTCGGCTGGCAGCACGAATCCGACAGCAAAGCGGCAGAGGGCGCCCCAGCGGCGACCTCGCATTCCGGCGGTCAGCCGCAGGCGAGTTCCACCGTGGCAGCAAAACCTTCCGCAGCAGATGGTGCGCCGATCAGCTCTGCCCCGCCACCTTCCCCCGCGCCGCAGAAGACTGAAACCCCGAAGCCCCCCGTGGCGCCGCCTGCTTCGCCCGCCGCTAAGCGTGGAAGCACCGCCGATAGCGGCGGCTTGACCGTCTATCAGGAAGGGAAAGTCATCTTCGAGCAGAAATCGTCGCCAGCCGGAGAGTCGGCCAACCCGCAGGCGACTGGAACGGCCTCGTTAAGTCCGGTGCTTTCCTCTGAGATGGCAGGGGCATACCTGATCCAGCGGGTCGAGCCCATTTATCCTGAAGCGGCGCGGAAGCAGCATATCCAGGGATCGGTGGTGCTCGAGGTATGGGTGGGCAAAGACGGTCTGGTTGAGAAACTGCGCCCGGTCAGCGGAAATAGCGCCCTGTTGGATGCAGCAGTGGATGCGGTGCGGCAGTGGCGCTTCCGTCCCTATGCTCCCCAGGGGCACGCGGTGGCATTCAGCACGCACCTGGGCGTGAATTTTGTCCTGCAGGATAAGCCGTGACCTAGGAGTTGGCCAACTCTTTGGCCCGCTGCACAGCTTTGACCACGGCTTTGATCAGCGTGACTCGCAGCTTGCCTTCCTCCAGCTCCATGATGCCGTCAATGGTGCAGCCAGCGGGGGTGGTGACGGCATCCTTGAGCAACGCCGGGTGGTCGCCGGTCTCGAGAACCACAGTGGCAGCGCCCAGAGTGGTCTGGGCCGCCAGCAGCGTGGCGATGTCGCGCGGCAAGCCGACTTTGACGCCCGCCTCTGCCAGCGCCTCAAGAATGATGTAGATATACGCGGGCCCGCTGGCGGAAAGGCCAGTGACGGCGTCCATGTGCTTTTCGTCCACCACCACGGTGCGGCCCACCACATCGAACAGCGCCCGGGCCAGGTCCACATGGCGGGGCTCGGCAAACTGACCCTTGCTCAAAGCAGTCATGCCGCAGCCCAGCGCGCATGGAGTGTTGGGCATGGCGCGCACCACGGCAATTTCTTTGCCCAGGGCTTTTTCGATCTGCGCCGTGGGCACCGAAGCCGCCACTGAGATGACGACCTGCCGCCGGGAGATTTTGGGGCGAATCTGCGCGATGACTTCCTCTACCACCGGCGGCTTCACGCCGACCAGAATGATATCGGCGTTCTGCACTGCGGCCGCATTGTCGGTGCCAACGGGAACACCCCACTGCTTGCTGAGCGTCCGCGCCCGGTCTTCGTGCTGCACGGTAGCCTGAGTGGTCCTGGCCGTGAGCAGCCCTTTTTCGAGCAGCGCCTTGAGCAGGATGCCGCCAATTTTCCCCGCCCCCAGCACCGCTACTTTTTTGCCTGCCAGATGCGAACCCATGGCCACCTCCGAACTCCTCTTCCGCCTCAGAGAACGCGCTCGCCGAGCGAGAAACCCGCCGTTGATCAAATGGCAACTGTTTGTCAGCCGAAAAGAGGAAAGGGGGCCAGAATAACACAGGGGTTGAGAGCGAATGGAGCCTGGAGGGAACGTGGCTTGACCCATCGAGGTGGAAAACCTCTCGGTCGGCTTGCGAAAAAACCCAAATTACCCAGTTCCCGGTTCTCAGGCATGGGTGCTCAGAAGACTTATTGCACGGTAAGCGTCACCGTCGCCTGGTGTTGCAGCGGTCCCTCAAGGGCTGTGATCGTCACCATGTAGCTCCCCGGCGGAGTACCGGGTTGGGGGTTTTTTCCTCCGCCATTTCCCGAGAGACCGCTGCTGCATGCTGGCTGCAACGCGGTCAGCATGAGAGCCAGGGCAAGGGCGCAAATCAGAGTCCGGTTTCGCCGCCTTACCCATGGAAACACCGCAATAGCGCCGAAAACGGGCAAGCCCAGGGCGCAGTAAAACAGGGGCGAACTCCGAACCCGGGCGACCGGCCCGGTGGTTGAAATCTGCAGCGTCACCGTTTCCGCTGGACTGCCCGAGGCAATCTGCGAAGGCGCAAACGAGCAACTGCTCAACGCCGGCAGCCCCGAGCAGGCCAAGCCCCCGACGTTTTGCATGAAAGTGGTGCTGGCAGGCAAGGGCGAAAAAACCAAGTCATAAGTGGCCGTCTGCCCAGCGTTGACCGGCGGCGCGTTGTCGGACGTAATCGAGAAGTCGTACACGGTGAGGGCAAGCGGCGAGGCGGTGGCTTCCAGTGCTCCATCGGTTCCCATGCCCTGCACGTCGAACAGGAAGGTGCCGGCAGCATTGCTGCCCACGGTGAGGGTGAAGGCCGCGCCGGTGGCTGAGGGAACGACTGAGGGCGGAGTAAACCCGCAAGTCGGCGGCGCTGATGAACTCCCCGCGGCCACGCAGGAGAGTTGGACCGTGGTGTTGTATCCATTGCTGGCGGTGATCTTCCCTGTGAGCGTTTCATTCACCGCCACCGGCGTTGCGGCCGGAGCGTTGGCGGTCACGGTATAACTGGGAATCACCACGTTCAGCCCGAGCGTTTGGCTCTCGGTTTTCGCGTCTGCCACGGAGGAGGTCGCGGAAATGGTCACATTATAGCTATTGACTGGCGTGTCGCTCGAAGCCCCGATCTCCAGTGAAACGCTAACCGGATTTCCATCTGCGGGACTCACGCTCGCATTCGGCGCAAAGCTGCAACTGATTCCGGTCTGTGAAGCGCAGGAAAGGTCAACCGTGGCCCGGGAGGGGAAAGAACCCTCAAAGCCCACCTGCATGGTGATGGCCGGCGAAGACTGCCCCGGCTGAACGGCCACCGCCGCCGGAGTGGGCGGGCCGAGAGTGAAATCCACAACATGGAGGGTGAGAGGGATGTCGTGCGCGGTGCCGTCCGCACCCATTCCGTGAACTTCGAAGGAGTAATCTCCGACCGGTCCGGCGGCGGTAAGAGTAAAACTCGTTCCCAAGGCGCCGGGAGTAAGACTGCCGGGAGTAAAGCTGCACGTCTGAGGCGGCGGCGTTGTGCCCGCCATGCAACTCAAAGCCACCATGCTGCCATAGCCGTTGAAGGCGCTGACTGCTCCACTGAATTGTGCGCTCTGGCCGGCAAATGCGGTCTGGGTAGGGTCGGGCAGGGCAAGCTGAAAATCGGGCGTAGTGGTAAGTGGAAACTGCCAGACGCCACGCCCGTAGGTCGCGGCGCGCAACAGGCGGGTAACGCCGTTATCGAAGAGAGTGAGCGCCATGACGGGAACGTCCGGCAAAAATCCCGATTGCCCTCCGCCGGGCAAAGGCGCAGGCCCGACCTCGGCCCAGTTGGCCACGGAGGTCGTGCTGGCGAAGACGCCCACGTCGCTGCCCAGGTAAACGGTTCCGTCGTTCACCAGAATTGCGTTGACCGGAGCACTTGGCAGGTTTGCGGTGAAGTCGGTCCAGGTTTGTCCGGCATTGGTGGTCTGCCAGACGTGCGAGCCGCCGAACCCCATCAGAGTCACGTAGGCCGTCGCGCCGCTGGGGTCGGCTGGGTCCAGCGCAATCCCGGAGACGGGGAAGTGCTGCGGATTGATGGCAGAAGTGCGGTCGCTCCAGGCGGCTGCGCCGGCAACGGCGTTGGTCGTCACCCACAGGTGCCCCCCACCGGGCGCGGGCGCGAGCGGCCCGGTGCCGCTGGTGCCGGCATAGATCACGTTGGAAAATCCATTGCCGTCCTTCTCTCCACCGGCCGCCAGCGCTCGCACAGTGTTTAGTTCACTTCCGGTGCACACCGCGTCACTGCCGGTTTCGAAGTTGCTGCTCAGCGGGGCGAAGCCGCTCCCCGAGGTGGTGCCGCGCCATACCCGGCAGGTGCCGACCAGCAAAACGGATGAATCTTGCGGGTCCAGCAGATACGGCGTGTAGAGTGGTCCTCCGTCGCCGCCCAGCGTGGCGCTGGAGACGATCACGGAATTGCTGAAATCTGGGGCGCGGCAGCCGATGCCCGCTTCGCAGCTCTGAATACTGACCCCGGTATTGGCGGTGAACCACTCTTCGGGATCCACCGGGTTAATGGCGCTGTACCCGCCGTCCCCGCCGTTGACTTCAGCCCAGGCCTGGCTCACCAGGGATGCCGCGGTTGCCGGCGAGCCGTTTCCCTGGGCGCCGCCCAGCAAAGTGTTGGCATCGCCCGGGTGCTGCGCAAGCGAGATGAATTGCGTCATCGAGCCGAGCGTGCCGTTCAGATCGTCGAAATAGTTCGGAATGGCGCAATCGCCGCTGATGAGATCGCTGTAGCCATCGAGCGCGCGGTAAATTCCGCCGTCGTTGGCGAAGTACATGACGGACTGGCCGGCGGCGTTGACCAGGAAATCCATTCCGTGCTGGCTGGGATGCACGTGCGCGATCGCGGCCAGGGGATTGCAGCCGTACACGTGGGTCAGGTTGCGGAATGTGGCGGTGGGCGGCGGCGGGGGATTTCCCGCGGGACTGCAACTGGGAAAAGTCTGCGAGATGACGCATTTGAACAGATTGACTGCTCCGGCGTAGAGATCGGTTGCTGTCGCACCGTCGGGCACGGCCGCGAGGGTCAGATTATAGGTGCCGTCTTGGGTGCCGCAGCCGCCAATCAGATCTCCGCAATTCGTGATGCCGCTTTCGTCAATCGGCTCCCAGCTCGCGCCTGCATCGGTGCTGCGCCACATGCCCTGGTCGTTATTGCCCAGGTCCACGTACCAGGCATACATCTCGCCCAGATTGTTTGGGCCGCTGCGCCCGGGAACCACGGCGAGCACCCCGCGATAGATTGGGCAGTTTTCGGAGGCCGGGCTTGGCGGGCAAGCTGCCGCCGTCAATCCGCCGCCGGGCTGACTGGCCAGGCGCGCCCAATTGACGCCGTCGGTTGAGGAATAGAAGCCATGGAAGCGGAGCACAGCGAAAAATTCCTGCGCTGCGGCGTTGTACACCACGGCCGTTGCCGAGCCGGGGTCCACCGCTCTGGCGCCGTCTTTTACGGTGGCGTAGTTCCACGATACGCCGCCGTCGTTCGACTCATACAAGCCCAGGTTTGCGCTGACTGGATTCTGCAATCCCTCAAGCTCTCCCTCGGAGGTACCCGCTGTAGCCGCGATAACCTGTTTCGGGTTTGCCGTATTAAAAGCAAACTGGCTGAAACCCAGGCCCAGAAAAGAGTGCGTGGTAGAAACATCCTGCTGAATCATGGGGGCCCAGGTGGCGCCGCCGTCCGCCGAGCGCAGGACACCTTCGCCGTAGTAGGAATCAGTGGAGCTGTTGGTCTCGCCGGTTCCCACCAGAACGACGCTCTGCGCCGGATTGGAGTTGCCCGGCTGAATTGCAACCGCGCCGACCGAGAGCGAAGGCTGATCGTCAATGAGCGGTTGCCAGGCCACATTCGCGGGATCAGAGCTGTTCGAGCCAGCATTGCCGGACTTCCAAAGGCCGCCGTAGGCTCCGCCCAGGAAGACGGTATTGCCGGTCGCATCGGCAGGATCAATGGCCACCGCCGTGGCGCGCCCTGAGACCCAGCCGTAATCCTGCTGGCCGGTGCCGCTTGCATCGGAAGCCAGGGGCGACGGCCCCAGCGGCTGCCAGGTGCCTGAAGAAAGGTCGCGAGGCGCCGCGGCGGAATGGGGCATAGCCGACCGAATCCGGAGCTTCTGCTGGTAGGCGCGAAGACGCAGCGCAGCGGCAGGCTGCCTGAGAAAATGACGGCCCGCCCAGAACCAATGCTCACTATTTCGCCGCCGGGCCGCCTCCGCTTGAGCGCGGCTCTGCATCTCGCTTTGAGCATGGACCGGCGCAGCCGCTAAAGCGAGCACGCACACCAGAGCGAGTTGGACCTTGTGAAGCCGCGCCAGCCGGCAGGCCCAGTTCTTGTTCCGCACGGGCCAGCATTAGCACGTGCATCGAAGCGCCCGATAGGACGGGCAACCGAATCCGATCGAGAGCGTTCCTAAACGGGAAGGCTTGTGGATCGTTGGCTGTACTCGGGTAGAGCCCTCCAAAGTGGACTTGACGGCCGTCGGGGCGAGAGCCGCTGGCCTCCGACAGGCCACTGAGGCAACGAGCTGCAGTCATGACCTCCCTGGAAGTCAAACGCCAGTTCTCAGGCCTCAGTTCGCCGTCGCCGCTCGGGTTAGGCGGCCTTGTTGGGTGAACTCGCAGGCGTAATCTTGCCCAGCTTGACCAAACGGGCCACGATCGAGCCTACGCTGCGGTTGTGCGCCTTCGCGATCTCGTGAAAGTCCACTCCTTTGCGCACTTCTTCGCAGACCTGGGCGTCTTCCTGGCGGGTCCAGGTGCGGAAGGCGTTCTGCGGGCGGCTGCGCTCGCGCTGTTCCAGTTGCACCAGCGCTCCCAGGGCGCGATTCATGGCTTTCACCACCGGCGGCCTGCGGCAAAGCGATTCGGCCTCCAGCGGTTTGCCGGTCTGCGGATCAATCCCTCCCGCCAGGGCGCGCACGATGGTCAGGGCCTCCTGAATCTCCATTTTCCTTTCCTCCTCGGCCGATAGTAGCGGGAAGAAGCCCCCTGTGTTTGTGACGGATGAACATTCTGCCCACGGCTGCGCCCAGAGTGGGAAGCAAGAGAATCGGTGGCGATTCACTATACTGTTGAGCCGCGAAGGAACGGCTCATGAACTGGCAGGCGCTCTGGCTCACAATCCGGCTGGCCACGCTGGTGGCGGCGATTCTTCTGGTTCTCGGCCTGCCTCTGGCCTATTGGATCGCGTATTCGCGCTGGCGCTGGAAGTTTCTGGTGGAGTCGGTCGTGGCTTTGCCCATCATCCTGCCGCCGACCGTGCTCGGCTTCTACGTTCTGGTAGCCCTGGGTTCGCGCAGCCCGCTGGGCCGGTGGTGGCAGGCAGCCACCGGCCACACCCTGGCATTCACCTTTGAAGCCCTGGTGATCGGGTCGGTGCTCTACAGCCTGCCCTTCGCGGTGCAGCCCTTCGCGGCTTCTTTTGCTGCGGTTGACTCAAGACTGCTGGCAGCCTCGGCCACGCTTGGCGCCTCAAGATTTCGGACCTTCTTCCGCGTGATTCTGCCGCTTTCAGTTCCGGGTGTCCTCACGGGTGCGGCCTTGAGCTTCGCCCACACCATGGGCGAGTTTGGCGTGGTGCTGATGGTGGGTGGAAACATCCCCGGTATCACCCGCACGGTTTCAATTGATATTTACGACCAGGTGGAAGCGCTGAACTACTCCTCGGCGAACCACACCGCACTGCTGCTTCTGGGACTATCGTTCGTGGTGCTCTCGCTGGTATACGGCTTGAATCGCCGGGCATGGCCCTGGCCCTGGCGCTAGTCCTTCGTGATACTTCGTGTCCTTCGTGGCTTCCTGCTTCTTACGCTTTGCCGCCCAGCCGCTCGAAGAACAGGCAAATAGACTCAATCCCCCGGTAGAAATTCGGGATATGGAACTTTTCGTTGGGGGCATGCAGATTGTCGTCCGGCAGGCCGAAGCCCATCATCACCGAGGGAATCTTTAGCACATCCTGAAAATCGGTCACGATGGGGATGGAGCCGCCCGAGCGGATGAAGACCGTGGGCTTTTTGAAAACATCGTGCAAGGCTTCCGTCGCCGCCTTGATGTACGTATTGTCAGTGCCTACGACGCATGCAGGACCTTTACTCCACACTTTAATATTTGTCTGTATCCCTTTGGGCGTAAGCTTCTTCACGTGGTTCTTGTAGCGCCGCAGAATGTCCTCGGGGTCTTGCTTGGGCGCCAGGCGCATGGAAACCTTGGCCGAGGCGCGCGCGGGAATCACGGTCTTGGCGCCGGGCGCCGTAAATCCTCCGGGCATTCCGTGCACTTCGAGCGTGGGACGCGCCCAGGTGCGATAGAGGACCGAGTAGCCCGGCTCGCCGGTTAGCAGGGTTGAGCCAACCTCCGTCTTGCGGTAGTGCTCCTCATTGAAAGGCAGGCGCTTCCAGGTCTTCAATTCGTCTTTACTCGGAGCCTTCACGTCTTTGTAGAAGCCAGGAATCAAAATGTGCCCCTTGGCATCCTTGAGCTTGCCGATGATCTCGACCAGGGCGAACAGCGGGTTGGGGGCCGCTCCGCCGTATACGCCGGAATGCAGGTCAGTCTTTGCGCCCACAGCCTCGATTTCGGTGTACACCAGCCCGCGCAGGCCCACGCAGAGCGTAGGGAGATCAGGCGCGAAAAGCTCCGTATCGCACACCAGTGCAAAGTCAGCCTTCAGCTTCGACTTTTCCTTGCGCACGTACTCCGCGATAGCTTCGCCGCCGACTTCTTCTTCGCCTTCAAACAGAACCTTCACGTTGATGGGAAGTTTGCCGCCGCCCGCCTGCATCAGGGCTTCGAGCGCCTTCACTTCCATCCATAGCTGGCCTTTGTCATCCACCGCGCCGCGGGCATAAATATTGTTATTGCGCTCGGTGGGCTCGAAGGGAGGCGAGATCCATTCGTTCATGGGGTCGGGCGGCTGCACGTCGTAATGCGCATACATCAGGACGGTTGGCTTACCCGGAGCATGCAGCCAGTCGGCATACACCAGGGGGTGGCCCTGGGTAGGGATGGTCTCGACGTTTTGCAGGCCGATGCGCTGCAGCTCGCCGGCCACGAAGCTGGCCGCCTTTTGCACGTCAGACTTGTGCTGGCTCAGTGTGCTGATGCTGGGGATGCGCAGGAAATCTTTGAGCTCGGTAAGAAATCTTTGCTGATTGCCGCGAGCGTAACTGACCGCTGGGGAGGCCATAGGACCTGCACCTTTCTCGCGCTGGCGCGCATGAAGAAGAGTTGAAGACCGCTTCAAAGTATATAACGGAGAAATTCGGCCGGAGC
>DATIYF010000040.1:0-48047 GCA_035517775.1 Terriglobales bacterium
ATCCCGGGAAAAGCAGGCCGGCGGCGATGCGTAATCCGGCTCCGCCGGCAAGAAAGATGGCCGGCAGCTCCAGCACGCCATGCGGAGCAACAAATTCCCAGAGCTTCACGCTCATGCCGGAAAGGTGGCAGGCCATGCCAATCACCCCCATCAGCAGGCCATTGAACAGCAACATGTAAATGGTACCCAGCCCGGCGGTAATGCCCAGCGCAAAAGTTACGAAACCCACGCTCATGTTATTGGTCATAATGGCGCTGGAGGCCAGGGGCTTGATGGCGACAATCGAGTGCGTCCACATCTCGCGCCTCTCGATGGTCCGCACCATGGCTGGTCCGAGGATACTGAGCTTGAAATCGGGGTCCTGATACGTGAGGGCGGCGCCCACCAAGGCAGCAGCGGCGAAGATGAGCAGCGCCAGCCGCACATACCGCCAGTTGTTGCGAACCACGCGCGGGTAAGTGGTGGTGAAAAAGCTCAGAACCGCCGAGGGACTCGTCTTATGGGTGGAGTAAATGATATTGTGTGCCCGCGCCAGAAGCTGGTTAAGATACTGGGCAAAGCGGAGCGAGCCGCGGTCTTCGCGAAGCGCCGCCAGGTCGGCTGCGATCTGGCGGTAGAGCAGGCCCAACTCCTGTAGCTCGCTGCGGCTCAGGCTGCGAAAGCCGCGCCGGGCGCTCTGGTCGAGCAGCTCTTCGAGGCGCCTCCAGTAAGGTTTGCGCTTTCCCAGCCAGGCAGTGGAGATCATTTTGTCGTCTCAAGGCCAGACTGAAGACCGGGTCCGGGTAGATACGCCGGAGCAGATTTCCCTGGAATTTCCCCTGGCCGGAATCGGCAGCCGGTTCATGGCCCTTGCCCTGGATACTGTACTGCAAGTCCTGCTCTATCTGGGCGGAATCTTTGCCATGATCGGCACCGCGAAGTTTGCCCCCAGCCTGCCGGATTGGTTTCGCTGGCTGCCTGAATCCTGGGCTCCCGCGCTGCTCATGATCTTTCTATTTTGTGTCTATTGGGGTTACTTCGCGTTTTTCGAAGTTATCTGGAAGGGGCAGACCCCGGGCAAGCGGCTGGCGGGAATTCGGGCGATCAAGAATTCCGGGCGGGCGCTGAACGTGTACGAGGTGATCGGACGCAATCTGCTTCGCGCCGTAGACTGGCTGCCCGGGATGTATATCACCGGAATCGTCAGCATGATGATCAGCCGCCTGCACCAACGCGTGGGAGATCACCTGGCCGGAAGCATTGTGGTGCACGATAAAAGGGCGGAAGAGATTCGTCCGGATTGGTCTTGGAGCGGAGCAAGAGCTTCTTCGGACCCTGCATTGTCGAAAATTACTCCGGAAGAACTGCTTTTGATTGAAACCTACCTGCAGCGGCGGCTCAGCCTGGATTTTGCCATTCGCGATGACAGCGCGCGGCGCATCGCCGCCCGTATCACGGCAAAGACCGGCATCGAACGGCCTCAGGACCTGTCGCTGGACGATTTTCTGGAAGGAATCGCCAGGCAGGTGAGAGACAGCGCCCGATATCGCTGATGCGGCCGCCGGAGATTCTCTCAGTTGCCCCTCATTGAGTACACTCAATCAGAACCGCAGGCCTGTGCTAGACTCCTTGTTCGGAACTCAGAAGGACTTACGGTCGGCTCACAGGGTTCGCAACCAGAATGACTCGCCGCGGCACAGCCCGGTCACGAAAGACCGCAAAACCAAGCGACGAACTTTCCATTGATCTCTACGAGCAGCCTGGACATTTGATCCGCCGCGCCCACCAGATTGCTGTTTCCATGTTCCATTCGACGATGGGGTATGGCGTGACGCCGGTGCAGTATGCGGTCTTACGCATTCTGCAGGACCATCCCGGAATTGATCAGGTGACTCTGGCCCGGCTTTGCGCTCTCGATACCTCAACCGCCGCCAATCTGGCGGTGCGTTTGGAAAAGCGTGGGTTCCTCAAGCGCATGGTGCCCATCAAGAGCAAGCGCTTTCGATTACTTTACCTCACGTCTAAAGGCACCACGCTGCTAGGAAAGTTGGTTCCAGCGGTGCGCCTTCTGCAGGATGGCCTGCTGGGGGCTCTGAACCGGAAAGAGCGGAAAATATTTTTGCAGTTGCTGAAGAAATTTGTGCACTTGAACAACGAAGAGAGCCGCGCGCCGCTGGACCGGGCCTTTACCGGAGCCGCAAGAAAATGGCTCTGAACTTGCCCCTGCGCAATCTCGCGGATCGGAATCCACGGTCCCCGGCCCTTTGCGCGGAGGCAAATGGTAAGTCACATTTCCGCCACGAGGAGAGCTGATATGGCAGCGAAGAACCTGGAATATCTGTTACAAGCCGCAGGTAATTCGGTGAACATGTTGCGTAATTCGCAGATCGGCGCCTACGTCTATCCCGTAGTCCCGTACGAGTATTCGAACTGGCGCGATGAGCAGCGCGCCTGGCGCGAGACTGCGGTGCTCTTCGACCAGTCGCACCACATGGTGAACCTCTATGTGGAAGGCCCTGAGGCGTTGAAGATGCTTTCCTATCTGGGAACCAACAGCTATGCCAAGTTCCCTGTCAACCGCGCCAAACAGTTCGCCCCCTGCAGCTACGACGGATATGTGATTGGCGATGGCATCCTGTTCCACCTGGAGGAAAACCGCCTGGTATTCGTGGGCCGCGCACCCGCCGCCAACTGGATTCAATTTCACGGCGAGACCGGCGGTTACAAAGTGAAAATCGAAAAAGATGACCGGTCGCCTTCGAACCCCAGGGGCAAGGCTGTGGTCCGCAGCTGCTATCGTTACCAGATTCAAGGCCCCAACGCGCCCCAGGCGTTGGAGAAGCTGAATGGCGGACCGCTGCCCGAGATCAAGTTTTTCCATATGGACGTGATCAACATTGCCGGGCGCAAGGTTCGCGCCTTGCGCCATGGCATGGCCGGGGCGCCGGGGCTGGAAGTCTGGGGCCCATACGAAGAGCGCGAAGAAATTCGCGCGGCCATTGTCGCCGCCGGAAAGGAGTTTGGCCTGCTGGAGGTGGGCGCCCGCGCCTATGCCACCAACACCCTGGAGTCGGGCTGGATTCCCTCGCCCCTTCCGGCCGTCTATACCGGCGACAAGATGAAGCCGTACCGGCAGTGGTTAACCACGGCCAGCTATGAGGCCACCGGCTCCATCGGCGGCAGCTTCGATTCCAGCAATATCGAAGACTACTATATGTCCCCGTATGCCCTCGGCTACGGGCCTTTCGTCAAGTTCGATCACGACTTCATTGGCCGGGAGGCGCTGGAGAAAATGGCCAATCAGCCCCAGCGCAGGAAAGTAACCTTCGCCTGGGACTCAGACGACGTGCTTGAAGTATTTCGCTCGCTGTTCGAGCCTGGAGACGTTTACAAATATATGGATCTGCCCCTTTCCAACTACACTTCCGCCTCTTATGACAAAGTTGTGAGCGGCGGGAAGGTTGTGGGGTTCTCCATGTTCACCGGCTACAGCTACAACGAGCGCTCTCTGCTCTCGCTGGGCGTCGTGGACCCCGAAATCGAAACCGGCGCCGAGGTCAAAATCGTGTGGGGCGAGGCCGGGGGCGGCTCGCGCAAAACAACTGTAGAACGGCACCGGCAAAAAGAGATGCGGGCCATAGTCAGCCCGGTGCCCTACTCCAGGGTAGCGCGGGAAACTTATGCCAAGGGCTGGCGCACCGATCAGCGATAGGCAGATGCGGTGTTCTGCCGCACTGTGCTGATCCAATCGAGGGTCTTATCGAAACCGCCAAAGACGTAGAAATGGAGACCGGCGATGCCCAGCGGCCAAGCACCACCAGACCCTGCGGCCGCGATCTCTCGGATGATGGGCTCCGGGCCTTTTTCGGTGAGAAGTTTTGCGAACGACGGATGCTCACTCAGTACATGAAGTGAGTTGCCGATTCCGCAGCGCACCGCGTAACGAGCGAGAGTAATAAGACCCGCCGGCCCGGCCAGCCCCACCTGCACGGGAAGATCGAAACCCCGCGCGCGCAGCCGCTGCAGATACTCGACGATCGGCTTGGCGGCAAACGCGAACTGCGTAACCATGGTAAGCACGATTCCGTGCTGGCGCGCGAAGCTCACTCTGGCCGCCAAAGCTTCATCCAGAGCGCGTTCGGAAATGTTGGGGTTACCTTCTGGAAATCCGGCAATCGCCATGCGAATGATGCCGGCTTTTTGAAAGATGCCCGTCTGCATAACCGCCAAGCTGGAGTCATAAGGCCCGGCCGGGGTGGCCCGGTCGCCGCCGACGACCAGAATGCGGTCAACCCCTGACTCGCCCGCCAGGCGCGCCGCCAGCTCCGCCAGTTGAGCGGCGCTCTCAAGATGCCGGGCGCCGATATGAGGCACCGGAAGCAAGCCGGCGCCACGCAGCCTGGCCGCTGGTTCGATCGCATCCATGGGATCGGTGCCGGGAATCCAGCTAAGGAAAACTTCCGTGCCACGGCCGAGGCGCTCAAGGGCCGCGTCCACAGCCTTGCGCTGGCGCGGATTCACCTCAATCGAGTAACCTCGCAGCATTTCTGCGACGCCCGGCGAGGTGCCTGTGTTATTGGCCATCTTCCCTCAGGCGGCGGCCCGCCGCCGCGCCATTTGTGACCACTTCCGAAGGCATGAGTGCCCTGTTCTGATTCCCGGCAGATGCCCCGTGGTTCAGTACACTGAATATTAAGGTGCCACATTCTCTGCATTTTTCCAAATGATTGTCAAGAAGTGACCCAGGGCCAGGATCCCAACCTGGCATAGCTTCGGTCAGATTCAACCGCGTCGCTAGCGTTCTTCCATTCCTGCTAAAAGGCCGTGCAATCAATTGCTGGTATGCTGGAAAATTCGAGGTGTGGCCTTGTCCATAGGAACCCGGCAAGTCGGGCGCTCGACACGATGCCTTCTCGCTGTCATATCGCTGAGCGCGGCGGGTTGGGCGCAAAGCCCTCAACCGCCTCTGAAAATTGAGACCGCCGATACTCAACTTGAGCTTGAAGCCGGAGCCAGCAGCCCTCGCCTGGTAAGTCTGGCGGCCCCCGGGCAAAAGAAGTGGGAGAACAAAACCTCTGAACCCTTGATTCCTTCGGTTGAGATCGCCGGTGATGCGGTCCCCGTGCGCTGGCAGTTTGATTCCGCTGCCAGCCGTAGCGACCTGAGAACCATCTCCCTGGTGTACAAATCGGCGGCGCCGCCTCTCCGCCTTACCTGGGAGTGGAAGGCCAGAGCACTTTACGGCCCGATCGAGCACCAGATTCGCATCGAGAACTTAGGCGCGCAGGAGATCTGGGTCCCCCTGCAGGATAGCCTCGACTTCGACTGGCAAATTGACCCTGCCTCTCGGCTCCATCATCTTTATGTCGAGAAGGGCGCCAACACCCCATCTCCCATCGGCACGCATTGGGCGCAGCTCGGCGAAGGCTATCGCTGGACCGGAACTTCCAGCACTTACGGTGATCTGTCGGATGACCAACCCAGGGAAATCATCCCCTGGTCTCTTGTTCAGCGCGACGATGCGGAGTCCGGGTGGTACGCAGGCATCGAATTCAGCGGCCGGACGCGGGTCTTTCTGGAGCGCGCCAAGGATTTGCTGCATGGGTCGCTTGGCTTGAATCCCGACCCCGGGCCGTTTCGCAGCCGCCTGCTGCCCGGCGAAACCTTTGAAACACCAACCGCGTTTCTCGGCGGATTTCGCAATGGACCCGATGGCGCCGGCAACGATCTTCGGCATTGGGTGCGCGCTGTGCTGGGCAATCCTGAAACCTGGAAGAACCCGCAGTATCCCCTGACCGTCAACAATAGCTGGGGAATCGGCATGGGGATCAACGAAGCGACGGCGCGGCGCATGATTCGCGACGCCGCCGAACTTGGCCTGGAGATGTTTCATGTGGATGCCGGCTGGTTTCGCGGCGTGGGCGACTGGCAGCCAAATCCGCAAAAATTCCCCCATGGCCTGGCACCCATTGCCGACGATGCTCATCAGCACGGCCTGAAGTTTGGTTTGTGGGTGGATTGGACGCAAGCGGGGCTTTCCACCGAGCCCGGAGCCCTGAATGCGCGCGACACTAAGGTGCGCGACTGGATGGTGACGGACGTCCCCAAGGACTGGCAGCCGGAACCTTTCAAAGGCCAGACCATTGACCTGGGGGCTCCGGCGGCGAAACAGTGGGCCGAGCACGAAGTGGAGCGTATCGTCACCGATTACCATCTCGACATGCTGGAACATGACGGCTACTTGGTAGCGCACGGCTGCGTGCGCACCGATCATCCTCATGCCGCCCCGGATCCTCTGAATATCTGCATCTACAAATCCTGGGGCTCCTATTGGGTGGACAGCTCGAATTCCACCGACGTCAGCTATCACGCGGTGCGGGCCTACTACGATATTTATTCCAGGTTGCGCAAACAACATCCCGGGTTGCTGTTCGAAATCTGCGACGACGGTGGAAGGATGGTGGATTTCGGCAGCGCCGCGCACGGCGACTATTTTTCGATTACGGATACTTATGATCCACTTTCCAATCGCCGCGCTTTTTACGACACCAGCCATGTGCTGCCACCGGCGATGCTCGAGAGCTACGTGGAAAAGTGGCCCACGCCGCGGCTGGAGAATTTCCGCTACATGTTGCGCAGCGGCATGATGGGCTGGCTCACGATCATGATTGACACCAGCACCTGGTCGCCCGAGCAGCACGCAGAAGCGAGGAAGGAAATTGATCTCTATAAGACACAGCTTCGGCCGTTGATCCGCGATGCCGACTTGTATCACATTTCGCCGCGGCCGGACGGCGTTCATTGGGATGGAATCGAGTATTGGAGCCCGGAATCTGGCAAGGGTGTGGTCTATGCCTTCCGCGGAACCACCCAGACTGAGGGCTCGCACTCTTTTGTTCTTAAGGGGCTTACCGCTTCCGCCCATTACCGCCTGACTCTTCAGGATCGCAGCAGTTCCGACCGGATTACGACCGGGCATGAGCTCATGCGGTCCGGCCTCAAAGTCAAGCTGCCTCTCCATAACAGCTCGGAGCTAATCTTCATCCAGCAGGAACACCGGTAGGGGCGAGACCCGGCGGTCTTCGAAACGAATCGCAGCTTTTCGGTGGACAATGTAAAAGCGGCAAGATAAAAGATTAGTGGCCACGACCCGGACGGCGTTTCCGCCCGAATGGTCTGCAAAAATGCTAAACGAAGAACGGCAAAGAGCCATCCTGGAGATCCTGCGCCGCGATGGCCGGGTTCTAGTCGTTGACCTGGCCAGGCATTTTCACACCTCGCAAGTCACCATCCGCAAAGACCTGGAGTTGCTCCACGTCAAAGGGCTCATCCACCGGACCCACGGCGGTGCGCTCACAGCGCGCGAGAGCGCGCTCGAAGATCCCACCCTGCGCGAGAAAGAAAAACTCCATCGCCGCGAGAAACTGCAGATCGCCACTGCGGCCGCGCGCATGGTGGCGGAAGGGCAGGTGGTGATTCTCGACTCCGGCACCACCACCACGGCGATTGCCCGCGCACTGCGCAATTTCCAGAACCTGACGATTATCACCAATGCGGTAAACATTGCGGCGGAACTCTCAGGCTCGTCGCTCGAGGTAATTCTTACTGGCGGAAATCTGCGGAAAAACTCCTTTTCCCTGGTCGGGCCGATCGCGGAAGAGACGCTTCACAGGTTGAATGCCGACATTCTCTTTCTGGGCGTGGATGGATTCGACGTTCACTACGGTCTGAGCACGCCGAATCTGCTGGAGGCGAAAGTGAACCGCGCCATGATTGAAGTTTCCAAACTTGCCGTGGCGGTTTGCGATTCCAGCAAGTTCGGCCGGCGCAGCCTGTCGCTGATCGCTCCGCCTTCCGCCCTGCAGCATGTAATCACCGACGGTGGCATTCCCAGGGCCGATTTGTCCACGCTGAAAAGATCGGGCGTAGCCGTAACCGTGGTCTGACTCTGGCTGCTCAGGCGGAAGGCACATGCCTGCGAAGAAAGTGTGCAAGTTCAGCCGGGCTGGGCTGCCCCGCCGTGCCTCCTACCTGCAACGCCGAGAGCGCGCCACAGCCGTTGCCCGCGAGCAGGCACTGCAGCAGGTCCGCGCCCGAAAGATAAGCGTGCACGAATCCGGCGGCGAAGGAATCGCCGGCGCCGGTTGTATCCAGGGGAGAAATCTCGAACCCAGGTGCAGAAACGATCCGCCCTGCTGCAGCGGCGATGGCCCCGCGAGAGCCGCGCTTAATCACCACACACGGGACCAACTTGGCCAGTTGCAGCAGCGCGGGGCGTATCTTTTTCCCACGCGTCAACTGCAAGGCTTCTTGCTGATTTACGAACAGGATGGTGGTTTCCTTAATTACCTCCCAGATGTCCCTGCCCCAGGAAGAAGACGGGTCGGAGTTGGGGTCGAAAGAAGTCGTAAGGCCGAGCTTTTTCGCGTGGCGCAGGATTCGCGGGAAAGCCGGCCGCAGCGCCGTCTGCAGGAAGAAGGAAGTCAGGTGCAAATGGCTGTGGCCGCGCAAAGCCTTCAGGTCGAGGTCGGCGTAACGCAATTCAGCAATTGCACCCAGCATGGTGACCAGCGCCCGGTCGCGGCGCGTGCTCAGGGAGATGGTGACTCCGGTGCGAGCATTGGGAAGTACGCGCACATTTCTGGTAGAGATTCCGCGGGCGTGCAGGGCTTTCAGGCAAAAGCGGCCCAGCTCGTCGTTGCCGACCCTGCTGAAAAACGTGACGGGATGGCACAGGCGGGCGGCCCCGCAGGCAAAGATGGCCGAGGCGCTGCCCAGAACCGTACGAAAATCCTCGGCCAGAATCTCCCGCCCGAGAGTCGGCGGATAAGCCAGACCGCTGGCGATGAGATCTGCGTTCAGCTCCCCAATGACGGCGATGGGCTGCCGCGCTGCTTCTTTCGTTTGGTTGCTGTTTATGTTTCTAAACATTTCTATTTATTTCGCCAGGCGCTCATAGTATAGTGCGATACCGACGCAGTTGCAGGGGGCAAGCTTGGTCCACGGTCCAACCACGACAGATGGCTTCGAGGCGCGGTTTGGCGCCAGCGAGAGGGAACGGGAGGCCCGTGGCACTCTCTACACCCCTCAGGAGATCCTTCGCCAGCCCACCACCTGGGTAACCACCTTCCGCATCTGTTCCGGCAGGCGCAATGAGCTCCGCCACTTTCTGCAGGAATCTGGCCTCGGGGCCGGCGGCCAGGAACGCGAACGCCCGATGGTATACCTGGTGGGAGCAGGCACCTCCGACTACATTGGCCGCGCGCTGATCTCTCTTTTGCGGCGGTTGTGGCGATGCGAGGTCTGGGCGGTCCCAAGCACCGACCTCCTGACCAACTTCCACGATCTGGTTTTCCCCGACCGGCCGTACCTCTGGGTTTCGTTTTCCCGCTCGGGCGACAGCTCCGAGGGGCTGGCAGTTCTCCAGGCCGCAATCGAAAGGTATCGTAACGTTCGGCATGTCCTGGTCACCTGCAACCCAAAGGGGCGGATGGCAGCGGTTTGCGAAAAGGCGCCCGACCGCGCCCGGGCACTGGTTCTCGATGATACGGCCAACGACCGTGGTCTGGCCATGACCAATTCCTACACCAATCTGGTGGTGGCGGGGCAGTGCCTGGCCCATCTTTTTTCTTTCAAAGATTATGAAGAGTTATTCCCCACTCTGCTGCAGGCGGGAACACGATTCCTGGAGAGAGCCCAGGAGGCGGCGCTGTCCATTGCGAAAAGGGATTTTTCACGCGCCTGCTTCGTCGGCAGCGGAACCCTTCGCGCAGTCGCACAGGAATCCGCCCTTAAGTTGACGGAACTAACCGCAGGCAAGATCCAGGCAATGTCGGAGTCTGCTCTCGGGTTGCGGCATGGCCCGATGTCAGCCGTCGATGCGGACACTCTGTTCGTCAGCCTTTTTTCTCGCGACCCGCAACGCAGGAATTATGAGATGGACTTACTCGAGGAAATCGATAAAAAGCGCTTGGGGAAGGCGCGGGTGGCGGTCGCCCCGGATTCCAGCGGCGCTCTCCACCGGCTGGCAGATTTCCTGCTGGACCTCGAAACGCCAAACCTGGCTGATGAATACCGCGCACCTCTGGATGTAATGCTGGCGCAGTGGCTGGGAGTGTTCTGCTCGTTGCGCCTGGGGCTGAAGCCCGACTGCCCCAGCCCCGATGGGGTGATCAGCCGCGTGGTGTCGCACGTGAAGATTTATCCGGAAGTTTAACGGAGCTGGAAAACGCCGCTGGAAATTGGAATGACACACATCGCGATAACTCGCTGGGTTTTTCTGCCGCTGGCCCTGGTGGCTCTCGCCGCCTCAACCCTGGCGCGCACAGGCGCGCCGAGGATAGAGAGCAGCGCGCTGAGCGTGGAGGTGGATCTGGCCAGCGGCGCCTACACCATCCGGTCTCAAGAAAAGCTGCCGGCCAGCCTCACGGCGGGCGTTGCCGCCAAAGTGAATGGAGAGTGGATTCGCTCCGATGCTTATCCTCAACATCAGGTTCGCCAGGCGCCCTTCACCAATCAACTGGGCGAGGGGGCCGAGCTTACCGTCACCAACTCAGGGTTGCCGGGCAGGCCGGATTTGATTTGCGGGCTGCGCATCTATTCAAGCGAAGACTTCGCTGAAGTTGAGGTGCAGGTCAGAAACAGCGCGGGCAAACCGATCACGGTGCAGGCGATTCGGGCGGTCGAAGCCATGGGCGACCCGATCCTCAACGGTCCGGATACGGCCGACCGCGTGCTCTCTGACAGCTTCAGTGAAGACCGCCCGGCCATGGCAATCCACGATCTGCTGCCGGCCGAAGATGGAATGCACCGGGGCGTCGGCAGCCAGCTCATCTACAACCGGGAAAGCCGGCAGAGCCTGTTTATTGGCGCACTGGCGTCGCAAAAATTCCTCACGATCCTGCGCCTGAAAGTGGATGCGGAGGCGAAGAAGATCAGCGGCCTCGAGGTGGACTCGGCCGGCACAACTGAACTGGCGATGGAAAACTCTCTCCGCGAATCTCCGCCGCAGGACCGGATGGAGTTGAGCCTGCCGCTTGCCCCGGGTGAGAGCCTCGCGTCAGAGCCGCTGATGATTGCTCTGGGAAGCGATTACCATGCGCAACTGGAGCGGTATGGCGATGTGATCCGAAAGTTGCATCATCCGCGCGTGGCCACGCCTACTCCCACCGGCTGGTGGAGCTGGACCGCTTTTTACTTCGGGCTGAATGAAGGCACGGCGCTCACCAACGCCGAGTTCCTGGCGCAGGAACTGAAGCCTTTCGGCTATGACTTCTTTCACATTGACGAGGGCTATCAGTACGCGCGCGGCGAATACACCACGCCTGACGTAATGAAGTTTCCGCATGGGGTCGCCGCACTGGAAAATCACGTCCGCTCCCTGGGGCTCACGCCGGGCATCTGGACGGCGCCCCTTGAAATCTCGGAGCGCTCCTGGGTGTACCAGAATCATCCCGACTGGTTGATTCACAATGCCCAAAGCCAGCCCATTCACGCCGGATTCGTGATTGACGATCCCGACGCTAACCGAAAACTTGATCCACTTTACATTCTGGATTCGACCAACCCGGGCGCGCAGGAATATCTGCGCAAGACCTACGGCGCGCTGACGAAAGACTGGGGCATCCGCTACATCAAGCTCGACTTCATGGATGACTCGGCGATCGAAGGCAACTACTATCGGCCGCACACGACGGCGCTGGAGGCGCAGCGGATCGGACTGCAGGTGATTCGCGAAGCCGTGGGTGAAAACGTTCTGCTTGATAAAGACGGCAGCCCCATGCTCAACCCGGTCGGAATCGTGGATGCCGGCCGCATCTCGCAGGACACGGGCCATACCTTTGAATCCAGCCGCGACGCCGCCACCGGCATTGCCGCCCGCTATTACATGAACCGTAATTTCTTTCTCAGTGACCCGGACGCATTCTCGGTTTCGAAGCAGACCGTGGATGAGCAGGAGTGGCATGGAGGCAAGCGGCCCTTGACCCTGAACGAAGCGGAGGTTTCGATCGCCCTCTCAGCCGTCTCCGGCGGAATGTTCGAGATTGGCGACGACCTGCCAACACTCTTTCTTGATAAGGAACGCATGGCGCTGGTGGAGAATCGAGACTTGATTAACATGGCGCGGTACGCCCACGCTGCCACGCCGCTCGACCTGATGGACTACGCCCCCGAAGATCAGATCCCTAGCGTGTTTCTGCTGCGCGAGAGCAAACGCACCGCGATTCTGGCGGTCTTCAACTGGACCGATCACGAGCGCGAGCATCGCATTCCCCTATCTGCGATTGGCTTGCCCACCGCCGCACACAGTCACGTTTCGGATGTTCTCAATCCGCCCGCGGCCGCCATGGAGAACGTAAGCGAGATAGCTTTACAGCTTCCGCCGCGCTCGGTCCGGATGTTGAAGATCGAAGACACCTCGGTTCCGAAGGCTGAGCCCGTGATCACAGCAATGGCGCCGGCGGAAGCAGAGCCGGGCAAGGCGGTCTCTTTTGCCGCCAAGGCCGAGGGCGACAGCGCGCCGGTGGTCTCCTATGCCTGGGATTTTGGCGACGGCACGAGTGCGCAAGGTGCGGCGGTCTCGCATACCTACACCCATGCGGGAGATTTCACCGTGCGGCTCTCGGCGGAGAACATGGAAGGCATGGGTGCGGAGAAGGCGCTGCGCATTGTAGTGCGCGGAAAAATCGAGACCCGTTTCGAGCCTTCGCAGATCCGGCGTCCGGCGGCTCAGCCCTGAACAGTAAAAAGAGGTGCGACTGATCATGGTCTATGGAAGAAACAGATTTGGCCGACTCATTGCGGTCCTGGCCGTGTTGGCTGCGGCCAGCTTGCTGATTTCGGCGCAGCCCGCAGCGAGCAATTCCAACCAGATCGGTTACAAATCGGCCCCCGGCGCGGAAAAGAAAAAAACGTTGCTCCTGAAAGACTTCGACCCGGTCTCCATGCTGCACGTGCCGGTGCATCACGTGGATCGCGCCAAGTTCTACGTCATTGATGTGCACAACCACGTGAACGACGCGCAGGGGATTGGCGAGCACATGCCTCCGGAGCGCGTGGTGCAGGCGATGGACCGCACAAATGTCAGGACCATCGTGATTCTGACCGGCCAATGGGGCGGCAAGCTGCAACACGTGATCAACGAAATGGTAAAGCCCTATCCCGGCCGCTTCATGGTTTTCACTCAGATGGATTGGAGCAAGATTGACGATCCCAACTTCAGCCAGGAGATGGTGGCGCAGCTTGATGATGCGGTGGCTCGCGGGGCTCGCGGCTTGAAGGTGTTGAAGGTTCTCGGCCTGGGAGTGCGCGACAAGAATGGAAACCTGATTAAGGTAGACGATCCTCGCCTCGACCCGGTTTGGGAAGAGTGCGGGCGGCTGGGCATTCCGGTTTCCATTCATGTGACTGATCCCGAAGCATTTTTTCATCCCATTGACAACCGCAACGAACGTTACGAGGAGCTGATCGAGCACCCCGACTGGAGCTTCTACGATCACGGATTCCCCAGCAAGGAATCCATCCTCGCCGCCCGCGACCGCGTGTTCGCCAGGCATCCGCGCACTACGTTCGTGGCCCTGCACGTGGCCAACTGGCCGGAGAATCTGGATTACGTTTCGCACCTGCTCGATACCCTTCCCAACGTGATGACCGAATTTGGCGCGCGCCAGGCCGAGCTGGGGCGGCAGCCGAGGCGGGCGCGGGAGTTTTTCCTGAAATATCAGGACCGCATCATGTTCGGCACCGACAGCGAGCCAACCGAAGAAATGTACCGCAATTACTTCCGCTGGCTGGAAACCGACGACGAGTACTTCGACTACTGGGGAGCTCCGGGGCAGGGCCGCTGGAAGATCTACGGCATGGGCCTGCCCGATGAAGTGCTGGCGAAGGTCTATCACAAGAATGCGGAGCGCGTGTTTGGGCAATTCAAGGGCGCCCGCGGAAAGTGACCGGCCGCGGGAAATCCGCTGCCGGCGTGCGGTTTTTTGATCTTGACAACCGCGAAGATCGTAAGTAAAAGGTGTCATTCGAAACCAATCGAACGCAAAGGAAGCTTGCGATTTCTGCTCCAGGGGAGGGCGGCATGAGCGCCAAGACAAAGACGGCTGCAGCGAGATGGATCACACAACTGGCGGGCGCCTTCCTTGCATTTTCTATGTTACCGGCAAACCTGGCGCTCGCCCAGGTGAGCTACCAGGCTCAGATTCGCGGCGTCGTAACCGATGCCAGCGGGGCCGTGGTGACGAATGCAACGGTGACGGTCAGCGAGGTCGCAACCGGCATTTCGCGCAGCGTGCAAACCGATAGCGTCGGCTACTACATTGTGCGCGCGCTCACGCCCTCCAGCTACGTTGTGCATGTCAGTGCTCCCGGGTTTCAGACCTTGGAGGAAAAAGGAATCGTCCTGCAGGTGGACCAGGAAACCAGCCTCAATTTCACCCTGCGTCCGGCCGGCACCACCACCAGCGTGCAGGTCACGGAAGCCGCTCCATTACTGGATACGGAAAGCTCATCTCTTGGCACCGATGTCACCAGCCAGTACGTCAAAGAGATTCCGCTGCTCAACCGGAACTTCTTCGGGCTGGTATTTCTCAATGCCGGCGTAAGCGAGGTAGCCGGCTCCGGCGTGGCCGACAACTACCCAACCGGCACCAACTTCGTCTCCAACGGGCAGCGCAATGCGACCGCCGAAATTCGCGTGGATGGCGCTCTCATCACTTCGCCGGAGCAGGGCGAAGGCGGCAACACTAACGTCTATTACGAGCCTTCGGTAGAAGTGGTGCAGGAGTTCAAGGTCCAGAACAACAGTTTTTCCTCCGAGTTTGGCAGTAATGGCGGCACCGTAGTGAATATGGCGCTGAAGAGCGGAACCAACGCCTTTCACGGCAGCGCCTGGTGGTTTACACAGCACGGCTGGCTCGATGCCAACGACTTTTTCAGCAACCAGGCAGGCCTGCCACGGCCTGACCATTCCCGCAAC
This sequence comes from Terriglobales bacterium, assembly GCA_035517775.1. GTDB lineage: Bacteria > Acidobacteriota > Terriglobia > Terriglobales > Acidobacteriaceae > DATIYF01. The sequence continues at coordinate 14,960 of DATIYF010000040.1, forward strand.
CAGTATGGCTTTTCGCTCGGCGGACCCATTAAGAAAGACAAAGCCTTTTTCTTCATTGATCTGGAGCGCGTTCTTCAAAACGCCCCCGTGCAGGTAGTTGGAACCGTGCCCACGGCGCTGGAACGGCAGGGCGATTTCTCTCAGACGATGATCTCCGATCCTGACAGCGGAGCGTTAGTGCCCGACGAAATCTTTAATCCCTTTCAGGTCAGCAACGGCCAGCGCGCGTCTTTTTCTACACCCAACGTGATTGACGCGCAGTGGCAGGATGCAGTGGGTAAGGCGGTTCTGAATCTGTATCCCCTGCCCACTCCGGGCCTCGGCAATCCCGATGGCACCAACAACCTCCGCACCAACACCACCGACTCCAGCAAAGGGCTGCAGTTTGACATCAAACTAGATGGACAGGTCTCCGCGAATAATCATCTCTCCGGGCGCTATAGCCACGCTCACTCCTCGGAGAGCGTACCCACGATCCTGGGCGACGACGATACCTTTGCCGACGGCGACAATTACCTGACCACGGTACATAACGCCTCGCTGCAGCACGACTGGACGATTCGCCCCACGCTATTGCTGAGCAGCCGTTTTGCCGTGGAGCATGCCTTTGCGCCCGGCTTCACCACCTATCCCAGCGCGTCCTCGGTCGGCTTTCCCTCGCTCCTCGATAACGCCAACGCGGGCATCTCGCGCATGCCCGGCATCCTGGTGGATTCACCCTGGACCTCGCTCTACGACCAGTGCTGCGTGGATACGAAATTCGCCCACACGCTGTATTCCTATTCCTCGGGGCTTTCCTGGGTGCACGGCAAGCACAACTTCAAGTTTGGCGGAGAGCAACGCATCTTCTTCAACAACTTTCAGCAACCCAGCTATCCCACCGGTTACTTCCATTTTGCGCAGGAAGTGACCGAGCAGGTCATCAACGCATTCAACCCTGATCAGGGAAACCCCTTTGCCGACATCATGCTGGGTGTGGGCGACTATGGCGGCATTGCCATCTATCCCGAAGTGTTCGACAAATCGAAGGAGACGGCCTTCTACGTCCAGGATGACTGGAAGGTCACGCCCAAGCTGACGTTAAATCTCGGCCTGCGCTACGAGTGGAGCACGCCGTACTCTGAGCGCAATAATCATTTGCAGTTCAGCGATTTCAGCGGTGACAGCGGAGTCTCCGTGGACCTGAGCAGCGGAGTACCCGAACTGCAGGCCCTGGGCCTGGGGCCGACCAACCTGATCGGCACCACCGAGTTTCCCACCTCATCGCGCCGCACCGTCCCCGTGGACCGCAACAACTGGGCGCCCCGGCTGGGCTTTGCCTACCAACTCACTCCTAATACGGTCGTGCGCGGCGGGGCCGGCGTTTATTACGGCATGAACGTGGCCACCAACTTCCAGTACGCGGGCACGGCCTTCCGCAAAGACGGCAACGTCTATTTCACGAAAGATGATTTTCAAACACTCTCCGCCACCCTGGAGAACCCCTTTCCCGCCGGACTTCCCGCTCCCGAGGGCACGCAGTATGGCCCCCTGAGCATGTGGGGCTACCAGAACATCAATGATCTGGGAACCAGCGAGGCGCAGAACGCGGATATTTACCAATGGAGCCTGGGCGTGCAGCGCCTTTTGCCCGGTCAGTTCGTGGTTTCCGTGGATTATTCGGCCAACCGCAGCATTCATTTGCCCTGGGGCGGAGCCGGCGGCTTCACCACCCGCGACCGCAACTTTATCTCCTCGGCGCTGCGCAGCCAGTTCAATCAGGTTGACCAGGATGGCAATCCACTCCCCTGCAACGACGACGGCACGGTGAATTTCGCCAATCTTTATAGCTACAGCAATCTGCACTGCAACGTGCCCAATCCATTTCAATCCATGTTCGTCGGGCCCAATGCCGTCTTCAACCAGCCCGATTCTCTGTACAACGACGACATGATTCCGCTCATCAACCTGCTGCGGCCATTCCCGCAGTTCGACGGCAATTTTGAAGGGCTGCCGCTGCTCGAAGCCTCGTCGTTCTACAACGCGCTGCAAGTTCGCTTTCAGAAGCGCGCCAGCCACTACATCAGCTTTGAAGGCAGTTATACCTTCTCCCGGGCTACCGACGACTCCTCCGCCGGCCGCAATGCCTGGATCGGCTCGCTGGGCTCGGACAATCCCCAGGAACTGGACGACCTGCAGGCGGAGCACTCCATCAGCGCCAATGACGCCACGCATCGCCTGGCCCTTGCCATTATTGCGGATACGCCCATCGGCCGCGGCCGTTGGATCGGCAACAACATGAACCGCGCGCTCGACGCCATTGTCGGCGGTTGGACCATCTCCACCATTCTTACTTTCCAGAGCGGACAGCCGCTCGACATCGGCATGTCGGAGCCGACGCTCGATGACGGCAATCAGCGGCCGAACGTGCTTTGCAATCCCAGGAGCGGCGTGGGTATCCATCACGCCGCTTTGACCGCGGGCTCGGATAATCCATTAAGCGTCTTCAACGCCGATTGCTTTGCTGATCCCGGATTCGAACAGGCGGGCGATTCTCCGCGCTATTTTTCCATTCTGCGCTCGGACGGAATTCATAACATGGATGTCTCTTTGTCGAAATCCTTTACCCCCCGCGAAGGCATGACGCTCGAATTGCGCGGCGAGTTCTTCAACTTCCTGAACACGCCGCGCTTTGCGCCCCCCGATACGCTTTGGGGCGACTCCACCTTCGGGCAAATTTCGTCGCTGGCCCAGGGCAGCACGCCACGGCATGGGCAGCTGGGCATTCGTCTGCAGTTTTAAGCGTCAAGGGCATACGGTGAAGCGGCGAACTCTTTTGAAATCCGGCGGCGTGGCGCTCCTGGGCATGGGCGCCAGCCGCGCCTGGGCCCGTGTTCCGGTTCACAATTTCGACAAGTACGATTTCGGCTGCGGTCCGCCGGTGAGCGACCGCCTGTATCAGGGGCCGTTCTCGGCCGACGACTACCCGAGCTGGACGGTCGTCATGGCGCTCACCCCTTCGCAGGTGCCCGTGCCGAACTACGGCATGGGCCTGATCACCTACGTGTGCGATGAAGTCGGTCCGGCGCACGAGGAGGGCAAGAGCCTGGCCCAATCCCTTGAACACGTGGTGAAGCTGCCGCTCGGCAACAAGCTGTACATTCGCGTCAACTGGAAGGATGTGCAGCGGAAACCGGGCTCACTCGATCTTTGCGAACACTGGAAGCTGACCTTCGATCTTGCTCGCCAGTACGGCAAGCGGGTTGGCTTTCGCGTGATGATCAGCAACCCGGATACGCCCGGATTCGCCCTCCCCGATTTTCTTCTGCAGAAGGTCCCCATGGTAAAGCTCGGAGCCTGGCAGGGCCGCGACCGCTATGAGCCAAGGTACGATCATCCGGCATTTCAAGCCGCATTCCATGAGCTAGTGGACTTGCTGGCAGATCAATACGACGGTCATCCCGAGGTTGAGTACGTGGATACCTGCATGTACGGCTTTTGGGGCGAAGGCCACACCTGGCCGCTCGAATCGCCGGCGAATCCATTCCCTGATCCCGTCACTGCGGAGAACACTTTCGTCAGCATGCTGGAATATCAGCTTGCGCATTGGAAGAAGACGCCACTGCTCACCAATACCCAACCTGACTTCAGTAAGGTCGGAAACTCCGAGTTGCTCGATCGCACCGTTCGCAGCGACAACTGGCTGCGCACCGACACGATTTTTATTGAGAATGAGCAGATCGAAGAGTTAAGCAACCGGCCGCCCTGGACAGGCGTGAGCGTCGAGGTCGGCATGTCTGACGGTTCGCCGCAATCACTCAAGCTGGATGAGGGTGTTACCTACACCGACAACGTCATTCACCACGTGCAGGATGTGGGCGCCTGCTACTTTTCGCTGTGGAACTGGCACCGCATCTCGGCGGAAAGAATTCTCAACTACTACCGGCAGTATCCCGGGGCGCTCGATGAGCTTGCCCGGCGCATCGGCTACCGCGTGCGGCCTTCGTGGGTATGGACCTATCAGGAGATGGGCTATCCCGGACTCATCGTGGGTTTCGCTAACGATGGCATTGCCGGCGTACCCGGCGTGTTGCGCGTTTCTGTCGTGAATGGTGAAGGAACGGTTCTCGCCAGCGGCAGCCTCGATGCCGGATACCCGCTGCCGGGCAAGGTGCGGCAGGCGAAGTTTCCGCTGCCAAAAGGTGCGAACTGGAAAGGTCTGCGGCTGAAGGCCGAAATTGAGGTGAAGGGCCAGCGTCATCCGTTGCGCTGGGCCTGCCATCAGCAGTTGAACGAAGATGGCAGCCTCACGCTTCGCTCCACCACCGGCCTTGGCGAAAACGACGAAACCGGCGGCGTGCCGCCAACTGCCTGATCGGCCTCCCATGAAGATACGAATCCTCGTTCTCCTTATTGCCGCCGCTACTCTGCTTGCCGCCAACCCGCCCGCCGCCGAGCAGAACTGGACCAACTACGTCCGCATCGGAGCTTATGGCCTGGGCCGCGAAGATCCCGCGCAAATCGTACGCCAGGCGCAGACCAGCGACGTCTTCGGCATCGAAGTGGATAACGACATTGAGGGCCGCTACGAAAGTTTTCTTGATCCCACGGAAAAGCTGGCAGCCATTCGCGCGGTCGCGGAGAAAGCCCACGCTGCCGGCAACCGGGCTTTCGTTTATATCGCCGGCACCGAGTGCATCACCGCGAACGCGGACCAGACGCCACACACCGTGGCCAAAGAGCACCCCGACTGGCTACAGCGCAAGATCACCGGCGAGCCCGCGGTCTTCGGCGGCGGCACCGCATTCTGGATCAAGAAGGGTGACGAAGATGTCTGGATCAGCCCTTACGCCCCCGCGTGGCGCAAGACCTACATGCAACGGGTGCGCCAGATCGCGGCCACCGGCATTGACGGCATCTACGTGGACATTCCTTACTGGATGACCCACTTCGAGGGTTGGGAAGACAGCTGGGCGAGCTTCGACGACTACACGGTTGCCGCCTTCAAAGAGCAGACCGGACTTGACGCCAGGAAAGACTTGAAGCTGGGCGACTTCTCGGACCCCAATTTCCGCAAGTGGGTGGATTTCCGCATTCAGACCATTACCGACTTCATGCATGAAATCGCGACCAACGCGCGCTCGGTCAACCCGGAAATCAAGACCATTCCTGAAATCTATCCCGGGATTGAAGAGGAAGCGGTGCGCGTGGGCGCCGACGTTTACAGCCTTTACCCGGTGGTGGATGCCATCGCGCACGAATACGAATTTGGTGGCGGCGATCACATGGCTTCGGACCGCACTCCCCTCGATTGGTTTCGTTACCAGGTGGGCATGCACTCTTTTCGTGCTTTCGCGCAGGGCAAGGCGACCTGGATTCTGAACTACTCATGGGACGGCAACAACCAAGTGGACGCCCGCCAGGCGATGCAGAACCTAGCTATGTCTCAAGTCATGGACGGCGCCAATTTCTGGGATGCCCCCGGTCACTCCATGGCTGGTTCGAACGATCTGCCAACGCGTAAGAGGATTTTTGACTGGATTCACGCCAACGAGAAAACCTTCTATCTGCCCCGCACCCCCATTCATCCCATCGGAGTGTATTTTTCTCCGAAAACAAGGGATTACTACGCGCGTGATTTCATCTCCGCCTATCGCGGAGTTCTGATTCTCCTCATGCAAGAGCACCTGGAGTTTCAGGTGGTGACGCCGCGCACCCTTTCCGAATTTTCCGGCTCCACGCTGGTCTTACCCAATGTGCGCGTGCTCGACGATAGCGAAAAGAGTTGGCTGCGCGGGTACGTGGGCGCCGGTAACAAACTGGTCTTGACCTGCGCCAACGAGGCTGGGCTTGCGTCCTCCCCCAAACTTGTGACTCTCCCAGACTGCCCGGGAAAGGCCTACGATTCTGCGCTCGAAAAGGATTTCGACAGCGCCTCCCCCTTATCGCAGCAGAAGTTTTTCGACGCCATGGCGGACGGGCAAGCCATTGAAATCAAGGCCTCGCCAAACATTGCCACTTCCATTGCGGCGGTAAGCGGCTCGCCTCACGTCTTCTTCGCCAACTTCGCGGGGCTTCGCGCGGGAACCAACCCTGTGCAAACCCCGCAGACCGGAGTAACGGTCAGCCTGCCGGCGAAATCTGGCGCACAAGGTTTTTTTCTGCCCTTCCTGGGCCAGACGCAAGAATTGAACGGGGTGAAGAATGGAGAGCGCGTCACTTTTACCTTGCCCCCCATTTCAAAGGGCGCCGTGTTCTGGTATGGGAGCAAACCAGCCCACTAAGCCGGTTCACTTCCCTGCCCCCGCAGAGGTCGAAACAGCCACCGTCTGCGGCGCCACATTCCAGCCCCGAAGGCTTATCTGCGGTGCGCTGGCCGCGGCATCCGCAGGGTAGTCAATTTCGATCTCCCGGCTTTCACCCGGCAAAAGCGAGAGGTAATTGTCGCTGTAGTAGGCAGGCAAAATGCGCGAGCCGTCGTTGGCATTCAGGATCGTCAGCTTGTTCTCCAGGGAGGCAACGCTCCCCGTGTTTCTCAGCTCGACCCTGACCTGAACCTCATCGCCCGCACGGGCGGATTTTGCCGCAAGAGAAATTGAGGCCGCACCCATTCGCCCAAGCTGCCGGTACGAGGAACTCTTCGCCCCCAGCCAGTAGAGATTTTGCGAGAGCACTTCGTCCGAAGAGTTCCGCAACTCCAGCTTCACCAGCACTACCGTACCGGGCGGCAGCAGCGGGGCAAGGTCGAGGGTAAATCCTCCGGTGGCGGCATCCGCGGCGGCATTTATCCCTTCCTCGCGATGCAGCAGCAGCTTGTTCTCCAACGAATAAACGTCAGCGCTGATGGTCAGCCCAGCCTGCGCGTCGCGCGTGGTGTTAATCACGGCCACGCTGTAATCGGATAAATCTAACTGCACATGCACCGGCTCGCAGGCCTTCTTCACTCCGTAATATGAGGATTGCGTGTCATAGTCTGAACTCAGAATCTGCCAGGTATTGCTGGGCCACGCCGGCTGGGTCATCCACAGCAACCGTCCGCTGTTGGGCGCCCACAAGTGCGCATTCATTCCCTCAAAAATTGCGCGGTGGTCCACGTAGTCCAGCATTTGGGCCTTGCGCTCGAAATCCTCCAGGCTGGTGGGCGCGCCGAACTCCGCCTGCATCTCGGCCATGAAAGGCCGCATATCGCCATTTCCACTCTGGTGCCAGTCATGGTAAGCCCAGTCGTCGCTGATGGGCCACTGATCGGCCTTGGGAATCCAGGCGCGAAACGATTCCAGCGTCGAGAACGATGGCGTTCCGGTCTCGACCGAGAAGCCGTGGTTCAAGGTGGTGTAGTAAAGCGTAGGATCCATGTATTCGTACGGCCCGCTTTGCTGAAGGTTGACCTGGTTCGAGCTGGGCGAGTAATAGCGGGTGCCGTCCAGCGAGCGCACCAGGTCAGCCAACCCGTCATTGATGATCGGCTGCGGCACGCCTTCATTGCGTCCGCACCACATCACGATCGAAGGGTGATTGCGAAAACGCAGAATGGTATCGCGCGCATTCTTCAGGAACAGCGCCGGGTCCTCGGCTTCCACGTTGTAGTTCTGTGTGGACTCCCAAAAATCATTCCACACCATCATGCCGTATTCATCCGCAAGCTGGTAGAAGACTTCTTCCGTGTTCTGCCCCACCCAGTTGCGGATAATGTTCAGATGAGCGTCGCGCTGCAGGCGGAAATATGGCTCCAGGCGCGGGCGCGAAACCCGCTTGCGTGAGTCGTCCATGCCCCAGTTTCCACCCCGGGCTGCGATTCTCACGCCATTCACCCTGATCACCAGGTAAGGAGACGTTTTCGTATCGCTGACCGCCTGCACAGCCGGCGATGATTCCCCGCCGGGCGCCAGCGAGGCCACCCACGACTTCCAGCCCTCTTTCCACTCCGGAGGAAAGACGGAGGGAAATGGATCAGCCGCAGGAATCTCGCGAATGCCTTCGCGGCTCACGTTGACAACGCGCTCTCCTTTCAGCTTGGCGATTGTCGGCGAATATTCCAGGCGCCGCAAATTGCCGGCGCTGTCGAGCAGGCTCAATTCGTAGGTGACCTCACGAATTCCGAAGCGCAGTTGCTTGCTGGCTGAGACTGTATTTTCTTGCGAGAAGCTCAATTGCAGCGTGTACAGCTCCGGCTTGCCATAGCCGTTCGGCCACCACAGACGAGGATGCCGCACCGTAAGCTGCGGAAATTCGCGCGCCGATAACTTAATCGAACTTAGGCCCGGCGCCAGGCTTAGCGGCTTGATTACCGTAACCTCGCCAAATGCCGCGTTCAAGGTTCCGCTGACTGGTGAGTCTGAGAGGTTCTCCAGCGGAACGGTGATCTCTACATCGGCATGGCTTGTATCCGGTAGAGGTAAGCTGGTGACGACCTGCGGATCGCCAATTTTCACCGCTCCCGTGGCGGTCAGCCTCACCGGCTGCCAGATGCCGGTATCACGGTCTCGTATCGCCGGAATCCAATCCCAACCTTCGGTGGCCACAAACGTGGGCCCATCCAGGCACATGATTCCTCCGTTTTCGCCTGGTCCGCCTTGAATGGATTGCTCCTGCGGAATTCCGGGATGCGGCGGCGGAGAAACACGCACCGCGAGGACATTAGCGCGGTCGGGCCGGGCGGCCTTGGTCACGTCAAACACGCCGCGGATGAATGCTCCCTTGATCGCGCCCAGCGATTCTCCGTTCAGCCAGACCTGGGCCTCGTAATTGATGCCATCGAAGGTCAGCGTCAGATGCCTTCCGCGAGTGGCCTCCGGCAGGTGAAACTCCGCGCGATACCAATAGTCCTGCTTGTTCAGGGTCTCAGGAATGGCCAGATTGTTGAGCCCGTAGTCGGGGTCGGGATAAATGCCACGATCAATCATGGTGGTGAGCACAGTGCCAGGGACCGTAGCTGCCATCCAGTCGCGCGCATTGAAACCGGGCTGAGAGATTTCGCCGCCTTCAGCTTGCACTCTGGGGGCGGGCATCATTTTCCAGCCAGTGGCCAGAGCCCAATCGTTCTCGCCTTCCGCCTGGAGCGTTTCTTTCGCTGGCGGAATGGGCTTCGCTACCGGCTGCAGAAACGGCGCTCGGCTGCGCGGCATCGTGGCAGGATCCTGAGGAGCGCGGTAGCCCGCTTGCTCTCGCGTCTGTACCGGCCAGGGCTTTGAGCCTTCTTCGAACACGATCAGCGAAAAATCCTCGGGCTTTTCCGCAAGCCGTCGAATTTCCTCGGCGGTCATTGCCCGGCGAAGCAGAGTCAGGCCAGCGATGTTCCCTCCAAAGTGCTGCCAGCTGTCGGTTGAAGAAGGGGAAGGCGCGATCTCCAGAACCGGGCTCACGCTGCCCAGATCGAGCTCTCCGCTGGCGACCTTCGCGCCCTCACTGTAGAGCTGAAAATGCTGGCCGTCGAAGATTGCGGCCAGAAAATGCCACTTGCCCGGAGCGAGGGCAGCGGGTCCGGAAATGCTGTTGTGGTCGCCGATCCAAACCATGGCGTGGTCAGCGTCGAGCGCTAGGTATCGCGAATACTCATCCTCAGGGTCCCCGAACCCAGCGATCAACGTCAGCCCCTTGGCATTCCCGGCAGGCTTCACCCAACCGTAGAGCGACCACGGCGAATCTGCCCCCAGCACTGAATCATCCGCCAGGAGGGGCTTGCGTAACCCGCCGCCGCCCGATAGAAGCACCGCGTTGAACGGACCATAGAAAGGCGGGTCGTTGGTGACGGCTCTCTGTGCGTGACTTCGGACCGCGGAAAACATCAGGCATAGAAATAGAAGCCGGCACAGCGGGTGGTGGTAAAAAGCCCCTAAGAATCCGTTCGTCATGGGGTTCTCCAAAAGACCAGCTATGGTAACGCAACCATAAGTATGCGCTGTATTCGTAAAATTCGGGCGCCTTCGGCAGGCAAGCTATTTTCCGGCCTGGGTCTCGGCCTGAAGCTTCTGGAACTCCTGCATTTCGCGATCGGCTTCGGCCGTCTTGCCTTGCTTGCGAAAAAGGGCCGCCAGGCCGAAATGCGCCTGCGCCGCCAGTGGGCCCGTCTTTTCCATCTCAATCACGCGCCGCCAGGCTTTCTCGGCGGCGGCGGCATCGTTTTCCAGAGAGGCGGCCTTACCCATCGCATAGAGCGTTTCCGGCATATCCGGCAGCAGGCGGTTGGCGCGCTCCAGTTCCGCCCGCGCCTCCTGCACCTTGCCCTGCTCAAGCAAGACCTCGCCCAGGCGATATGCCGCCTCGGCGTTTCCCGGCTGCAGCCTGGTCTCGGCGCGAAATTCCTTCTCTGCCTTGGGCCATTGCGCCGTCGCGGCATAAAGCTGGCCCAATTCGAGGTGAATTTCCGGCAGATTGGCACGCAACGCCAGGGCAGCCAGATAATCTTTCTCCGCCTCCGGCATTTGCCGCAAAACGAAATAATTCTCCGCCATGGCCTGGTGGGCGCGGGCAGAATTCGGTTCGAGCGTGAGTAGCGTGTCCACCGACTGCTTGGAAAGCAGCCCCGCCGCACGCCCCATGTAGTAAAGAAGATCAGGATCATCCGGCCGCTGCGCCAGCGCGGCCTGCAGATTGGCCACAGCATCCGCCAGCTTACCGACTTGTGTCTGGGCTATGCCCAGCGCGGCGGTCTCATGCGCTTTCTCCAGGTGCGGAATAGCTTCGCTCGCGTAGCCCTGGGCCAGCAGCGCATAACCGAGAAAGCGGTGTGCGGGAATAGACTCAGGATCCAGCTTTACCGCCTGCTTCAAGGGAGGGATGGCGGCGGCATAGTCCTGCTGTTCGAGGTAAGCCAGTCCCAAGCGCAAGAATCCGTCGGCGAATTTCGGCTCCATCTGGGTAACCTGGTGGAATTCGCCGGCCGCAACCGTGTAGTTCTTTTGTTCATCGGCTCGCACGCCTGCCTGGTAGTGCTGCAAGGCTTGAGGCGCGAGGGTCTGCCAGGCCAGCCAAAGCGCCAGCATTGTCCGCGATAACATTATTGCCGCTCCGGTTCGCGCACTTCGAGAAACTGATCGGCCTCCACATTATCAAGTGTCTGCCGAATGCCAGAGGGCCAGCGAATTTCGACTTTCGCACTCTTGGCCTCCCCCAGGCCAAAATGGAGACGCCCATCGTTCGCCGATTCATAGCTGCCGGCCGTGGTCGCGAAGCGTACCTGCCCGTTCACCTCCACCCGCGCACCCTGCCCGTCGCGATTGCTGCGCGTGCCCCGCAGAGTGATCGTCAGCCAGTGGTTGCTGCCGGGGTGATTCAGGAAGACCTGAGGTCTGCCCCCGATCACGCTGGTCACGGCATCCATCCAGCCGTCATTATTGAGATCGCCAAAAGCAGCGCCGCGCCCGGAAACCAGCGCCGCCGTGCCTGGGTCGGCAGGCTCGAAGCGCCCATTGTGGTTCATCGCCAGCAGGGTCGGCTCCAGGTAATGCAATGACGGGTCAATCTTCTCTACATTGTCGAGCACGTGCCCCTGGGTAACAAACAGATCTTTCCAGCCATCATTGTCAAAATCTTCCAATCCGACTCCCCATCCCGCCGTCATTCCTGACATCATGGTGATGCCCGTTTGCAAACCCTGCTCGCTGAACGCGCCTTTGCCGTCATTGTGAAAAACGCCGTAGGTCTGGCGGGGAAGAGTGGTAACGATCACATCTGGAAGCCCGTCATTGTCGTAGTCCTGAAACACTACGCCCATGCCGGAGAGCGGCCCGCCATCCGCCGAGAGCGCCGCACCCGCCTGCAGGCCCACCTCTGTGAAGGTACCATTGCCGTTGTTGTGCCACAGGTACTGCTGCATGCCGTCGTTGGCCACATAGATGTCGGTAAATCCATCGCCGTCGTAATCGGCGAAGGCCACGCCCAATCCATGCCCGCCCTTGGAGGCGATGCCTGACTTCTCGCTCACGTCTTCGAAGGTCCCATCGCCGCGATTGCGGTAAAGGATGTTAGTAGTGCGAGGAAAAGTTCCCGGCGGGCAATAAGTATGAAAGGCCCCGCCGCAATCTTTGCTGTGTTGGGTGTCCCAGTCCATGTAGCGGGTGACGAACAGATCCAGCTTGCCATCGTTATCGTAATCAAAAAATCCCGCGGAGACCGACCAGCCGCCGGCCGCCACCCCCGCCTTGGCGGTCACATCGGTGAACGTCCCATCGCCATTGTTGTGGTAAAGAATATTCCGGCCGTAGCTGGTGAGATACAAATCCGGATAGCCGTCGTTGTCGTAATCCCCCACTGCCACGCCCATGCCATAGTTGCCGTCGCCTGCATTAGCTAGCCCCGCAGCCTGGGTCACGTCGGTGAAACTGCCGTCCTTGTTTTGCCGGTAGAGCCGGTTCCAGTAGCGGGGATCGTGCCGATCGAAGTTATCGGGTGGCTTCATGGGATTGACAATGCGCCCGCCGTTCACAAAAAAGATATCGAGCAGCCCATCCTGGTTATAGTCAAGCAGCGCCACCCCGCCGGGCATGGTTTCGATCAGGTATTTCGCCGACGTCGGCGAGTTCTGCAAAGTGAAATCCAGCCCCGGCGGCACCGCCACGCGAAAAACCGGCGCCACCAACGCCCCCCCCAATGTCACGAGCGCCAGCATCGCGAGAAACGAATATCTCGCTGGCCCTGCGGCTTTCAGCCAAGCCAGCACCCCGTGCCCGAAAGGATTGCCACTCCAGCACACCATTGGCTGTTAGCATAACGCGCCCCTCTGCCAGATTGCACTCCAGCCGCCGCGTACCAGAAGAAGAAGTAAGCCGTGCCACGACAGCGAAATTCCTGTGCTCCTCAAAAGGCAGGCGCGGAGCCCGCCCTTTTGGGAAGGCCTTGGTGGCGACCGTACCTCGGGGGGGAACCAAATTGGTTCTCGCGGACCAAAATGGACCTGCTGCCGGCAGAATCCAGCGTTAACGTTACCGGAGGCCATTTTATGCGGCCTCCTGCTCACCCACGGCCGCCCTCGGCCCCTGCTCTCTTTCTCTTCATTTCTTTTCGTCTTGACAACGTACATCATCCTTCGTCATCCTCGCACGGATTTCAACCTACTTGTGGGGGTGGGTATGCTGCTTCGCCGGATCTGCGCATTCGTTGCGTGTGTCTTCCTGGCTTCTTCTCTTTCCAGCTTGCTTTACGCGCAAAGCACCTACGGGTCCGTCACCGGGTCCGTGGTTGACTCTTCTGGTGCCGCCATTACCGGCGCCGACGTCACTCTGACTAACCTGGGCACGATGGAAAAGCGCACCCAGCCGAGCGGCGCCGATGGATTATTCACCTTCGTCAACGTCTTCCCCGGCCAGTACCGCGTGGACGTTGAGAAAACCGGCTTCAAGCACCTGACGCGCACGCCGGTGGTGGTCGAAGTGCAGCAGACCACCCATATCGAGGCGACCATGCAGGTGGGCGAGGTCAGCCAGAGCGTCGAAGTCACGGCTGAGACTCCGCTGCTGCAGACGGAAACTTCTTCTCTCGGCCAGGTGGTCGAGGAGCGCAAGGCCAACGAGCTGCCTCTGAACGGACGGAATATTTTCAATCTGATTACCGTCTCGCCCGCCGCTGTGGCGCAGGGCGGGTCCGGCGGTTCGCCGGTCGGCCAGAACCCCTTTAGTTGGGGCAACTATCAGGTTGGCGGTTCTTTCGCCAATCAGGGGGCCCAGTACCTGGACGGCCAGCCGCTGAACATTGGCTACATCAATCTGCCCATCATCATTCCCACCCAGGACTCGATTGGCGAGTTCAAAGTGCAATACAACAACCTGGGCGCAGAATGGGGCAAATTCTCCGGCGGCGTGGTCAACCTGAGCACCAAGTCCGGAACCAATAGCTGGCATGGCTCCGCCTACGAGTATTTCCGCAACAAGGTGTTGAACGCCAACGAGTACTTCAACAAGCAGGCGGAGTTGGCCAACGGGCAAGCGAATACGGCTCCGCCGTGGACGCAGAACCAGTACGGAATCGAAGTCGGCGGACCGGTGATCAAGGACAAAACGTTCTTCTACACCAGTTGGGAGCAATACCGCCAGCGCACGGGTTCGCCCTTCACAACCACTGTTCCCCAGACCGCCATGCTGAACGGCGATTTCTCATCCTTGTGCCCAGGCGCCGCTTTTACCAGCGGAGTCTGTAACGATGCTAGTGGCAGGATCTACGATCCGTATTCGGTTGGGGCGGCAGGGGCCAATCCTCGAACCCCCTATGGGTTGGATGCAGGCGACCCGAGCTGTCCGGGTAACTGCATTCCCAGCGGGGAGTTCAGCCCAGCTGCGGTGGCCATGTGGCAGACTTACTTCAAATCGCCGCCCAACCTTCCAGGGAATCTCTTAAACTACCTGAGTGCGGCCCCTGGCGGAGGCAATACCAATGAATTCGTGGCCCGCGGCGATCAGAATTTCACCAATAACACCCGCATGTTTGGCCGGTTTGCCTATTTTGGCTTGACCGATCTCCCGGTGAATCCGCTGGGCAGCGGTCTCTGCCTCGACCGATGCGCCGAACTCTATCACTCGAAGTTACTCGTCTTCGACGTGAACCATAGCTTCAGTCCTACGAGCATTCTCGACGTGAACTTCGGGGGCACCCGCTTCGTTTATGGCAGAACCCCGATCCTCTCCGGCTTCGATCTTACCTCGCTGGGCTGGCCGTCGACCTATAACAGCCCGCCCGATTCGATGCGCACTCCGCCCACCCCGGCCTTCCCATTTCCCAGCGATGTGGGCAGGAGCCAGGGCAACAGCGCTATTGGCGACCACAACACGCAATACAACATCACCCCTGCACTAACCCTGATTCGCGGAAAGCACACCCTACAGATCGGTGCTCAGTTCGAGTATGGCCTGGATAACTACTTCCAGACCAATATCGCCAGTGGCGCCTTCGCCTTCCAGGGCAACTGGACGGCATCGAGTCCTACGGCCGTCGACGGCTCTGGTTTTGCGTTTGCCGATTTCTTGCTCGGCTTGTCCCAAAACCAGGGCAGCTTCGTGAACCAGACGGAGGGCGTGGCCCAGGTGCCGGCCCAGACCAAGGGATTGCAGGTCTATCGTGGCTTCTACGTGGATGACACCTGGCACGTTAGCAACAAGCTCACCGTGAACCTGGGGCTGCGCTACGAACTCCAGGGCACCTGGTCTGATGCCTACAACCGGCTGAGTTACTTTGATCCCAGCGCCACCAATGCGACGGTGACCGGTTGCGGAGGCCCCGGAACCACCTGCCCCGGCGATGCCTTCCTGGTAGGGACGGGCCGGAACACCAGCGACAACAACATCCCAATGGATAAGAAGGCGTTTTCGCCACGGATCGGTTTTGCCTACGCTCTCGACCCCAAGACCGTCATCCGCGCCGGGTACGGAATCTTCTACATTCCAAACTACGTCTCGTTCGGCTTGAACCCCGACAATGACGTGGTAAACCTTGCGAGCACCGACTTCACCGCCACGACTGATGGTTATGTTCTCCCATTCAGCACGCTGGATGGAACGAGTACCCCAAACGCGGCCGGGGGGCATCCAAATTGCCAAATAGCGGTCGGGACCACCCCGGTTTGCGATCAGCCAGGCCCATTCGGTTCTGCCGGCATCATCCTGCCGCCGGGGCGCGATTTTTCTGCTCTTCCCGCGACCCCGAACGTCTCGAGCTTTGTGGCGTCGCAAAACGGACCCACGATGGCGCCCTATTTTGGGCTGAACGGTCATAGCGATCCGAAATACGGCTATGTTCAGCAGTGGAACTTCGATATTCAACGCCAACTGCCCGCGGGTTTCTTCGCTGATGTCGCTTATGCCGGCTCGCGTGGCGTACATCTGGAACAGTATTCGACGAACATCAACCAGATCCCTGACTCCTTCGTGGCCCAGGCCGCAAGCCAGTACAATGCCGCGCTTCCGGGTTGCGCCTCCAACCCCGATCCGGTTGGTTGCGCAGACGCCGCGGTTGCCATTAATCAGCCCGTAGCAAATCCGCTGGCCGGCAGCCCCAACTCCACGCTTTCGCTTACAACTCTGCCCCATGCGGGCCAGCTGAACCGTCCCTATCCCCAGTATCTTGGAATGAACCTGGCAGGTTACGGCTGCTGCGAGAGCACCTATAACTCGCTGCAGGCTACGGTGACGCGCCGCTTCCAGGGCGGCGGCACTTTGCTGGTTGCCTACACCAACGCCAAGTTAATCAGCAACACTGACACTCTTACCGGCTGGCTGGAAGGTCCAACCGGCGGCGTTCCCGGAGTGCAGGACTGGAATAACCTGGCGGGAGAACGGTCTCTCTCTGCACAGGACGTTTCCCAGCGCCTGATCATCAGCTACGTTCTTGATCTTCCCTTCGGCCACGGCAAGCGCTTCGCCAATGGCATGACAGGAGTGGCAAACGGAGTGGTTTCCGGTTGGGGCATTGATGGCATTACCACCTTCCAACGCGGCTTCCCGTTGAAGATCGGCTACGCCAACTCCACCTCGCTGGAAAACGCAGGCCTCGGGGTTTCGAACATCCGTCCCGATGTGGTTTCGGGATGCGACAAGAGCGCCGGTGGCGGTCACCTTAACCAGTGGTTCAACACCAGTTGCTTCGCTACACCGCCCGAGTGGGGATTTGGAGACGAATCGCGGGTTGATTCAAGCCTTCGCGGACCCGGAATCAATAACTTCGATTTCGCCCTCTTCAAGAAAACGAATATCGGCGAAAGGGCAGGGATTGAATTCCGAACCGAGTTCTTCAATATATTCAACCACCCATATTTCGGCATGCCGGCGACCAGTTACGCCGGCAGTCCCACCGCTAACGGATTCGGCACCATCACTTCCACCATTTCCGGCGGCGTGGCCTCGCCTGAACGGCTGATTCAGTTTGCCATCAAGGTCGTCTTCTGATTCCTTCCAGAATTCTGGCCTAACGGCCAGGGGGTTGGCGGATTCACCACAAAGCCCTTGAGCACAATGCTCAAGGGCTTTTTCTTACAGCCGCAGACTTGGATTAAATGGGAAGCGGCACCACTTTCCAGTTGTGCCGCTAAATCGTACCCTCGGCGCTTTCGAGACTGTGCCGCAACCATGGCTTCGCAAGTAAGTGGAGTGGGGGCTTGCAGAAATAGCCGCGAGAAGACAACCGATGCCAGCCCAGAAGGCTGCCCCGGCTTGCCAAAGAGGCCCAGGCCCTGGGTCAGAGGAGGCCCAAGCCCCGGAGTCAAAGGGAACCAACCCGCCCCGCAGGGGCAAAAAGAAAAGAAGGGCTGTGGACCCAGCCTCTTTAGCGACTGAGGGCGATCTTCCCCGACAGATACTTCTTTCCGCAGCCTCTTTCAGCTTGTTATTGAAATTGGGGAGGGCAGGACTGCTGTGCCGCGAAATCGCCGAGGATACCACTGGCCCTTTCAGAGCCTGAGGGCCATTTCTTGCCAGAAAGATACTCTTCCCCCAGCCTGTGAAAGCTGAACTCGGCCGCACGGAGGGTGATCTAAATCAACTTGGGGCGGGGTTCAACACAAAAGCCTCTCGCGCGAGAGGCTTGGGTGTTCCTGAAAAATTTATAGAGCCTTACCGGCTGCCTTCAGTCTTGGCGTCCTCGGTGCTGGGGGCAGGCGCCGGCTTATCAGCAAAGAAAGAGTGATCGTAGAGCCCGCGATACATTACACCGGCAATCTCCGCCGCCTTCGGTCCATAGGTGGGACGGCCGCCTTCCAGGAACACCACGATGACGACGCGGCCTTCATCCGTGTTGGCATACGAGGCAAACCATCCAAAGCGCGTGCCCGCCCGCGAGCAGGTTCCGGTCTTGCCCAGGATTTCTTCTTCGTTGAAGTTCACTCTCACACTGCGGGCCGTTCCATAAGAGACCGCCCCCGCCATGCCGTCAGAGATTTGAGGAATCAGCGGAGCGATATCCAGGTGCCGCTTTATCCGGGGCTGAAAATTTGCCACCGCCTCAGGCGTGGTGGGATGCTGCAGGTAATAGAGCGTGCCCCCATTGGCGATGGCCGAAACCAGAGCGCCCAGCTGCAGCGGAGTCATGGAAACGCCCTCGCCGAAGGAGCACATCTTCCCTACGCCGCCCAGCTTCGCCGGAATCACCTCTTCCGGATAAACCCCCGGCTGCTCGCCGGGAATCTTGTAGCCCGCCAATTCCCCCAGGCCGAACAGGTGAGCGTAGTAGCTCACCTTCTCGAATCCAAGCTCCCGTCCCACGGCTTCAAAGTAGGCGTTGTTGGAGTGGGCCAGCGCCTCGGTGAGATTCATGTGGAAGCGGCGTCCCAATTTGATCTCAGTTTCTTTTGTGATCACGCCCTCGCTCAAAGCCGCCAGCGCTACCGACAATTTGATCGTCGAGCATGGCTGTGCTTCAGCGGTAAGTGCCATTTTTTGGTTCACCATCGCCAAAATGCGTCCACTGGTTGGCTCTATGGCCAACACAGTCCCATTCATGTTGCCCAGGGCGTCAATGGCCGCCTGCCGTACCACCGGGTCTTCGCCCGTGGTCACGTCGCCTTCAGTAATGTCCTGGGCGTAAGAACTGGTGGACCAGGTCTGGTAATAGCGATGGTGGCGTCGGCGGGCCGTCCGCACCACGTGGTGCGCCCGGCTGCGCGCCAAACGGCGCATCCGCTTGCGAGCGTGCGGGGTTTCATGGACTTTCTGGCTCTTCGCCCGCCGTGAGGTCAACGTATCGGGATTCACATTCGCCGCCCAGCCCCGCGAGGCCACGAGCATCGGCAGACAGAGGACAATAGCGAGAAGACTCAGAAGCGTGGAGCGGTGGCTGGACATCACTTCCCTTACCTGTTCCCGAAGGTTGACAACTATCTGAACGTGCATGCGGCCTGCCACAGGGATGGCAGATTCGGCCCGCCGCCTGCAACGCTACGATAAGTTGAGATCATACGAGGTTCTTGCACTCGCCGACAATAGCAAAAAAGTGCCGGTATCCAAATCGGGAAAGAGGGGCTAAAACATTACACTACAAAGACTTGGCCGCCCCATGACCGCGCCGGGGGTGGACTTCCGTAACGATTTGGGACCGCCGCGCCTGGTTACCCGCCGCTGTGCATAAGCCTGGGACAACATGAGAATCCATTTAGGAAGGGCTCCGGCGCCAGCGATCTGGCCCTCGATTCCACACCGTGCCGCCAATCTGGAGCCACCCGGAACTGGGCCCGCCGGCTTACTTTTCCACTTGCTCGCGCTGGCTGTTGTAGGTTCCAAACTTCTGCGCTACTGGTTTAAGCGTGGGATAAAACTGCACGAACGTGTGCTCCACGGCGGCGTGGTTTTCATGGCACTCCCAGCAGCCCTGCTTCGGATTGGCGCCGGCGGTTTTATTCTCTCCGAAGCTGAAGTACGCCCACTTTTCCGGAAACCGGGCCTCGTCTTTCACTTCCACTCCAATCCCTTCCAGATCAGTCTGGAAATGGCCTTCCTTGACGATGGAACCTTTGCTGGTTGAGTTGCGCTCTTCGACCACGAACATCACTTTATCCGGCCACTTGCCGCTGGCCAGAAAGGCGCGGTAAGCCCACCGCGGCACGAACACGTTGGTAAACAACGGCTCGTGGTTCATATTCATGGGGCTGTAGCTCATGCCCAGTCCGGCCGAGAGGAATATCCACTCCCGGTAATTCTCCGGGCGGACAAGCTGATTGTCTTTGGTGAACTGCGGCATGTCAGCGGAATCCGGCGCCGCCGCAGGCAGGGCCCCGGCAGTCAAGACCATCGCCACACACCACCACAACGCCAGTTTCATACTCGTTCCTCCGCGCAAGATTCGAAGCCCAGCCCCGTGCAGGGATCGGCCGGTTTGACGGTTCCCGGCAGGAAACGACACTCGGCGGTTCTCGGACAACGCCCATCTGCTCCGGGGGCGTCTTCCCGCGGCCTGAGCCTGTCCTTCGCCAGGCCCCGCATTTTGATTTTCATCTTATTTTCACACAAGCCTCGCCTCGTACCGGCGCCAACCGCCATCCAAGCCCTAGCTTTTCTTCCTCAAAAACCACCCAGTGCGCTGTATCGAAGGAGCATAACCATGCGATTTGCGGCAATTGTCATCTTGAGTGGTCTGACGCTGGGCAGCCTGGTACGGCATCCGAATTCCGTTCATTGTGATTTCGCCATTCGCTAAGCCGCATTACGTGGCCCACTCCAACAGCGATCACACAGCCATCCTGGCTTTCATCGAGCAGCGATTTCTGAAGCCTGCGGGGGGGCCGCACCTCCATCTGACCGCCAGAGACCAGCATGCGCAGTTTTTCTCCAGCATGTTTGACTTCACCCACTCGCCATCGCTGAATACGACGTTGATCCAGGCCTCGGCGCCCGCTACCGACTGCACTCCGAGCGGCTCAGGAACAGGGTTGCCTTAACCGCGGGGCGGCAAGAATTGGTTCCCAAGAAAAAACCCGGGCCTTCGCGGCCCGGGTGAATTTTTTTGCCGACTGAGGATCGATTAGTTGATATCGAACTGCTCCTGGTGCAGGGCCGGATCGCTTTTCACGATCACGGTCTTTTTGGTCAGCTCTTCGAGTTCGTTCAAGGCTTTGCCGTTGTTAGTCTTGAGCGCTTTGGCCACCTCGGGATTCACCCGCAGCATCACGTCGGCGTGCTCCAGATGCTTGGCGATTTTGCGCATCTCCAGGTAAATCTCGTTGCACACCGTCTGCACCGATTTCACAAAGCCGGTGGCCTGGCAATAGGGGCAGGGCGCGCCGATGGTGCGCTCGAGCGATTGTTTCACCCGCTTGCGGGTAATGGCGACCAGGCCGAAATCGTTGAACTGCAGCGCTTTTGAGGGCGCGCGGTCACTGCGCAGCGCCTCTTCCAGCGCCTGCATCACCTTCTGCCGGTTGCGGCGTTCATCCATGTCAATGAAATCAATCACGATGATACCGCCCAAATCGCGCAGCCGAACCTGCCGCACGATTTCTTTGATCGCATCCACGTTGGTCTTGACGATCGTGTCTTCCAGGCGGGCCGTTTTGCCCACGTACTTGCCGGTGTTGACGTCAATCGCCACCAGCGCCTCGGTCTGGTTGATGACGATATAGCCGCCGCTTTTGAGCCAGACCTTCGACTTCAGCGCCTTGTTGATCTCTTCGGTCAGGCCGAATTGGTCGTACAGCGGGGTCTCCTTGGTGTAGAGCTTGACCCGCTTGACCAGCGCCGGCTGAAAGCGGTTGGCGAAGCGCAGAATGCGCTCGTATTCTTCGTCGCTATCCACCCAGATGGCGGTGAAATCGGAAGTCACCTGGTCGCGCAGCACCCGCTCCACCACGTTCAGGTCGTGATAGATGAGCGCCGGCGACTTGCCGTTTTCCGCGCGGTTCTTGATCTCGGCCCACAGGCCCTTGAGAAAGCGGATATCGGCGCGCAGCTCGTCTTCCGAAGCGCCCTGCGCCGCGGTGCGCACAATGAAGCCGCCGTGGCCGTTCTCGCGCTCGCTCAGAATGATGCGCTTCAGCCGTGACCGCTCTTCCTCGGAAGAAATCTTGCGCGAGACCCCGGTGTGGTTCACCGTCGGCATGTACACCAGAAAGCGGCCCGGCAGGGCGATGTGACTGGTGATGCGGGCGCCCTTCTTGCCGATGGGCTCCTTGGCAATCTGCACCAGAATTTCCTGGCCTTCTTTGAGCAGGTCGCCGATCTGCGGCACCTGCTGGTTCTCCCGGCGGCGGAAGCGGCGCCCGCCGCGGCGTCCACGGAAGCCTCCGCGCCGGTCGTAGCCCGGGCGCTGCGCGCGCTGGGTGTAGCCCGCGGTTTCGGCCGGAACCCGAACTTCAGCGCGTGCCTCCACCGAGCCGTTGCCGCGAGCTTCGGCGTCGAGCAAAGCTTCCGCCTCGGCCTGCGCTTCTTCCAGCGCAGCTTCCTCTTCCTCGGCCTCTTCTTCCTCGGCCTCGGCCACCGCGGCCACGGCATCGTTCAACTCCGCACCCTCGGCGGCGTCATCGGCGACCGCGGAGCTCAAGGGTTCGCTCGCAGCCGCAATTTCACGCGCCGCGGTTTCCCCATGGCCCTCCGCGGCGTGGGTTTCTTCTTCCAGTTCGTCGAAGGCGTCGTCTTCTTCCAGTTCTTCCACGTAAGAATCCAGGTCCGCTTCCTCTTCCTCGATTTCTTCTTCTTCCATCGTCCGCGCGGCAAGGTGGGGCGCAACCTCCTGCGGAGTTTCCTCTGCCCCGCTCCGCGCCGGTTCACGCGGCTCATCCTCCCCAATCTCTTCTTCGGCGCGCTCTTCTTCCGCCTTCTCTGCGCTGAAGGCAGCGGCTTCAGGCTCGGGTTCATGCTGCTCCTCCGCCCGCCCCCTTCCGAATGCCGGCAATTCCGGCTCGTCCCCGGCCGATTCGGTAAACAGAGGCTCATCCTCGGGAAAAGCCCGCGCCACGGGAATTTCAGAATCCCGCGACTCCGGTCCTGCCGAAGCCCGCTCCGCCGGCGCCTGGCTCTGCGCTTTACGGTACTTGGAAATGGACTCGCCCGGCAGAAGGATGGGCTGGTAGCCCGGCGGCGGGCCGTAGTCAGCGCGCTCCTGCCGCTCCGGGCGCGAGGGCTCACGCGCGGTCTCCTGGCCAGGGCGGGCAAAACGAGAGTCCGGCGTGCGCTCGCCACGGCCTCCCCGGCCACGGCGCCGGCGCCCGCGCCAGCCGCGCCCTTCCCTGCCCTCGCCCCCGCCTTCGCGGCTGCGAGGCTCACGGTTTTCGCTTTCCCTGCCGCCGCTGGCGGCGGCCGCTTCAAATGCATTCGCCTCGGCGGCGCTTTCGCTTGCTCCCGCGGCCGGACCAGCCAGAGTTGGCGCCGCAGCTTGCGGCGCGGCCATCGGCTCCGGCGCCGAGCGGCCGAGCGGCACATCTTCCAGATCGTCGGAATCTTCCAGCTCCATGAAATCGGAGACGTAGAGGAAAGCGTCGCGCTCCAGGCCAATATCCACAAAGGCCGACTGCATACCGGGCAGCACGCGGGTGACGCGGCCCTTGTAGATGGATCCCGCCAGGGTGTATTCGTTTTCGCGTTCCAGGTAGATTTCAGCCAGTTGATCGTCTTCCACCAGTCCCACTCTGGTTTCGTGAGGGGTGGAGGACACAAACAGTTCTTTTGTCATTGAGGCTCCGGGCCCGGGCCGTCAGTCGGCCCCAGGCTTCACCGGCACGGAGACACAGCCAGGCAGGGAGGATGAAGCGTCGCGATGATTTTCCCTTGCAAGGGAACAGGGATAGAGCCGCGGTTGGTTCGCCGTGGCCGCACCCGTTGTACCAGCTTGAGAATGTTTTGCACTTATCGCATCTGCGCCGTGCGCCAGGTCTGTGACCGCTCTCTCAGCTCACTGAGGGGGCCGTTACCCGCCTGGCAGCGCCTTCGCTTCAATCCTGCCCCGGCCTCGCGCTGCGATCCAGCCGGTAATTTGCCCTCTTCACGCGAGGGCGAACGTAATCTTTTCCACCGCGCATGGCGGGCGCGGCTACTGTCTCCCTGCCTTCTTCCCTCTGTCTCAGTTCACAAAGCGTCGCATACGGACATTCATCACAATGCCCAGCGCCAAAAACATGAACAGAACGGAAGATCCGCCATAACTCATCAGCGGCAGGGGAATTCCCGTGACCGGCATCAAGCCGACCACCATGCCGACGTTGACCAGGATATGGAAGCTAAGCACCGCTACCACACCCATCACCACGAACGTGCCGGCGCGGTCGGGCGCCGTTTGCGCGTTCTGGATCAAACGCATCAGCACAATAAAGTATAGCAGCAGAACCCCCAGTGCGCCGACAAAACCGTGCGCCTCCGAGAACGCCGCGAAAATGAAGTCGGTCTGGGGCACGGGCAGAAAGGCCAGCGTGGTCTGCGAGGGTGCGTCGCTGCCCCAGATGCCGCCCGATCCCACCGCAATGAGGGATTGATTTACCTGGTACCCCGAGCCCTGGCTGTCCGCCTCCGGATGCATGAAGCTGGTCAGCCGGTCGCGCTGGTAAGGCTTTAACACATGCCAGGCAACCGGCAACAACAAAGCCCCCGCCACAATCACGATCGCCGCCTGCTTGAAACGCAATCCTCCCAGGAACAATCCCATCACCGCGATCGGCAGATAGGTCAGGGCCGTGCCCAGGTCGGGCTGGCGCAGCACCATCAGCATGGGAATGCCCACGATGGCGCCCGCCTTCATGAAGTCTGACCAGGAAAGCTCGCGCTGGCTCAGGTCAGCGAAATATTTGGCCACGGCCAATATCAGGATCAGCTTCACCCACTCCGAAGGCTGGAAGTGGGCTCCGCCCGGCAGCTTCACCCAGCGCCGCGCGCCCAGATACTTCTGCCCGAACAGCAGCACCATCATCAGCGAGGCCAGCGAGGCAATATACATCCAGTGCACCTGCTCCAGCAGCGCGGTGTAGTTGATGAAGCTCATCAAAAACATGCAAACCAGCCCGGCCGCGATCCAGTAAATCTGCTTGACGTGCGCCCCGGCAAACTTGGTGTGCGCGGTGGCGCTGCGAATCTCCATCACTCCCAGTCCGCAGATGATGAGCACGAACAGCAGCAGCACCCAGTCGAAATCACGGAATGAGACGTAGCGTGACATGGTTCAGCCCCTACTCCACTCCCGGCGCGGCCTCGGCCAGCGGCGCATGATGCCGGGCCAGGTCGAGCGCGAAATGAGCCGCATGCAGCCGGGAGCCGCCCTCATCGGGATCGTCCCACAGCGCGCCTACATCCACCTTGTCTGTGCTGGCCATTTTGGGGGGCTGACGCCGCTGTTTCTCCACGTAAGCTTTAATCACCTGCGTGGCCAGGCGCGCCGCCAGCTTGCCATGCTCGCCGCCCTGAAAGAGCACCGTGACTACAACATCCGGATCGCGCCGCGGGGTAAACCCCACGAACCATCCGTTCTGCGCCAGCGATTCGTTGCTTTCGTGCTTGGCGCGCAATGCCAGCGAAGCCACCTGCGCCGAGCCGGTCTTGCCGGCAATATCAATGCCCGGTATGTGGGCTGAAGGCGCCGTGCCCTCGGGCAGCAGTACCCGGCCCATGGCGTCGGTAATGACGTCCCATCCCGCCTGGTCAATGGGAATAGTCTTCACTTCGTTATAATGCGCCACCGGCAGAAAGTCCTTGGGCAGCACCGTGGGATTGACCACGTGCGGCACCACCATGCGGCCATCCATGGCAATGGCGGCAATGGCGCGCGTTAGCTGCATCGGCGTCACCGTCACCGCGCCCTGCCCAATGGCCACCGAAATGGTCTCTCCGGCAAACCATTTCTGCTTGAAGTTGCGGATCTTCCACTCTTCGGAGGGCATGACGCCGGTGGCTTCATCCGGAAGGTCAATTCCGGTTTTCTGTCCCAGGCCGAGGGCCTCGGCGTACTTGGCGATGCGGTCGATTCCCAGTTTCTCGCCCAGCGTGTAAAAGTAAACGTCGCAGGATTGATAAATCGCCTTGCTCAGATCAACCTCGCCGTGCCCGCTCTTCACCCAGCAGCCGAACCGCCGGCCGTAAAACACGGCGCTGCCGCTGCAGTGCACGATCAGGTTCTGCGCGATGCCTTCCTGCCATCCTGCGACCGCTTCGATGATCTTGAAGGTCGAGCCCGGCGCCAGCTGCGCCTGGATGGCGCGATTCAGCAGCGGATGGTCGGGGTCGTTGACCAGCTTGCTCCACTCGTCGCGCGAAATGCGCACCGCGAACTGGTTGGGATCGAAGGTTGGCCGGCTGACCATGGCCAGAATCTCGCCCGTGTGCGGGTTCATGGCTACCACCGCGCCCCGCCTGTCGCCCAGCGCCTCTTCGGCGGCTATCTGCAGGTCAATATCAATCGTCAGCTTCAGCGGCTTGCCCGGCGTGGCCGGTTTTTCCCCCAACTCCCCCATTTCTTTGCCGTGGCTGTTGACCACCACTTGCCGCGAGCCGTTCTGCCCCATCAGCACCTGGTTGTACTCCAGCTCCACCCCTGATTTCCCCACGATATCGCCCGGGTTGTAGAACTCCCAGCGGGTCTGGTTCAGCATCTGCTCGCTGACCTCGCCCACGTACCCGATCACATGCGCCATGAAGCCCTTGCGCGGATACAGCCGCCGGTGCGACATGATGGTGTCAAGCTCGGGCAGTTCGTTGCGGTGGGCCTCGATGAATGCCAGCTCGTCGGGGGTAATGTCATCCTTCAGGTAGATCGGCTCATATTGCGGCATGCTGGCGAACTTGCGAATCTGGTCGCGCACGTCCGCCGGGTCCATGTGCAGGCCCTCGGCTATCGAATCGGCGTCGGCCATCAGGTCGCGCGAGGAATCCCGCATCAGCATGGCGGTGAAGGAGGGATAGTTGTCCACGATGGTCCGGCCTTCGCGGTCCAGAATCTTGCCTCTCGGGGCCAGAATCGGCACATCGCGAATGCGGTTCTTTTCCGCCAGATTCGAGTAGAAGTCGTTCTGCGTAACCTGCAGCCGCCACAGGCCATAGGTGAGGACGAGGAAGATGATCAGAATGACGTACTGCGTCGCCGTCAGCCGGATTTCCGATACTTTTTCGTCGTGGCCGGGCATGCTACAGGGATTGCTGGTCCGTATCCGTCGGTCAGGTTGACGCGGTTAACTTGATTGTAACGCCTGGACCGGGAAACACCATTGTCCTGAAGGGTGACGGATGGCCAGCTACGGTTGGGGGCAGCATTTCTACGCCCTCTGCTTGAAGCGGTCGAGCAGGAAGAACAATGGCACCGCCAGGGCAGCATTGGCGAAGGCCGACCCCAGCTCGTGCGGCCAACTCCAGGCCAGCTTCTGCCCCACCAGCCCCTGGGCCACGGTGAAATACACCACCTCATGCACCACGTAGAAGAACAACGTAACCAGGAAGCGGGCGCCCGGGTTCTCCACATCCAGCTTCACCCCGAGAGAAGAAGCGCCATATCCCACCACCGTCTTGGCGATGCCATATAAGCCCAGGGGCCGGTGGGTCAGGGCGTCCTGCGCCAGGCCGATTGCGGCTCCGGTCAGTAGTCCGGCCACCGGGCTGCGCCGTGCCACGGCAAAGAAAATCGTCACCAGCAGAGGCAGATCAAAAATGGAGAAGAAGTGCAGCCGGGCCGGCAGAAATGCCTGCAGGAAGATCGCAACCAAAGGCACCAGGATCGCAACCGGCAGACTGAACCGGTAAACCTCCACCTGTTCGCCGGAAGTGTAGGAGATGGGCACGCTATTGCGGCTTGGCCTCGACGGGGGTGGAGTCCGGCGGGGAGTGTTCCGGCTTGACCGTAGAGGTCACAGGCTTATCCGAAATCCTCTTTACCGCATTCGCGGAGGAGTTTTGGCTGGCTTTGGCCGCCGCCGAGCCATTCCCCGCAGGGCCGCCCGCGGGAAGTGCGCCGGCCTTCGCCCCTGCCGCCTGGGTGGCCGCTGCTTGAGCCTTGGCGGTTGCGTTGGCTTCCCCGGGCGCGGGCGCCGGCTTTTCATCCCCTGGCCCTTCGGTCACTTCGGCCGCATTGTCGGGCACGGAAGGCAGCCGCTGCGCCAGAATATCGGCGGCCCGCGTCGGCTGCGCGGTGGTGACCTCGGTGGCGGCGTGCTCTTTCTTGGTAATGACCAGCACTTCTTCCAGTTTGCTCAAATCGGCCGCCGGCCGGATGCGGATGTTCAAGAACGCGTCCGGACCGCGGGAAACGCTGGTGACCACGCCGGCCGGCAGGCCCTTGGGAAAGATCTGGTCGCCGCCGCTGGTCAGAACGGTCTCGCCCGGCAGCACTTGCTCATCCCCCAGCACTTTCTCAAGCACCACCTCGCCCGAGGGTGTGCCTCTCAGAATTCCCTGCAGCCGGGAGTTCGCCAGAATCGCCCCCACTCCGCTGCTCTGGTCGTTGATGAGCAGCACCAGAGACGTATGCGCGTCATACACCTGCCAGATCTTGCCTACCACGCCATCGGCGGTGATCACCGGCATTTCGTTCTTGATGCCGTCGTCCGAGCCTTTGTCAATATAGACGGCGCGGGAGTGTTCGCTCCCGGTCGAACCGATCACTTGCGCCGCCACCGTCTTGGCTACGTATTGCTCCTTGAAATTCAGCAGCGCCTGCAGGCGGCGGGCCTGATTGGCGTCCTCGCTGAGGCGGACTTGCTGCAAGCGCAGGTTCTCGATCTGATATTTCAGGTCGCGGTTCTGCTGGCGCACGCCACGCAGGTAAATGTAGTTGCTCCACAGGCTTCCGGTTGCGCTCTGCATCCGGGTAATTGCTTTTTCCAGCGGAGTCACCGCCGCCACGGCCCAGACACGGATCAAGCGGTTGGATTCCCCCGTGGGCGCGCGCCGCACCTGAATGGCCAGCCCCAGCACCTGGGCGAACAAAACCGCCATCAGGATGCTGACATTGCGATAACGGGTGAGAAGGCTTTCCATGCCGGTCCTGGGCTACGCGCTCCTGGCTGCTGCGGATGGCCAGCCCAATTCGATTGTAGGGGAGCCACGGACCAGGAGCCAAAGCTGCAAGCTAGTTCCTCTTACTCGATCGAAATCTTGCGCAGCAGCTTGAAGTCGCTGAGCATCTTGCCCGTGCCCAGCACCACGCTGCACAGCGGGTCATCGGCGATGGAGACCGGCAGCCCGGTTTCCTCGCGAATGCGCTTATCCAGGTTCTTCAGCAGCGCGCCCCCGCCGGTGAGCACAATGCCGCGGTCGCTGATGTCGGCGGAAAGCTCCGGCGGCGTGCGCTCCAGCGCCACCCGGATCGCGTTCATGATGGTCGAAACGCACTCGCTCAGCGCCTCGCGCACCTCGCTGTCATCCACCGTAATGGATTTGGGCACGCCCTCGATCAGGTTGCGCCCCTTGATTTCCATGGTCAGCGGCTTATCCATGGGATAGGCCGAGCCGATCTCCATCTTGATCTGCTCGGCGGTGCGCTCCCCAATCAGCAGATTATATTTCCGCTTGAGGTAATTCATGATGGCCTCATCCATCTGGTTGCCGGCCATGCGCACCGAACGCGAATAGACGATGCCGCTCAGCGAAATCACGGCAATATCGGTGGTGCCGCCGCCAATATCCACCACCATATTGCCCGAAGGCTCGGTAATCGGCAGCCCGGCGCCAATGGCCGCCACCATCGCCTGTTCCACCAGATGCACTTCACTGGCCTTGGCGCGATAGGCGGAATCCATCACCGCCCGCTTTTCCACCTGCGTGATCTCTGAGGGCACGCCGATCACGATCCGCGGGTGCACCATCATCTTCCGGTTGTGCGCCTTCTGGATGAAGTAATTCAGCATCTTCTCGGTGACCTTGAAGTCGGCGATCACGCCATCCTTCATGGGCTTGATGGCCACGATGTTCCCCGGTGTGCGGCCCAGCATCTCTTTGGCTTCCTTGCCTACAGCCTCCACTTCGCCCGTGTTCTTGTTGATGGCCACAATCGAAGGCTCATTGACCACAATGCCCTTGCCCCGCGCATACACCAGGGTGTTCGCCGTACCCAGGTCAATTGCCAGGTCGCTGGAGAAAATGCTGAACAGCGACCGCACATTGTGCATGCGGGAGTTACCGCCATGGAATCCATTCGATGACATACGCGAAGTTTTCTCTCTGCCCTTGTGAACAGGCTTGGTTGCGCTGGACCCGTCCAGCCAGGGGAGCGTAGGGCTAATTGTTAGATTCTAGGGGAATTCTATGGGAAACGCCCCGGTTTCGTCCTAACACCAAAGTTCTGGCACCCTGGGGTGGGCCGGCCCGCCCCGCTGCCGGCTCACTGGATAACCACTTTTTTCTGCAGTGTGTTCACTCCCCCTTTGGCGTTCTGTGCCGTTACGGTAATCACGCTCTCACCCGTCGGCAGCGGCGGCGTGAAGTAGTGGAACCCGCCATCCTCCCCGATCACCGGCACCTCGCGCCCATTCACCATCACCCGCGCTCCCGCCTCGGTCTTGCCGATCAACTCGATCACGTGCCCGTGCTGCACCAGCGGGTCCAGTTGCAGGTTAATGGCTTCCAGATGCTTTCCCCGCGGCAGGATGGTGAAGCGGTTCTTTTCGCTTTCCACAGACTCCTTGCCGCTCGAATCCACCGACTGCACCACCCAGTAATATGCTCCTTCGGGAAGCCCGGACACAATTACATCGGCAGTTCCCACCTTGCGGTCCACCAGGGTGGAGGAAAAATACGGGTTCTGAGAGATTCGCAGCCGGTAGCTGGTCGCGTGTTTCATCCGCGTCCAGGAGAACTCTACCGGCTTGTTCTGGCGGCCCACGAAGATGGGCATCATGTTCGCCGGAGAGATCGGGGTGGGCGGGCCGGTCTCCTCTTGCTTCTCCATACTTCGCGACTGCGCCTGAAAGCTGACCTTCTCCCAATCGGCCAGGCGCACGGTTTCGCCGTTGCGGGTCACCTCGCCCTCGCCTTTTTTCATCAGGATTTCGTGCGAATCGTCTTTGGGATCGTTGTGCACCATGGCCGCGCTCTGTGGCGCCAAAGAGGCCGTTGCCCCCGAAACAATCACCTGCGACTTCGAGCCTTGCACATAAGTGGCCGTGGAAAGGTCCACCGTGCCCGTGCTCACCGCCACGGCCACATTGGTCTGCTGCTGCTCATTGGCCGAGTTCTCTTCGATCACGATCAGCGAATCCTGCTTCACGGTGTAGTTGGTGCCGTCGCCGAAGACGATTTTGGCCATGCCTTCGGCCCCGGTCTGCACCATATCGCCCTGCTCCAGCGGAACGCTGTAATCGGCCGTGCCCCAGTTATTGCCGTTCAATTTCTTGACCCGCACCGTGCCTTCGAGAGCGGTAAAGTGCGCCTGCTGCGAGTTCATGACCCGCGATTTGCCGCCCGTGCCCGCCGCCCCGGCCACCGCCTCCACCAGGGAACCCAGCAGGTTGGTCGCCGACTTGATATGCTGCGCGGTGAACTGCGGAAAGGCCATGCGAAGCAGGATGGAAAACACAACTGCCACTGCCAGGACCGCCAGCAGCACGCTACGGTAGGTGACCGTCTTCCACGCAACGTGGATGCCCGGTTTGTTAATCGAAGACACCAAGGCGACGTGACCCAGGCCAAAAAGCTGAGGATATCTTGTAGTTTCAACACTAGCACAAGCCAAACAGGGCGGAAACCGGGTAATCAACCCCGCCGGTTACCGTCGGTGTATGCCACCTGGGAGGCGCTCGGGCAACCCCTGGCAAGGTATGGCGAAGCTCAAAAAACCGCCCGGCCGGCTCGGCGAGGGCGGCGTTACGCCCACCAACATTGGCGGCAGCTTCCCCCCACGCGGCTCACTTGCCGCTTCGCCGCACCCGCCTGTAGCATCAAGAGCACGGAGGAATCATGGCCACCGACACCCTCACCGCCCCCACCATTCTCGGCAGCAATACCACCACCAGGGTTTATAAGAACTTGATTGACGGCGAGTGGGTCGAATCTTCTTCGGGGCAAACGTTCGAGAACCGCAATCCCGCCGATGCCCGCGACGTGGTCGGCATCTTCCAGCGCTCCAATAAGGCCGATGTAGAGGCTGCCGTAGAGGCCGCCAGGCTCGCCTTCGCTCGCTGGCGCCTGGTGCCCGCGCCGCGCCGCGCCGAGATCCTCTATCGCGCCGGCGAAATGCTGCTGGAGCGTAAAGAGGAATACGCCCGCGACATGACCCGCGAAATGGGCAAGGTGCTGGCCGAAACCCGCGGCGATGTGCAGGAAGCCATTGATTCCGCCTACTACATGGCCGGCGAAGGCCGCCGCATGTTCGGCCCTACCACGCCCTCTGAATTGCCCAACAAGTTCGCCATGGCCGTGCGTACCCCGGTCGGCATTTGCGGCATGATCACGCCCTGGAACTTTCCCATGGCGATTCCATCCTGGAAGCTGCTGCCGGCCATCGTCTGCGGCAATACCTGCGTGATCAAGCCGGCGCAGGACACTCCGCTTTCGACCTTCAACCTTGTAAACACCCTGGTGGATGCCGGCTTGCCCAAGGGCGTGGTCAACATCGTGACGGGCTTTGGCCCCGAAGTCGGCACGCCGCTGACTGAGCATCCGCAAGTGCGTGCCATCTCGCTGACCGGTTCGAGCGCCGTCGGCCGCGTCGTGGGCGCGACCGCTGCCCAGAGCTTCAAGCACTGCTCGCTCGAACTCGGCGGCAAGAACCCCATGATCGTGCTCGAAGACGCTAATCTCGACCTGGCCATCGAGGGCGGCTTGTGGGGAGGCTTCGGCACCACCGGCCAGCGCTGCACCGCGACCAGCCGCATCATCGTGCAGAAGGGCGTTTACGGTGAGTTCGTGGAGCGCTACGTCGAGCGCGCCAAACGGCTGAAGATCGGCAACGGCCTGGACGAGACGGTCGAGATGGGCCCGGCCATCAACGAAAAACAGCTTGAGACCGATCTGAAATATGTTGAGATCGGGAAGTCCGAAGGGGCGAAGATGAAATGCGGCGGCAACCGGCTCGAGAGCGGCGACTATCAGCACGGCTGGTTCCTGGAGCCGACCGTCTTCGTGGACGTTGACCACAAGATGCGCATTGCCCAGGAAGAAATCTTCGGCCCGGTGGTTTCGATCATTCCCTGCAATGATCTGGAGCATGCCATCGAAATCGCCAACGGCATCGAGTACGGATTGTCGTCTTCCCTTTACACCCGCGACGTGAACAAGGCCTTCGCCGCCATGCGCGACCTCTACGCCGGGATTACCTACATCAACGCGCCCACCATCGGCGCCGAGGTTCACCTTCCCTTCGGCGGCGTGAAGGCCACCGGCAACGGCCATCGCGAGGGCGGCATCGGCGCCATTGATTTCTACACCGAGTGGAAGGCCGTTTACGTGGACTACTCCGACAAGCTGCAGAAGGCGCAGATTGACCGGGTGGAGTGAGGAAACGGTAGTTGAATCTCTTTGCCCAGGTACCCAACACTGGAGGTCGAACCAGGGGGCGCCGGGCGGTCAATGCGATGAATGTCGCGATATTAACGGCCCTGATAACGGCCACGGCGACGCTTTTGGTTGCGGTAATCTCAAATATTTCCGGCGGGTGGCCCACATCTGGCGTCGCTCCAAACCGGCCGGTGGCCCGGGTCTACGCCCAAGTTAGCGCCCAACACCGGGGCACGAACATGGGGCACCCCGGGAATAAGCAGGAGGCGAAGAGACGATTCGTTAGAGCCAGGGACGACTTGGGGAGC
>DATIYF010000041.1:0-2971 GCA_035517775.1 Terriglobales bacterium
ATTTGTGGCATCTGGAGGCCAATCGTTCGCGGGGCAGACTTCCTTACTATGCCCGTCAGGGTGGCATCCAGGTGCTTATCGTTTTGCCGGTGCTTGCGGCCACATATCTCTTCAGCCTGGCTTTGTGGCAGTATGCCGAAGAGCTCTCCGCGCCTCCATCACTGGCGGAATTTGCGGCGGTGTGGTGGCCCCCGGTCGCGATGTTTGCCGTGCTTCTTCTGCTCGTCGGCTTCTGCGGAGTTTTTCGCCGCAGCGTTAGGACGGGCAAGACCCCGGCCGCCGCCGGCCTTGTGGTGCTGGCTTCCTCAGTCCCGGCCGCCTGCGGCGGACTGATGCTCTGGGGCATGGCCGTGCTTTTCACCAACACGAAATCGCTCTATGGGGCCTTGTGGCATGCGCTGGCTTGGGGACCGCCCGTCACCATCGCCGTTTTTTCCCTCACCGCGGTTTTGCACCTCGGCCTCATGGGCCTTAATTTCCCCGACAGCGGCCGCGAGTGGTGGAGCCGCCTGGGCGCCTGGCTCTGCATCTACATGCTCGGCTGGGCTGGCCTGGTCACCGTGGTGATTTATGGTCCGCTCATTCTCGCGCTGGGCGTACGGGTGATCGCCGGCGTGAGCATTACCTGGATCGCCACCACCGTCGGCGGCATCCTGGCCGGCCGAAGCTCCGGCACCGGAGAATCCAATGGCCGGCCTGCGCTGCACATTTTGGCCCGCCTGGCCCCGTATGTCTTCATCGTCGGCCTGCTGCTGGCCATCTCCACCGCCTTGCAGGTTGTGTTGCCGTGCAGAGAGAGTGGTTCCTTCGCCTGCCGCACGGAGGTTGCTCTGTTTGGGTCGTCCAATCTTCCCATGGCCGACATCGTCATGAAGCACTTTCAAATCCTGGATGCCACCGGGTGGTCGCCGGTGTCGATTTCGCTCGGTGTGCTGGCTGCCATCGCGGCCCTGCTTTCGTGGCGCGTCGACATCAATGAGTTTTCGATGCACCACTTTTATCGCAACCGGCTGGTACGCTGCTTCCTCGGCGCTTCTCATGTGCGCAAGCCCCAGAGCTTCACGGGTTTTGACCCTCAGGACGATGTCCGGCTCGCGGATCTGGCCGGCCCGGGATTCACGGGCCCCTATCCGCTGGTGAACACGACCCTCAACCTGGTGAGCGGCGAAGATCTGGCGTGGCAGCAGCGCAAGGGCGCTTCCTTCATCTTCACGCCCAAATTCTGCGGTTACCAGATCGCCGGGCATCCCGGAGCGCGCGGCGATGCGCACCCCGATCCTTCCGGCGCCGCCGCGTGGCCCGGCTACCGGGATACGCGCCATTACGCTTACCCGGAGCTCGGCGGCATCTACCTGGGTACCGCCATGGCTATCTCCGGCGCCGCCGCCAGCCCCAACGAGGGATATCATTCTTCCCCCGCCACCGCTTTTCTGATGACCGTGTTTGATGTCCGCCTGGGATGGTGGCTCGGCAATCCCGCCGGAAAGAAGTCCCATCGCTCCGCGCCCAAATTTGCTCTCGTCCACCTCATGCGTGAGCTGTTCGGTTTGACCAACCAGCGGAGTAATTTCGTGTATCTTTCCGACGGCGGGCATTTCGAGAATCTCGGCATCTACGAGCTGGTCCGCCGCCGATGCCGCTACATCATCGCCTGTGACGCCGGTCAGGATGGCGGCCTGGGCTTCGAAGATCTCGGCAATGCCATTCGCAAATGCCGCACCGACATGGGGCTCGATATCGAAATCGATGTCGACAGTATCCACCGCCAGTCCACCGGATCCAGCCGCTGGCACTGCGCCGTGGGAACCATTCGGTACGACATGGTCGAAAGGGGCGCCAGCGTGGGAACGCTCGTTTACATCAAATCTTCGCTCACCGGCGACGAAGCGGCGGATGTGCTGAGCTATCACACCCAGATGCCGGCATTCCCGCATCAATCCACCGCCGACCAGTGGTTCGATGAGTCGCAATTCGAAAGTTATCGCAAGCTCGGCTACCATGTCGGCCTGGCCACGCTCGGCGTCGCCGGACAGCAACTCCCCATGCGCAATGGCGCCGAATCGTTTTTCGTAGCCCTGCGGCAGGCATGGTATCCTCCCAGCCAGGCCGTAGCCTCGTCATTCA
Source organism: Terriglobales bacterium (assembly GCA_035517775.1). Taxonomy (GTDB): domain Bacteria; phylum Acidobacteriota; class Terriglobia; order Terriglobales; family Acidobacteriaceae; genus DATIYF01. Next base: position 2,125 of record DATIYF010000041.1, read on the forward strand.
GCAAGCACGCCACCGCGCTCCACCAATTGTTCGAGCGGCTCAGCCAGGATGAAAACCTCCACTTCATGGATGCCCAAATTTATCCGGAGTGGCGGCGTCTCAACGCCAGTGTCGCGGCGCCGCCTCCCGTCGACTTGTGGTTGCCCGCCAAACCCGAAGAACTCCGCGCCGGATTCTATTTCTGCAATTCTCTGATCCAACTGATGGAGTGCGTCTATCTGGACCTGCACCTGGATCAGGAACAAGATCATCCCGATAACCGCGGCTGGATGAATCTGTTCAAGCACTGGGCATGGTCCGGCATGCTGCGCGCCACCTGGGCCGTTTCCGTGTCCACGTACGGCGCCCGCTTTCAGACCTTCTGCCGCAACAGCCTGGGGCTCGACACCGGCGAGGTTCAGGTGGAACTCAGAGGCATCAACGCGCCGGAATTGAACTTTCACGAGCGCGCTCTGGTGGACGAGCTATGCCGCGTCTATCCCGACGTCAAGCAGACCGGCTCCGTGCTTCTGTTGCAAATGGTGGTGAGTGATTTATCGGTGGGCACGGCATCCCGGCCCGCCTCCGCTTTTCGATTTACGTTTGGCTTCGCGGTTCTCTTTCAAAACCAGTTCGTACTGTTCCGGATTCAAGACCATCTCCGTACCATTGGGCTCGGGCGGCTGGCTCTGCGCAAGGTGTTTGATCGGTATCGGTTCGATCCTGGCCTCTTGCAGCAGCTCAACCAGTCTGACCCCACGGAACAGGACACCGAGGCCACCGAAGAACTCCGCCGCATGGGCAGCGCCATCAGCCGCACGCATTTCGACCAGTTGCTCCGCTCCGTCGAGCGCGAGCCCAGGAAGCC
>DATIYF010000042.1:0-2583 GCA_035517775.1 Terriglobales bacterium
GCGCATGGAGACCGACGTCGAGCTGGGTGAGGGGCAGAGCTTTGTGATTGCCGGCCTGCTCGATGACCGCGTGACGGAGAATCTCTCAAAAGTCCCTGGTTTGGCGAACCTGCCCATTCTGGGCACGCTGTTCAAGAGCCGTCAGTTAACCAGATCGAAGACCGATCTGGTGGTCATGGTGACGCCAGAGACTGCCTATCCACTCTCCCCTAAGGATCCTAAGCCTCTGCCGCCGATGCCGAAGGGGTTTCTGCCGGCAGAGGCGGCTGCGTCCCAACCGGCAGCGCCAAGCGCAAGGCCGGCTGGTACTACGAGCGACAAGCCCGCCCCGGTGGCGCCGGGGCGCTGAGGCCCATTGTTATGGATGCGCATGGCCCGGGCACAAGCGGATTGACGAACACGACCCAGTTGGCTGCGGTCGCCGTCCTGCCCAACCGAGCCTTGGCGAAGGAGTTCCTTCGGGCTCTGCCGGAGAGCCAGGCGTTTCGCATTGCTGCCGAGTGGACGGGCTATCCGCCCGCTTCCAAGCTGGAAGCCCAACTGCGGCAGTCGCGGCCGGACGTGCTGCTCATTGACGTTTCCGCGGATCTGGCACAGGCGGCGCGGCTCATTGAAGCCATCAGCGGTTTGAGCCGGCCTGTGCCGGTGATTGCTCTGCACACCGCCAATGAGGCCGCCGCCCTGCTCGCCTGCCTCCGCGCGGGCGCTGCCGAGTTTTTGTACGCGCCCTTTACGCCCGAGCTGCAGCGTCAGGCGGGAGAGCGTGTCGCCAGTCTGCTCCCCGCCGGGCAGGAGGAGCAGAGCAAGCGCGGGCGGCTGGTGGTGTTCGCCAGCGCCAAGCCGGGTTCGGGCGCCTCGACGCTGGCCGCGCACACGGCGTTTGCCTTGCATGAGGTCACGGGCGAGCGCATCCTGCTTGCGGATTTTGCACTCTGGAGCGGCACCATCCGCCTGCTGTTCAAGCTCCCGGGCGCGCCCTCGCTGGCGGAGGCTCTGGCGGCGGCAGAGGCCAACCGGCTGTCCGCCGACCCCGAAACCTGGGCCGCGCTGGTGCAGCGGAAAGGCGGCGTCGATCTGCTGCCGTCGCCCGGCGTTCTCTCCACCGGCCACGCCGACCCGTCCAAGCTGCGCAGAATTCTGGATTGTGCACGGCCGGTCTACGACTGGGTGATTGTGGACCTGCCTACCGTTTTCGAACGCCTGAGTCTGCTGATGCTGCCCGAAGCCGAGCATGGGTTCCTGGTCACGACACCGGAGCTGCCCAGCCTGCATCTGACGCGCAAGGCCGTGTCGCTGCTGGCACAGGTGGGGCTGAGCCTGGATAATTTCAAAGTCATCGTGAACCGGGCGGGAAAGGCGGATGAAGTGACCCTGGAAGCCATGGCCAAGATCTTCAAAGCGCCGGTATACGCCACCTTTCCGAATGATTACCTTTCGCTGCATAAATCCCTGAGCGCGGGCCAGCCGATTGGTCCGTGTGTACTGGAGCGCGCCCTGTGGGAATTTGCTCGCGCGCTCTGTGCGCAGCCCCGGCGGGTGGAAGCGCCGAGCCGGCCTGCAGAGCCGTCGAGAACGCTCACGCACGTGTAAGGACATGACGCATGTTGACTCCTAACCCCGATGCCAAGCCGGCCCCCGAGCTGACCTGGGACCAGCGCCTGCTGCGGAACTCCGGCCGCCAGAAGAACGCCCTCCGCCCGGAGTACCAGCAGCTCAAGTTCACGTTGCATCGCAAGCTGCTCGACAAGATCAATCTGGAGGCGCTGGCCACCATTGACAATCAGCGGGTTCGCGGTGAGGTACGGCAGGCGGTCATCTCCCTCATTGACGGCGAACAGACGCTGCTCAGCTCGCTCGAGCGCCAACAGATCTCGGAAGAAGTCCTCGACGAGGTCTTTGGCCTGGGGCCGCTTGAGCCTCTGCTGCAGGACCCCACCATCTCCGACATTCTGGTGAACGGCTACCGGCAGGTTTATGTGGAGCGCAAGGGGTTGCTCGAGCTGACCAACGTCGGTTTCCGGGATGACTCGCACCTGTTACGCATTATTGACAAGATCGTGTCGCAGGTGGGCCGCCGCGTGGACGAGTCCACCCCCATGGTGGACGCGCGCCTGAGTGACGGTTCGCGCGTCAACGCCATCGTGCCTCCCCTGGCTGTTGACGGTCCGCTGCTCTCGATTCGGCGCTTCGGCACCGACAAGCTGATGCCCCAGGATCTGGTCGAAAAAAAAGCGCTGACTCCGGGGATGATGGAACTCCTGGAGGCCGCGGTCAAAGCGCGGCTCAACCTCGTAATCGCAGGCGGTACGGGCGCGGGAAAGACGACCCTGCTGAATGCCCTTTCCGCCTTCATTTCCCCCAAAGAGCGCATTGTCACCATCGAGGATGCCGCCGAACTGCAACTCAAACAGCCGCATCTGGCGCGCCTCGAAACCCGGCCCCCGAACCTGGAGGGGCAGGGCGCGGTGCGGCAACGGGAACTGCTGATCAACAGCCTGCGCATGCGCCCGGACCGCATCGTGGTCGGTGAGGTGCGCGGCGAAGAGGCATTGGACATGCTCCAGGCCATGAACACGGGACACG
>DATIYF010000043.1:0-47952 GCA_035517775.1 Terriglobales bacterium
ACTTCCCCCAGGCCTATAAGTTGAATCAGCACGGAAAGCTGTTGATGATGGCTCCCAGCATGGATCGCTCCGGTACTTTGGGGTTCCGCTGCGTTCAGGATGCGCAGTAAGGCAGGAAGATAGCAGACCAACCTGTACCTACGCCATCACAACCAGGCGCCCGCGCCGCCGCCGAAGGCTGCCAGCGACCGAGATTATAGCCAACTCTTCTGGGTCAACTGGGGTGCTTGAGCCGCACAGCGCGGCCAATCTCATCTTGCCGGTCAAGCGCTGCCCGGTCCCATTTCGCCACATCGGCCGCCACGGAATAAGTCTCCAGCAGAAACTCAAGCACCGTGTCCGCGGGGTCTGCGGAACTCCTCGCATCGGCGTAATCCAGAAGGAACTCGCCCAGGTTCGGGTTAAATTCCCCTTTACCTTTGAGCGCCGTGTTCTGCAGCCCCGCCGGAGTGGGGGCCGCGTAGGCGTAAAATGCAGCGCGGCCATACCCGCCATTTCCCGGCCAGAAACCCGCGCTGATCACCTCGTGCGAGTAGGCTTCCTCCTGAATCGTGTCCGCGCCCGGCCGCGCTGGGGCCCTCTTGCCGTTGAATCGCGTCACCGCCAGATCGAACGACCCCCAGAAGAAATGCACCGGGCTGATCTTGCCATAGAAGTTCGTGGAAAAGCGCTTGAGCAGCGCATCGGCAATTCTGAGCGCATGCCAGAAGCGCGTGACCGCTTCGCTGTCGTAGCTGGTATGAACCGTATCGAGGTCGAAACGGACCGGGTTGGCCACTTCCACCGGCATCGGGTCAATCTTTACGGAAATGCCGAGAGAGGTCAGCGTCGTTTTGAACTCCTCAAAAAAGTCAGCCACTGAAACCGGCCGGAGCTTCAGTTTGCGAATCTCTCCGCGGCTGGTGCGGCAGACCAGTTCGTGAGACAGGAAATCGAACTCAATATCGAGCGAAATCCCGTGGTCTGCCGCCATGACTGAAGTTGTAAGGCCGCGCGCCGTGAGATAAAAGGCGACATTCCACCAGTGATTTTGTACCGGCGTGAGTTCCAGACGCGCCTTGCCCACCATCTGCATGTACATGTGCAGCGTCTCTGCCGTATCTTTCCATTGCTCCCATTCGAGTGGCGGCCACTCGCCAAGGTCTGGTAGAGGGTGTTGCATCATAGGCCTCGCTTTGAAATTAAAAGCACGGCAGTCTTTGTCAGCTGCTCAGCTTTTAAGATTCTGCTGGAAACACTGGCATGGCGGTCAGGAAACGTTTTACCATGCCGTCGAAAGCTCACCCAAGGAGATTCGTTCACATGCTCGGGCGTCGCCAATTTATCCGCACTGCTGTTCTCGGAACCGGAGCTCTGGTCTTATCGGGAAAGTCCTCCTTCGCCCATGCCGCAGAACCTTCCCCCGGCGACTCTCAAATTGACGTTCTGATAAACGAGCCGCTCGGAACCATTTCCCCCAATATCTACGGCCATTTTGCGGAGAATCTTGGCGGCGTGATTTACGACGGAATCTGGGTGGGGCCGGACTCGGCCGTGCCCAACATTGAGGGCATTCGCAAGCAACTGGTCGAGCAGATGCGCAAGATCAAAGCGCCGGCGGTGCGTTTTCCCGGCGGCTGCTTCGCCGACAGCTACGACTGGCGCGATGGCATTGGCCCGCGCGACAAGCGGCCCCGCCGCACCAACTTCTGGGCCGATACTGCGCCGGCGGCCGCTCCCGCCAGCCACAAATACGATCCCAATCAGTTCGGTACCAATGAATTTGTCCATTTCTGCCAGCTCATCGGCAGCCAGCCTTATCTCGCCGCCAACGTGCGCAGCCTTCCCGCCGAACAGTTTTATCGCTGGGTGGAATACTGCAACTCGCCCGCGGGCAGCACCACGCTGGCCGATGAGCGCGCTGCGGCCGGCTACGCCCAACCCTTCAATGTGCGCTTTTGGGGCGTGGGCAACGAATCCTGGGGATGCGGCGGAGAATTTACTCCCCAGGAATATGCGGTGGAGTTTCGCCGTTACACCACCTGGGTGCCGCGTTACGGCCAGGAGCTCTCGTTCATTGCTTCCGGGCCGAACGATGACAACTGGGATTGGACGCGAGGCTTTCTGGAAGAGATGGTCCGCAAAGGCCCGGGCGCGTTGCGCGCCGTCTATGGCCTGGCCCTGCACTATTACGCCTGGAACCTGAGCCGCGGCCGCACGCGTAACTGGATCGCCGGCAAAGGGGATGCGCTGCAGTTCGATGTGGTGGACTGGTACGAGCTGCTTCGCCAGGGCGATGTGATGGAGTCACTGATCAACGGCCACTGGCAGGTGATGAGCGAATTCGACCCCGAGCACGCCCTCAAGCTGGTGGTGGATGAGTGGGGCCCCTGGTACAAGCCGGGAAGCGAACTCACCCCCGGAGATCAACTCGAGCAGCTGCCGACCCTGCGTGATGCGGTCTTCAGCGGCATGACCCTCGATATTTTCAATCGCCACCCGGAAAAAGTTGCGCTGGCCGCCTGCGCCCAGCTGATCAACTGCCTGAACAGCTTGTATCTCGCGCATGAAGATAACTTCTGCGTTACGCCGGTCGGCCATGTGTTCGAAATGTATGCCGCGCATCAGGGCGGTCAGGCGCTGCGAACCGTTTTTCTCGCTCCTCAGGTTCGCTATCAGCGCGACGGCCAGCCGGCAACGTTCTGGGGGCTGCAGGGCTCGGCATCGTTGCATGATCGGAGCCTTGTGCTCACCGTGGTGAATCCCCACGTGAGCGAAGCTCGCGAAACCCGCATCCAGGTGCAGGGCGCGGGCGTGAAGTCAGGCTCGGCCACGATTCTGACCAGCCACGACATTCATGCCCACAACACGTTCGCAAATCCAGAAGCGGTGAAGCCGCAGGAGGCGAATGTAGAGATTGCTGCTCCGGTTTTGACCTACACCTTCCCGCCCGCCTCGGTCACCCGGCTGACGCTTGCTCTGGGCTAAAAACTTTAGCGAGCGGTGAGAGCGTAGAGCGCGCTGGCGTGCGGCGGCAACTGCAGATCCAGCGCTTGCGCCTGTCCAATATCCTTGCGTTCCCACAGATCGCGAACGCGGTATCCGCCGGCGGGCAACTCAAGGTCTTTCCAGCCGTAGTGTATCCGTTCGGCGTCTGGGGCAAGGTTGAACACCGCCATGTAAAATCCAGGCCGCGACGTGGCTTTGGAAAGCCAGATCACCGTCTGGTTGGCAGTCAGAACCGGATGGCTCTCCTCCGATGCTTGATCCACCGCAATGACCTCGGGATTGCTCAGCAGGGAAGTGGTCCACGCATCTTCCGCCGGCAGCTCTCCGCCGATCATCAGCGGCGAACGAAATATGCACCAGAGAGTGAGCATAGTTCGTTGCTCATTGTGGGTGAGCCTTGTCTGGCGTGGCTCGCCCCAGCCGGGAGCGGGCCGCAGCGCGCCCAGCGGCAACATGTCTGCGTCCGGCCAATGTCCCGGCCCGGAGTATTGCGCCCAGCGGGCTGCGTTGACGAACTGATCGCCCAAACCTTGCGGGTACGCGGCCGTGCTGTGCCACAGGTCCCAGATGTCATCGGAAATGCGCCACATCTGCGCATAGCGTGCCAGCTCCTCGGCCTTCTCGATCGGCGCCGGGCCGGGAGAAAGACTCAGCACGATCGGCCTGCCCGTCGCGCGCACCGCGCCGCTCAGCATGCGGATCTCGCCGCCCTTATAAGGATGACTGCTGATGCAGTCGGCTTTGATCAGGTCCACGCCCCAGCTGGCGTACAGCTGGGCAACGGAATCGTAGTAGGCCTGGCCGGCGGGCGTGTTGGCGAGTCCGTAGTTGTCATAGTTCCACGGACAGGTGTCGCTCGTGTCGGCCGCCTCGGCCGCATGAAATTTCGTGCCCGCAATGGGCAGATTCTTCTCCACCGCTTGCCGGGGAATCCCGCGAATCATGTGGATTCCAAATTTCAATCCGAGGCTGTGCACATAGTCGGCCAGAGGTTTGAAGTCGGCGCCGCCGGCGGCGGAAGGGAATCGTCCGGTAGCCGGGGTGTAGCGGCCAAATTCGTCCAGGCTGTAGTGAGAGGTTTTGGAGTTGCCCGCCGGAATCGGATCGCTCACGTACCACTCGGCATCAATCACTAGATACTGCCAGCCGAACGGCTTCAGGTGTGCAGCAAACCAATTTGCGTTGGCCCTGAATTGTGCCTCATCAATGGTGGTGCCGTAGGCGTCGTAACTGTTCCAGCCCATGGGCGGCGTGCCCGCAAGCGCGCCGGTGCTTTCCGGTTTCTCTCCGCGCCCAGTGGCTATGGCTCCGGCCATGAGTCCCAGCAGCGCGCTGCTTGCGGCAATCATCTTCCAATTCTGCATGCTCAATTTTGCCTGGTGACACCCGCGGCCCGCTGTGAAGTGGGCGGCCGCTTTCCATCCGGGGAAATTTTTCGAATCGCTTCGCAGCCGCAGGAGCGCCGGATTACAAGTTCGGTGGGCAGGACGATGCGCGTCCGCGCCCAGCGCATTCCGGCCGGATGGGACTGCGCCCAGTCCAGCAAAAGCCGCGCGGCGCTGCGCCCCAGTTCGGCCGCGGGCTGCCGGACCGCGGTCAGGGGGACCGCCAGCAAGGGCGCCAGTTCGAAGTCGTCGAAGCCAATGATTGCGACCTGCCCGGGGAGTGAGACGTCTTCCCGCTTGAGCGCGCTCAGCACCTGAATAGTAGTCACATTGTTCAGAGTAAACAGCGCGGTCGGCGGGGCGCTCGAGCGCAGCTGCTTAAGCAACTGCGACGCCACCTGCGCGCCTTCTTTCACCATGGCAAACCGGGGCCGCAGGCCGGCCTCGCGCATGGCGCACTCATAGCCTTCCATTCGCTGGCGTATGGAATTGAACTCGCAATCGTAGCCCACGCACAAAATCCTGCGATGCCCGTGATCGAGAAGGTGATTGACGGCGTTCCTCGCGCCTTCGCGGTTTTCTACCATGACTTCGCCGGCATCGAGGCCGGGGAAGGTGCGGTCAAGCATGACCACGGGGACGCCGCGCTCGCGCAGCTCGCAAAGCTGGCCCAGGCTGGCGGAGCTGGAGGGAACGATCAGGATGCCGGCAATGTTGCGCGACTTCATCATGGCCAGCTCCCGGGATTCGCTCTCGCGGTCGCGCTCCGAGGCCAGCAACAGGGTCAGGTAGCCGTGGCGGGCAGCTACCTGCTGCGCTGCGTGTGCACAGATGGAAAAGAAAGGGTCGGCGAGGTCGGGAACAATGAGCGCGATGGTCCGCGCCGCGTGGCCCTTGAGGATGCGCGCAGCCTCATTGGGCTCGTAGCCAAGTTTCTTGATCGCGGCGCGCACCCTGGCCGCAGTCGCCGCGCTCACCAGCTTGCCGCCATTGACCACGCGGGACACAGTCATGGCGCCGACCCCGGACTCGCGGGCGACGTCAGCTATGGTCGGGTTGCCGCCACGTGTTCTGGGCATGGACGTTCTTTATAGGCTATGAAGGGGGGTGTTGTCTTGACAAACCCGATAGGGCGGAGTGTTCCGCGCGGAACACAATGGCACGACGGAAATGTATTGACAGCCAAAGCATTGAGCGGCAAGGCGCTGCGGGTGCGGCGGGGCGAGTTTTCGCTTTTTGTTCAGAGATCGCATGGTTGAGTGATGTTTTTTTCAGGTTATCCAAAGTTGCGCCCCATGCGCGCCACCGCAGAGCAATGGCGGTTGCCTGCGAAGACCAAGGTTCCTCCACTACGCAGATCATCGGGTTGCGCGATGATCTGCTTCGGCCGGGATGACAGAGTTGAGGGATCGCCCTACGGCGAACCCAGCCGGGCGGAGATTTCTCCCATTTCGCTGGACGAGAGCCGGAAGCTGGCAGCGGCGGCGATGCCGTGCACCTGCTTCACGCTGCGGAAGCCAACGATTGCGCCGGTAACCGCGGGATGCGCAAGCACCCAGGCGATGGCTACTTCTCCCGGGGAACGGCCATGACGGCGGCCGAGTTCGCGAAGGAACTCCACCAAATCGAGATTGCGCGAGAGCAAGGGCTCGCGGAAGTTGGGCAGGTTGCGGCGCCAGTCTTCGGGCAGAAAATTGGCCACACGCTCGCGCGTCATAGCGCCGGTGAGAAGGCCGGCCGACATGGGCGAATAGGCAATCACTCCGATGTGGTTGGCCCGCACATAAGGCAGGATTTCCTTTTCCACCTCGCGGGTCACAAGAGAGTAAGGAGGCTGAAGAGAAGTGATGGGCGCGATGGCCTGAGCGCGCTTCATTTGCGAGACGCTGAAGTTCGATACGCCGATGTAGCGGACCTTGCCTTCCTGCCTGAGGCGGGCCATCTCGCTCCAGCCCTCTTCAATATCTTCGTCAGGCTCGGGCCAGTGAATCTGGTAAAGGTCAATCGCGTCAGCCTTCAGGCGCTTCAGGCTGCCTTCGCACTCTCGCCGGATGGATTCGGCTTTCAGCGATGCGCCCACCCGGCCTTTTTCATCCCACACGCGCTCGCACTTGGTGAAGACATAAGGGCGAGGCGACCGGCCGGCGAGCGCCTGGGCCACCATTTCTTCGGAGTGGCCCAGGCCGTAGAGAGCGGCGGTATCAATCCAGTTCATGCCGAGATCGAGGGCGGCGTGAATGGCGGGAACGGAGTCGCTGTCGTTCTGCGGGCCCATGCTGCCTACCCAGCCGCCGCCTCCGATTGCCCAAGCCCCAATGCCTAGGGGGCTGATGCGCATGTCACTGTTTCCTAGTTGGCGAAGCTCCATCAAGATTCAGCTCCTCGTCGTTATTGTTAGCTGGCAATTTCCCGGGCCTGCGGAGACACGAGCGCCTCGCGTGACATGGCGCCATCCATCATTCGCCAGATGCCCAGGGGGTTGCTGTCTTTCAACGCCTCGGGCAGCGCCGCCTGGGGAAAATTCTGATAACAGAGCAGGCGGCAGAAGCGAAAAATCGCCTGAGTGCCCACCGAGGTGGAACGGCCATCTGAGGTGGCCGGATAAGGGCCTCCGTGCACCATGGCATGAGTGACCTCGACGCCGGTGGGAAATCCATTGAAGATCAGCCGCCCGACTTTGTCTTCGAGAATGGACACCAGATCAGAGTATTCCTTCAGGTCCGCTTCCGTTCCATGGATGGTCGCGGTCAATTGGCCTTCGAGGCCGCGAGCAATCTCCAGATAGTGGGCGTGGCTGCAGTGTCGCACCAGCAAGGTCGCGGGGCCAAAAATCTCAGAGGAGAACTCCGGCTCTTCGAGAAAAGACTTTGCCCCGGTGGCGAAGAGCGAGGCGCCCACGTTGAAGGGAGCTCCAGAGGGCGAGGGTTTCCCGGAGAGCACTTCCAGCCGGTGGCTGCTTTTCCGTTGTTCGATTCCTGAGCAATAGGAGGCGCGAATGCCTGCGCTAAGCAGGGTGAAAGGATCGGACGCGCTGACGGATTCGCGCAGGCTGGAGAGGAAACTCTGCAGGTCCTCATTCTGCGGCAGAAAAACCATACCCGGCTTGGTGCAGAATTGCCCGGCGCCGAGAGTGAAGGAAGCATACAATCCGGCGGCGATGGCGGAGGCGTTGTTGCGCAAGGCGCCGGGCAGAATAAAGACGGGGTTGGTGCTGCTCATTTCGGCATAGACGGGAATGGGCTCAGGACGCGCGGCGGCCGCATCCATCAAAGCCCGGCCGCCGGAGCGCGATCCGGTGAAGCCCACGGCCTTCATGTAAGGATGCTTCACCAGCGCCATGCCGACCTCGGCGCCTTTGCCGAAGAGAAGAGAAAAAAGGCCTTCCGGCAGGCCGCACTGCTTCACACTCTGCTGGATTACGCTGCCGACGATTTCGCTGGTTCCAGGATGCGCGCCGTGAGCTTTGACGATGACCGGATTTCCTGCAGCCAGAGCTGAAGCCGTGTCTCCGCCGGCCACGGAAAAGGCCAGCGGGAAATTGCTGGGAGCAAACACGACTACGGGACCGAGCGGCCGCAGCATGGAGCGGCAATCCGGTTTGGGAAGGGGCTTGCGATCCGGCTGCGCCCGGTCAATTCGCGCCTGAACCCAGGAGCCTTCTTCCACCAGCTGGGCGAACAGGCGGAGTTGGGCGCAGGTGCGGCCGGTCTCGCTCTGCAATCGCGCCTTGGGGAGAGCGGTTTCGGTCTCGGCCCGTTCGATCAGTTCCGGCGAAACCGCTTCAATGCCTTCAGCGATGCGGCGCAGAAGGGCGGCTCTTTCGCGGCCGGGCGCGTGCCCGTACGCGGGGAAGGCCTGATGCGCCAGGCGGACGGAGGCTTCCACTTCTTCCGCCGTGGCGGCAATGAATTCCGGCGCCAGCCGCTGCCCGGTGCGGGGCTCGGAGGCGTAGAAGCCTGTGGCGTTGCGCTTGCCCCGGCCGTAGCCGATGATAGAAATTCCCTGTAATTCCACGGAAGCTCCAATTGTACGGGAAACTTATTTGGCCACGATGGCGGCCGGCGCCGGATCCAGATGAGGCCGGTTGCATAGTACATCTTTAATGGTCTTGCGCACGGCTTCGAGTTCCGCGCCCGCCAGCTCCAGACGCGGCGCGCGGACACGCGGGTTGCCCATGCCAACTTCCGACTGCACCAGCTTGATGAGCTGCACGAAATTGGGGAACGTATCCATCCGCAGCAAAGGCAGAAACCAGCGGTAGAGCTCGAAGGTGTTGTTCCGGTCGCCGTTCGTGGCCCGGTTGAAAAGCTCGACCGATTCGCGAGGCAGCGCGTTCGCCAAGCCGGCGATCCAGCCCTTGGCTCCCACGGCGACGCCTTCCACAATCATGTCATCCACGCCGACGAAGACATCCAAACGATCGCCCACCAGGGTGCGAATGGCGCTGACACGGCGGGCATCCGTACTCGATTCTTTTACCGCCTCGAAGTTCTCGTACTGGGCGAGCTCCTGAATCTGTTCGGGCAGAAAGTCGGTGCCGTAGGCGACCGGGTTGTTGTACAGCATGCAGGAAAGCGGAGTAGCCCGAAGTATGGCGGCCACGTGCGTTTTCATCTCCCGCCAGCTGCCTTGATAAACATAGGGAGGCAACAGCATGAGGGCGTCGCAGCCGGCATCCTCGGCGGCCTTGGCAAGGCTCACCGCTTCCGAGGTAGAGAGCGCGGCGATAGAGGCCACCACCGGGGCCTGACCCTGCACGGAGTTGACTCCGGTGCGCAGGACGTCGACTTTTTCCTCGAAGGAGAGCGTGGCGCCTTCGCCGAGGGAGCCGAGCAGAACAATGCCGGTGCATCCATTCTGCAACAGCCAACGGCAGTGCCGCGCCATGAACCCGTGCTCCACTGCGTAGTCCGCGCTGAAGCAGGTCGTGACCGCGGGCATGACACCGTTCCAATTCATGAGCATTCTCCTTCAGCGTCGGTCTGCACGTGCATTCCTGGGCGGCAAATGATCTGGCAACTCCGTTGGTGACCTGCGCCGTCAATGGTCAGCCGGCATTCGTAGCAAATCCCCATTCCGCAGAGAGGACCGCGAGGTTCTCCGGTTACGGACCTGCGGAAGGCGGCGCCGCTTGCCATTACGGCCGCGGCGACGGAAGAAGCTTCGGCCACCTGCAGGGTGCGGCCATTCAGGGTGATGGAAATGCCGCTAGGCATGGACGTGCTCCATCAGCGCGCGCGAGGGAAGATAAGGAGCGGGCGCAATGGGCGGCGGGCAGCCCGTGATCTGATCGGCAATCAGGCGGCCGCTGGCCAGGGAGGTAGTGATGCCGAGGCCTTCGTGCCCGGTGCAGAGCAAGACGGTTTCGTCCGCCGGCCACGGCCCGATCAGGGGCAGATTATCAGGCGTGGCGGCGCGAAAACCGGTCCAGGCCCGCAAGGAAGACATTTCCGCCAGCTGGGGCATGTATTCCTGGGCACGCTGCAACATGCGGGCGAGCACGCGGCTATCAACCTGGGTGCGCTCGGCGCCAAACTGGCGCGAGGAGCCAATCAATACCTGCCCAGTCTTGCGCGGTTGGGCGTTAAAGGCCACAGAGTCCTCGCTTACCGAATGTGCTTTCTTCAAATAACCCAGTTCGACTAATTGATGCCGGACAAATCCAGGATAGCGGTCCGTAATGAGCAAGTGTCCCTTGCGCTTCTTGATTTCGAGGCCGGGGGTAAGTTCCGGCGCCCAGGCGCCGGCAGCGTTCACAACCAGGCCGCAAGATAACTGCTCACGATTGGTCGAGACCCGGCCCCGGCCGATCGCAGTGACGGTTCGGGCGCTGAGCAGTTTTGCGCCTTGCGCCTGAGCCCGTTCGATTAAGAACCGCGCGGCGCAGGGCGGATAGAGCACCCCATCCTCCGGAACCAGCAAACCGCCCGCCAATCCTTTGCGCAGATGGGGCTCGCAATTCTCCAGTTGATGAGCATCGAGGATCTCTGCCGGAACCCCGCGGGCAGAGTAGAATGCCTGCTTGCGCTGCGCTTCCGCCATTTCCTCATCGTCGGCTGCAACCCAGATAGTGCCGCACTGCTCATATTCCACATCAGCCGGCAGCTCGGGGCGAAGTTTCTGCCAGAGCTCCTGGGAAAAGCGGGTGAGCGCAAACTGGGGCTGGGAATCGTCCATGACAACGATGTGTCCCATGCCGGCGGCGGTAGCGCCGCCGCCGATGATCTCGCGTTCGAGGATCGTGACCCTGAGGCCGCGCTGGACGCACTCCCAAGCGCAGGCAGCGCCGACGATTCCTGCCCCGACGATGACCACGTCGGGTGTGACTGAGCTCATGTCCCCACGCATTCCCGGCTCCCGGCCGGCCTTTCGGGGCGACGGCCATGCGGCGCGGCCTGGCAGGGTAGTGGAAAATGGCAGGCCATATTCTGAAAGCTTAAGCCCACGCCGGAAGCCGCCGCCGGTAGATCTTTGGTGGGAGGATAGCGTGCGCAGCCTCCCCACAGGTTTACTAGAGGTATATCCTATGGATACAATATCCGAGAGTCAAGCCGGATGCTGGCCCCGCTGATACTCGACCCCTCCCCCAAAACCTTACTCCAGCCCGAGGTCCATCCGCTTGGCTGAAGCTCCCGCCGTCGCGGCCACGGAACAAGGGAAAGGCTTCTCCCGCGGGCTCGGCCTGTTCGATTCCACCATGCTGGTGGTTGGGGTGATGATCGGCTCGGGCATCTTTATTGTCTCGGCGCAAATGGCGCGCGAGATCGGCAGTCCAGGCTGGTTGCTGGTGGCCTGGGGAATCGCGGGCGCGTTGACCATCGCCGGGGCCCTCTGTTACGGCGAACTGTCGGCCATGATGCCCGAGGCGGGAGGAATGTACGTCTATTTGCGCGAGGCTTATTCGCCGCTGGTGGGTTTCCTGTACGGCTGGACCTTGTTCACCGTGATCCAGACTGGCACCATGGCCGCGGTCGCGGTGGCCTTCGCGCGGTTCACCGGGGTGATCTGGCCGGCTGTTTCCGAGGATAGCTACCTGGTGAAGCCGGTGCGCTTCTCAGCTCACTATGCGGTGTCGCTTTCGACCGCCCAGCTTCTGGCTATCGTAATCATCCTGCTGCTGACCCTGGCCAATACGTTGGGGCTGCGTTACGGCAAGCTGATTCAGAACACTTTCACGCTGGCCAAAACCGCCGCGCTTCTTGGACTGATTGTTGCGGGAATTTTCATCGGGCGGAACTGGAATGCGATTGAGCAGAACTTCGTGCACCCCTGGCGCATCCGCAGCGTCAGCCCCCTGAGCGCGGGCCTGGATGCCACCACAGCCTACGGACTGTTCGTGGCGCTTTGTCTGAGCCAGACCGGGTCATTGTTTTCGGCTGATTCCTGGCACAACATCGCTTTTGCCGCGGGCGAAGTGCGGCGGCCGGAGCGCAACGTGACGCTGGCCATGGTGCTGGGCACGACCATCGTGATCATTCTTTATCTGCTGGCCAACGTCGCGTATCTCAGAATATTGCCGTTCCGCGCGATCCAGCAGGCGCCCGCCGACCGGGTTGGAACCGCCACCTTGCAGACCATACTTCCGGGGGCTGGGACGCTGTGCATGGCGGCGGCCATCATGATTTCGACCTTCGGCACCATCAACGCTCTGATTCTGACCGGGGCGCGCGCCTACTATGCCATGGCGCAGCAAGGGCTGTTCTTTCGCTTTGCCGGCATACTCAATCGGGCACGGGTGCCGGGGGCCTCGTTATGGGTGCAGGGACTGTGGGCGGTTCTTCTGGTTCTGCCGCGCACCTATGACGCGGAGGCGGGGACCTGGGGAAACCTGTACAGCGATTTGCTGGCCTATGTGATTTCCGCCGGGCTTCTCTTTTACGTGCTGACTGTGATCGGAGTTTTCCGGCTGAGGGCAAAGCGGCCGGAGGCTCCCCGGCCCTACCGTACGGTGGGATATCCCATTGTGCCTGCCGCCTACGTGGTGACTGCGAGCACCATTCTGGTGGTGCTCTGCTTTTATCTGCCCGCCACCACCTGGCCCGGATTTGTCATCGTGCTGTTAGGCGTGCCAATTTACGGGCTGCTGCGATGGATGCGGGGGCGGCCGGCAGCTTCCTCGAAGGACGCCGCAACTCTCACCGATCTGGAGCGCTAGCCGGCGTCTGTGTGAAATGGGCTTGGATGTGGCGGAGCCATCTAAGGCAGTGAGAGGCTCTATACTCATATTGCGTCCACTTAGATGTTCGGTTAGGATACGCGTGCACGGCGCCTACACCTGTGACTCCGCAACGGCGCAACGCCAAGGGAATGCAATCGGAAATCTCCAGCGAGTTGGCCATCCCGCGCCAGTCGCTCACTTCGGCTGTCGCCGATAAACTTCGCGACCAGATCATTCGTGGAGAAATCGTGGAGGGGGCGCAGGTCCGCCAGGACGCGATCGCGGCGCAGTACCAGGTAAGCCGTATTCCGGTGCGCGAGGCGTTGCGGCAACTGGAAGCCGAAGGCCTGATCACGATCCTGCCGAACCGCGGCGCCATCGTTCCCGTGCTCTCCCCGGACGACATTGAGGAGTTATTTGCGATTCGCGCCCTGCTGGAACCGGAAGTTTTGAAGCTTTCCATCCCTCACCTGACCCAGTCCGACTTTACCCAGGCGGATTCCATCTTGCGCAAGTACGAAGTTGAGCTGCAGCGGGAGCAGCATGTGGAGGCCTGGGGCCGCCTGAACTGGCAGTTTCACTCGACGCTCTATTCGCGCGCCAACCGGCCTTACTTCATGTCTATCATTCGCAACGTGAATAACAACGGGGAGCGCTACACGCGGCTGCAGCTTTATCTGACTCATGGCATGAAGCGGGCCAATGAGGAGCACCACGAGATTCTGCAGTTGTGCCGCAAGCGGGACGTGGGAGCGGCCGCCAGGCTGCTTCGCCAGCATATTCAGTACGCGGGGCAGTCGTTGAAGCAGGTGCTGCAGGAGCGGCGAGCCTCCGGCTTTCCGAAGGATGCGGGCGATAACGGAGCGTAGGCCCCCCGAGCCAGAGAGAGCGCTCTCCTTGGCCTGGTTGTCGAGTGAGAGCGTTACACGTTCTTGTCCTTCAACTTCCAGTACACCGCGTAGCGATCCTGAATTACCCGGTAGAGCGGAACCAGAGTCAAGGGCTGCGGCTGCCCGGAGGCGTGGAAGGTCAGAGGTTGATGGCTGTCGCGCTCCAGCCAGCCAGCCGGCTTCTCCAGGTCGGCAACAATTTCGGGCACGCTGTATTGATCAGAGGGCTTGGGCTCGTAGTCACCGTACATCAAATCTTTGGTCACGGGCGCGAAACGCCCCGCGAGCACCAGAGGCCCATACATGGCGGCTTGCAGGGTGGCATCGTCGGGCATGGGCCAGGTATGCAGGCCCATGGGAAGGCTGAGATCAATGCGGTCGCCATTTTTCCAGACCCGGGTCAGGCTCAGGTAGCTGCCGGGGCTGGCGAAGGCGGAGAGCGCCGCCCCATTGACTTTGACTTCGCCTCCCTGCGCCCAGTAGGGAATCCGCAGATTCATGGCCATCTGGATTGGGTCGTGGCACGACACGATGAGACTGGCGCCTTGCTGCTCGGGGAAGCGAGTTTCCTGCCGCAGAGAGAGGCCCTTCTCCGGCCATTGAAGCGTGGAATCAATGTAAAGGTTGACGTAGAGGGAATCGTCGCCGTGGAAATAGATGGTATCGGTAAGCTTGGCGTATTCCTCCGAACCGGTTCCGGTGCAGCACCAGAAAGCGTCGAAGGGTTTGCCGAAGGTCTTCCAGTAGCCTGAGGCCAGGGGCAAGTAGTACATCATGGTGCCATCCTCAGGATTGATAGTGCCCAGGCGGTGATTGAACAGGGTGCGCTCGTAGTAGTCCATGAGCCGAGCGTCCGCCGACCAGCCAAAGAGATGGCGGGTGAGCTTCAGCATGTTGTAGGCGCAGCAATCTTCCGTCGTGTTGGTGCTGAGTTCGCTCGCCAGCTTGCCGGGATCGCTGGTCCACAGCTCGTGATTGCTGGTGCCCCCAGTACAGTAAGAGCGCTCGTTCACGATTTCGTTCCAGAAGTATTCCGCGATGTCGCGGTACCGCTGATCTCCGGTTAACTCGTAGTAGCGGGCGGCAGCGATGACTTGCGGGATGTGGGTGTTGGCGTGCAGGCCTTTGAGTTCGTCGCGAAAGCCGGCCAGGGGGTCGAGAAATTCCTTGTGGTCAAAGCGCTGGGCCACGCGCAGGTAATAGTCTTTGCCGGTCACGGCGTAGAGATTGCAAAGTACTTCCCCCATGCCGCCGTACTCCACACCCAACACGCGCTGCATGTGCTCGTAACTCATGGCCTGGGTGTAGCCGGCGGCCCAGGCAGCCATTTTTTCCGCAATCTCGAGCGCCTGCTCATTGCCGCAGTGCACGTACATGTCTAGGTTGCCGGCCATAATCTTGTGGAGAGTGTAGAAGGGCGCCCACACCCGTTGCCCGTCGCGCAGTCGGTCGAAGAAGTCAACTGGAAAGGCGCTCAGATATCCGCTCCTGAGAGCTTTCTGGCACTCCGCCAGGCCTGCCACAACAGCATCACCGTTGGCTTTGAGGCCGGCATCGCCGGTGCAGGCGTACATCAAGGCGACGGCCGAGAGATAATGCCCGCCGGTGTAGTGGCCGCGCAATTCGCAGTCAGGAGCCTCCCAGCCGCCGAACGGCTGCGCCGTGGAAGGCAGGCCCGCATTCACTCGAAAGTTGTGCAGCAGCCGGTCCACGGGCAAGGAATGAAGATACTGGCGGTCGGCTTCCATGGCCTGCTGGCAAGGGCCCTCGCCGAGGCGAACCTGGGTCATGGGGAAGGGGCGCACTTTCCAAGGGACTTTCTCGCGGCTGACCGGTTGCCCGCCGGTGCGGGTGGTGTTGACCACCGGGTCCTGAAAAGGGCGGGCAGAGAGGCTGGCGGGGAAAAGAGTAGCGCCGCCGGCAATCGCGGCCGCGGTCATGAATTCTCTGCGGGAAAGGGTTCGAGGGTTCAAGAGAATCTCCCCATAAGCATTTGACTGGATATTGTATCCCAATTATGCTCGCCAGGTGGATTTGGTTTGCTGCGCCGCAGACTCAGGAATTGCAGGCCGCAGAAACTTTTCTGGAATGGCGTCTCTGGGCCTGAGACTAGCCGATAAAATCATAAGGCTGCTGCGTCCCTATGGTAGCTCGTGAAAGCAGAAGAGTGCGGGTAGTGGATTCGCACACCGGCGGGGAGCCCACGCGAGTGATCATCAGCGGAGGGCCGGAGCTCGGTGGCGCCGCCCTGGCGGAGCGGCTCGAGCGGTTTCGCACCCGGCATGACAGCTTCCGCAGCGCGGTAGTGAACGAGCCTCGCGGCTCGGATGTGATGGTTGGAGCTCTGCTGTGCACGCCGGTTGAGACCGCCTGTGCCGCGGGCGTAATTTTCTTCAACAATGTCGGCTACCTGGGAATGTGCGGCCATGGCACGATCGGGCTGGTTACGACGCTTTCTTACCTCGGCCGCATCGCGGCCGGAACGCACACCGTCGAGACTCCGGTGGGCAAGGTCACCTGCGTTCTCGATGAAAACGGCGACGTGAGCGTGGAGAACGTTGCCAGCTACCGGCTGGCGGCGCGCGTGCCTGTGGAGGTTCCCGGCCTGGGCAGGATTTGTGGCGACATTGCCTGGGGAGGAAACTGGTTTTTTCTGGTTGAGGGCTACGGCCTGGATTTGACGCTCGACAACCTCGATTGCCTGACGGAAACGACGTGGGCGATCCGCTGCGCCCTGCGTTCGCAGGGGATCACCGGTGCGAAGGGAGCGGAAATAGACCACATCGAGCTGTTTGCTCCATCGAATCTGACGGGAGTCAACAGCAAGAATTTCGTTCTTTGCCCGGGAAAAGCCTATGACCGTTCCCCTTGCGGCACCGGAACCAGCGCGAAGCTGGCGTGCCTGCACGCTGAGGGGAAACTGAAACCGGGAGAAGTCTGGCGGCAGGAAAGCATTGTGGGCAGCGTATTCGAAGGCAGCATTGAGGTGCGCGGGGGAGAAGTATATCCGCGAATCAAGGGTTCGGCTTTCGTGAATGGCGAGGCGGAGTTGATTCTCGATCCGGGCGATCCGTTTTGCATGGGCATCAGGCACTGAGGTTGCTTGCGGAGTGTCTCGCTTTTTTCTTGACAACCGGCATGTTTTCCGAGACCAGCGATGAACCGGCGCACCATCCACCAGTTTGAGGTGCTGGTGATTGGCGGAGGCCCGGCCGGCGTGGGTGCGGCCACCCGGGCGGCCGAGTGCGGATTGCATGCCGCCATTGTGGATGACAATCCGGCGCTCGGAGGGCAGATCTGGCGAGGGCGTGGGGCGGACCAGCCCGAGGAGGCTGCGACCTGGCTCGGCCGGCTACGAAAAGCACGGGTTGAATGCCTGTGCGGCACTCGCGTCTTCGATCAACCGGAACCGGGTATCCTGTTGGCGGAGGCCTCGGATCATGTTTGCGAACTGAAGTACGGGGAACTCGTGCTGGCAAGCGGCGCGAGAGAAAGATTTTTGCCCTTCCCCGGCTGGACGTTGCCCAATGTGATGGGGGCGGGCGGCTTGCAGGCGATGGTGAAGTCGGGCCTGCCCATCGCCCAGAAGAAGGTTGTGGTGGCGGGGAGCGGGCCGCTGCTTCTGGCGGTGGCGGCTTACCTTCGGCAGCACGGTGCGGTGATCGTAGCTATTTGCGAGCAAGCCTCAGCACGCGCGCTGATGCGCTTCGGTGCCGCTCTCCTCAAGCGGCCGCAGAAGATTCGCCAGGCGTTTTCCCTGAAAAGAGAACTCTCTGGAGTGCCCTTTTGGACGAGCAGCTGGCCCGTGGTGGCCGAGGGGAAGGGTGTAGTTGAATCGGTGATGGTTTCGCGCGGGGGGAGAAAAGAGACACTGGCATGCGATTATCTGGCGTGCGGCTTTCATCTGGTCCCGAATTGTGAGCTGGTGGCTTTGCTGGGGTGTGAAATGGAGAATGGCTGCGTGCGGGTGAGCGAGTTTCAAGAGACTTCGGTTCCCCATGTATTCTGCGCCGGCGAGCCCACTGGCGTTGGGGGCTACGAACTGGCGCTGGTGGAAGGAGAAATCGCCGGCCTGGCAGCGGCCGGCCAGAAACAGCTGACAGGGCGCCTTTTTTCGCGCCGGGAGAAGCTGCGTAACTTCGCGCGGGCCCTGGAGCGGGCGTTCAGTTTGGGGGATGAGCTGAAAAAATTGGCGATGGCCGATACCCTCGTATGCCGCTGCGAAGACGTTGCCTATTCGCGCTTGCAGAGCTGCGCGAGCTGGCGCGCGGCGAAGCTCTACACTCGCTGCGGAATGGGACCTTGCCAGGGGCGAATCTGCGGAACGGCCACGCAGTTTCTGTTCGGGTGGACTCCGGAGTCGGTGCGCCCGCCGGTGTTTCCGACCGCAGTGCAAAACCTGGCGATAGAGGATACCCAGGGGGAGCAGATAACAGGGGAAAGATGAGGGCGCACTGGGATCGCCGCCAGGTGCTGAAGCGGCTGGCCGCGGCCGCGGGCGCGTTGGCATTGCCGCGAACCGGAGTGGCCGAAGAGGCGCCGCTTCGGCTAGCCGGCCGCGATTGCGAAATCCAGATTGCCCCGGTCAGCGAAAGCACGCTACGCTTATCTATTCTGCCTTTGAAAGATGGCCAGGCCGTCCCCGTTCCCTCCAATGGATGCCTTGTGCGGGAATCGTGGGCTTCCCCTGTAGCCAGGCTGCGCGGGAGAGTACGAGCGCAAGAGATTCGCTGCGGGAAATTGCGCGTACAAATCGAACCTGACCCGCTCGCTTTTTCCTTCCTGACAAGCGATGGCAAGGTTGTGCAGCAGCTGGCAGAAGATCGTGAGAGTGGAGCGTTTTCATTCACGACCGGAGATTCTCCGCTGCTCGGCCTGGGCGAGGGCGGGCCACAGTTCGACCGGCGCGGTCATCTTGATGCGATGGTTAGCGGGCAGGGTGGGTATGAACTGGAGACCCACGGCGGACGATTGCCGATTCCGTGGATCATCGGAACTTCGGGATGGGCTTTATTTTTCAACCACCCCTTCGGAACTTTCGACTTTCAGGGAGCAGAGAGCAGATTCCAGCCGGCGAGCGCCGAAGACACCCTGCCGCTCGATGTATTTTTCATTGCAGCCCTTGAGCCGGCGACGATTATGGCAGAGTATGCCCGGCTGACAGGGCGCCCCGAAAAGCCGCCGCTGTGGAGCCTGGGTTATCAGCAATCGCATCGCACACTGGCCGGCCGGCAAGAGATTTTGCACGAGGCGCAGACCTTTCGAGACAAGAAACTGCCTTGCGATGCGCTGATTTATCTGGGCACAGGCTTTTGCCCCTCGGGATGGAACACGGAGAATGGTTCTTTCGTGTGGAACTCGCGAGTGTTTCCCGAGCCGAGCGAAATGTTGAGCGAACTGCATCGGAAAAATTTCCGTGCGGTGCTTCATGTGGTGATTTTGTCGGACAGGCTTCATGGCAGGGTGAGCGATCCTTGCCGGCTTGCCGCGTTCGACGAAGCGGAAGCCAGTTGCTACTGGGATGAGCATCGGCGCGATTTCGCAATGGGCGTGGATGGCTGGTGGCCGGACGAAGGCGACCCGCTGGATATCGCCTCGCGATTGATCCGCAACCGAATGTACTGGGAGGGGCCGCAGATGGACCGTCCCAACCAACGCCCATATGCCTTGCACCGCAACGGCTATGCCGGCATGCAACGCTACGGCGCGTTTCTGTGGTCGGGAGATGTTTATTCGACCTGGGAGACGCTGCGGGTGCAAGTGGCGAACGGCATCAATACGGGACTCTCGGGCATTCCATACTGGGGCACGGATATCGGAGGGTTTGTTCCGACTCCGGAGTTCACCGCCGAGCTTTATGTGCGCTGGTTTCAGTTCGGCGCCTTCTGCCCGCTGTTTCGCTGCCACGGGCGCGCCTGGAAGCTGCGTCTGCCCTGGGGATGGGACACCGGCGATCCCGGCCCGACTGAGATTAGCCACTACGAGGGGGCGGCGATTCCTGACAGCAGCCAACTGCACAATGCCAAGGTCGAGCCCATTTGCCGCAAATATCTGGAGCTTCGCTACCGACTGCTTCCGTATTTGTACAGCGCCGTGCATGAATGTTCGGTTAGCGGCATGCCGATTATGCGCGCTCTATGGTTGCATTACCGGGATGATGCCAGGGCCGTCGCTTGCGCCGATGAATATTTGTGGGGGCGGGACATTCTGGTTGCTCCCGTGCTCGAAAAGAGCGCTGCCGTACGGCGCGTTTATCTTCCGCGTGGAGAGTGGCACGATTTCTGGACGGGGGAGCGGTTCGTGGGCGGGCGCGAGATCGAACGCCCGGTTGATCTTGAAACCATTCCGCTTTATGTGCGTGCGGGGGCCATTTTGCCACTGGGCCCGGTCAAGCAATTCACATCGGAAAAAGTGGCGGAGCCGCTGACTGTTTCCCTCTACGACGGCGCCGACGGATCTTTTCTGCTTTACGAAGACGACGGTGCGTCCTTCAATTACCGAAAGGGCGAGTGGATGGGAATACAGATGAACTGGAATGATGCGCAGCGAAAACTGACTCTGCGCCTGGCCGAGCGCTCGCGCATGGTCCCGCCGCTACGCCGGGAGATCGAGGTACAGCTTGGAGAGAGCCGGCGTGCGCTCGTGTTCGATGGAACGCCGGTTGAAGTCAGCTTGCGGTAGCGGCGTTGCTCGGTTGCGGTCCGCATGCCCGAAGAACGATTCGCGGCTCTCATGTCGCGACGGCGTAATGCGCTGTGAAACGGATGTAATATACGAAATATCTTTAGGGAGATCGTACCTATCGTGCCCTCTCTACGGCGAAAGGGTGAGACAAAGCGCAAGCGCGCAATCACCGGCGCGCGCGAACTTTTACCATCGAAAATGCTTCTCGCTGCGCTCATCCTGCTGGCCAGCCTGCCGCTTTTGCACGCAAAAACCCAAGGAGCGGCGCAGGTTGACCTCTCCGCCGTGAAGAGCGCTCTGGCGCTGGCCCAGAAGGGCCGCTGCCAAGAAGCACTGCCGATCCTGAAAAAGGCTACCGGGCACCTGGCCGACAAGCAGCTCAAGTACCAAGTCGTAATGGCGACGGCGCAATGCGCTATGAGCCTGGGGCGACGCGAAGACGTGGTGACGGCGCTGCTCCTGCTCAATCGCGAATACCCGCGCGATCCGCAAGTGCTGTATGCCAGCGCGCATTTCTACTCCGAATTGGCCTCCTGGGCCTCGCGTGAGCTGGCGGCCACTGCGCCCGACTCTCCTCAGGCGGAAAAACTCGAGGCCGAGGCGTTTGAATCTCAGGGCGACTGGGAGAAAGCTACCGCGCAATATAACAGAATTCTTCAGCAGAACCCGCGGGAGCCGGGAATTCACTACCGCCTGGGAAGGATTCTGCTGGCGGAAAGTCCACCTCAACCCGCCGAGGCCGATAAGGAGTTTGAGCGGGAGCTGAAAGTGGACCCGAGCAACGCCTCGGCCGAGTTCATGCTGGGCGAAACGGCCCGGCAAGCAGGCCGGTGGGATGAGGCGATCACCCATTTTTCGCGGGCGGCCAAGCTCGATGAGGGCTTTGCCGAAGCTTATCTGGCGCTGGGCATGTCACTGAACTCGGCAGGCAAATTTGCCGAGGCGATTTCTGCTTTGGAACGTTACGTGAAACTTGCGCCCGGGGACCCAGCCGGACACTACCAGCTTGCGACTGCATATGCCCGCACCGGCCGCCGAACTGAAGCCGAGCGCGAGCTGGCCTTGCAGCGGGAAGCGGCGGCAAAGAACCCGCAAGCGGAGCAGCAGTGAATCCTGGGGAAGGTTTCAGAGCTTAGCTATGGGGCGCGATCCGTGGAGCTTGATTTCCCGGCGCCGCTTGCTTCAGATACTCGGTGCAGTCGGCGCTGGTTCGGTGGCCGCGCCGGGTTTCCTTAAAGCTTTGGGCCCTTCCGCGCCGGTGGCTCCTGCCTTCGAGGAAGTTCCTGCCTCGGCCAGCGGAATCTCGTGGGTGCACGTGAACGGGCGCTCGCCGATGGCGCACCTTCCCGAGACGGTCGGCGCGGGCTGCGCGTTTTTGGATTACGACAACGACGGCTGGATGGATATCTACCTGGTGAATAGTGGGCGGTGCGATTTCTACACTCCGCCACATCCGCTGAGCAATGCCTTGTATCGGAACAATCGCGATGGCACATTCACCGACGTTACGCAGCACGCTGGAGTTGGCGGCAAGGCATACGGCATGGGCGTGGCGGTGGGCGATTACGACGGCGACGGCTTTCCTGACCTTTACGTAACCCAGTATCCGCAGAGCATTCTCTATCACAACAACGGCGATGGTACGTTCAGCGACGTGACCGCTAAGGCTGGCGTGGCCGCGCCGGGCTGGGCCACCAGCGCAGTCTGGTTCGACTATGACAACGATGGGCGGCTGGACCTTTTTGTCTGCCACTTTGTGGATTACAGCAAAGACAAGCTGAAATTCTGCGGCGATCTGCTCACCGGCGAGCGCTTCTATTGCATTCCTACGATCTACACTCCCATGCCGTGCTGGCTTTTTCACAACGACGGCGACGGAACATTCACTGATGTCAGTCGGGAATCGGGCATTGCGCGTCCTTTGGCCAAAGCCTGGGGAGCGGTCGCGGCCGACATAAACAATGACGGACGAATGGACCTGTACGTGACCAACGACACCGTGCCGAATTTTCTGTTTGCCAATCGCGGGGCGGGGAAGTTCGAGGAGATCGGCCTGCTGGCCGGCGTAGGTGTGAGCGCTTTCGGCAAGCCGCGCTCCGGCATGGGGGTGGACGCGGGCGACTACGACCAGGACGGATGGATTGATCTGTTCGAGGCCAACGTTGACCACGAGATGTACTCTCTTTATCACAACGATAAACACGAAGCCTTCAGCGATGAGGCCTTGCCCACCGGCATTGGAGAAGCTACCCGGCTGATGAGCGGTTGGGGGCTGAAATTTTTCGATTACGATAACGACGGCAATCTGGACCTGCTGCTGTGCAACGGCCATCCTGATGACCAGGTGGATAAACGCATTCCCGGAGTAAAGGCCCTCGAGCCGCTGTTGCTGTTTCGAAATACAGGGCGAGGCTTCGAAAATGTGAGCCATGAGAGCGGGCCGGTCTTTGCCAAACCGTTGGCGGGCCGTGGCCTTGCCCTGGGAGACTTCGATAACGATGGATCGGTGGACGTACTTGTGACCCAGAACAACGCAGCGCCGGTGCTGCTGCGAAACAACGCGGGGCATAAGAATCACTGGCTGGGGATTAAGCTCATAGGGCGCAAAGCCAATGCCGATGCTGTGGGAGCGAAAATAACTTGCCGAGCGGGAGATTTCGAGCGGCACCGCTTCAAAGTGGGAGGCGGAAGTTATCTCTCGGCGCACGATCCTCGGGTGGTGATGGGGTTAGGGCAGCGCACGAAGGTGGATTGGCTGGAAGTTCAGTGGCCGCAGCCGGGTGGCAAAACTGAACGGTTTGTGAATCTGCCGATTGATCGGTATATCACCATCATGGAAGGGGAAGGGAAGTGGAAGTGAGCGGACAGCCCATGCCTCGGGTGGCCTTGCTGATGGCAGCCATCCTCGCATTTTTTGGCTTGATCGCTGCGGGGCAGAATTCGCTCAACCGGCAGCAAGGCGCGCGGAATTCGAGTTCCGCGGTGCAAGCGGGAGAGGAGCCACCCTCGGCACAGGCAGAACAGGAATTGCAGAAGGGAACGGACCTGACGAAGCAAGGATTGTTTGCTCAGGCCATCCCGCATCTGCTGGCGGCCCAGGGGCGAGTTGGGAACGACTATGCGGCGGCTTTCAACCTCGCTTTGTGTTACGTGGCGACGGGCCAACCGGAAAAGGCAATTCCAGTGCTGGCGCAACTCCGCGCCCAAGGACACGACAATGCGGACGTGAACAATCTTCTCACTCAGGCTTACATCGGCGAGGGGCACGACGAGGATGCGCTGAAGGCGTTACGGCGCGCCGCTGCAATGGCGCCGGCCAGCGAGAAGCTCTACATGTTCGTTGCCGATGCCTGCATGAGCCGGCAGAACTACACCTTCGGGCTGAAGGCTGTGGATCTTGGCCTGGATTACCTGCCCAACTCAGCCTGGCTGCATTACGAGCGCGGCATGTTTCTGGCGCTCATGGACGAATTTGACGAAGGCAGGAAGGATTTCAGACTGGCGGCCAAGCTGGCACCGGAGACGACGCCGGGATTAGTCGCGGCGGCGCAAGAGTCTATGATGGAGGGCGATCTCTCGAATGCGATTCGCGTGGCCCGCGAAGGGATCAACCAGAAGCAGGAAAACTTCATTCTGCTGACCCTGCTCGGCCGGGCCCTGCTGCAATCCGGTGCTGCGCCGGGCCAACCGGAGTTTGCTGAGGCAAAGCAGGCGCTGGAAGAATCCATCGCCGAGCGCCCAGGATATGCCCAGTCGCAGCTGACACTGGGAAAGTTGTATCTGCTCGAGAACCGGCTGGCGGAGGCGATTGAGCACCTGGAGATGGCCCGCCAGCTCAACCCCGCGGACCCAGCAGTTTATTCCACGCTTGCCGTCGCGTACCGCCGGCAAGGCGATCTTCAAAAAGCGCAGAGCGTGCTGGCGGTGTTAGCCAAAATTAACCAGGAGCAGGCGGAGAAGATCAGGAGTGCGCCGGGAGATCGAAAGTTGAGCTATGGGCAAGCGGGAGCGTTAAAGTAATAGGAAATGGCGGAAACTTATTTGGCAACCCGGGGGAAGCGCCGCTCTACAATTCCTTCACCCTCTTTGACGGCGATGACCTGATCGCTCTGGATTCTGGTCAGTCGAGTGGTCATGCCGCTGGGCCAGATGATCTCGATCGAGTCAACAGTTGTGCGGTGGCCCAGCCCAAGATGAAGCCGCGGGTCCTGCGCCGATTGATAGCTCATCCCACCCTTGCGCTGGTCATGAAGCACCAGGTCCTGCGCCGTAAGTTTGAGTCGAGCGCCCACCCCGTCGCGATTGGACTTGGTTCCGATCAGAAGAATTTCCAGCCAGTGATGGGAATTGCCGCCATCATTGCGCAGCAGCTGGGGAGTTTCTCCGTTGTTGCTGATCAGGATGTCCAGATCGCCATCGTTGTCGTAGTCCGCGACCGCGGCCCCGCGGCTCACTCGGGGCTGCAGAAAGTCCGCGCCCAGCTGGCTGCTCACATCGGTAAAAATTCCGCGGCCGTTGTTGCGGAACATCAACTTCGGCTCGGCGTAGCTGGTTTCGGCGTGATAGCGCTGAATATTGTCCAGAACGTGGCCATTGGCGATGAACAGGTCAGGCGCGCCGTCATTGTCGTAATCCATGAAACGCGTGCCAAAACCGCTGCTATGAAAGGTCGCGTACGCCAGCTTGGAGGCAAACGTGGCATCCTGGAAACCTTGATCTCCGAGATTGCGGTACAGGCGCGCCAGCTGCATGTCGAGATGAGTGACAATCAAGTCGAGGCGCCCACTGCCGGTGGTATCGGCCGCGTCCGCGCCCATGCCGGCTTCGAACTGGCCGTCGGCGCTCACGGCCACGCCTGCCATATAGCCCACTTCCTGAAAAGTGCCGTTGCGGTTGTTGTGAAAAAGTGAGTTGGGCATGTGGTCGTTGGCAATAAAAATGTCCTGCCAGCCGTCGTTGTCGTAATCGAAGGTGACCACGCCCAGGCCATTGCCCGGCTTCATGGCAAGGCCCGAAGACTTACTGACATCGGTGAACGTGCCATCGCCATTGTTGCGATACAGTGTGGGTGGCTCGGGATTGAAATCGTCGGGGTGGCAGTAGCTGCGCATGCCGGGCCCGCGATCTCCGCAGTAGAAGTTGCGCTCGGGCGACCAGTCCACGTAGTTGGCGATCACCAGATCGAGCTTGCCGTCATTATTGAAGTCGAACCAGGCCGCGCTCGAAGCCCACCGGCCGCGGTTCTCCACGCCGGCGCGCGAGGTGACGTCGCGAAAGGTTCCATCGCCATTATTGTGATAAAGAATCGAGCGCCCGTAGCCGCAGAGAAAAAAATCGGGGAATCCGTCATTGTCGTAGTCCCCGACGGCCACGCCCATACCGAAGAGGTCCTCCGCCCCAACGCCGGCCTTCAGCGTAACGTCGGTGAAAGTTCCGTCGCCATTGTTGTGGTAGAGGGCGCCGCGCAGGGGCACCGGCGGCTTATAGGCTGAAGTCGGCGCGCTGTTCACGAGATATAGATCGAGCAAACCGTCCTGATCGTAATCAATCCAGCCGCAGCCTGCGCCCATGGTTTCGATCAGGTATTTCTCCGAGGACGCGGCGTTGTCGTGGCGGAAGGTGATTCCGGCGGAGGCAGCAACGTCCACGAAAGTCACAGGATTCGTCGTGCGCGTCTGGGCGAACGGATTCAGCGCTAAGCCAAAGCCCGCCCACGCGGCGCCCCGCAGGAAGCCCCGCCTCGAGAGAAGCGGAAGCGTCTTTTTTCGGGGCCACGGTTCCGGCCGGAAGCTAGGCGACGCCATATAGGGAAGCACAAATTTACAACAGGGTGCTCGACCTCAACCTGCCAACCCGGGCGGAAGGGCTTGCCGGCGCTAAAACCGGCGTTTTGGAGGCTGGGAGGCCCGGCCTTTTGCAAGTTACAAATTAAGGGTTGACAACAGAAAAAGATAAAGTATACAAAATCCAGAATCGAGTAAAGGCTTACTCGGGGGTGAGCATCCGCACGCCGCTGGTAAGAGGCGCCCGTCTTCCTGGCCGCGCTGCGCTGCCTTATCCCGTGAGCGTGCGATGGCTGCCTCTAATTCTTGTGCCTGCCGGAGGAGGTTTCATGTCCTATGGATCGGCTAGATCTGCCCGGTATTTCTTGAGCGCGATCATGCGCGGGCTTTTGATTGTGGTGGTGCTCGGCGCCACTTGCGCCTGGGCTCAACACGGCTCCGAAGGAACGGTGAGCGTTACCGTGGTCGATCCCAACGGCAGCCTGGTCCCGGGCGCCAAGCTGGAACTGGTGGATCTGGCCACGAACTCCACCCGGAGCGCGGAGACCTTGGGGGCGGGCGCCTACACCTTCGTCAATCTTCCCCTGGGCACCTACAAGCTGAGCGTCTCCAAGAGCGGCTTCAAGGCCCAGGTCTTCAGTTCGGTGATTGTGCAAGCGGCCAAGACCACGGACGTTACCGCGACCCTCACGGTCGGCGCCGTCACGGAGACGGTGGAAGTTTCTGCGGCGGCCGCACCGCTGGTGGAGACGACTTCTTCCGCCATCGGCAGCGTGATTGACATGAAGGCCATCGAGAGCCTGCCTCTGCAGGGCCGCGACCTATCCGTGCTGAGCACCCTCGCGCCAGGGTATACCGGCAATTTCTACGATGGCGGCGGAACCTGGAATGGTCTGCCTGAAGTGGCTCAGGGCAGCAATATTGACGGCGTGATCGGCAGCCCCAGCCGCATGAAGTTCGGCGGCGGCGGTCCGGGCGCCGCGCCCGTGGTAACGGCGCGCGTCGAAGACATGGAAGAGATGACGGTGCAGACCGATCAGCTTGACCTGAACCAGGGCTATGGAACTTCCAACATGCAGGTGAACTTCGTCACCCGGCGCGGCACGGACCGCTTTCACGGACGGGTTTATGAAGATTTCCGCAATACGGCGCTAAACGCCAACAGCTGGGTGAATGACGCGCTGTCTTCGATCACCGGCACCCCGTTCCCGAAAAACCCGATCATCCTTAATGACTTCGGCGGCAGCCTGGGTGGGCCGATCATCCGGAACAAGTTGTTTTTCTTTGGCAGCTTTTCCATGTCAAAGCAGCCCGGCGGCTTTAACGCCTCCCAATGGGTATTCACGCCCGCGGCCCAGCAAGGGAATTTCACTTACACGGACAATAACGGGCAACTCCAGACCGTGAATGTGCTGCAGATTGGGGCCAACGCCGGCTTGCCCTCCACTGTCAATTCACAAACAGCTTCTACCCTGCAGGCGGTCAATGGAGTGCTGAACGATGGAACACTCTCTGCTGTGAGCGACCCCAATGTGCAGTTGCTCACTTGGCAGGTTCACTCCCCGATCACAAACTACTATCCCACGGTGCGCGTGGACTACGTACCCTCACAGAAAATGCGGTTTTACGTGGCTTGGAATGAAACCAAGACGGTGGAATCCAACTTCAACGCGCCCAATCTGCCGGGCGCGGCCTTTGCCGGTAGCGGCGCCAGCAATAAGTTTCTGAACTACACCGGCGCCTTCGGCTTCGATTACACCATTTCGCCCACGCTGATCAATTCATTTCGAGGCGGGTTCCTCTACAATCTCAATGACTTCGGTTTCGATGGCAAGCTGCCGGCATCCGGTCAGGCGCAGATCGCCTGGAACCTGCCTAATCTGCCGGCATTCCCCGGGGCAGGGCGCCCTTCCACGGAAGGCATGAACGGAACCAATTTCCAGATTCCGACCGGGTCGTATTACCCCTTGTTCAATGCCTCTGACACGATGACGTGGCAGCACGGGGCCCACACCTTCAACTATGGCTTTTCCTGGTGGCGTGAGCAGAACCACTATTACAACGGTGTGCTGGGTTATCCCGGCGTCGCGCTGGGCAATAACACTGGATCCGGTCCGGGCTTCGCCACCGGCGATCCGGCGGTCAATGCCTTTAACAACGCGACTCTGCCCAATGCCGGGGCGGTCGCGACGCAGGAGGCCGAATCGCTCTACGCCATTTTGACCGGGCGCATCAATAGCGTGAGCGGCCAATTCCCCTATGACCCCAGCTCGAATCAGTATGTCCATTCGCTCGGCGCTTACAATCTCGACGAATTGACCAAAGCATGGGGCTTATTTTTCCAGGATTCCTACCGCATTCGGCCAAGCCTCACCATAAACTACGGCCTGCGCTGGGATTTCACCTGGGCCGACCGTGACCTTACCAACCTCTACCACTCTGCGACTCCGGAGAACCAGTTTGGTCCTTCGGGTGTGTGGAATCTTTTCAACCCGGGTTCCTTGAACGGCACCGCAAACCCGCTGATCACTCAAAATAGCCAACCCTACAACAACTGGTTCGTGGCCCCGCAACCGGCGCTGGGTATTGCCTGGAATCCGCACGGCAGCGGGGGACTTTGGGGAAAACTCCTGGGCGGGGATAAGACGGTGATCCGCGCCGGATACTCGCTGCGGACCTTCACCGAGCCGCAGCAGTATGTCTGGAATGACGCCTCTGACTACGGATCCTTTTACTATCAGGGCTTCTTTTTGAATGCCGTTTCAGGCGCGAGCCAGGCGGGCACGTTCCAGCCGGGCAGCTTGTTCCTGGGCAGCCAGTTTCCGCAGTACGGTTTCTCGCCTGCCAGTTACCAGACGGTTGAGCCGGAATCAGACTTCACCTTCCTCGGCGGCAGCGTGCCGGGCGTGAATGGCATTGACTCCAATCTCAAGCAGCCATACACGCAATCGTGGAACTTTGGTATCCAACGCCAGTTGGGAGAAAGCCGTGCGCTCGAGATTCGCTATGTGGGCAATCGTTCGCTGCGGCAGTGGATCTCAGTGGATACCAACGAAGTGAACATCTTCGAAAACGGGTTCCTGACCCAGTTCAAAGCGGCGCAAGGCAATCTGGCGATCAACAATGCCAGCGGCAATCCGAATTTCCAAGGCTCGTTTGCGGATAACAATCTGCCTGGCCAGCAAGCCATACCCATTTTCGCAGCCGCCTTCTCCGGGGAAGCGGCGGGAGCCGATGGAAACCCGGGCGACTTTACGAACGGCGGCTTTGTCGGTCTGCTGAATACGGGCCAGGCCGGTCTGCTGGCCAACGTGCTGGCGGGCGCGCCTTACATTTGCAACATGGTCGGTTCGGCCGCTCTCACACCCTGCCTGACGAACCTGGGAATTGACGTGCCGGGTGCTGGCTATCCCATCAATTTCTTTCAGGCGAATCCTTACGCCCAGGGCGCAGGCTTCGCGACCACGGAATTGGTGGCCAAGGGCTACTCCAATTACAACGGTTTGCAGGTGGATTTCCGCCAGCGCGCCTGGCACGGCCTGCAGTTCGATGCCAATTACACCTGGAGCCATACGCTCGGAATCTCCACGCCAAACAACTGGCAAGGTCAGGCCAACGTGTTTACCCTGCGCGACCTGCGGCTGGGCTACGGGCCTTCGCTCTTCGATGTGCGCCATGCCATTAACGTTAACGGCAGCTTTGATCTGCCTTTCGGCCGCGGCAAACCGTACCTCAACTCCAGTAATGCGCTGGATAAAGTGGTGGGCGGGTGGACGATCGGCACCATTCTCGGCTTCCAGACGGGCACTCCGTTTCTGCTCCAGGGCGGAAACAACACCTTCAACGCAAACTACAACAATGACGGCTACGGCGATGGCGGGGTTGTGCTGCACGGAGTAACCGCCTCGCAGTTGCAGAGCGCGATTGGCGTGTACCGCATTCCGGGGCAGGCGGCGGTGAGCTTCCTACCGCCAAAATACCTTTCGGGCAACGGCGCGAACCCACAGTACATCACGCCGAACATAACCCCGGGTACCTTCGGCCAGCAGGTGTACTTGTTCGGGCCGCACTACTTTAACGACGATATCGCCATCACGAAGGTCGTGCCGATCCATGAGAGCATCAAGTTCACCTTGCAGGCCGAGATGTTAAACGCCTTTAACCATCCCAACTTCCAACCCGGCGCCGCCAATGGCTGCACGTATTTCTGTTATGCCAACGGCTTTACCGGCAATGTGCAGCAGCAGGGCTTTGCGGTGGGGGGAATTTCACCGAACTACAGCTCAGTCTCTCCCAACCAGGGCGCGCGGGTGGTTGAGCTGCGAGCCAACATCGAGTTCTGAGGCAAAGGGAGACGTTGCAAGCACGTTTCTACGGGTTGGGTCGCTCAGGAGGAAGCGCTGGAGCTATGGCTCAGGCGCTAGCTCCACCGCGGTGGATGCGCCGCCTAACGGAATCACATAGGCCCCGCGTTCCAGCTTGAACTGGCGCTTGAGGTGATAGCTTCCAACCCCACCCGGCTTAGCGGGTTGGTTCATGCGGAGGCGGGCGGCGGGCGTAGTGCTTGTGGCTGCCGCAAACCTCAATCGCACCGTGCCGGTGCGGAGATTCATAATCACCCTCTCAAATTCGCCTGCGTCCAGAGTCAGCCATAACCCTAGAGGCGCAAGATAAACCCGCGCGCGATAGGCATCGAGCGGCGTGACTTCAATCTCCGGGTTTTCAACTTTAAGATTGCCGCCGAACGCCAGCCAGCCAAATTCCGGATGTTCAACGACATAGGTTGCCGTGTTCCAGGCGAAGCCGAAGAAATTCGGGCCGTAATCTCCCGAGAGTGGATCAGGCCTGAGCATATCGGGAAAGGCGTGCCAGGCCACGGCGGCAAAACCCTCCTGATCAATATCGGTGAGCGCGCCCATGGTGCCGGCGTAGCCCACGCGCAGCAGATAGAAATCGTCGGGGTGCTCGCGATACTCGGCCAGCAGGGGAATGGCGTTGAGCCCCGAGCCGTAATGGTGAAGCTGGCGCTCCAAGCGGCGGTCGCCGCCGGCGAAGATGAAGTCCCAGTAACGCCGGGCACTGCCGTTATAGCCCCAGTGAGGAATTGCGGGGTCGTAGCCCAGGATGGCGTTCAGAGTGACTTCGGCTTTGTCTTGATAGCCAAAATATTTTGTCCAGGCATAGACCTCCTCCTGGCCGGTCGAATCCCACGGCATTTCGCTGCCGAAGGGGTAGGCCTGGGTTTTCCAGCGATCGGCGCGGGCGCGCATGGCAGCTTCCATCTGGTTGGCCTGAGCGGTCATGTCTTCGCGCTTCAGGTCAGTCAGAATCTGCAGAAAAATGTCGCCTTCCATCTGGCCGAAGACCGCATATTCCTGAGCGTACTTCGTCATGGCCATGGAAGTTTCATAGGCCTGTGTGAGATACCAGTTCCAGGGATGATCGGTCACCAGGCCGGAATGGTTGCGAGCGAGCCGATAGAGCACCCAGTAAGCGGCAGCCACATGCGGGTAGTCGTAGGAGCGGTCCACGCGCTCGGAGGCCTGCTTGTTCCAACTGGTCCAGGTGCTCCAGTCGAAATCCGGGCGATAGTAGCCGGCCGCCATTTCATCCGGCTGATAGTAGAAGAGGCTCTTGCGCACGCCGTACGGGTGCGGGCCATCTTTGTACTGCAGGTGGCCCCATAGCACGCCGTCCACGAATTGCCGGTACTTCGCCAGTTCATCGGGATCAGGCTCGATCAATTCCTTCATGATGGCGGCGAGCCAGGATCCGGCGCCGCCCTCATCGCTCAGGCCCGCGATCCAGGCGCGGCTATCCTGCAGGACGATCTGGTTCGCGTCGCGGTTGTAGGTCATGACCGAAGGGCTGCGGTGAAAAGGGTCGTTGGGGGCGACAAACCATTGCTTGGTAGTGAGAAAGCGCCCAAGGTCCGCTACGACTTCGGCCTCGGGCTTGGTGACGAAATACTGAATGGTCTGCACCAGGCCATCTTCATAGGTGACAGTCAGGCGCGCGCGGCCCCAGGCCTTGCCGCGCACGGAGTAAGCTTGCCAGCCATGGGCGGTGGCCGGCGCCTGAGCAATAAGTAGCGCACCCTCGGGCGAGACCGAGAGGGATTTCACCCTGCTCGGATAATCGAGGAACAGCCGGCCATCCATATCGGTGGGCAGAATGTAGCCGGGAATGCCCACCGCCACCGGCCGCCGGTCCCCTGCAAGGGTCTTCTCAATATCGCGAATGGAATCGGCCAGAAGGAATCGCAGCCCGTAGGTTTTCGTTTCTCCGGGCGCGAGCGTAAGGGCGGTCGGCGGGTTCCATTCCTCAACGCCCTTCCACTCATTTTCGGCGTAGGCTTTGCTGTGAACCATCCATTGGTAGAAGCCTTCGAAGGTGATGCCGCGCGGCGTGGGATCGGTGAACACCGGCTTGGCGCCCCAGCTTCCCGGCTTGTCGAGAATAGGATTGTAGGCTTCAAAGGGCGTCTTGCCGTCGGGCACCAGCAGCAGTGCCGGTCCGTGGCCATTGAGCCGTGTGACCTGGAGATAGCCGGCGTCTTCGCCAATGTAGGGATCATAGAAGGAGCATTGAGCGTGAGCCTGCTCGAGCGAGCGGTGAGTGAGAACGTTGTTGAAGATCAGAGGTATCCCGAGCGCGCCAATTTCCACCGGCTGTAAAGACTTGTTTTTCAGAGTGAATTGCAAGACGAGCTGGCCGCGCTTCAACTCCCAGCTTCTGGTAATTTGCAGGGGAATCTCTGAGGGCAGCGTGGGGCCGAGGTCGGCCGCGGCCAGAACCTCTCCTCCAGCCGGCAAAGCGGTGACCGGCGACCGGTGCGATGCCGTCGAATAGTTCTGCCATTGCTGGGCGCTTCCGGTGTGCAGACGCAGGGTGAGGTCGCCGAGGTGAAAATAGCCGTCTCGGGAGCGCTCGACGAGCAGGTCCGCGGGCGTGAAATCGAATCCGCCAGCCCCTTTCGGCTTCAGTGCCGCTACCGTCTGCGAGGAGCGCACCAGGGACAGAGTGAATGCAGGCGTCTCGAAGCTCACTACACCCTGCCTGAGCATGGGGCCCGGGGTTGGCGCGGCTGTCTCTTGGTGGCCAGAGCGAGCGGCGGCGGAAACTGTGAGAAGCAGAGTAAGAGGAATGGCCTGGCCCCAATGGCGGAGAATTTTCATCAGGTCCCTTTCACACTCGCGGATACTTATACTTTATACACTTGGTGTGTGCACCGGCTTTTTCTGGTCTGGGCGCTCTAGATTCGCAGGGAGATAAACTTAACCATGAACTACCGTCCGCTGGGTCGTACCGGCTGGAAAGTTTCAGAGATCAGCTTCGGCGCCTGGGCCATTGGCGGTGCCTGGGGCCACGTTTCCGAGGAAGACGCGATCGCAGCCCTTCACCAGGCATTAGATTGCGGCGTCAATTTCATTGACACGGCCGATGTTTACGGCGATGGGCGCAGCGAGCGCTTGATCGCAAGGCTCAAGCGCGAGCGCAAAGATGAAATCGTGGTCGCGACGAAAGCTGGAAGGCGCCTACCCAAGCAAACCGTTGAAGGCTACAGCCGCCAGAACCTGACCGGGTGGGTGAATGACAGCCTGCGAAATCTCGAGGCTGACGCGCTTGATCTGCTGCAGATGCATTGCCCGCCGACCGATCTTTTCTATCATCCTGAGGTCTTTGGCATCCTCGATGACCTGGTGAGGGCGGGCAAGGTACGTTTCTACGGAGTCAGCGTGGAGAGGGTGGAGGAAGCTTTGAAGGCAATCGAGTATTCTAACGTGCAGACGGTGCAGATCATCTTCAATTGTTTTCGCCAGCGGCCGGCCGATTTGTTCTTTGCCCAGGCAAAACAAAAGCAAGTGGGCATTCTGGCGCGTGTGCCGCTGGCAAGCGGCCTGCTCACCGGCAAGCTGCGCCGGGAGTCCAGCTTTCCGGCCGATGACCACCGCAACTTCAATCGGAATGGGGAAGAGTTCGATGTGGGCGAGACCTTCGCGGGGGTTGACTACGAGACCGGCTTGGCCGCCGTAGAGGAACTTCGCCGGCTCTTGCCTGAGGGCGTTTCCATGAGCCAGTTTGCGCTGCGCTGGATCCTGATGTTCAATGCGGTGAGTTGCGCCATTCCTGGGGGCAAGAATCCCCGGCAAGTCGGCGAAAATTGTGCCGCTTCCGGCCTGCCGCCGCTGACGCCTGACGTCATGTCGGCAGTGCAGCGGCTGTATGAAGAGAAAATTCGCCCGTTGGTTCACCAGCGCTGGTAACTCACTTTTGCGCGAAGCAGTTTACTTGCCGGATTGATCTGCAATCCAGGTTTCCACTCTGGAATCCAGAACGTCCAGGGGCAGCGGGCCGCTGCCGAGAAGCTCATCGTGAAAAGCCTTGATGTCGAATTTGTCGCCGAGCTTCTTTCTGGCATCGGCGCGTAGTTTGAGAATCTCCAATTGTCCGAGCTTATACGCCAGGGCCTGCCCCGGCCAGGCGATGTAGCGGTCCACTTCCGTCTGCACGTTGGGTTCATCCATGGCGGTGTAACGATGGAAATATTCCACCATCTGGTCGCGCGACCAGTGTTGCGCGTGCACGCCGGTGTCAATCACCAGGCGAATATCGCGCCACATCTCGTTTTCCAGGCGTCCGTAATCGCTGTAAGGGTCCTGATAAAAGCCCATTTCCTTGGCCAGGCTCTCCGAATAGAAGGCCCAGCCCTCGACAAAGGCGGTGTACTCTCCATTGCGGCGGAAGTCGGGAAGGCCGGGAAGTTCCTGGGCCAGGGAAATCTGCAAGTGGTGCCCCGGAACTCCTTCGTGATAGGCGATGGCCTCGACGTTGAGCAGCAAACGATGCGAGGGGTCCCACTCATTGACGTTGATGCGCCCCGGCCGGGAGCCATCCGCAGCCCCGGGCGAGTAGTCCGCCGGCACGGCGTTCTTGGAGCGGAAGGAATCCATGGGCACGACGATCAGCTGGTTGGTAGGCAGCCGGCCGAAGTACTGGGGAAGCTTTCCCTCCATCTGGTGTGCGTATTTCGCGTACAGGTCGAGCAGTTGCTGCCCTGAGGCCGCATACAGGCTGCGGTCCGCCTTGACGTGGGCATTCAAGCTGGCCAGATCCTGAAAGCCGAGCTTGTGGGCCAGCGCGAGCATCTCCTTCTCGGTCTGGGCGATTTGCTGAAGCCCGATCTCGTGAATCTGGTCGGGGGTCAGGTCAGTGGTGGTCATTCTGCGGACGGCAAAACGGTAGCGCGCCGCGCCGTCGGGCAAGGCCCACACGCCGGGCTCGGTGCGGCCATGCGGGGCGTAATCTTCCCGCACAAACTTGGCAAATTTCTGGTAGGCGGGAATGATCTCTGTGTTGATGGCGCCCAGCGTGGCCTCGCTGAGGCGTTTCTGATCCGCAGAAGAGATTCCGGCCGGAAAGTTCTTGAGCGGCGCGGCAAAGGGGCTGGCTTCTCCGGGCTTATCGGCGACCTCCTGTGCCTCGACCGCAACTTTTTCCAGCAGGTAGCGCGGCGGCATCAGCTGGTCTTGCATGCCCTGGCGCATGTTGGCCATGACCTGATCGAATACCCGCGGCACCTGGTGCAGGCGGGAGAGATAGTTCTCATAATCCTTCACGGTTTGAAAGGGCATGGTCGTGGTCAGGTCAATCAGCCAGAGGTGAGGCCCGTCGCTCTGGTTGACCGGCATTTCCCAGGGCTTGAATTGCGCGCCTTCAATGTTCTGGCGAAGGCCCTCGATCATCAGTTCGCGGCTGAGGGTGTCCTGCGCTGACAATCCTTGCGGCGAGATGGCCTCAAAGCGCGCCAGGAAGTCGCGACTCTGTTGCAAATCGGACTCGTGGAAGGCCAGAGAATCGTCTCCCAGGCGGTCGTCGTAGCGGTGGTCGCCGAGAGCGGTCGCCATTTCCGGATTAGTTCGAAGTTCGTATTCCCACTCTTGCTTAAACAGCGAAAGAAGCTGCTGGCTCTTACTGCCGGCGGGCCCGGATTGTCCGGAAGAGGCCGGCTGGGCGGCCAGCAACACGAAGGGAGCCGCCAGCAGTGAGAACAGGGCAGCGTGAGAAACCAAGGATGAAAGACGGGTGATCATCACGTGTGGCTCCGGGTATCTGTGAATTTCAAGACCAGTCCAGGCCGAGCCGTCAGGCTTGACTCCCGGCAATGGATACAATATACATAATGCCCGTTCCGCATCGAAGATAAAAAAGTGGCTGCGCCAATTTACAGGAATGACATCTGCACGGGGGGATCATGCGTCCAAGTTTCAGGCGATGGATTGAAATCAGCGTTGTCGTGGGCTCGGTCGCGGTTCCCGTTGTGGCCCAGGGTAGGTTGCAGGATTACCAGAG
Organism: Terriglobales bacterium; assembly: GCA_035517775.1. GTDB lineage: Bacteria > Acidobacteriota > Terriglobia > Terriglobales > Acidobacteriaceae > DATIYF01. The sequence goes on from DATIYF010000043.1 coordinate 36,242, forward strand.
AGCGGAAAGTTTTCTTTCCGCCAATCTCACCCGACGTATTTACATCGCCGAAGTGGAACCCCACTGGATCGAGAAAACTGACCGCTTCTGGTATCGCAAGACCAGTCCCAAGGGTACGGAGTTCATCCTGGTAGATGCGGAGCATAACACCTCGGCTCCGGCGTTCGATCAGGAGAAGCTCGCCAATGCTGTTAGCGTTGCGGCAAAGCGCCAATATGCTGCCACGAAGTTGCCTTTTGAGAGTTTCGATTACCTCGAAAATGGCAAAGCTATACGATTCACGGCCGATAAAGTGGAGTGGACGTGCAGCCTGGCCACGTACGAATGCAAACAGTCGCCCGCGGAAGACCCGAACGAAGTGCTTTCTCCGAACAAGGAGTGGGCGGCCTATGTGAAAGATCACAACCTTTTTCTGCGTGACGTTGCCACCGGCCAGGTCGTGCAGTTGACGCAGGACGGCGTGCCGGGCTGGGACTACGCTGCGCCGCTGCCATCGCTACAGCTGATGGTCGAGCAGGGTACGGAGGAGGTTAAGCAGCCGGCGGGCGTCTTCTGGTCGCCGGATTCCTCCAAGCTCGTGACCTATCGCATTGACTCGCGGCCGGCCGGCCGCTTCCCCAGCATTCAATATGTTCCACCAGATCAATTGCGGCCGAAAGCTTACAGCGTGGTGTATCCGCTGCCGGGAGAGGTGCTGCCGACAGCGCAGCCCATCATCTTCGACGTGCCCTCGGCGCAGAGGATCGAGGTCAAGACGCCCCCGCTGGAACTTCCTTTCCAGGACGGACCGGGTTTCGAATGGCTGCCCGACAGCCAGAGTTTCTACTACGACTATGAGACGCGCGGCTCGAAAAGCGAAGAACTGCGCGTGGTGGATGCCAATAGCGGCGAGCAGCGAGTAGTGATTCACGAGCAATCGGAGCAATACGTTGATCCCGGCGAAACTTTTTTCCGATTCGTTCACGACGGCGGAGAAGTCCTCTGGTCCTCCGAACGCGACGGCTGGAACCATCTTTATTTGACAAACGCGAAGACCGGCCAACTGGAAAACCAGGTGACCGACGGCTCCTGGGTGGTGGACAAGATCGAATACGTGGATGAAAAAGGCCGGCGCGTCTATTTTCTCGCCAATGGCCGCGAAAAAGGCGAGGACCCGTACCAGACGCATCTCTACTGCATTGGCCTTGACGGCAAGGGCCTCACGCTGCTTTCTCCTGAGAACGCCGATCACACGGTCAGCGTTTCCCCCGACGGCCAGTTCTTTGTTGACAACTATTCCCGGCCCGATCTGCCGGGAAAGTCGGTTCTGCGCCGTACCCGCGACGGCTCAGAGGTTCGCACCCTCGAAGCTACCGATGCGAGCGCATTGCTGGCCACGGGCTGGAAGTATCCCGAAGCATTCCAGGGCAAAGCCGCCGACGGCCAGACGGATTTGTACGGCCTGATCTGGCGTCCCTCGAATTTCGATTCCGCCAGGAAATATCCCATCGTGGAACACGTTTATACCGGGCCGCAGGGATTTTTTGTGCCCAAGACCTTCGGCGCGGCACTGCACTACTCGCTGCAGTCCATGGCTGAGCTCGGTTTTGTGGTGGTGATGGTGGACGGGCGGGGAACGACCGGGCGGTCACGCGCCTTTCACTTATTTTCCTACCACAACCTGGGCGGCGCCTTCGAAGACCACGTTGCCATGATCAAGCAGATGGCCGACCGTTTTCCGTACATGGATATCTCGCGCGTGGGTATCTTCGGCACTTCGGCCGGCGGATACGGCGCAGCCCATGCCATGCTGGTGTTTCCAGATTTCTACAAGGTTTGCGTTTCCATCTCCGGCGATCACGATGCCCGCCTCGATAAAGCCTGGTGGAACGAACTTTACCAGGGATATCCGGTGGGCGAAGATTACGCGGCGCAATCGAACGTTACCATGGCCGGCCGCCTGCAAGGGCACTTGCTGCTCGAGCACGGAGACGTGGATGAGAACGTCCATCCCGTGGAGACCATGCGCTTCGTGGATGCGCTGATGAGGGCCAATAAGAATTTTGACATGCTGTTCGTTCCCAACATGTTTCACGGAGAAGGGAAGAACCTTTACCTGGTCCGGCGGCGCTGGGACTACTTCGTGCAGAACCTGCTGGGCGTAACCCCGCCGGCGAATTTCAAAATCGAGATTCAATCGGCAGCGGACGCCGCAAATTAAGCGTCTCTGCTATGAACGCTCAAGCAGGCTCCAAACCTGCATCGCCGCTGGATCGCGGTTTGCCCAGGCATAATACGGGATGAACGTGAGCGGCACTGGCTTCCTCTGTGCCTCACCGCCGCGGTATCGAGCGTAAAGCGGAGCACGCCCCGAGGAGCGTTGGTAGGCCACGCCTTTCTGTTGCAGCACAACTACTCCGCCGAGCAGATCGCTGCGAAATTCGCTGTGAAACGCGGCGTCCGCGTTGCGGCTGCCGTTCACAGCCACGTCACTCAGGGCAGTCCCTGACGGCTGATCCAGTTCTTCCAGGCAGTAGATGAGCGGGCCGCGGGCAACTGCGACTCGGCCCGTATCATCCGCCACCCGCGGGTTTGCCTCCATCACGCGAACTGGCATGGGCATGTCAAGCCGAATGCGATCCCCGGGCGACCAGCGGCGTCGAAGGGGTAAATACTTCCCGGAAGTCACGCCAGCCATAACTTTGCCGTTTACAGAGACCGTGGCTTCTTCAGCCCAGCCAGGAATGCGCAGGAACAGCGTGAATTCCGTGACCTGGACGGGAGTGAGGGCAATGTCCACCGTCCCCTCCCAGGGGTAATTGGTCTTTTGCGTGATTTTCAGCGGAACCCCGTTTTCCAGACGCCAGTTCAGTTCCGAGTCGTTATAAAGATGAACATAAATGCCTTCGCTGCTGGTGCTGTAAAAATAGCCGGGCAGCGAACCAAAGGTGCGCTCCAGGTTCGGGGGGCAGCAGGTAACGTCGTACCAGGGATTGCGGATCTTGTCCCCGAAGGAGGGATCGAAGGCAAGAGGATTGCGGTAGCAATACATAGTGCCGTCGAGCGACATGCCTGAATTAATTCCGTTGTAGAGCGCCCGCTCAATCACATCGGTGAACTTGGCGTCACCCGTGGCCGCCAGCATGCGCCAGTTCCACATCATGTTGCCGATGGCGGCGCAGCTCTCGCCATAGGCGCGATCGTTGGGCAGTTCGTATGCGTCGCCAAAGGCCTCGCCCTCGGCCCGCGATCCCACCCCACCCGTGATGTACATCTTGGTGGAGGTCATGTCGTCCCAGAGCCGGTTCAAAGCCTGCCAGTACGCGGGATCGCCGGTTTCCAGGTAGTAATCGGTCGCACCACAGCAGGCGTACATGGCCCGCACGGCGTGGCCTTCCAGCTTGGTGCGCTCGGTGAAGGGCCGCCCGCAAAACATGTAAACCATTCGGCGCTCGGGGAAGCTGATGCGCTCATCACCATTCAGGATGTAGCTGGCAAGGTCGAGTTGCCGCTTGTCGCCGGTGGTGCGGTAGAGCTCAATCAGCGCCATTTCAATTTCTGGATGTCCTGCGATGATGGGCTTCTTGGGTGCCGGCCCGTAGTTCGGCAACAGAAAATCGTTTACAAAGCGAATGCCGGTGTCGAGCATCTTTCGCTCGCCGGTACCGCGATAGAAGGCAATGGCGCCCTGCAGCATGTGCCCCATGTTGTAAAGCTCGTGGCCGACGGCCTGAGTCTCAGGCAGCATTCGCTCCTTGGCGCGGTCGCCAACGTAGTAGGTGTTCAGGTAGCCGCTCGGCTCCTGCACGGAAGCCACAAGATCAATGATGTTTTCAGCGGTTTCACGCAGCGCGGGCCGGTCGCCCGATTGCAGCACGAACCCAACCGCTTCGGTCCACTTGTAAACGTCAGAATCGGAGAATACCGGCCCGATCTGCGGAGTATCGCTCTTGCCCACCAGGCGGCGAAAGTTGTTCATGCGCCCGTTGGCTTCGAGCAGGTCATGCATCGTAGGAATGCTTTTGGTGACGTTAATCTGGCGGCGCTGCCCCCACAGGCCGCTCTCTACGCTCACAGCCCGGACCGGAATGTCATGCAGCTTGGCATAAGGCGAGCGGGCGAGATTTTCGACACCCTGGTCCTGCCAGCCTGGAGTGCCGGTCGAGGAAGAACTCGCTTCCTGTGCGACACTCGTGCCAACGGCGCCGGTCTGCCCGGCAAGCAACCCCTGCGCGGGCACACAAGAGAGCGCAGCGGCGGAAAGCGCAGTGGTGACGAACTGCCGGCGCGAGAGCTCAGGGGTGCGAGTCATAGTCTTCTCCTCAGTTTTGTGTGAGATCACCGGGCCGCAAGACCGAGCGCGGAGGCATTATAACGCTGCTTCTCGTAAACGTTTGCTCACTTTCGCCGCACGGCAGCTCGCGTATAATGGCATACCCGATGGGTCTGTTGAAGGGTCTCGGTGCTGCGGTCCTGCTCCTGGTTGTTCCCGCGGGCGCGCAGCCGGGTCCCGCCAGCGTCGAGGCCGTAAAGTCTGCCCTCCGCGCCGGCGAATTTCAAAGAGCAATTGCGCTCACGCGCACCGCACTCAAGCAAGCGCCCGGCAACGCCCAGCTCTGGACCTTGCAGGGCATCGCCTTTGCCAGCGAACGCAACCAGCGTGAGGCGTTGGCCTCATTCCAGCAAGCCCTGAAAATCGCTCCTGACTATCTTCCTGCGCTGGAGGGCGCCGCTCAAATCGAATACCAGACCGGTGGCAAAGATGCCGCCGCGCTGCTGAGTCGCGTGCTGAAACAGCGGCCCGATGATCCGACCAGCCACGCCATGTTGGGGGTGCTAGCTTACCGCCAGCAGGACTGTTCCTCCGCGGTGCAGCACTTCGAGAGAAGCGCCTCTTTGATTGAATCACAGCCCGAGGCCATGCGCGAGTATGGCGTCTGCCTTCTGCGCCTAAAGCAGACTGACCGCGCGGTCGCCGCATTTCAGCGCCTGCTGGCCCTTCGTCCCAATGATCCAGTAGAACGCCGCAACGTGGCCGGAGCGGAACTTGCGGCTGGGGAAGCCAAAGAGGCCCTGAACACGCTGCAGCCGCTTTTGCAGGCAGAAGATCCTGAAGTGCACACCTTGGCGCTGGCGGCTTCCGCCTATGAAGCTGACGGCAATACCCCCAGGGCGGTGGAGTTGCTGCGCAAGGCGATCGTGATGGACCCCCGAGAGGTGGATCTTTATGTCCAGTTCGCCGACATTTCTTTTGCCCACCAGTCTTTTCAGGTGGGCGTGGATATGATCAACGCCGGCCTCGCGCTACAGCCGAAATCGGCTGCTCTTTACCTGGCGCGCGGCATCCTGTACGTGCAAATGGCGGAGTATGACAAGGCCGAATCGGACTTTCAGCGCGCCAATGAGCTGGATCCGCAACAGGCTGTCGGCTCGGCGGCCGAGGGCCTGGCCGCGGTGCAGAGCAACAATCTGGATGCAGCGCTCGCCACCGTGCGGGCAAAGCTGGCTAAGCATCCCAACGATGCTTATCTCCTCTATCTGCAGGCCGACATTCTCGCGCACCAGGGGCCGGCGCCGGGAACGGCGCAGTTCCAGAAGGCGCAGCTTTCGGCGGAGAAAGCGATTGCTCTTCAACCTTCTCTGGTTTCCGCCCGCGATATTCTGGCCAAGCTCTATATGCAAGCCGGGCAAAAGCAGAAGGCCATTGAACAGTGCCGGCGCGCTCTGCAGGACAATCCTGAAGACCAGGTGGCGCTATATCACCTAGTAATGGCCCTGAGAGAAACGCCCGAGAAGAGCGAAATTCCAGGGCTATTGAAAAGGCTGGCCCAGCTTCGCGAGCAAACAACCAGGGAAGAATCCGAGCGCAATCGCTACAAGCTGGTGGAAGAAAATAGTGGGGCGCAGCCGCCCTCCCAGCCCTGACTGCCAAAGACAACCCTATGCTTTTTAATCGGCGCAGCTTCGTAAGGCTTTCCCTGGGTTCGGCCGCTGCTCTGGCGGCGAAGCGGCTGGTGGCGCAAGGCGTTGCTACTCACACCGCCCAGGCACAAAAGCGGCCTGCACCTTCCGGAAGGCCATTTGACGCGCATTTTACCGATATTGCCAAGGCCGCCGGCCTGCGCGAGCCGGTCATTTACGGCGGGGTGGACGAAAAAAAATACATTCTGGAAGCGGTGGGCTGCGGGTGCGCCTTCCTCGATTATGACAATGACGGTTGGATGGATATTTTCATCCTGTGCGGCACGCGCCTGGAGGGAGCGCCGCCCACAGCCACTAACCGGCTCTACAAGAACAATCGCGATGGGACATTTACCGACGTTACCGACAAGGCAGGACTCCGGGCTGTCGGCTGGGCCTCGGCCGTGTGCGTGGGCGATTACAACAATGACGGCTTGGAGGATCTCTTCTGCACTTACTACGGGCAGAACCGCCTTTATCGCAACAATGGCGACGGCACCTTTAGCGATGTGACCAAGTCTGCCGGACTACTGGATGAAGAACAACGATGGGGCGCGGGCTGCAGCTTCGTGGATTACAACCGCGACGGCCATCTCGACCTGTTCGTCTCGAATTACGTGCGCTTTTCGTTTGAGCATGCACCCGTGCCCGGAGAAAACTCAACCTGCACCTGGAAAGGCATTCCGGTGGAATGCGGCCCACGCGGGCTGCCCACGGGCCGGCATTCCCTCTACCGCAACAATGGCGATGGCACCTTCACCGATGTCAGCCAACAATCCGGCATCGCCAAAGCGACCGGCTGCTATGGCATGACGGTGGTGGCCGCCGATTTCGACGAAGACGGCTGGCCCGACATTTACGTGGCCTGCGACTCCACTCCCAGCTTGCTGTTCATGAACAATCACGATGGCACCTTCCGCGAGGAAGGCGTCTTGCGTGGAGTGGCGCTGAGCGATGACGGCGCCGAGCAAGCCGGAATGGGAGTCGGCATCGGCGACTACGATCTGGATGGGCAGCTGGACCTGCTCAAGACCCATTTCTCTGATGACGCCAGCGGCCTTTACCACAACGATGACAAGGGCAACTTCACCGACGTCACCCGCAGATCAAAGATTGGAGTGGAAACCCGCTACACCGGCTGGGGCGCCGGCATTGTGGACCTGGATAATGACGGCTACCCCGACTTGTTCTGGGTGACGGGAAGCGTCTACCCGGAGATCGAACGCAAATTGCCGCAATATCCCAACAAGACGCCTCGAGTTCTGTTCCGCAACCTGGGAAATGGAACTTTCGAGGAACTTCTCGATCTCGGCGGACCGGCGATCGCGGAGGCACATTGCAGCCGCGGCTGCGCCTTCGGCGATTTTGACAATGACGGCGATCTGGACGTCCTGATCGTCAACCTGAACGAGCCGCCCTCGTTGTTACGGAATGATCTGAGCGGCAAGCAGAACTGGATTAAGGTCAAGCTTCAGGGGGTAAAGTCGAACCGCTCTGCGATCGGGGCGCGCGTGCTGGTGCGTTATGAAAAGAAAGTTCAGGCGCAGGCGGTGGTGAGCCAGTCGAGTTTCTACTCCGCCAACGATCCGCGTTTGCACTTTGGCCTGGGCTCGGCGGAGCTTGCGGAGGTTGAAGTCTTTTGGCCCAACGGCTTGCACGAGACTCTGAAAGCGGTCAAAGCCAACCAGTTAATCACCCTCAAAGAGGGCTCGGGGATCATTCCCAGCCTGGGGTGGGGCAGGCCTTAGGCCGGGATATATTGTTTACTTAATACTCTTCGCAGCAAAATCTGCTTGACAGTGAATGGGGAGTCGTCCTATAAGTTCAGCAAACGTTTTCCTAAGTGGGCATCCGGACCAGGCTTTTCGCACAATTCGCCAGTAGGAGATGAGAACATGGCTGCACCCCGTCGTGCCTCTCTTTGCTTGGGACTTCTATGGTTTTGCGTCGGCGCCGTGGCAAGCTTCGCTCAGTTCAGCGGAAACATTCAGGGTGTGGTGGAAGACCCCAGCGGGGCCGCGATTCCCAAGGCCACGCTCACACTGACCAACAACGCAACCCAGGTTTCTTCCACTACCAGCAGCGACGCCTCGGGAGACTATCGTTTCCTCAGCCTCGCCCCCGGTTCCTACAGGATCAAGGCGGAAGCCTCAGGCTTCGCCACGAGCGAGGTTTCCGTCACCCTGCTGACCGAACAGAACCTGAGCGTGCCCATCACCTTAAAGATCGGGGCCGTAACCGAGGCGGTCACCGTGACCACGGAAGCTCCGGTGGTGGACACCACCGACAGCCGCAATCAGTTGACCTTGCAGAATTCGGGAGTGGCCCAGCTGCCCGTCGCCGGCCGCAACCTGGTGACTCTAACCACGCTGGCGCCTGGTGTTTCGGGATTGGGAACCATGGGCGGCGGCCAGCCCGGCAGGGCGGGTACTCCCGGATCGGGCGTGGACAACTACTCCACCGAAACCCAGGTGGACGCCAGCGCCAATGGCCAGGGCCAGATGTCGAATATGTACGTGGTTGATGGCCTGGATATCACCAGCGGTATCCGCCAGGGCGTACTGAATTTGACCCCGAACCCGGAGTCCATTCAGGAAACCAGCATTCAGGTCAATACCTATTCCTCCGAGTACAGCCGGGCCACCGGCGTGCAGGAGGTGATGACGACCAAGTCGGGGACGGACCAGTTTCACGGCGAGGCGGCGGACTGGTTCTATTACCAGAATATGTTCGCCAGGACCCATTTCTCCGGCCCGTCGTATCTGCCGTTCCACGGGAACAATATGTCGTTTTCCGTGGGTGGCCCCATCATTCCCCATCACCAGTTCTTCTTCTACTTTGCGGTCGAGCCTTTGCGCTCATCGCTGGCCACGAATTCTTCGATTACGTTTGCCGCGCCCGAGTTCATCAACTTTGCGCAAACCAATTTTCCTGATTCGATCGGCACCGGCGTGCTGACCAACTATCAGCCCACCGATGTGAGCGGAGTTGCCGTTGCCAACAACGGAACTGCCGCCGGGGTCTTCGGCACGGGGCCCTCGGGCTGCAATACCGCCGCCACTTCCTTCATTCCCTGCGATCTGCCCATGATTGACAGCGGCAACTTCAGTGCCCCGCAGGTTCGCAACGGCACGCAGTACTTTGTGCGGGTGGACAAGTACTTCAAAAACGACCGTATTTACGGCAGCTTCTATCGCACGCTTCTCACTTACGGCGCGGCCTCCGCCATTCCGGCGTTTTCGGCCCTCAATAACAACTGGCAGCGCGCCTTCCAGGTGAATTACACGCACACGTTCTCTCCCACCACGCTGAACGAAGCCATCTTCGCCGCCAACCGCGTGGAAGGCGTTCTGGGCAGCGGCGCCAAGGACTACAGCATTCCCTCCATCACCGTCAACGGCATCAACACGGAAGGCGGGCAGGCTTACGGCGTCGGTTTTGCGCAGGGCGACTTCATTCAGCACAACTACCACTGGCGCGACGTACTCACCCACGTGCGCGGCGCGCACGCCTTCAAGTTCGGCTATGAGGGATGGTACGGAGATGATGTTGAGCCCTTTCAGGGCCCATGGTCGCAGCCAACCTTCAACTTCAACAATTTGCTCGACTTGGCGAATGACAATCCCAGGGCCGAAAACCACGTGATGTACGACCCCATCACTGGACAGCCGGTACTGTGGTCGTGGGATGCAGCTTCCAGAACCTGGGGTCTGTTCGCTCAAGACACCTGGAAGGCGAGAAAAAATCTCACGCTAACCCTAGGCCTGCGCTGGGATGACAGCGGCAACCCCTGGTCCAAGAGCGCTACCACGGTCTTCGGCAACTTCTATCTGGGCCCCGGCCAGACCTTGAATGAGCAGGTCGCCAATGGCTTTGCCAAGGCCTCGCACAACGCCCTCAATCACTCGGTGACCGATCTGCTTAGTCCGCGAGTCGGTTTCGCCTGGGACATCACCGGCAGCGGAGACACGGTTGTGCGCGGCGGCTTCGGCATCTACAACAACTGGCTGACTCAGGCCAACGTGCAGGAGGAGTTTCGCGGCAGTCCGCCGGGACCGATTACCCCGAATTTCACCGTGGGCACCGCCACGCCGCCTCTGTTTGTGCTGGGCACGGGAGGAAAACCGCCATTCGGTTTCACCTATCCCGCTTTGGCCGGCTCCCCCATATGCCCCACTCTGGGGCCGGAGGGTTGCCTCAACTCGCAGGGTGGCATTGTCGGGGGCAACTTTGGCATCGGCGCCATCAACCCAAATCTCAAGTCGCCCAAGGCGAACATCTGGTCGCTTACTTTGGAACGTAAGCTGGGAAGGGATTACGCCGTAGCGGTGGGCTATTCCGGCTCGCATGGCTACAACATGGTCGGTGGCGGCGACCAGGCCGGCATCGTCAGCTATGGGCAGGACATCAACGCCTTCGCCGGCGACCTGATCGTGAACAACAGCCTGGCGCCGACGCGGCTAAACCCCAGCTTTGGCTCTATTGGCTACACCGACAACAATCGCTACAGCAACTACGAAGGCGTATTCTTCGAATTCAAGGGGCATCTCTCGCGCCGAGGATTCTTCGACGCCTCTTATACCCGCTCGAGTTCAAAGGATGACGCCAGTGCCTACCCCACCGAGGCAGATCCCAAGACCTACTACGGACCTTCTCCGTGGGATGTGCCCAACCGCTTCTCGCTCACTCTGAACTATCAGCTTCCCGGGCTGAGCGGCGGTCATGGCTTTGCCGGCAAGTTGACCGACGGCTGGGGCATCAGTGCAACCAGCATCTTCCAGAGCGGTTATCCCTTGATGGTTTGGAACGCCAATTCTTTCCAGCCTGTATGCGCAAATACCTCCGCGGGCGCTCCGCCCTGTCCTTCGGCCTCGAATCCCGCTGTGGGTTTTGCTCCGAACAGCGGCGATTACAACGCGGATGGAGACTCCGCTGGGGTAGCTGGTGTTGGCTTGGACTACCCCGACGTCAGCGCCTATCATCAGGGAACCTCAAAAGATGCGTTTCTCGCCGGAGCCTTCCCAGCCTCGGAGTTCTCGACTCCCAATTTCGGCACGGAGGGCAGCGAGAAGCCCAACCAATTCCGCTCCCCGAACTTTGCCGAGACCGACTTGAACTTCTACAAGGATACCCACATTACGGAGCGCGTAGTGTTCCAGCTGCGCTTCGAGTTCTTCAACATTTTCAATCGGGTGAATCTGACCTTCGTGGATCAGAATTTGCTTGATGGCAACTTTGGCAAGGCCACGCAACAACAGTTGCCGCGCAACTGGCAGATCGGGGGCCGCCTGACGTTCTGAGCCGTCCTGCCCACACGGTCCGGCTCAAGCAGCCTCGCCGCTCCAAACAGAGCGGCGGGGCTTTTTTCACGCTGGGCGCGCCAACCTGCGGAAAGGCGATATAAGTAAAGGCGTGGTTGCTGCCAATATTCCGGCCTCGGCAATGAGAAAGCTCCCACAGGCTGGAAAACTCGGTCCTGTTCTGGTGCCGCTCATCCTGCTGGCCCTTTGCGCGGCGCAGACTTCTGGAAATCATGCCGATGCAATCGCGGCCGCCCTGCAGAACCGGAAATTTGACCAGGCGCTGGAGCTTCTCCGTCCGGCGCTGCGAGCCTCGCCCCGGGACGCCCAGTTGTGGGCGATGCAGGGCGTCGCCTACGCTGGAGAGAACAATGCAAAAGCGGCTCTGGCCTCTTTTCACAAAGCTTTGCAGATTGCGCCCGATTATCTTCCTGCACTGCAGGGGGCGGCGCAGATCGAATATGCCGCGGC
>DATIYF010000044.1:0-11809 GCA_035517775.1 Terriglobales bacterium
TGGTCCGGCAAACCCCGCAGGGCTTTGCCGTGCCGGCGGTCTCCATTCAAGACCAGCCCCGCTTTCCCTGGCGCGGCCTGATGATTGACGTCAGCCGCCACTTCATGCCGCTCGACCTGCTGCGCCGCAACCTCGACGGCATGGAGGCGGTGAAGCTCAACGTGCTGCACCTGCACCTTTCGGACAATCAGGGCTTTCGCATCGAGAGCAAGAAGTTTCCCAAGCTGCAGGAGATGGGCTCTGACGGCCTCTACTACACCCAGGCTGAGATGAAAGATCTGATCGAATATGCCGCCGACCGCGGCATTCGCGTCATCCCCGAGTTCGACGTGCCGGGGCACAGCACCGCCTGGTTTGTCGGCTATCCCCAGCTGGCCAGCGGGCCGGGACCATTCAGCGTGGGCCGGCACTGGGGCGTTTTCGATCCGGTCATGGACCCCACGCAAAACTACACTTACAAATTTCTTAACGATTTCATCGGCGAGATGGCCAGGCTCTTCCCCGATGCCTATTTCCATATCGGCGGAGACGAAGTGAACGGCAAGGGGTGGGACGCAAACCCGAAAATCCAGGAATTCATGCACGCCCACAACCTGGCTAACAACGATGCCCTGCAGGCCTATTTCAACAAGCGCGTGCAGGAAATCGTGCACAAGCACCACAAGATCATGCTGGGCTGGGATGAAATTCTGCAGCCCGACCTGCCCAAAGACATCGTGATTCAGTCCTGGCGGGGGCAGGCTTCGCTCGCCGACGCGGCCAAACAGGGCTACAGCGGGCTGCTTTCCTCCGGCTACTACCTCGACCTGAATCAGCCTGCCGCCCAGCACTACGCCGTAGATCCCATGACCGGGCCGACCGCCGACCTTACGCCCGAGGAGAAAAAACGCATCCTGGGTGGCGAGGCCTGCATGTGGTCGGAGTACGTTTCGCCGGAAAATGTGGATTCGCGCATCTGGCCGCGCACCGCGGCCATTGCCGAGCGCCTGTGGTCGCCACAGAACGTGACCGATGTGAATTCGATGTACAGGCGAATGGCGGTGATCAGCGGCGATCTGGACTGGCTGGGGCTTACCCACGACTCAAATTATGACCTCATGCTGCGCCGGATGGCGGGAGTGGAAAACACTTCGGCCTTGCGCGCTCTGGCCGATGTGGTTGAGCCGGTCAAGGAATATACGCGCTACGAACTGGCGAGCACCCCGCCCACTACAGCCACGCCGCTCAATCGCCTGGTGGATGCGGCCCGCCCCGAAAGCATGACCGCGCGGCGTTTTTCGGAGTTGGTGGATGCTTTTGTCGCCGGCAACATCAAGCCTGGGATGGAAGATCAGCTCAAGGCGTTGCTCACGGAGTGGCGCGATACTCAGACCGAACTGCTGCCGCTGGAACAGCAGTCCGCCCTGGTGCAGGAGGTCGCGCCCATCGCGCAGAATCTTTCCACCCTCGGAGCGGCCGGGCTGCAAGCTCTGGAGTACATGGACGGCGGCCAGCCCGCGCCCAGCGATTGGGTCACGGCGCAGACGGCACAGATTGAGCAGGTGAAGAAACCCGGCTCGCAGCAGGTACTCTTGATGGTCGCGGCGCCGGTGGAAAAACTTGTTGCGGCAAGCGCCGGCCAGAGTTGGAAGGCGTCGGCAAAGCCATAAGCACGGCAGCACTATAAGGTGGGGGCGAAGAAGGAGTGCTCGTGGAACAACGTGTGAGCATCGTGACGCTCGGGGTGGCCGACCTCAAGCGCAGCCGGGAATTTTATGAGCGGCTGGGCTGGCGGCACTCTGGCTTTCCGGCGGAGGGCATTGTCTTTTTCCAGGCCGGCGGCATGGCTGTCGCCCTGTACTCCCGCAATGAGCTGGCGAAAGATGCCGGTGTCTCCGCAGAGGGCCAGGGGTTCAGCAGAATTACGCTCGCCTACAATGCCCGCACCTGCGAAGAAGTGAATTCGGTTCTGGCTGAAGCGGTGGCCGCTGGGGCCAAGATCGTGAAGCCCGCCGAGAAAGCCTTCTGGGGCGGGTATTCGGGATATTTCTCAGACCCCGACGGATTCCTCTGGGAGATCGCGCAGAACCCTTTCTTCTCTATCGCCGAGGACGGAAGCATTCAAATTCCCGAGTGATTTGCCGAATGTCTCCCTGTCATTTTGAGGGACTTCAGTCCCGAGGAATCTGCTTTGTTCTTGCCGGAAGCGAATTTCTCGCTGCCCTCGAAATGACTAGAGAAGCTTGAAACCAGGAAGGACACTAAGTTTCACGAAGGTCTTAACTGCAGCCTTCTATCCTCTGTTTCAAACGGCCGTTTCGACGGCCTGCCGTCAGGATAGAATTGGGCATACAGGGAGAGGGCCATGGACGAACCGACCAAACAGAAACCTCAGCAGAATTCAGACCAGGCGGCGCAACACCTGGTAAGCGCCCACAAGATTCTGAAGGCCCTGCAGGAGAAGATGGGCGAGCATCCCGAGATCGGCGCGGCCATTACCAAGATCGAGATGGCGCTGAATGTGCTGGAGATCAAGACCGGCGCCTTGCTGTAGTGCGCCCTCTGAACGGCAAAGACCAGAAGCGCCCGGCATTTGCCTTTCCTCCGCCAAATCTCTAGTATGCATCTGTTTTTTTGAACAGGAGGAGAGATGCATATCAAGAGAATTCTCTGTTGTGGATTGATTCTGATGCTGGGCACGCTCCTCGCCGCCCTGCCCGCCGCTGCCGCTGACAAGTCAGACGTGGCCGGCCGCGCCGCAACCTGGGAGAAGGAATACAACGCCGGCAATTTTGAGGCTGTGGCGGCGCTCTACGCTCCCGATGGCTGCCGCATGCCTCCCAATCAGGAAGCGGTGCATGGCAGGGATGCAATTCTGGCGCAGCTCAAGGCTGGCAGGGATCGCGGGCTGGCCAAAGTTCAGATCACCGTCACCAGCGCCGGGAGCAGCGGCAATGTGGGCTACGGCGAAGGCACTTACGTGGTCACCGGCGCGGATGGCTCGCACCTTGACCACGGCAAGTGGATGCTGGTGTCGGAGAAGATGAACGGGAAGTGGCAAACCCAGTGCGACATCTTTAACTCCGACATGCCGCTGCCGGGCGGCAACAGCATGAAATAGAGCTCCGCCCGCGCGCCCATTCCTGCGGCCTCGTGCTTCTCGATGTTTCGCGGTGAAACGCACCCACTCACGCGGGGTGCGGGCTTGCGGCTTTCTCCCGCGCCCGATGGGCCGGCGGGAACTCCTCTGCTAGACTGATCGTTCACTGCATCCATTTGAGGCATTTCCTTGCCGAACGATCCCGTGCTGGTGGTGCATGGCGGCGCCTGGGCCATCCCTGGCGACATGACCGAAGCGCATGTAAACGGCGTGCGCAACGCTATCGCCGCCGGCTGGGGCGTGCTCGAGCGCGGCGGCACGGCGCTCGATGCCGTGGAAGAAGCGGTCGTCATCATGGAGAATGACGACACCTTCGACGCCGGGCGCGGCAGCTTTCTCAACCGCGAAGGCAAGGTGCAGCTCGATGCCTTCATCATGGATGGCGCGACCCTGCGGGGCGGCGGCGTGGGCTGCGTGGAGCGCATTGCCAATCCCATTCGCGCGGCGCGCAAGATTCTCAGTGACAGCCCGCACGTATATTTTGTGGCCGAAGGCGCCGAGCGCTTCGCCGCCGAGCACGGCATTCCGCTCTGCCGCAATGAAGACCTGATTATTGCGCGCGAGGTCGAGCGCCTGCAGGAATACCAGGGGCACATTGCAGAGCACAAGGCCGATCTCTTCGCCCCGGCCATTTCGCACGATACGGTCGGCGCGGTCGCGCTCGACCAACACGGCAACATTGCCGCCGCCACTTCCACCGGCGGCACCCTGAACAAAGCTCCTGGGCGGCTCGGCGATTCCTCCCTCATTGGCTGCGGCTGTTACGCCGATAATCAATCTGCGGCCGCCTCCACCACCGGCTGGGGCGAGCCCATCATGAAACTGGTGTTGGCCAAGTGGGCGGCTGATCGCGTGGCCGCAGGCAATTTGCCGCAGTGGGCCGCCGAAGAATCCATGAATCATTTGAAGGACCGCGTGAATGGCCACGGTGGCATCATTCTGCTTGATGCCCGCGGCCGCTTCGGAATCGCCCACAACACGCCCCGCATGGCCTGGGGCGTGAAGACTTCCGCCCGGCAGAACTATGGAATCGAGCGCAACCGCTGAGGTTTCTCCCGGCGGAAGCATTTAGAATCAATCCGTACTGCCGCTCCTCTGAGGCATCTTCATGAAGCTCTTGCGACCCGCTCTCTTGGCCGTGGTTCTCGCGGCCGCCTTCTTCTACTTCACCACCTATCGTTCGAGGCACACATCGCTCGCAAACTGGTTCGGACATCCGAACCGGGTTGAAATTACTGAGGCCGCCGCAGGAGGCTCGCTTGACCCGGAAGAGCAAAACAATATTGCCGTCTATCACCGCAACATCGAATCGGTGGTGAACATTACTTCGCGGGCCGTGACCTTCGACTTTTTCTACGGCCTGGTGCCGCAGGAAGGGCAAGGCTCCGGCTTCGTGATTGATAAAGACGGCCACATCCTGACCAACTACCACGTGATCGCCGATGCCCGGCAGGTGGAAGTCACGATGCACAACCGCAAGAAGTACCGGGCCACGGTGATTGGCACCGACCGCTCGCATGACCTGGCGGTCATCCAGATCAAGGCGCCTGAGCTTACGCCCATGGTGCTGGGCGATTCGCGCAATCTGCAGGTGGGGCAGAAGGTGTACGCCATCGGCAATCCGTTCGGACTTTCGGGCACCATGACGCGCGGCATCGTGAGCTCGATCCGCTCGGTGCAGGAGCCGGACGGCATGACCATTGACGAAGCCATTCAGACCGATGCGGCCATCAACCCGGGCAACTCCGGCGGGCCACTGCTGAATTGGCACGGTGAGGTGATCGGCATCAACACCATGATCGCCTCAAACGTCGGGCAAAGCGCGGGCATAGGCTTCGCCATTCCCATCAACACCGCCAAGGCCGTGCTCGGTGATCTGATGACGCTGGGCCGCGTGCGGCGCCCGGCCCTGGGTGTGCGCACTCTACCCATTGGGCCGGAGCTGGCCGAGCAACTGGGGCTGGCCGCCGACTACGGGCTGCTGATCGTGCAGGCCATCCCGGGTGGGGCCGCCGCCCGCGCAGGGCTGCGAGGAGGTACTCAACAAGCGTACCTGGGAAATATCCCGATCATGGTTGGCGGTGATTTGATCGTCGCCGTGGATGGTCAGACGGTGCAGGAGCAGCAGGACCTGGCCCAGATCATGAATAGCCATCGCGCCGGAGATACGGTGCGCATCACCATTTACCGGGGCAAACAGAAGATGGATGTCGAGGTGACTTTGGGCGAGGCGCGGCAGGAAGTGTAAGCCCAAGAAAGCCCTCAGCTCTCAGCCCATGCGAGTCTGCAATCCTGGCCCCGTCGTTGTGGGTGAGGAATGGCTGCTTCACGCCACAGAGGCGGGAACAGGGACTCCGATCTGTTGCAGGTCTTCCGGGGTCAGGTGCAGGTCGGCGGCGCGCATCACGCCTTCGGCCTGCTGGGCGTTGCGAGCGCCTACAATCGCGGCGGTTACCGCGGGATGGCGCAGCGTCCAGGCGATAGCCACTTCACCCGGCGAGCGCCCCTGCCGCTTTCCTGCCTGCCGCAGGCGCTCCACCAGGGCAAGGTTCTGGGAAAGCTTTGGCTCCTGGAACTCAGGGTTGCGCCCGCGCCAATCATCCTCGGGCAGGGCGGCAAGGCGCTCGCGGGTCATGGCGCCGGTCAAAAGCCCGGAGGCCATGGGCGAATAGACGATCACGCCGATATTCTCCTGCAGGCAAAATGGAAGGGTTTCCTTCTCAGCCTCGCGATGAATCAGCGAGTAAGGCGGCTGGAACGAAGTGATGGGGGCGATGGCGTGGGCGCGGCGCAGCTGGCCCAGGTTGAAATTCGAAACGCCAATCCAGCGCACTTTGCCTTCCCTCTGAAACTCCGCCAGTGTGGACCATCCCTCTTCAAGCTGGGGCGAATCAGGGCTCGGCGGCCAATGAATCTGGTAAAGATCAATCATGTCTATGGAGAGGCGGCGCAGGCTGGCTTCGAGGTCGCGGCGCAGGAAGCCGGCGCTCAAATCAACCGACGGCTTGCCCTGAGGATCAAAATAGCGGCCGCATTTGGTGAAAACGTAAGGCTTGGCGCCCGGCCAGCTTTTGAGCGCCCGCGCCACCACTTCTTCGGAGTGGCCCAGGCCGTAAACCGCCGCGGTATCAATCCAGTTCACGCCCTGTTCCAGGGCGCGATGAATGGCGGCAATCGAATCGCGGTCGTCTTGCGCTCCCCAGGCAAACCGCCAGCCCGCGCCCCCGAGGGCCCAGGAGCCAAATCCCACCCGGGTGATCTCCAGATCCGAATTCCCCAGCCGCTTGGTTTCCATCTTTCCCCCTGAGCTGAATTTTGATTCGCCCCTTCCCAAGTGGGATTCACCCTCGGCATTTGAAGCCAGGTCTCGCGGCGGCTCAGCCTTCTGTTAAATTCATTCCAGCTTTCCCCATGACGGTTGATTCTATACGCCGCTTGTGCCTTGCCCTTCCTGACGCAAAGGAGAACCTGCAGTGGGGGGAAACCTTGTGCTTTAAGGTGCGCGGAAAGATCTTCCTGACGCTCAGCCTGGATGCGGTCCCTCCCACCTTGTGCTGCAAGACCACTCCCGAGCGCTTCGCCGAGCTGCTGGAGTGCGAAGGGATTGTTCCCGCTCCCTACGTCGGCCGTTACAAATGGGTGCTGCTCGAGCGCTTGAACGCCCTGCCCGCAGGCGAAATAGAAGAGTTGATCAGGAACTCCTACGAGCTGGTGGCCGCCAAAGCCCCTAAGCGGCGTATCAGGCGGTCCCCACGGCGGCGTAAAGCGTAGTGCCCATGGCTTCCCCAGCTCTACCAGAGTTTATGGTATGAATTTGACAGGCACCGAGTACGCCGGGCGAAGTTGATCAACCGTCCGCCTCGATCCATGCGACCTTACTTCAAGCTCTTGCCGGCGCTGGCCACACTGCTCACGGCAACCATTCTCTTCGCCGTGCCCGTGGCGCCGGTGCGCGCTCGCCACGGCATGGTGGCCAGCGTGCAGCAACTTGCCTCACGTGCCGGCATCGAAATTCTGCAATCGGGCGGCAACGCGGTGGATGCCGCCGTAGCCACCGGCTTTGCCCTGGCCGTGGTGCATCCCCAGGCGGGCAACCTGGGCGGCGGCGGCTTCATGCTGATTCGCATGGCCGCTGGCCCCACCCACTTCCTTGACTACCGCGAGAAAGCGCCCTCGGCCGCTACCGCAAACATGTACCTCGATAGCCTGGGCAACATCGTCGAGAACGCCAGCACCATCGGCTACAAAGCCATTGGCGTGCCCGGTTCGGTGGCGGGGTTAACCTTTGCCGAAAAGAAATACGGAAAGCTCACCCTGGCCAAAGTGATGGCCCCGGCCATCCGGCTGGCGCGCCAGGGCTTTGCTCTCAGTGCCCGCGACGCCAAAGATTTGCAAGACCAATACCTCGGCGAGTTTCCCGAATCCCGCTATATTTTTCAGCGCAACGGCAAGTATTACAAAGCTGGAGAGATCTTCCGCCAGCCCGCGCTTGCACGAACTCTCGAACGTATCGCCCGTGACCCCGAGGAGTTCTACCACGGGGCCATGGCCCGCGAACTCGCCGGGTCGATCCAGAAGGGCGGCGGCCTGGTGACCGCCGAGGACCTGGCGCATTACGAAGTGAAGGAGCGCGAGCCGGTTCGCGGCGCCTACCGCGGTTATGAAATCATCAGCGCGCCGCCGCCCTCTTCCGGGGGCATTGCCCTGCTCGAGATTCTGAACATTCTGGAAGGCTACGATCTGGGGAGGCTGGGCGCTGATTCCGCCGAAAGCATGCATCTCACGCTGGAAGCTTACCGCCGCGCGTTTTTCGACCGCGCCGAATTTCTCGGCGACCCGGATTTCGCCCAGATTCCGGTTGCCCAGTTGATTGACAAGAAGTACGCCGCCGCCTGGCGGCAGTCTATTGACCCGGCCCACGCCACGCGCAGCGACCAGTTGAAGCGGCCCGCCATTTTCAGCCAGCTGGAGCAATATGCCGCCGCCCATCCCCAGCCCACAGCCGTGATTGACCCTCCCCACACCACCCACTACTCCATCGTCGATGCCCAGGGCAATGCCGTGGCCGTGACCACCACGCTCAATGACACTTTTGGCTCGCGCGTCACCGCCGGCGGCCTCGGCTTTCTTCTCAATGACGAAATGGACGACTTTACCTCCAAGCCCGGCGCGCCGAATCTCTACGGGCTGGTGCAAGGGCCGGCCAACGCCATTGCACCCGGCAAGCGGCCGCTTTCTTCCATGATGCCCACCATGGTGCTGAAAGATGGCAAGCTGTTTCTGGTGATGGGCTCCCCCGGCGGCTCTCGCATCATCACCACGGTTGCCAATATCCTGATGGGCGTGGTGGACTACGGATTGAATATTCAGCAGGCGGTGGATGCCCCCCGCTTCCACAACCAATGGCTGCCGGATGCTACTCTGGTGGAGTTGGGAATCCCCCCGAAGACGATTGCCAGGCTGGATACAATGGGCCATCGAGTGCAAACCCATGCTTACTGGAGCGATGGAGAGTGCGTCGCCATTGATCTGCGAACCGGGGAGCGGCTCGGGGCCAGCGATTTTCGCAATGGCGGAAAGGCGGTGGGCTACTGATGCAGAAAGCGATGTCCACCTACGTGTACGTGCGCGAGCGGCTGCATCCCGGGCTGCTCGATGGCTTGGTTCGCGGCGGCGCCCAGGCGATTGAGATTTTCGCCGCCCGCCAGCACTTTGACTACGCTCACCGCCGCCAGCACGTGCATGAAATTGCCGAGTGGTTCCGCAGCAGCGGCATTCCCCTCAACTCGGTGCACTCGCCGCTCTATTCCGACTACGAGTGGGGGCGCTCGGGCGGGCCGCCGGTGAATATCGCGGCCACCGACCGCGGCCAGCGCGTCGAGGCCATGGATGAAATCAAGCGCGCCCTCGAAATCGCCGAGCAGATTCCCTTCCGCTTTCTCATTCAGCACATCGGCAACAGCAACGAAGGCTTCGACGCGCGCAAGTTCGAAGCCGCCATGACCTCGATCGAGCATCTGCGCGCCTTTGCCAAACCGCTGGGCGTGCGCATCCTGGTGGAAAACATCCCCAATGATCTCTCCGCACCGGAAAAGCTGGTGGAGTTCATTCACGACAGCCACTTTGATGACGTGGGCGTCTGCTTCGACGTGGGCCACGCGAACATGATGGGCGATGTGGCCCAGGCCTTCGAGACCCTGAAAAAACATATCCGCTCGACCCACATTCACGACAACGCCAAGGATAAAGACTCGCACCTGTGGCCCGGCCAGGGCTCCATTGACTGGAAGCAGACCATGGAACTGCTGCGCTCCGCGCCCAACACGCCGCCATTGCTGCTCGAAATTGAAGGGGATGAGAAAGTGAATGCGGCCGAAAAGATGGGCGAGGCCTTCAGGAAGCTGGATGCGGCATAAGGGAATCGTTGTTCCGCGGCATCGGCCTCGTTGCGTTTCTTCGCGCGCCTTTCTTTGCGATCTCTGCGGTTTAAGATGGTTCCGCTTCTGTGTGAAAGCTTGACCGCAAAGTACGCCAAGCGAAGGCGGGGCCGCAGGGAAAATCCCGTATTGCTGAAATCATTTGCAAATGTCGCTCACCACCATCGCCGAGATCGGCAAACACGAAGGCCAGACGGTCACGCTGCGCGGCTGGCTCTACAATCTCCGCGAAAGCGGTAAGCTGCTGTTCCCCATCTTTCGCGATGGCAGCGGCACCATCCAGGGCGTGGTCCCGAAGAGCGCAGTTCCACCCGAGGTCTTCGACTCCATCAAAAGCCTCACCCAGGAATCGAGTGTGATCGTCGAGGGCAAGGTCCGCGCCGATAAGCGCGCTCCCGGCGGCTACGAGCTCGATGTTTCCAACCTCCAGATCATCCAGCGCGTTGCGGAAAACGATCCCTTCCCCATCTCCCTCAAAGAGCACGGCGTAGATTTTCTGATGGAGCACCGCCACCTCTGGGTGCGGACCCCGCGCCAGGCGGCCATTCTGCGGGTCCGGGCCGAGATCATCAAGGCCGCCCGCGATTTTTTCGATGAGCGCGGCTTCACCCTGACTGATCCGCCCATTCTCACTCCCGCGGCCTGCGAAGGCACCACCACGCTTTTCCCGGTGGATTATTTCGACGAGCAGGCCTATCTCACCCAATCCGGCCAGCTGTACATCGAGGCCACGGCCATGGCGCTGGGCAAGGTGTATTCCTTCGGGCCGACCTTTCGCGCGGAAAAATCCAAGACCCGCCGCCATCTCACCGAGTTTTGGATGGTCGAGCCGGAGATCGCCTATGCCACGCTCGACGACCTGATGGAGCTGGCGGAAAATTTCATCAGCTTCATCGTCAGGCGCTGCCTGGAACGCCGCCGCGCCGATCTGCAGACCATCGGCCGCGATGTTAGCCAGCTCGAAAAAGTTGAGCCCCCATTTCCCCGCATCACCTACGACGAAGCCGTGAAGCTGCTGCAGGAAGCTCACGCCCAGGGCAAGCTCGAAGCCAATTTTGAGTATGGCGGCGACCTAGGCTCGCCCGATGAGACTTATCTTTCCTCGCAATTCGAAAAGCCGGTAATGGTGCACCGCTATCCCGCCAAGGTGAAAGCCTTCTACATGGAGCCCGACCCCGCGCGCCCCGACCTGGCCCTATGCGTGGATGTTCTCGCGCCCGAGGGTTACGGCGAAATCATCGGCGGCTCACAGCGCACGGCCTCTTACGAGCTGCTCATTCGACGCATTCACGAGCACAATCTGCCGGAAGAAGCCTTCAAGTGGTATCTCGATCTGCGGAAATACGGCAGCGTGCCTCACTCCGGCTTCGGCATGGGAATTGAGCGCGCCGTGGCCTGGATTTGCGGTCTCGAGCACGTCCGCGAGACCATCCCTTTCCCCAGAATGCTGTACCGGCTCTATCCCTGAGGGGGGCTTGCTCGCAGCCACTGGCTGGAAGCTCAGTCGAGATCGGCCATGGAGCATGCCCCCGGCCCGCGTGGATCGCCGCAGCTGCCGCAGGCTCCGGTGGAGGGGGCGGCATTCGAAGTTCCTTTGGCCGCAACCGCAAATACCGAAAGCTGCGGCGCCAGCTTTTTGCTGTGGCACTTGGGGCAAGCGGCTTTCTGGCTGCCATACACCAGAGCTTCAAACTCGTGATCGCATTCCTGGCAGATGTATTCGAAGATAGGCATGAAGGCAAACTCCGCGCGCAAGTCTTTCTCTATTTAAAATCAAACCGTGGGGAGTTCGCAAACCGCAACCGCGCCAGCTTTTCGCCCCCGCCGCTTTCTGCGGGGCGGGCACTTGCAGACCATTGGCGGTTACCTCCTGTCGCGAAAAATCGCTTTGCCGCCGGCGGAGGACCGGCTCGTCGAAGTGGCAAGCGGAATTTCGGTTCTTTGCCGCTGCCACTGGCAGGGGGACCGGGCCAGGGCGCTTACGGTAATTGTGGTGCACGGCCTTGAAGGGTCGAGCGAATCTGACTATGCGCTGGGCATCGCGCAAAAAGGCCTGGCTCTGGGCATGAATGTGGTGCGCATGAACCAGCGCAACTGTGGCGGCACTGACCACCTGGCGCCCACGCTTTACAACTCCGGCTTGTCGGGTGATGTGGCCGCAGTCTCACGCCATTTAATTGCCCAGGATCGCATTGAGCGGCTGGCCCTGGTGGGTTATTCCATGGGCGGGAAC
>DATIYF010000045.1:0-132464 GCA_035517775.1 Terriglobales bacterium
ATAGCGGCGCCTTCCCCAACGCTGCAGGTGATCGAACCACTGCCGGCCTGAGCGCGCGGCCTGCTCCCCGAGCACCTGCTGATGGTGAACATCGTAGTTGACCACCCATTCGCGCCAGAATGACTCCATGGCATCCAAATAGAGCCCCAGGCGGTTCCAGCCGCCGTGACCAAGACCGGAAGCCGCTGGAGTGGGGTCGAAGCTCACCCATCCGTGGCCGGGGAAATACGCTTCCACCCAGGAATGGGCGTCACTTTCGCGGACCACGTATTGGGAGGTCAGATCGTTGAACTCTCCGGTGCGAAAGCCGTTGACCACGCGCGAGGGAATGCCCAGGGTGCGCAGCATGACCGCCATGGCCGAGGCAAAGTACTCGCAGTGGCCCTGTTTGCGCTGGAAGAGGAATTCGGCAAGCGGGTCTGCGGGCGGAGTGGGCGAGAGCTGCAGGGTGTAGCCGAAATGAGTGCGCAGGTAAGTCTCCAGGGCGGCGGCGCGGTCGTAATTGTCTTTGGCGGCTGCGGTAATTTGCGCCGCCAGGCGGGGAATGCGGGGATCGAGCGCCGGCAGTTGCAGGTAATCGAGCAGAATTTCGGCGGGGTATGAAGCGGGCGCGCGGCGAAGGTCATCGGGCGCCGGCCGGGCAATGTCAGAGATGGCCTGATAGACGCTGACCGGGTGCTCCACATCGACGTCGTACACGGCGCCGCCGCCATCGGTGGTAATGAGGCGATAGGCGCCTTGCAGGCTCTGCGCCCGCGCCGCCAGAAAAAATACATTGGTGGTGACCGGCTCCATCAGCACGCGGTAGTGAACGTAATGCGGCGCAGCCACCTGCCCCGCGGGACGGCCGGAGAGCACAAAGCTGCCGTCGGCCGATCGCGCCACAACGTGCTGCCCGTGCGGATTGGACCAGGTGCGGCCATCAAATATGTTCAGCGCCACTCCGCGCCATTTCAGATCGAAGGCGCCGCGATTGTCGCCGTCAATGCGGATGTGCATCACCACCGCGCTCGACTGCTGAATCTGGCCGATCTGCCCCAGTTGCACCCGGTCGCTGAAACCTGTGGCCAGATCGCTGCTGCGGGCATAGGCGTTGAGATAGCCGGAGGAGACGCGGGGCAGAAGGAAGAAGATCAGGCCCGCGCCTAAAAGAATCAGCAAGACGATCAGAGGCGAGGCCGCCGCCAGCGAGGTTGCCAGGTACCGCGCGGACCTGGGATCCTCCCGCGAGCGGACCGCCGCTTTGGCGGCCGCATGGCGCATCTCCATCAGGATGAAGGCGGCCACCGCCACCAGCAGAAAACCGGCAAAGGCCGCCACGAACGCGCTATCCACGGTGAGCACCGAGGCGGCCAGCACCAGCAGAAAGGCCAGCACGGCCAGAAAATAGCGGTCGCGTTCCCGCCTCACTGAGAACAGGCGCACGACCATGACGAACAACACCAGGTGGATGGTGGAGTTCAGGAATGCACCCGAAATCAGGAAGTAATCCGCCAGGTAAAAGGCAACGTAGGCCAAGGTGAGAAAATTGGTCCAGCTCTCGGGAACCGAGAACGTGCTCCCCTTGAAGAGCAGATAGCCGCGAAATAGAAACGCCGCCAGCACCAGCAGCACTGTGGGCAGATCGAGCCCGCCGGTGGTGGCCAGGGTGCCGAACCCCATGAACACCATGAGATAGAGCACCCGCTCAAAATAGCGCTCCAGCGCCGGGTTGTTGCTGCCGGTATCGGATGCCGCATCCAACATCGCAACGCCCTTTAGGGTTCCGAGTTCCCGGTGGCCAGTTCGGGAGCTCTCAGCGCCCTAGAACATCATTCCCGAGCCAATCAGGCTGTAGAGCAGTACCGCGAGCACGATCAAGGTGAAGCCCACATACATTCGGTCGCGCTCTTCCGCAAATCCAAATACTGAAAACGCCACCCGCGCCACCGGCGTAGAAATCAGCAAGAGCAGTCCAAGCTGAATGACCGCCCGGCCCTGGAGAGTGAAGGCCTCGCGCACGATTCCTCCGATGGTGCGAAGCTCAGCGGGCTCGCCGCGGAAGACACGATAGTCGGCGGGGGCCGCGCCGTGGTGAAGCAGATAAATCAGCGCCCCAATGACGACCACCAGAGCGGAAAACGAAACGCCGATGCGCAGCAGGGTGCCCACAATGTCTTCCAGCTTCTGATCGGTCCAGGCTTTGAGCAGAGGCATATTCAGATTCTCCCGGCAAATCCCTTGTAGAGCATTTCCAGGCCGAGCACCGCAATCACCAGGCTGAAGATCAGGCGCAGCTGTTTGGTTTCGGTGCGCACCAGAATGCGGGTTCCGAGCAAAGACCCGGCCAGCACGCCCAGCATGACCGGCATGGCAATACCCGGGTCCACATAGCCGCGATTCAAATAAATTCCCGCGCTGGCCGCGGCCGTGACGCCGATCATGAAGTTGCTGGTGGTGGTAGAAACCTTGAAGGGCAATTTCATGGTGTGGTCCATGGCCAGCACCTTCATGGAGCCGCCGCCCATGCCCAGCAGGCCGGAGAGCGTGCCCGCGCCGAACATGAGGCCAAAGCCGGCAGGTACATTCTGCGGGTTGTAATAGCGGGTTCCGTTCCCTTCCGGCAGGCTGCCATTCATACGCAAGTAAGTGGCGATGCGGTCAGGCGGCAGGTTGCGCTCGTGCGGCGGCCGGGGCCGGCGCGAAATGTAAGCCGAGTAAAGCAGCACGATGCCGAAAATCACCGCCAGGGCGCTGGTGGGAACGATGGTGGCCAGGAAAGCGCCCAACAGCGCGCCCAGGGTGGTGGCAATCTCCAGGAACATGCCGATGCGGATATTGGAGAAACCTTCTTTCACGTAAGCCGCGGCCGCGCCGGAAGAAGTGGCGATCACCGAGACCAGCGAGGCCCCGATGGCATAGCGGATATCCACGTGAAAGAGAAGGATCAGCAGCGGAACCAGCACCACGCCGCCGCCCAGCCCGGTCAATGCGCCGAGCAGGCCCGCCACAAATGAGCCCATCCACACCAGGCCGGTGAATTCAAGAACGTTCATGCAGGAAGGCTGCTTCTAGTGTGCCACAGGCGCGCAGGGTTTGTTTTCCTCGCCGCCTCGAACTTACCCGGGGCGCCGAAGCCCGGAAGCCCGATGCTAGAATGAATCGCGTCAGGCATCGGTCCCACGCGACGCATTCCCGCCAACCCCGCCAGGTCCGGAAGGAAGCAACGGTAACGGGCTCTTGCGTGTGCAGTGGGCCGCCGGTGCCTGGCTTTGCCTTGCGGGTCCATTCTGCCGAGAGAAAGCACGGCGAACCACAAAGTACACTAAGTTCCGCGAAGCCTTAGCAAGGCCCGATTTCCTTCGTGTCGCTTCGTGTCCTTCGTGTTGAATGGGCTTCGAGGGGCGTGGCGCTGATGGACATTCGCTCTCCCGTGCGGCAAAATAGCGGATTCATCTTTGAGGAGAGTTCATCGAGTGAGCCAGCCCGCGCGGGTCAGAGTGAAAATCAGCGCCCTCGGCACTTACGTTCCGCCCCGCCTGCTCACCAACGCCGACCTGGAAAAACTGGTCGAAACCTCGAACGACTGGATACTCACCCGCACCGGCATCCGCGAGCGCCACATTGTGGAAAAAGGGGTTGCCAGCAGCGACCTTGCGGTCGAAGCCGCGAAAAAGGCGCTCGCCGAGCGCGGCATCACCGCCAACGACATTGAGGCCATCGTGGTAGCCACGGTCACGCCCGACATGTTTTTCCCCTCGACCGCCTGCCTGGTGCAACACAAGCTGGGAGCAAAGGGCATCTGGGGATTCGACCTCTCCGGCGCCTGCTCGGCATTCACCTATGCCTTGCAGTCGGGGGCGCAGTTTGTGGCCTCGGGCGCGCACAAGAAAGTTCTGGTGATCGGCGCCGATGTGATGTCCTCGATCATTGATTACACCGACCGCGCCACCTGCGTTCTTTTCGGCGATGGCGCGGGCGCGGTGGTGCTCGAGCCGGCCGAGGAAGATGGCCTGGGCCTGATTGATTTCATCCACGAAGTGGATGGCTCCGGCGCCTGCGCTCTCTACATGCCCGGCGGAGGCAGCCTGCACCCTTCCACCCACGACACGGTGGACCGGAAGATGCACTTCGTTCATCAGGATGGCCAGGCAGTTTTCAAATTCGCGGTGCGCAAGCAGACAGAGCTGTGCGAACGCATTCTCGAGCGCAATGGGCTGAAGGGCAGCGATATTGACGCTTTCATCCCCCACCAGGCGAACCAGCGCATTATTCTGGCTACGGCCGAGCGCATGGGCCTGCGGCCGGAAAGCGTGATCATCAACATTGACCGTTATGGAAACACCACCGCCGGCACGATCCCGCTGGCCATGGAAACCGCCCGCCAGGAAGGCAAGCTGAAGAAGGGTGATCTGGTGCTGCTGGCCACCGTTGGCGCTGGATTTACCGCCGGCGTGACGTTGCTGCGCTGGGCGTTCTGAGTTTCAGCTCCAGGCTTACATCCCTGATACCTCGCCGTTCTTGGGCTGCTCGTAGGCCTTCTGCAGGTACTTGCGCGCCTGGCCCAGCGCGCCCTGGGTATCATCGTTGGTCTGGATGGCCTGGCGGTATTCATTGGTGGCGCGCTCGCGCTGGCCGGTAATGTCAAAAATCTTGCCCAGCTGGATGTGGCTCCAGACCTCGGTCCAGCGCGGGTCGCCATCGCCGTTGAGAGAATCGCGGTAAGCGTTGGCCGCCGCCTGGTAGTTGTGCTGCAGGAAAAATACGTCGGCAATGCGGTAGTGGGCGAGCGAGCTGTTCTTGTTGATATCCAGCGCTTTGTTGAATTCTTCGAGCGCAGTGGCCAGGTCGCCCTGCTGAATCAAGCCCTGCCCGCGCTGAATGGCGGCGCGCAGCTTGATGTCGGGCGAATTCTTCAGCACCCGGTCGTCGGGATCAATGGAGATGCGCCGCGGGCGGCCGAAGGTGTCGACAGTGAAAGCGGAGTCGGTGCCCACCACGTCCACCTTCTTGATTTCGGTTTTGCCGTCGGTATCAATCTTCAGTTCGACCGGCATGCGAAACAGGTCGAGGTCCTGGGTGATCTGCCCGACGATGCGAAAACCCTTGTTGTTGCCCAGGCGGTAAATGGTGTACTTGGCCTTGAATTCGGGCGCGCCGGTGGAATCGAACCACTGGGAGAAGAACCAGCGCAGCTGGTCGCCGTAGTTCTGCTCGGCAATGGCGCTGAAGTCATCGGTGGTGGCCGATTTGCCCGCATACCTGACGAAGAAGTCGCGCATGGTGCGATCGTACTTCTGGTCGCCTTCCACCCAGCGCAGCATGTGCAGCACCATGGCGCCTTTATCGGTTACCAGCGACTGCGCCTCGGGCGAAAACATATCCAGCTTGCCCACGCTGGCTAGCGGAACGGTGTCATACGCCAGCGCGCCCACCGACATGTCCTTGACCGCCTCTTCCAGGCCGGCGGGGCCGGCGGCCTGCTCCACGTAGCGGGCTTCGGAGTAGCGGGCAAAGCCATCGCTTAGCCACCAATCGTCCCGCGAGGCTGGGCTTACAGTAACGCCCCACCACTGGTGGGCGATGGTATTGGCGAGCAGGCGGTAATCCACCTTCTGGGTGATGGCACGGCTGGCGATGGCGGCGACCTGCGGCGCCCAGGCCGAAGGCACCGTGTCATCGGGAAGTTCCACGATGCGCAGCGTCGGGCCGAAAGGCAATGGGCCGTAAAGGGTCACGAAATAGGTGAATTCCTTGACCGCGGTCTCGGCAAACTCCGCCCCCATGTTCTGATGGACGGGCTTGAAAAATACATGCAGATCGAGGCCGGCCTCGTTGCTCTTGAATTCCTGGAAAACACCGGCCACGATGGTGCCGGGAAAGCTTGGCTTGTCAGAGACGAAGGTAAAGGTCTTGGTCGGCAAAGCGCCGGCCGCCTTCTTGGCGGGGTTCTCGACCACCGTTTCCGTGCCGCTGCCGATCACCGTCATATGCGCGGGCACGGTCACGCTGATGGTGGAAGTAAAGCGGTTGATGCCGTAAGCATTCACGGGAAACCAGCGGCCGGCGTAGAGCAGATAGCTGGTTTCATCGTCAATCGAGGCCAGTTTCAGGCCCTGCACCGGGCTGTCGTCGGCGGAGTTGAGCACGCCTTCGTAGTCGAAGGTCAGCGTGGTCGAAGCGCCCTTGGAAAGACCATCGGGAAGCTGCACCCGCACGGTGGAATCCTGGGTAGAGCGCTCGGCGGTAAGCGGTTTGTCGTGCTCGTCCAGAACCTTGGTGAGGCGCAGATCGTTGTGCAGTTCGAAGCTGGCGATAGTGAGGTCTTCGAGGGCGGTGAACTTGACTTTGGCGCGCGCTCTGAGCTGGTGCAGATGTGGCGTCAGCTCGGCCTCGATCTGGTAGTCATCCACCTGCAGGCGGGGCTTCTCGGCCGCCCAGGCGGACAGGGAGACGAGCAGGACACACGTAAGCGCCGCGGCAAGGGCCCGGCACAACTGTCCAGGTTGAGGGAACTTCAAGGCGAGGTCTCCAGTAAAGAATTAGATGAAGATTGTGACGCAAAAGATGGCCTCGGGACAAGCCGTAGCGGGCACGGAAGGCCTGCGAAGGAAAGGTTTTTTCCTACAAAGCCCGCCAGCGCCCGGCCTGGGACTGCGAATTCATACAATATCTGGGCCGCTTATTCGTCTTTACCCGTAGATGAATGGCGCGCCGGGGACCGTGTGGGTGGCGGGGCGGATGGCTGACGAAAACCAGCGCATCGGCGAGGTGGTGGCTCGCGAGCAGGGCCGGCTGCGGAGCTTCATCCGCCGCCGGGTCGAGGACGAGGCCGAGGTCGAAGACATTCTGCAGGATGTCTTCTACGAACTGGTGGCCGCCTACCGGCTGATGCAGCCTATCGAACAGATGAGCGCCTGGCTGTTCCGGGTGGCGCGCAATCGCATCATTGACCGTTTTCGCCGGAGGCGGCCGGTGGCCTCCATCGGGGATTCCGCTGGCCCAGGGGAAGGCGAGGCGCTGCTGCTCGAGGATCTGCTGCCCTCGCCTGATGCGGGGCCCGAGGCCGCCTACGCCCGCACAGTGCTGCTCGAAGAGCTGGAAGCCGCACTCGAAGAACTGCCCGAGGAGCAGCGCGAGGCTTTCGTGGCGCATGAGATCGAAGGTTTGAGTTTCAAGGAGATGGCTGAGCGGACCGGCGTGGGCATGAACACCCTGCTGGCCCGCAAACGATACGCCGTCCTGCACCTGCGCAAGCGGCTGCGGGCGATTTACGATGAATTTTTGAAAGGATAAATCGTATGCGAAGAAAACGGATTTGGAGATTTCTGCTCTTTTTGCCGCTTGGGCTGGCGTTGTTCGCCGGCTTTGTGGCCGTGGTCCGGTATTTGTGGAACTGGCTGATGCCCGCGGTGTTCGGCTTGCACCTGATCACCTACTGGCAGGCCCTGGGACTGCTGGTGCTGTGCTGGATCCTGTTTGGCGGGCGGCGCGGCTTTGCCGGCCCCAGAATGCGCTGGCGCCACCGCATGAGAGAGCGCTGGGAGGAAATGACTCCCGAGGAGCGAGCCAAATTCCGCGAGGGGATGCGCTGGCGCTGCGGAGTTGCCGACGATCCGGCGGCCAAGCCGAGCCCGTAAGGTGCTGACGGCTCAAGGCGCCGCTGGACGCGACTTCCCCGCAAGGTAAGAGCGGTAGGCGTAGATCACGGCCAGCAGGGGCGGCGCCAGCAGCACGCCCCAGAATGGAATCACAAATCCCAGCGCGATGGGAATCACGATCGAGGCCCAGATGGGCACTTTGGCTGCGCGTTTCATGATGTAGGGCTGAAGTACGAAGCCATCCACCACCACGATTCCGGCGTAGAGCACCAGAACGTAAAACGGGTGCTGCCAGTCCGCGAACTTGATGGCCGCGGCCAGAGTTGGGCCGATCATGGCCAGCACGGGGCCAAAATGCGGAACGAAATGAAGGACGAAGGCCAGAATTGCCCACAGCGGCGCTCCGGGAACCCGCAGCACGTGCAGGCCCACGAACCAGAGCAGGGCGGCGGCCAGCGAGTCCTGACACTGCGCCAGGAACCAGTTCTTCAGGGCCTGGCCGGTAAAGCGAAAGTGATCGCCGAGATTCATGGAGATGAGATGCGAAGCTGGCTCTTAGCTTTTGGCTCTTAAGCTTTTAGCTGTTCCGCCAAGTGCCCAAGGGCAGGTGCTGAATGCTGAACCAAACTTTTGTGTCCGTGTAAACCCAGTCCTGCCAAACTCGTCCATACTACATAGCAGAAGAAGAATCGCGTGGAAACGGCACTGACAGCAACCCTGCGATCGCCGGTGGAGGCGGAAGCCATTGCCGCCGAAAGCTTCGAGCAGTTGGTGCGCCTGCACCAGCGCCGGGTGTATCGCCTGATCTATCTGCTGCTGAAAGATGCGGACGCGGCTGACACGCTCACCCAGGAATGCTTTCTGCGCGCCTACCAGAAGCGGTCGTCGTTTCGGGGCGAGTGCAAGATCGAGACCTGGCTGCTGCGCATCGCCGTGAATCTGGCGCGCGATCATGGCAAGAACCGCCGCGCCGGCTTCTGGCGGCGCCTGCTGGGTGTGCCGGAGCAAGAAGCCCAGACCGCGAATCTGGCGGGCCCGGAACCCTCCCCCGAGCGCGTTGTGCTGGCCCGCGAGGAATTGAGCGCGGTCTGGGCCGCCACGGCATCGCTCTCCGGGCAGCAGCGCAGCATTTTTCTGCTGCGCTTTGCCGAAGAGATGCCGCTGGCGGAGATTGCCGGGGTGCTCGGCGTGCAAGTGGGAACGGTAAAGGCGCAGCTCTCGCGGGCTACGGCCAAGGTCCGGCAAGCGGTAAAGGAGAAGTCATGAATTTCGTCCGTCATTTGAGCGATGAGGAATTGACCGATCTGGCGCTGGAGGAGGATGAGCGGCACCTGCGGCAGGCGTGGAAGGGCCTGCCCGCTAGCCTGCGCCTGGCGGCCGAGCGGCCGGAAAGTTTCTGGCAAAGGCAGCAGGCGGCGATCCGCAGCCGCATGGACAAAGCGGAGAGGGGGATGGAGTTAGGTCTGGCGCGAGCGGCCGCGGCCGTGCTCGCGATGGCCGCGATTTTTCTTTTGCAGAGCGGCAACGTGCCGCCTGCGGCCGCGCCGGCGCGGGAATCGGACCAGCAACTGCTGCTTTCGGTCGAGCGCACCGTACACAGCGATGTTCCTGAGGCGCTTGAGCCCGCCGCCTTGCTGGCCGATGACGCTCTCGGCGGCGCCCATGCCACTCCGGTTTCTCAACATGTTTCTGAAGGAGAACAGCAATGAAGGCACTTCGCCTCGCAATTCCAGTTTTGCTTGCCATGGCAGTTCCGCTGTTCGCGCAGGGCCCGCCGATTCCTCCGCCGCCGCCGGATGGAGGCTCGTTTCACGTGGAAACCGGGCCCGGCGGAGCCATGGGAGGCGGAATTACCATTCGCCGCGAGATGGGTGAATGGTGGAAGAACTCCGAGATCACCAAGAAGCTGCAGCTCAGCGGCGCGCAGATCACAAAGCTCAACCAGATTTTTTACGATCACCGCCTAAAGCTGATTGACTACAGGGCTTCCATGGAGAAGGAAGACCTGCATCTTCAGAACCTTCTGGACCAGGACCAGCCCGACGAAAACCAGGTGAGCACGCAGGTGGACCAGGTGCTGGCGGCGCGCGGCAAACTGGAGCGCGAGTTCACCATGATGAATCTCGACCTGCGGCGAGTGCTTTCGGTCGAGCAATGGCGTCAGCTGAAGGCGATCCAGGAGCAGCGCGGGCCGGACGATCGAATTTTTCTCTATCGCAAGATGGGACCCAATACCTTCTACAAGAAACTCGGTCCCGAGCCGGATGCGGCTCCTGCGCTTTCGGTTCCTGATGATCCCGGCGGAGGGCTTTGATTCCGGAAATGGGCCGCCGCCGGGGGTGCGAGGTTCGCACCGGTGGCCGCGCTTCTTCATGTTAGACTCGGGTTGAAAACGTTCTCCAGCGCAGCACCTGAGGCGAGCATGAAATTCGGCGTCATCATCTTTCCTGGAAGCAACTGCGACCACGACGCTTACTGGACCGTTCAAAATGTGGCCAAGCAGCCGGCGACGTTCCTCTGGCACGAATCGCACGACCTGGAAAATTGCGACGTGATCCTTGTGCCCGGCGGTTTTGCGTATGGCGACTATCTCCGCACGGGAGCGATCGCCAAGTTTGCGCCGGTGATGGAAGCAGTGCGCAAGTTTGCCGCCGGCGGAGGCCTGGTGCTGGGCATTTGCAACGGCTTCCAGATTTTATGCGAGTCCGGTCTGCTGCCCGGCGCCCTTATGCGCAACCTCGGGCTGAAGTACGTCTGCAAGCCGGTGCAGGTGCGGGTGGAGAATGCCGACACTCCCTTCACCTCCGCCTGCCGCGAAGGGGAAGTGCTTACGATTCCCATCGGCCATATGGAGGGGAATTACTTCTGCGATGAGGCCACATTGGCGGAATTGCGCCGAGACAAACGCATCGTGTTTCGCTACTCGACTCCCGGGGGAGAAATCACGGCCGGGGCCAACCCCAACGGGTCGCTGGATAACATTGCGGGCATCTGCAGCGCGGGGCGGAATGTGCTGGGCATGATGCCGCATCCCGAGCGCGCCAGTGAATCTGAACTGGGCGGCACCGCGGGGTTCAAGATTTTCGAATCGCTGGCAGGAGCGATGGCCGAGCGCTGACCCACGTCGAGTAAGTAACAGCCTTTCCACAGATTTCTTTTGCCGCCCCGTGGTTAGCCCTTGACCCAGTTACTCCCTCTGTTAGGCTGAGGCCTTCCCCGTTCGCTTCCGACTGCCCGCATTCTGGCCGGCCTGCATTAACTGTGCCTGGAGGTGCCACTTCTATGAGTACCCAAGATACTCTTGACAGTCTTTCCAACGTCCTGCTGAACGACGAGCGGGTATTGAGCGCGGGAGAACGAGAGCTGCTGACCAATCTTCTGCATCGCGCAAATGGTTCTGAGATCAACCGCGGACGCCCCACGAGAGAAGTCATTGCGCGCGCCATCGGGGAAACCATTGCCCAGCGCGCTTACGAGATCCTTGGAGAAGGCATTTCGCGCCGCCTGCTGGATTGTTCCAGTGCGGAGTTCGAAAAGAACCTGAAACATAACCCGCCTCTGCCGCCCAGCCCTGCGCCCGGGCCACCGGGATCAGGCCGCAGGTATGCGGACGAAGCCCGCGCAGAAACCCAAAGCCTGCCGCCTCTGCCGCCCAGCCCCGCGCCCGGACCGCCGGGATCGCGGCACAGGTACGCAGATGAAAACCGCGCCGAAACCCAAGGCATGCCGCCTCTGCCGCCCAGCCCCGCGCCCGGACCGCCGGGATCGCGGCGGGTCGCGGCCGGGCAGAGTAATTTCTCCCAAACTGAGGTTGCACTGCTCGAGGCAGCCAGCGTCATAGCCGCGCAATGCGTGGTGTTCGACGAGTTCCTCGCTCCGGCAGAGATGCAGGACCTGCTGGAATATACGCTGCACCACGAAGCCGAGTTCGAGGTAAGCGAGGTCATCTCACCCAGCGATGATGGCGTGGTGGATTTCGAGTCACGGCGTTCGCGCGTCCTCATGGAACTGGGCAAGCATGAGGAGGTGCTGATCCGCCGGATTCAGGCGTGCATGCCGGCCGTGCTGGAGAGGCTGGGCGTGCCCCAGTTTGTGGCAAACAATGCGGAGGCTCAGATCACGGCCAGCAATGACGGCGATTTCTTCCACTGGCATAACGACAATAGCCACGGCGAGTCCCGCTCCCGCGAGATCACTTTCGTGTATTTCTTCCACCGCGAGCCCCGGCCATTTCGCGGCGGGGAGCTGCGCATCTACGATTCGCGGATGGAGCGCGGCAGGTACATGCCTACGGAAAACTACCGGGGGATCGTCCCGCGCCAGAACCAGATGGTGTTTTTCCAGAGCTCGCTGGCGCACGAGATCACCCCGGTCGAATGCCCATCGAAGGCATTTGGCGACAGCCGCTTTACGGTGAACGGATGGTTTCACCGGTAAGGGACAACGCGTGGCTGGAGTGGATGGAACGGCTTATGGGAGAGCCGGGGGGTGAGGCAATTCCTTGCCTTCCGGCATCCCGGTTCCAATGTTTGGTGGACGATCTGCCGGAGCATCTGGCGCCGCAGCCGTTCCTGCGTACTCAGCTGCACGCAGCCGGCCGGCGGCTGGTTCTTAATCCCCGGTGCCGCATCACCGCGGCGGCGAAACTGCCGCACGACAGCAGCGGGATTGGATATTTACCCGAGCAATTTGCCCTTCCGGCGCACCTGGCCTGGGTGCACGATTCGGAGCTCGAAATGCGGCGGCCATTCTGGCTCAGCCGGGAACTGTACCATCGCCTGGCCGAGGCACGGCCCGGAGAAGTTCCTTCGGGTCTGAGCGAGAAGATCCGCTACGCATTGGCACTGGCGGAGATACTCGTGCCCGAAGGATATGAAGCGTCTTGCCGGGGGAAGTGGTCAGCAATTCGGGAGCGCTGCGCGGCGCAATTCCGGCGGAAGGGCTATGCGCCGCTTGCGGGGCTGATCCATCCGCTGCACATTGCCGCGCTACGACGCTATTATCGTTATCTCATCCGCACGGGAAGGGTTTGGCTGGGGGATAAGCAGAGCGACCGCCGCTACGTGGAACACAACGACGGCGTGGCCCGTTTTTTCCATCGCCAGATCACGGCCGCATTTTCGGAAATTGCCGGCGAAGGGCTGAAGCCTTCCTATGTATACCTGGCCTCATACCAGGGAGGGGCGCAATTACACAAACATACCGACCGCGAGCAATGCGACTTCAGCATTACGTTGTGCGTGGATTATTCTCCGGAGCCGGCACGGGCCACGCCGTGGCCCATCCACCTGGAAACGCCCAGCGGACGTACAAGCGTATTTCAAGCCCTGGGCGATGCCCTGCTGTATCGCGGCTGCCAGCTTCCGCATTATCGCGACCCGCTGCCGGGGGGACACACTTCGACCTCCATCTTCTTTCACTACGTGAAGGTGGATTTTGCAGGGGCGCTGGATTGAATCCGCAGAGGAAAACTAGCGAAGCCCTGAGACGATATAGAGCACGGAAAGAATTTGATAATAGCTGTAGGCGAACTCCGTGCCTTGAAGATTGGTGACGACGGGAGCGACCATAATCACGCCCGCCGGGTCTCTGGGAAGGAGCGTGCGCTGCGGCGTGGTCTTTCCCGTGGCCAGCTCCACGCGATACACCTCCAGAGGCGCTCCCCCGGTTCGGTACACAAAGAGCGCCTTGCTGTCGGCCGACCACTGCGACGCATTGTAGGGGCCAAGGCCTGGGTTGTTATTGGGCACAGGGGTAGGAGGCCCGCCGCCGATGGGAAAGACCTGCAGGTGGCCATCGGGGCCGGCGCCGGCAAGATATTTTCCGTCCGGAGAAGGAAGCGCGGCGCGCACACCCTCAGCCGTGATGGCCCGCAAGTGTCCCGTTCCGGCGTCCATGAGAAAGGTGCGCGCCTGGTGGCCAGGCTCGTTGCCGCAGATGATGATTTGTTTGCCTTCGGGCAGGAAGTGGGCTTCGCCGGCATCAGCGTATTCGAGCGAGGAAAGAGTAAACTGGCGCGCCTGACCTGGTCCGACCGGCAGCAGGTTCACGCGCGGCGGCCTGGTGGGCAGAACAGCAACCGCCCATTTGCCATCCGGAGACAGGTCGCCGACGGTCCCCTCGCCCAGGCGGATGGGAGGCGAGCCATCAATCTTGCGGATGGCGACATCGGAGTTGGGCCCGGCCGGCTCACCGCTCTCCTCGAACAGGACCCACTGGCCATCCAGCGAAATATCTTTGGCGATGCTCCAGTCATACCAGGAAAGATCGCGCTTATCGGCGGGATCCTGACCGGTCCATTCCATGGCCATGCGCTCGGCGTCCAGCGTAATCACGACCCGGCCATCGGGCGCGATATCCTGCAAGGTGAAGCTTGCGGGCACGGAGAGTACTTCGCGCAGGCGCCCCGACGGGCTCACCGCCCAAAGGGCTCTGCGGCTGCCGGAGCCTCGGGTGGCGGTAAACCAGATTTCACTTCCGCCGGGCGACCAATCCAGCCCGTCCTCCGATTGCCATCCGCTGGAAAGGACGGTTTTATTCCCCTCCAGGTCGGTCACGCAGACAGAACCAGCATCCGCCCAATTGATGGGATGATCCATATAGGCGATCTTGTCCCCGTCGGGAGAAAAACGGATGTTGTCTATCCAGCCGGCGCTGCGGGCCAGCACTTTGCCGATAGGGAACTCCAGGCGGCTCTGGTTCTCACTGAAATGGACGACGGCCAGATCACCGTGGGGGCTCCAGTCGGCCGC
The DNA here is from genome assembly GCA_035517775.1 of Terriglobales bacterium. Lineage (GTDB taxonomy): Bacteria > Acidobacteriota > Terriglobia > Terriglobales > Acidobacteriaceae > DATIYF01. Next base: position 14,333 of record DATIYF010000045.1, read on the forward strand.
CCGCACGGCGTCGAGCACCTCGCGTGGTGTGCCCCCAGCCAAAGGTGCGCGCGCCAGTATGCCATGGGTGAATTCTCGGCGGTCGGGAGTGCCGTGCAGCACCAGCGCCAACTCGTCAGACGATGAAACCGCCAGCAGGCCAGCGGAAGGAAGGCCCAGCGGCCGGGTTAAGGGAGATTGTCCTACACTGGAATAAAGCTGCAGCGGCCGCCCATTCCATGAAGCCGCATAAAGAATGCCCTGCCCCATGTGGCTGAAGCGCGCCGCGTACACGGTGCCGCGCTCGAAGGTAATGCGCTGATAGATTGGCTGGGAGGCAGGGCGCAGGCGCATCCCCAGAAAAATTGCCGCTGCCGTCAAAGCCAGTGCCGCCACCGCCCAGGGCAGCCACTTGAACACCCGTCTCTTCTTGCCACGACGCGGGAGAAACAGGGTGCCGGAGGTGGTGACCGTGCTCAAAGCGAAGGCCAGGTCGCGGGCCGATTGGAAGCGATTGTCCGGGTCTTTCTCCACACAATGGCGCACGATCTGGTCAAAGGCCGGCGGAATGCCTTCGCGCTGCATGGAGATGTCGGGAGGCTCGCCGCTGAGCACCGCCATCATCGTGTCGGCCTCGGTTTCGCCCTTGAAGGCGCGGCGGCCCGTGACCATCTCATAGAGAATGGCCCCGAAGCTGAATATGTCGCTGCGATGATCTACCGGCTTACTGCGAATCTGCTCGGGCGACATGTAGGCGACCGTCCCCAGCACCGTGCCGGCCCGGGTTTGGGTGGTGCGGGACTCAATGGAGCGGCCGTCGGCGGCCTCGGAAGAGGTGAGCTTGGCAATGCCGAAGTCCAGGATTTTGACCCGCGAATCGCGGGTGATGAACAGGTTTTCCGGCTTCAGGTCGCGGTGCACAATGTGCTTTTCGTGCGCCGCCACCAGGCCCTGCGCGACCTGCCCGCCGTAGTCGGCGGCGAGGCGGGAGGAAAGAGGCCCCAGCACCAGTCTTTGACGCAGGGTTTGCCCTTCCAGCAGTTCCGAAACGATGTAAGGCACACCCTCGTGTACCCCAATGTCGTAAATGGCAACGATGTTGGGATGGTTCAGGGCGGCGGCGGCGCGCGCTTCCTGCTCAAAGCGGCGCAGGCGGTCCTGGTCGGTGGCCAGGGCGGCGGTGAGAACTTTGACCGCCACTTCCCGCCCCAGGCGGTCATCGCTGGCGCGGTAGACCTCGCCCATTCCGCCCGCGCCGATCTTGGCCACAATGCGGTAATGTCCGAGAATTTGACCGATGATCACGACGGAGGGAGACGCAGGGCATGTTACTGATCGAATGGACTCAAGTCAACTTATAGCATGGCAAGCACTTGGAGCTTCCTCCCGCGGCCATGTATGCTGCTGAACCGTGATTCGAGCGTGGCAGCGGCGGTTCGGTTTACAAGCTGCGGGTACGACCTGGGGGCGGGAAGTAGTCGCCGGGCTGACGACGTTCGTGACCATGTCTTACATCGTGGTGGTAAACCCCGCCATTCTCAAAGCGGCGGGCCTGCCAGTTGGCGCGTCCATGGTGGCCACCATCGCCACCGCGGTGTTCGGCACTCTGCTGATGGGTTTCTACGCCAATCGCCCTTTCGCCATTGCGACCTATATGGGCGAGAACGCTTTCATCGCTTTCACCGTGGTGCAGGCGTTGGGCTACAAATGGCAGGCGGCGCTGGCGGCGGTCTTTCTGGCCGGCTGCATCTTCCTGCTGCTGACGGTCCTGCGCCTGCGGCAGTGGCTGGTAGAGGCAGTTCCGGCTTCGTTGCGCGCCAGCTTTGCCGTGGGCATCGGCCTGTTTCTCGCCTTAATCGGCCTCAACCAGACCGGCATTGTGCTGGCGGGTGGGCCCGGCGCTCCCCTGCGCAGCGGACCCCTGACCAGCACCCCGGTTCTGGTCGCGATCTTTGGCTTCCTGCTGATCGCCGGGCTCATGATCCGCCGCTTCCCTGCCGCCATTCTGCTGGGAATCGCGGTCACCTCACTCCTGGCCTATGTTACCCACGTCGCCGCTCCGCCCTCGCACTGGGTGAGTCTTCCGCCCAGCCTGGCGCCCATCGCTTTCCAACTGGATTTCAGCCGCAGCCTGACCTGGGGATTCTTTCCCATCGTGCTCACGATTTTCATCATGGCGTTCGTGGACACGATGGGAACGCTCATTGGAGTCTCGGCCCGCGCCGGGCTGCTCGATGAGCACGGAAACCTGCCGCAGATCGAGCGGCCCATGATGGTGGATGCACTCTCTACCATCTTCGCCGCGCTGGTAGGGACTTCCACTTCGGGAGCGTTCATCGAATCGGCGACCGGAGTCGAGGCGGGAGGGCGCACCGGCCTGACCGCGGTGGTTACGGCGCTATGTTTCGCCAGTACGCTTTTCTTTTCGCCGTGCATTGCGGCGATTCCTCCGCAGGCCTATGGGCCTGCCCTGATCATCGTGGGCCTGCTGATGCTCTCGCCCATCGCGAAGATCCAGTTCGATGACCTCACCGAGCTGGTTCCAGCCTTTGCGGTTGTGGCGCTGATGAGCTTTACCTACAATGTCGGAATCGGAATCACTGCGGGCTTTGTTCTCTACCCGTTTTGTAAGCTGGCCGCCGGGCGGGTGAGCGAGGTGCGGCCCGGCCTGTGGATATTGGCGGCTCTGTCGTTGCTGTTTTTCGTGTTTTATCCATACCCCTAGGCTTCCGCGTGGGCAGCAGGAGTGCATACAACTCGAAATCGCCCGCTCATGTTCTAATGGAGGGTCTCTCAGCTTCGCGCATATCCGCATGAGAAAAGAATCGGTCAGCCCTATCCCTCTACAATCACAACCCTCCCACGACGCTCGGCTGGGCGTCATTGCGGGCCGCAGGCTGGGCTTCGGGCTGGCGCTGCTGCTCCTGGTGGCAGGAATGCAGGCCGCGCAGGCGCAGACCATTTCCCGGGTGCAGGTGTTCGGCGGCTATTCTTATACCCGCTTCGACACCCGGACCGTCGGCTTCGCCAATGAGAGCAACTTGAACGGCTGGAACCTGAGCGCAGCCTTCAACGTTCTTCCCTACCTGGGGGCGGTGGGGGAAGTCAGCGGCCAATACGGCCCACAAATCAATTTTCGCGATGTCGCCTTCGGCCCGCAGGTCTTATACCCGAGATGGGGATTTCTGTTTTTTGGGCACGGCCTGTTTGGCAAAGCCAGAAGCTTCGATAGCGTGGGAAACGGTCTGGGCGACACACAGCGCGCCTACCTGTTTGGCGGGGGCGTGGACATGGGGGTTCCCCATCACCCGCGCTTCGCGCTGCGCTTGCAGGGGGATTATGTCCACTCGAGCCTGTTCGGCGCCGACCAGAATGACCTGCGAATCTCGGTCGGGCTGGTGTATCACTGGCATCCGTTCGGCCGGAGACACCGCGTTCCCAGCGCACCTTGAAGTAGATGTGGAACACAGGCTGGCGACTCTGGCTCTCAGGGAAGAATGGAATCATGGTGACCAAGAAAATCTTCGGGCTGCTTGCGATTTGCATTGTGATTCTTCTTCCCGCCTGCGGCGGCGGCTCAGGCAGCGGCAGCGGCGGAGGCGTGGGCCCCTCGCATTACCTGTTCGCGACCGTACCCACACAGAGCGCTATTGCCGCACTGCGCATGGATAGCCATTCGGCCGCCATGACCAGCGTAGTCGGCGGGCCATTCCAGGCGGGCATGTCCCCGACTTCCATTGTGGTCCATCCCAACGGCAAGTTCGCTTACGTGGCCAACCAGACGGGGAACGATATCTCGCTGTTCACCATTGATCACAACACCGGCGCGCTGACCGAGGTCATGCCGCGCACGCCGGCTGGAGTAACGCCCGTCTTTCTCGCCATGGACAGCGGAGGCAACTTCCTGTTCGCCGCCAACCAGTCTTCGGGCAACGTTTCCGTTTATTCCATCAACTCAGGAAGCGGGGCTTTGACTGAGGTCGCAGGTTCTCCGTTTCCGGCGAACCTGAGCCCGGTTGCACTGGCCCTATCGCCAACGGGAAATTTTCTCTATGTAGCCAACGTAGATCTGGCCTCGGTCACCGCTTTCTCGGTCTCCTCCGGAGTGCTGCAACAACTTCCTCAGTCGCCCTTTCCCGCCGGCCATGCGCCCATGTCTGTGGCGGTGGACCCCTCGGGCAACTTTCTCTACGTGGCGAACTCACGTGACAACACGATCTCAATTTTTTCCATTGATTCGAGCGGCGCGCTGACCGAGGTCCCCAGTTCTCCCTTCGACGTGGGCACGAATCCGGTTGCGGTCACCGTGGGGACGACGGTGAAAGTGCTTTATGTTGCCAATCAGGGATCAAGCAACATCTCCGTGTTTACGGTGGACGCCACCACGGGACTTCCCACCGCCCTGAGCGGGTCACCCTTCACCGCCAACGGGGCGCCGCAGGTCATGGCAGTGGATTCGACCGGAAACTTTTTGCTGGTTTCCACCGAGAGCAACAACACGATTTCAGCGATTAAGATTGACTCCACCACCGGAGGCCTGGGCGGCGGGGTCGCGGCCAGCAGCATGGTGGGTTTCCCGGGGACCTCCATCGCAACCACGAAATAGTCTGCGAAAAGGCTGCGCGCATTCCATTCTGTGGCGCTCTTGGTGCGCACTTTATGATTCGCTTCGGAATTGCCGGGTTCGGCCTGCATGCGGTCAAGCGCATGATGCCGGGCTTCGTGCTGTCGCAGAATTGCCGGGTCGCGGCGCTTTCGCGGCGCGACTTGGCCAAAGCGCGGCAGTCAGCGCAGCAATACAACATTCCCCACGCGTTTGCTTCCACCGCCGACCTGTGCCGGTGCCCTGAGGTGGACGCAGTGTTTGTGACCACCCCCAACAGCATTCATCTTCAGGATGTTTTGACCGCGGCGGAATGGGGGAAGCCCATTCTGTGTGAGAAGCCGATGGCAGCGAATGCCGCCGAGTGCCGGCAAATGGTCGAGGCGGCGCGCAAAGCGGGCGTATTGCTGGGCGTGGCGCAGGTTTTTCGCTTTGAAGAGAGCACGGCCCGCATGCGTCAACGGCTCGCCACAGGAGAAATCGGGCGGCCGATTTTTGCGCGCTCGGAATTTTCCTTCATGGGAGGACGCGAGCACGCGCGCACCTGGCTGCATGATCGCAAGCTGGCTGGCGGCGGGCCGGTTGCTGATATCGGCGTGCATTGCGTGGATTCTCTGCGCTACATCCTGCAGGATGAAGTCGTGCGGCTCAGTGCGCGCGGGATGGCTAGCCGCTTTGCCGCGGATGTAGAAGACGCCGCGGCTTTGACCCTCGAGTTCTCTGGCGGCGCCCTCGCCACGGTGCTGGTCTCATTCCTCGCGGACTACCGCACGCCGCTTGAAATTGTCGGCGAAGCCGGCATTCTCAGTGCGGATAACTGCTTTACGGTCGAAAGGCCGGTAACGATCGAGTTGCGCCGCGGCGGAGCGGTGGTGGAGAGCGAAACCCTGTCTAATCACCTGGCCTATGCGCGCCAGTTGGATGCTTTTGCCGATGCCGTCGAGGGCAAGGCGCTGTTCCCGGTTCCGGGCGAAGAGGGCTGGCAGAACCAGGAAATTCTGGATGCGGCTTACCGCAGCATGGAGAGCGGAAAGGTGGAGGCGGTTCCGCGGGTTGTCACAACATCTCGAGAAGGCGCAACGCTCGCCTCTTGAGGCCGGGCCTGTCTGTTGAGGGCCCGCAGTTCTCACTTCCTGGCCTCCGGGAGCTGAGTTCTCCGCCATCGCCATATATACTTTTGCGATGGGCACCAATCTCTGGTCCTCTTCCGAGCACGCGCTGGAATATCTCAGCCGGGCCGACTCGATTCCGCACAGGGTGGAAGGCGAGGCCGAGCTGCTGGGATTTCTGCCCCAGACAATCGGCCGCCTGCTTGATCTGGGCACGGGGAACGGCCGTCTGCTGGCCCTCGCCCGGCAGCGCCATCCAAGCGCCGAAGCAGTTGGATTGGATTTCTCGGCTGCCATGCTGGCCGCCTCTCGCCAGCGCTTCGCCGCCAACCCGGCGATCACCATTGTGGAGCATAACCTTGACCTGCCTCTTCCTGCATTAGGCCGTTTCGACGCCGTGATTTCCAGTTTCGCAATTCATCACCTGGTCCACGAGCGCAAGCGGGCGCTCTACGCCGAAATATTTGCCCTGCTTCCGAAAGGCGGCGTGTTCTGCAATCTGGAGCACGTTTCAGCGCCCACGCCTCGCCTGCATGAGGAGTTTCTTCGCGAGATGGGCATCACGCCAGAGAGTGAAGATCCTTCGAACAAGCTGCTTGACCTGGAAACACAGCTAGGTTGGCTGCGGGAGATCGGCTTTACCGACGTAGATTGCCTGTGGAAGTGGCGCGAGCTGGCGCTGATGGCGGGGCGGGTGCCCTAGCTATTTGGGCGGCACGCCCTGCGCCTGCACAATGGCCCAGTGCCAATCCTGATCGGGCGAGAGATGCCCGCCCAGCTCCTGGCGGAATACGGTTGTGCTGGCGGGCGCGGCCGAGCCTTTCAAGTGATAAAGCACGGTGAGGTCGGAGGGCTTCTGGCTGGGCGCATCCTCCGCCGCAGCTGAACCGGCCGCCGCGGGCACCAGCTTGGCTGAGCCGAACACCGCCGAGGCATCGTCGGCGCCGGCGTGCCGTAGAATCGTCAACCCCACGGTAATTTCTTTTATCGTCCAGTTGCTGCCGTTGTGGATGGTCACCTGCAGCGCGTCGCCGCTGATGGTCGCCGGACCCTCCAGCTTCGACAGCTCGGCGCGCGGCAAGTCCTGGGCCACGAAAGGGTCGCTCAACAAGGCTGAACTATCGGCGCTGAAGGCCAGGCTGCAGGTCACATCCGGCGAACCGACCCGAATGTCCTTGCCCACGCCATCGAAGGAAAAATTCACTTTGCCTTCCAGCCGGTCCTTCTCCACCTGCTTCATCACTTGCGAGAAATTGTCGTTATCAATGACGACGGGCGCCGGCGGCTCCGCTTTTTTCTCTTTTTCTTTGCGCAAGGCGCGGGCGATATCGCCGAGAGGCACGTTGTTGTTGTTGTCATCCGATTGCGCAGCCAAATGTGGCGAAAGCAGTGCCGCCGCGAGAACGGCCAGCAGGATTAAGCGCAGTTTGGGGGCGGTCAAGCTCATACAACTTTTCGGCCAGTTCGGCCTTTGCCATTCTCCCGCAGCCAAAGTCTTCCAGCCCACAGTCCGGAAGTAACCGGAATTCAGTTGATTACTGCCGAGCGGGAGGCGCCGGCCTCAAAGAAAATTCTATTCACCAAGAGGCGCGGAAGGGTGAGGCGAGAGCAAACCTTAGTCGTAGAACTTCGGGGCGATCGCGAGGGAAAGACTACGGCTCAAGCGTTGGGACGAAGTGGCGAGCAACGGAGCCCGAACACCGGAGCGACGATCTTTTGACCAGGCGTTACAGCAAACCTGAGCTGCGAAGGCGCGCCACGGGATCGGCAACCTGCAAGACTTCCCGCTTGAAGATCCAGCGCGCAACCGCAAGGCCCAGAGCCGCATAGCACAAATGAGCAAACTTCATACCAACCCCATGGAGGGAGCCAACCATGCAAACCTAGCAAGGGGGTAACCAGCGGTCAATGAACCAAAGGTGCTACAGGGAAATCCCTTGTACTCAGGGATGGTTACCGCTGTAAAAGTCTGGAAATGCGAGGGTTGCTACGGCGCCAAGGAAGCGGCAGCCTTCAGCGCTGCAGCCTGGCGGCGGGTTTCGGCGGCAAAACCCGGGTCCTTCAGCGACTCGAGGTTGATTTCCACGTTGGCCAGTGCCCCTTCGATGGCAGCCCGCGCCAGGGCCAGGGCCGTGGTCAGATCGGACTTCATGTTGGGGTTCGTGATCGGGCCGAGTTTCTCCGCCACGGCCACGACCTCTTTCGCCCGCTCGGCTACGCCCAGCGGAATCCGCGTCGCCAGCTTGAGCGCGGCATCCACTACGCCATCCGCTTCGGCCGATTCTCTAGCTTGCTTGTATGCCTTCATGACCGCGTTGTAAGACTCGGCGTCGGCATCCACGGCGGCCTTCAGTTCCTCACGAAGCTGCGTCAGCCGCGCGATGGCGGCGCTCAGTTCGCCCTCGTATTGCAGATAGGCCTTCTTGCCCCGCGACATGGAGGCGACCATGGTGGCCAGTCCCGCGGCCATGGCGGCGCTGGCGGCGGCGGCGCTGCCTCCGCCGGGCGTTGCCGTCGGCGCGGCCAGCTGCTCAATGAAGGGCTCGACCCCGGCGCGCAAGCCGCCCACCGCAGCCTTGCCGCTCATCACGCCAATCAGACGGTTTTCGAGAATGAGAGAGGAATCGAAGTTCTCCACCTGCAGGAACCACTCGGCCGCCTGCTCCAGGGCTTTCTTGGGAATCAGCCCGACAATCTCGCTCGAAACCGGCAGCAGGCCGTAACGCGCCGCCTCGCGTTTCACCATTTCGAAGACGCGATGGATGGGAGTCTGCTCGAAGTCGGTCAGGTTCATGGAAACCTGGGCCAGGCCGCGCACAAGGAAGCCTGCGGCCTTCACATAACGCAGGCCGCCACTTGAAAAGCGCAGTGCCTTGGCGACTTTCCGGGCAATTTCAACCTCGGCCGTATTGAGAAAGACGTTGTAGGCGATTAAGAACTTGCGTGCGCCGACAACCGTAGCTCCCGCCGTGGGATGCAGGCGCGCCTCGCCGAAATCCGGTTTGCGCGCAGGGTTAGTCGCGATTTCCCCGCGAATGCCTTCGAACTGGCCGCGGCGGATATTCTCCAAATTCTGCCGCTCAGGCGTGGCCGCCGCCGCTTCATACAAGTAAACGGGAATCTGGAAGCGTTTCCAGATTTCTTCGCCCACGTGCCTTGCCATGGCCACGCAATCTTCAATCGTGACGCCCTCAATGGGAATGAACGGCACCACATCGGCAGCGCCCAGGCGGGGATGCGCCCCATGGTGTTGATTCAGATCAATGAGTTCGGCCGCTTTGCCCACGCCGCGAATGGCCGCCTCCTGAATGGGCTCACGCTCGCCTACCAGCGTGATCACGCAGCGGTTGTGGTCAGAGTCCATCTCGCGGTCGAGCAGATAGACGCCTTCGAGCTTCATGGCGGCGACAATAGCGTCAACTTTGGCCTTGTCTCGGCCTTCGGAAAAGTTGGGAACGCACTCCACCAGCGTGGTCATACGGCAGCAGGATATCACCCGGGCAGCCGGACGGCCGCGGCAGCCATGGATGCGCGATATCGTGTTTCCGATGGAAACTCAGAAGCTCTGCTGGTAGCATCCTGCGCATGTTCAACCTACTGGTTGTGACGCTCAGCTTCCTGACGGCGGGCCTCGCCGTTAACCTTCCCACCAGGAAAACTCTGAACCTGGCCGCCATCAAAGTGATGGTTGCGGCGGCTGAGGCCAAGGCCAAAGAACTCCATGTCGAAGTCACCATCTGCGTGGTGGATGAAAGCGGCAATCTTCTGTTTCTGGAGAAGGCCGACAGCGTGTCGTTCAACACCCTTCAATTCGCGCAGAAAAAGGCGCGGCATGCTGCTTTATATCGCAGCCCGTCCAAGGATGGCGCCGATAGACTGAAGCAGGGGAACATGGACGTCCTGGAGTTTCCCGACTACTTCCCCAACCAGGGCGGCCTGCCCATTCAGGTGGATGGACAGACAATAGGCGCGATTGCCGCCAGCGGCGCCAAGTCAGAGATTGACGAGGCCATCGCCCAGGCGGGGATTGACGCTCTGTTCAAGCAGTGAGGGGCAGAGGTTTTCCGGTCTCACTACTGCTTGGGCACAAAGTCCTCCATCACCGCTTTGCGCATTAAATCCGGCGGCAACAAGCCCTGCGCCAGAATGAAGTCGTGGAACCGTTTCTGGTTGAATTTCGGGCCTAGCTTCGCCTCCACGTCTTTTCGCAGGGCAAGCAGTTTGGTAAAGCCGTAGAAATAGCTGTTGGCTTGGCCGGGCGCGCGATAGGTGTAGCGCTCTACCTCTTCTTCGGCGAAGGCGTGAGACTGCACCACGTCCTGCTCCAGAACCCGATAAGCCTCGGCCGGTTGAATCTTCCCTTCTTGCAGCTCGGGATCCAGAAACGCCCGCGCCGCCCGCAGCAGCCGGTAGTCGAGCGAGACCAGCTGGCCATCCAGTGGCATATAAGGCCGCATGATGTACTCAGAGTACAGCCCCCAGCCCTCGACGTTGGTGCTGTTGAAGGCATAGCGCACGCGGGCCACCGAGACTCCGTGCTCCAGCATGGAATCGAATTGCAGCTCGTGGCCGGGGCGGGCCTCATGCGCGGTCAGGGTCCAGGCGGCGGCGTCAAAGGTAAAGTCGTCATACTTTTCCGCCTGCTTTTCGCCCGGCGCCGCCGGAATGTTGAGCGGCAGCACGAACTCGCCTTTTTGCCCGGTGTTGTGCAGAAACGGCGGTGGCACCATGTGCGGCGCCGGCTGCTGCGCGGTTTCAGCCGCGGTGGCAATGCGAATGCGGGCCGGGCGGTCGGGCAAGGAAACGATCTGGTGCTCAACAATGAGCTGCTCGATCTGCTTCAGGCGCTCCTGGTAGAGGGGCAGAATGGCATCGCCCACGATCTGCTTCTTCTTCAGTTCACGCATCACGTCGCGATAGTCGCTGGCAGGCAAGCGCTGCTCCCGGGCGATCTGCGCCGCGATGGGCTTCATCTCCTCCTGAATCTCGGTGAAGGCCTTGTGCGCCATGGCGGCCAGCTGCTCCGGCGGGATATCAATGCCGTAACCTTCCAGGGCCAGGGCGTATTCCGCCGGCGGAAGGCGAAAGTCGGTGCGCGCCTTGGGCAGAACATTGGCCCGCGTCCAGGCGTCGTAGTCGGCGAGCTGTGATTTCAGCCTGGCGTAAGGCTCCTCCCAGCCGCTGAGCTTGTACTGTTCAAGCAGCGCCTGAATTCCCTCCACGTAATTGGAATTCCGGCCCATTTCGGTTTCAATTTCGGTGCGCGCGGGATAAATCACGCCCGGCTTGGCCATCTGCTCCATCACGCGCTGGCGCAGAATTTCAGTCAGCGGTTTGTAACCGGGCTCCATGCCGGCGTATTCGCGAATGCGCACCACCGCCGACGGACGGCGATCCGCCGGGGTCTGTTCGTCCAGCAGAATGCGCAGCCCGCCAAACACTGCGGCGCTGGCGTTCAGGAACGGCACTTCATGGGCTCGCTGATAATCCTCTTCCCGGAAATCGAGCTCCACGCGCCGGATCAGAATCTGCAAATCCTGCGCCACCTCGGTGGGTTGGGGCTGCGCGGCGGCCGCTTTCAGTTTGGCCAGCACCGCCTCGGTTTCCTGCCGTTCGGCGTCTTCATCGGCCAAGGTCGGCTGCGAAGCCTTGGTGTCGAACTGGCTCAGCCCCTGGTTGGAGCCGATCTCGGGACGGTGCTTCATCTCCACATCCAGCAGCATCTTGGTGTAGCCATTGCTCACCTCTACCCAGGCGGGCTGCGAAGACGGGTTCTGCGCCAGAAGGGTCAGTCCAGAGAGTGCGAACGTCAACAGAATGGCAGCTTTGTAGATCACAGTTTTTCGTTCTCCAGGTTGCGAAATAAGTCTGAAAGGCTCATTGCCGGTGCGGCAGAAATTTTCCAATGCCCAGCCGCACCTGCACGGTGTTGATCCCCGGGTTGGGGTCGCTTAGCCCGGCGTTGGAAATGTGCATGTAGCGCACTTCCACGCTCCAGTTAGACGTTTGCCGCAGAAAATGTGCACCCAGGGCGGCACAGGAAGTGAAATTGATGTTGTCGGTGCCGGTTGGCACATCACGATTGGTGAATAGCGTACCACCGCTCAATTCCAGGTAAGGGACCACGTGCCCGCGGGTGGCGAACTCCCACTTCAGGTTCAGCGGATTGATGCCTCCGCCGAAGGCGGTGTTGGCGCGCTGGAAGACTACAAACGCGGGAACGGCGTCTACCGCGTATTCGAAGCGGCCTTTTAGAAAACCCGGGCCGTGAGGAGCGGTGAGAATCCAGCCATAGCGCAGGCCCAGGTTCCACACGCCGGTGTGCGACGTGCCGCCGGGCACGGAGTAGCCGCCGCCCGTCCACACTTGCAACTCGCGGCCGCCATCTTCCGGGCGGGTCTGGGCCAACACCACGGGGGCGGCGAGCAGAACCGCCGCCGCGAGAACTCTTCTCATGAGCCGAAACCTGTTGCGCGCTGCTTTAGGCAAGTGCCCGCCAACATAACAGGAAAGCCGCGGCGGAGACAAATCAGAAGCTGCGGCATCCGCTCGCTTGCCGCGATTTTCACACCCTCCCGGCGTGCTTCGTTTTCCCCGCGAAAGGCGCTACAATTTCTCGCCCCTGGCCACAGGGCAAAAGGCTTATAGCGGAGGATTCTATGCCGAAATATGTAATTGAGCGCGACCTTCCGGGAGCAGGCAAGCTCAAGCCGGAAGAGTTGCAGGCGGTCTCGCAGAAATCCTGCAGCATTCTGCGGAACATGGGGCCGGAAATTCAGTGGGTGCACAGCTACGTGACCGGCGACAAGATCTATTGCGTGTACATCGCCCCCAATGAAGACATGATCCGCAAGCACGCGCAGGAGGGCGGTTTTCCGGCCAACCGGATTTCGGAGGTCAAGAGCATGATTGATCCAACCACCTCCGAGCGGCGCAGCGCTTAGCCTCACAAACTCAGGCCGCCATCCACCACGAGAATCTGCCCGGTGATGAAGTGCGGCGCGGTGGCAAAGAACAATACGGCGGAAGCAATCTCCTCGCCTGTGCCGTTGCGCCGCATGGGCGTTTGCCGCGCCATGCGCCGCATGAAGGCTTTGGCGGCTTTCTCGCCCAGGTCAATCATGCCGGGCGCGACCGCGTTGACCGCGATCTCGGGCGCCAGCGCCCGGGCCATCACTTTGGTCAGCATGTGCAGAGCTGCCTTGGAAGAGCAATAGTGGGCATGATCGGCCCAGGCCCGCAGGCCGCCCAGCGAGCCCATATGAATGATCTTCCCCTCGCGCTGGCGTAGATGCTTCAGGGCCTCGCGTGAAACCAGAAAGGGGCCGCGGGTGTTGGAGGCGAAGATGGCATCCCACTGCGCCGCGGTGAGCTTTTCGAACTCCACCGTCTCATAGTTGGCGGCATTGTTGACCAGGATGTCGAGCCCTCCCAGCTCCTTGACCGCTTCTTTGACCATTCCCTTGACGCTTTTTTCGTCGGTCACATCGCAGCGCAGGGCGAGGGCGCGCACCCCGAAGCTGCCGAGATCAATTACGGTGGCCTGCGCTTCGCGAAGCGAGTGGCGAAAGGTGATCGCGATATCCGCGCCGGCCTGCGCCAGAGCCAGGGCGCTGGCCCGCCCCAGCCGGCGTGCCCCACCTGTAATCAGCGCGGTTTTGCCCAACAGCGGCCGGGCCTTCTCATTTTTCATGCAGGGATTGTAACCCGCTGCGCCGCTGGCACCGTGCAGCGTCGGCGAAGAAAAAGAAAGGCATCAGTCGGAGTCGCTGCTGCCATTCATCTGCTCCGCCAGGTAATTTTCAATTCCCATCTCCTGAATGGCGTGCAGCTGGCCTTGGAGATACAGCGTGTGCCCTTCTTCGTCCTTAATCATCTTTTCGAAGAGGTCGCGGCTGTTATTGTCACCTTCCTTCACGCAAACCGCCGCGGCGGCGTTGTACTGCTTGCTGGCATCCAGCTCGTCGTCGAGGTCGGCCTGCAGATGGCTGCTGACATCTTTGCCAATTTTCGGGGTCAGCGCCACCTCCACCGTGGGAGCGGCATCGAGGAAAATGATGCGCTCGATCAGGCCTTCGGCATGGTGCATCTCTTCGATCGCGCGCTTCTTGGTCACCGCACCCAGCCTCGGGTAGCCCCAATTGTTCTGCATTTCGGCTTGCACCATGTATTGCACGATTGCGGTCAGTTCGGCGCTAAGGGCCGCATTGAGCTCGCGGATCACCGCCTTGCTTCCTTTCATGGCCGCACCTCCATGTGGGATGAGAACCAATGCCCCAAGGCTAATGCAAGAGCAGAAATCGGGGCAAGGGCAGGGGAACATGAGCCTGCAGAATCCTGGAAGATGGCTTCGCGGGTATTTTGTAAAGCGCTGGAAATGGCGCTGAGCCGATGCGACAAGGCCCGCCTTTATTCCACCCGCAGAATCAACTGCGAGCTGCCATCCAGATGAACGTTCTGCGTGCCCGAACTGACGAGCGTGCCCTGGGCTGAGTTGCTCAGGATCACCCCCTTCATGCCGAACACACCCTGGCTGGTCGGTCCCAAGGGGCTAGCCGAAGACTGCTGCTGGCTGCCGGGCGAGATTTCGGATGGGTTCTGGGGCGGAAAGGGCGGTTGCGTAGTACTGCCCATCGGGCGCGACGAGCCGCCGAGTCCTCCTCCGGCCTGGCCCATCATTCCCGGCGAGCCTGGGACCGAGGCATCGGTCGTCCCATCTCCTCCCGAGGAAAGGCTGAGCGCGGCTTGCAAGGGCCGCCCAATCGCCTGCACGGCCAGGTGCAGAGGCATTTCGTGGCCATGCTTGGGCAAAACGCGGTCGAAGATAAGCTCGACTTTCGAATCTGGAGACTCCTTGGTGTGCGCTTTAGCGCTGATCACGTGTCCGATGATTTTGCTGTCCGCTGGAACCAGCACCCGCCCGTGGGCCAGCAACGCCATGCTCACTCTCGCCTGGACTTCATCCCCTGCTTTCGCTTTCTTGGCGTCGAGCGACTTGGACAACTCAGCCTGAATGATCGTACCCGAAGCTATCGGCTGAGTAGACGCAGCCCGAGTTTGCGCATGCTGCGCTGGGGGCGCGCTTTGTGCCGTGCCGGCCGGGGATGCCGTCACCAGAACGATTCCTCCAAGAGCAAAGACCAACCACTGCTTCATAGGACCTCTCGAATTAGTACCTTCCCCTGAGCTTACCTCCAAAGGCCTCGCCGCGTCTCCCGATAGCTAAACTCCAAGGGCGTAGGTCTGCCCACGCCCGAAAACAACCCGACAACCCACTAACCGGAGGGCTGCTCAAACCGTCCAATCGGATGTAAGCTTGTCCCTGCAGCCAAGGAGACCGCCATGAAACGGAGAGAGTTTCTCATCCGCTCGGCCTGCGGCCTGGGAGCGGGCTGGCTCGGCCTGCAAACCCTCAGCACTGATCTGTTCGCCCTCCCCGCGCTGCCCCGAAAGTTCAGCGCCTCCGATACCGTGATGCTGGGCAAGACCGGCATCCAGACCAGCCGCCTGGCCATGGGCACCGGTACGGTGGGCTCGGGCCACCATTCGCATCAGACCGCGCTCGGCATCAAAGGCCTCTCAGACCTGCTGCTGAACGGCTACGATCACGGCCTGCGCTTCTTTGACAGCGCCGATTCCTATGGCAGCCATCCCCACGTGGCCGAGGCGCTCAAGCACGTGCCGCGCGACAAAGTGACCGTGCTGACCAAGAGTTGGGCGCGCGATCCGGAAACTGCCCGCACCGATCTCGACCGCTTTCGCCGCGAACTCGGTATCGAGCACATTGACATCCTGCTCATGCACTGTCTGACCGAAGGCGACTGGACCAGCCGCTACCGGGGCGTCATGGACGTCTTCTCCGAGGCAAAAGAAAAAGGCATCATCCGCGCCCACGGCTGCTCGTGCCACTCCATTGAGGCGCTGCGGGCGGCGGCAAAATCGCCCTGGGTGGAAGTGGACCTGGCCCGCATCAACCCCATCGGCTCGCACATGGATGACGACCCGGCGGCCGTCCTGAGCGTGCTTCGCGAAATGAAGGCGGCCGGCAAAGCGGTGGTTGGAATGAAGATTCTGGGTCAGGGCGACCTGAGCGGCCAGCCGGACCGCGCCCTCAACTATGCCCTGTCGCTGGGCGTGCTCGACGCCTTTACCATCGGCGCCGAAAGCAAGGCCGAGCAGGAAGACCTGATCCGCCGCATTGCGGCAGCGTGAGGTAAAAGCTTTCAGCACTCAGCACTCAGCAACCAGTGCCCGGCGTCAGCCGAGTGAGTCGTTGTGGGTGACCGGGATAGTGAGGGCTGAATGCTGACTGCTGAGTGCGGTCTGCTCCTATGACCCCCAAGGTCGAATTACTCGCTTCTTACTGGACCGTCTCCGGCGGATTTCCCCACACCGACCGCGAGTACAGCCCCTACGATTTCAAAGACCGCGTGGAAGCCGCCTCCCGCGCGGGATTCAAAGGCTTCGGCATCTGGCATGCCGACCTCGATCACGTCCTCGAGAAACGAAGCCTGCCAGAGATGAAGCAAATTCTCGATGACAATGGCATCAGGCACATTGAGCTCGAGTTTCTCGCCGATTGGTTTCTCGAGGGCGAAAAGAAAAAGCAATCCGATCGGCGCCGGGCTACGCTTCTTACCGCTGCCCAGGCGCTGGGCGCCGGGCACATAAAAGTCGGCGATTTCCTGCAACAGAAAACACCCATGCCTCGCCTCACCGAGGCCTTCGCCGAACTTTGCCAGGAAGCCGCAAGCTACGGCACTCGCATCGGGTTCGAAGTTATGCCCTTCGCCATGCTCCAGTCACTGGAGGAATCGCTCGCCATGGTCGAGGGCGCCGGCGCCGAAAACGGCGGCCTTTGCCTCGACCTCTGGCACCTAGTGAAGATGAAACTCCCCTACGAGAAGGTCGCTCAGATTCCTCAAAAGTGGGTCATCAGCATTGAACTGAATGACGGCACTTTCGAAGCCCCCTGGAGCCTGCACGAAGATACGGTGAATCACCGCCGCCTCTGTGGAGAAGGCGAGTTCGATGTGCCGGGCTTCGTGAAGTGCATGCAGAAGGCGGGTTACAAGGGACCTTGGGGGATTGAAGTGCTCTCCGCGGAGCTGCGAAAGAAACCACTCGAGGAAATGACGAGGCGGGCCTTTGATACCACAATCGCCCAGTTCCGCTGAACAGAACTTATGGGGCGCAGCCAACCAGGTAAAGCCAATCTAATCCGCCAAAAAAGATAAAAGCCCCGCCGGGGAAAGAGCGAGGCTTTCACTTACAGCAACTATGCTGCTTTTTTGGCCCTGAACTTCGCCCAGCGCGCCCGCTGCGCATCCGCAATCCGCTTGCGGGCGGCAGCCGACAACCGGCGCCGGGGTCCTGCACCAGCAACTCGTCCGTGCCCGTTGGTGCTGCCGAGATGGCGTAACACCGACAAAGCACGCCGCACTCGCTTCAGTTCCATTCCCAGGCGCCGGTCTTCCAGCTTTAAATCAGCAATTACCCGTTCCAGCTTTTCCATGAATAATCCCCCTCCACGGCTGATTCTAACAAATCCCCCAACTGCGCCAAGCTTCTCCTAAATTTCAGGCAGCAAGTGTATCCCAAACACCGCTTGCCACTCCCGATACGGGAATGGCCCAGAACTCAGATGCCGTTCCTCGAGCCGAGGTTCAAAGTAATTGCAGCTCGGATTTTCGGCCGGTGCAGAAGTAGGGGCAAAAGGCCGTGCCCTGGCTCGCACCGCGGTGCCGGCGAGAGAAAATCATTATTCGACCCAAAAGAATTATGAATTGGACGCCGCGGTTCTCTCTGCTTACGCTAAGCCATGTCCTGCGAAAATCACGACCCCCGTTCGGAATACGTTGCCACTCCGGAAGAGTTAGAGGCCCTTATCGCCCGTTATACCCTCGAATACCTTTACCGCTGGACCAATAACTTTGCCCCTGCGGAACTGGCGGAATTCAGAAAGCTTCTGGATAGGGCCGGCCCGCCCGCGGATCTGTTGCGTATGTTGCGCGCCAGCCACTTTCCTTCGCCTACCTTCCTGGCATAAGTATCGCCAGGCGCCCCGGTCTTCTTCTAAGCACCGGTGCGAGGCGGGGCGGCGCGGTAAAATTCTGCCATGGCTATTGCCAGCCGCCGCGGCGCCATTATCTTTTTTCTCTCCCTGGGCGTGTTTCTGGCCGGCATCGCCATCATGGTCGGCTTCGGCTGGATCATCCTCAACTGGCGCTACGACCTCAAAGTTGTGCTGGGAGTGATTTTTTTCGGCGCCATCGCCGCCGGCCTGATTCTCAATACCAGCTTCCTGGTGCGTGAAATCCGCCGCAATGAGCAGCACGACAGCTTTATCAACGCCGTAACTCACGAGCTGAAAACCCCCATCACCTCCATCCGGCTTTACCTGCAGACCCTGCAGCGCCGTGACGTGGAGGAGTCTCAGCGGCAGGAGTTTTACCGCCTGATGGCGGAAGATGCTGATCGCCTGCAAGGCACCGTTGAGCAGGTATTAAAGGCGGGCGAGGCCGGCCACAAGAGCAGCAAGCGTGCGCCGCTCGATTTCGGCCGCCTGGTGCGCGAGTGTGTCGAAAGCGCGCGGCTCAGCCACCATCTGCCGCCCGAGGCCGTGCGCTTCGAGTTGCTAAGCACCAACGGCACTCGCGCCAGCATGATCGGAGACGGCGAGGAACTGCGGACCGCGGTTTCCAACGTGCTGGAGAACGCTATCAAGTATTCCGGCGGCAAGGTCGAAGTCTGTGTGCGTCTCCAGATTCCCGATGAAAAGCACATCTCCCTCACCGTGCAGGACCACGGCGTCGGCATTCCCGCGCCAGAGCTGAAACGCATCTTCCGCCGCTTCTACCGCGTCCACAATCTTTCGCTGCGCGGCGTCAAGGGCACCGGCCTCGGCCTGTTTATCGTGCGCTCTATCGTGCGCAAGCATGGCGGCCACGTGTTTGCCGAAAGCGAAGGCGAGGGCCAGGGCACCACCATCCATCTGGAGCTGCCGCGGAGGGTGGCATGAGCCGGGTTCTCATCGTTGAAGATGAAGCTCACCTGGCGCGCGGCCTGCAATTCAATCTGGAGGCCGAGGGCCATTCCGTCGAGGTGGTCGGCGATGGCGAGAGTGCCCTCGATCGCCTGCTGCGGCAGCGGGCTGAGTTCGACGCCGTGGTTCTGGACGTCATGCTTCCCGGCAAAGACGGTTTTGCCGTGGCCACAGAGCTGCGTGCAGCGCAGCAGTATGTGCCGGTGCTTATGCTGACGGCGCGCGGCCGCCCGGAAGATGTTCTGAAAGGCTTCGCCTCCGGCGCCGACGACTATCTCCCCAAGCCCTTTGAGCTGGCCATTCTTCTTGCCCGCCTGCAAGGTCTGCTGCGCCGGCGGGAATGGCTGCGTCTCAGCCCGGCCGCGGCCCTGGAGCCGGGTTCGCCCCGCGAGGCCGCCTCTGAATACGAGACTTTCTCTTTTTCCGGCCGCACCATTGATTTCGGCAAGCTCGAATTGCGGGTGGGCGGCAACACCATCCATCTGACCGTCATGGAGGCGGAACTGCTCCGCCATCTCATTCGCAACCGCGGGCGCGCGGTCTCAAGAAAGTCCATTCTGGAGGAGGTTTGGGACCTGCGCGAAGATACTGATACCCGCGCCATTGATAACTTCATGGTGCGCCTGCGCCGCTACCTGGAAGACGACCCCTCCCGGCCCCGGTATCTGCTTACCGTGCGCGGCGTCGGCTACCGCTTCGTGGCCGATCCGGATGAGCCCTGACCTCTTCGGCGGCGCCCCTCCATTGCAAATGCATAGGCGTAGATTCCGAGATTGGCGGCGCACACCGCCACTCCGGCAATCACCAGCACAGTCGGTGACACATTCGGGTAAACCGTCGCATCGAGATAATGCAGCAGAAATCCGCCCTGATACGGCTGAAGGCCGGCCCGGCCCTCCAGCCAGAGCTCCAGCAGCGTCAGAGGACACGGCGCGGGCGTAACCTCGGTCAGAATTCCCCAGACCAGCGAGGCAATATGCAGCCAGCGCAGCCAGGGTCGCCGGTAAGCCAGCAGTGCTCCGAAGATCACCCACAGGATGAACAGCAGGTGCAGAACTAGTACCGCGCTGGCGAGTTTTTCGAAGATCCCAGGCATATCCGCGAATGCGGCGGCTGAACTGAGAATAGACCCTATCGTGCCACGCCATACAGGGCTGACCTTAGCAGGCTACAGGATTCTGCAAAACCCGCGCGGAGGCCTGACCATTGCGTCATGGATAGAAGCCCTCCTTCGTGTACCTTCGCGCCCTTAGTGGTTATTGCCTTTATGGCCCAACCCACGAAACCGCAGGATTGCAGGCAACGTTTCCTCTGCTTCGGCAAATCTCCCTTAGAAGAGGAGGGTTCACGAAATGAAAAGGACTATGCACTGCACCCTATGGCTCGCAGCGTTTACGTTATTCGCCGGGGCAGCCCTTGCCGCCAACCGGCCTGCCGCCAGCCCGGCCGCAGCGCCTGCCGCCGCGCAGCGCGCTGAGCAGAGCAAGGCGCTCACCCTGGCGGCGCCCGAGGATTTGACCGGAACCATTCGATCGGTTCACTCCGGCGTGTTGAGCGTTATCGGCAACAACGGCGTGCCCTACGATTTCCGCGTCAACGGCAAGACCGATATCGTGATGCAGAACACGGCAGGAAAGAAGCTGACGATGTCGGAGCTGGCGCAGGATAGGCACGATCAGGCCGCTATCCATTTTGTGCCCATGTCGAACGGGAATCTGGCGCAGGTGATTGACGTTCGGCCGTCTTGAACGGAAACCGGCTATTGCCGCGACGTGGAGGCGTCGGCGGCCAGATCACGCAGCACGTTCAAAAAACTCGCCGCCAGCCGGTCGTCAGAGAGCGCTTCAAAGGCGACCGTGGCCGCCAAATGCGGCGATTCGGAGCGGAACTTCACTCGCAGCAGGCTGTGCCCGCGCGAGGCCGCAAATGTGTTCACCACCGGGGGTAATTCGTGCGTCCACTGTGGGCGGGTGGTGAACACCACCGGACCGGGGCGCGATACGACCCAACTGCGCGAGCCCTGCTCCAGGTTCTCCGGCTGATGGGTAAACCAGCGGTGACGAAAAACCTCCAGCGAAAAGCCCGGAACGTAATCCAGGTCCGCCTCAAAGGTCAGGGTTTCCTTCTGTTTGCGGCAGACCGAGAGCAGCCACTGGTAAGGAATGGGCCGGGGAAACAGATTCACCGTGACCCGGGCATGCTCAAACCAGCGGGTGGCGAAGCGCAGCCGCGCTTCCAGGCGGGAAGGGCCAAACCAGCGGGCATCCAGGATGCGGCCCTCGCCCAAGCACGCCGCTTCCAGCCAGTGCAGTGCCTGCACTCCCCGGCGCCGGTTATAGCGGGTGAAAAAGACATACCAAGCCCCAGCCAGAGCAAACGCCGCCAGCGCGTCAATGAGAAGCAGCCGCCCCACAGAAGCCTCTTTTCGCAAGAATACGTCTTGCGGCGTTGCCAGGGCAAGCGGGATATTTCCCTACCCCGCATGAGGTTAGGCCTCTAGGTGAAATTACCTGTGGAATTCTGGGCTGCCTCGCCTCCCCGGCGAAAAACGCCTCTCATCTACAATGGGCGGCGTGAACTTCAGCTTGCGCGATTTCCGCCGCCAGGACCTTGAAACCCTCTGGCGCATTGACCAGGCCTGCTTTGCCCCGGGAATCGCTTATTCACGGCGCGAACTGGCAGGCTTTATCCGCCTCTGGAGATCATTCACGCTGGTGGCTGAGACCATGGCCAACGGCGCGCAAGCCGCCGGCTCGCCGGAAATCGCAGGGTTTTTGATTGCCGAAGCGCGCACCACCACCGGCCACATCATCACCATTGACGTGCTGCCGGCCGCGCGCAGGGCGGGCCTGGGGTCGCAACTGCTTGAGGCCGCCGAAAACCGCCTGCTGACCGCCGGCTGCCACATGGTTTACCTCGAAACCGCCGCAGACAACCTTGCAGCCCAGGCCTTTTACCAGCGCCAGGGCTACGCCCATCTCAAGACTGTTCCAGGCTACTATTCGAACGGCATGGACGCCCTAATCCTTACAAAAGATTTGCTTTCCCGGGCGCAGGCCAGCTAACGTGGCTGCCATGAAAGTCGCCATCCAGGGCGAAATGGGGTCATTCAGCCATGAAGCCGCCCGGCGCATGGTCGCCGGCTGCAGCCTGGTTCCGTGTGCACGCTCGGTGGAGGTTTTCGATCGCCTGGAGCGAGGTTCGGTCGCCGCGGCTGTCATCCCGATTGAAAACTCTCTGGCTGGCTCGGTCACCGAGCATCTGGACCTTCTCTCGGCCCGCAAGGTTTTCATTCAGCGCGAGTTCCGCCTGCGGATCGTGCACAACCTGATCGCCGTACCCGGGGTCAGACTCGGCGATGTGCGGCGCGCCTTTTCGCATCCGGTGGCCCTTGACCAGTGCCGTGACTTCTTTCGCCATCGCCCCCGCATCGAGCCTACGCCCTTTTACGACACTGCCGGCAGCGTAAAGCACGTGATTGCCGGCGGTTTGCGGGACGCCGCCGGGATCGCTGGCCGCCAGGCCGCCAAGGTCTATAAAGGGCGCATTCTGGCTTCGGGCATTGAAGACGACAAACGCAACTTCACGCGCTTTTTCCTGCTGCGCCGCCGGCGCAGCATCGTGCCCGGCGCCAATAAAACCTCCATTGCTTTTCGGGTGAAGAACATCCCGGGCGCGCTGTTCAAAGCCTTGAGTGTTTTCGCTCTGCGCGAGATCAGCCTGAGCAAGATCGAATCCCGCCCGCTGCGGGGAAGGCCCTGGGAGTACGTGTTTTATGTTGATTTCCTGCGGGGCGACGATGAGCCGGCGCGCAACGCCTTGAGACACCTGGCTGAGGTCTCCGATTTGGTGAAGGTCCTGGGGATTTATCCGGCGGCGTGAAAATCCGCATGGCGGATTTCTTCAGCCGGAATTCTGCCTCTCTGACACGATCTCACCGCGCATGCCAACCACGATCCCCGTAACTGATTCCAATAGGCCAACCCACCGACGGGCTTTAGAGTACGTTCGGCGTAACCACCGGCGATACCTTTGGGTTCGTGCAAAGGCAGGGCGGGCGGGTTTAAAATCCAACCCGGCTGGACCCATGGCAGGCTGCATCTTATCGGTCCCCGCCGTCATCAAAGGTTGAGTAGATTCCACTCAAGGTGACACATGGCACAGCGCGGCGAGCGCAACGCGAAAACCCCTGAAAAAGAAGAAGAACGGTCCCTGCCGGTGCTTCCGGTCAGGGATACGGTGTTGTTTCCCCACGCCGTTTTGCCTTTAACGGTAGGCCGGGAAAGCTCAGTCCAACTCATCAATTCTCTGGGCGAGGACAAGACCATCATCGTCGTGGCCCAGCGCGAGGCCCGGGTGGATGCCCCTCAGCCCACGGACCTCTACACCGTGGGCAGCCTGGCGGTGGTGCACAAAGTCGTGAAGATGCCCAACCAGAGCCTTTTCGTCTTTGCCGAGGGCCTGGAGCGGGTGCGGCTGGTGGAGTTCACCCAGCTCACGCCTTTTATGCGCGCCCGGGTGGATACAGTTCCGGAGTCCATTCCGCCCAAGAGCGCGGAACTAGAGGCCCTGCAGCGCAATGTCCTGACCCTGTTCCAGCAGATTGTAGCCGGCTCGCCGACTCTCTCGGATGAGCTCTCCACGGTGGCGATGAACATCGAGGAACCGGGCCGGCTGGTGGATTTCATCGGCTCGAACCTGCCTTCGCTCTCCACCGCCGACAAGCAGGACACACTGGAAACCACCGACGTCCGCGTGCGCCTGGAGAAGATCAACCATCACCTGGCGCGCGAGCTGGAAGTGCAGCAGCTGCGCAATAAGATCCAGTCGGAAGTGCAGGACCGGGTGCAGCAGAGCCAGCGCGAGTACTACCTGCGCGAGCAGATGAAGGCGATCCAGAAGGAACTGGGCGAACAGGATGAAGGCCAGCGCGATACCGAAGAACTGCGGGAAAAGATTGAAAGCGCCGGCATGCCCGACGAGGTAAAAAAAGAAGCCTTAAAGGAACTGGGCCGGCTTTCGCGCATGTCGCCGATGGCGGCCGATTATTCCGTCACCCGCAATTACATCGAGTGGCTGGCGGTCCTGCCCTGGGCCAAGACCTCGGGCGTGGAAGTGGATATCCCCAAGGCCAAGGAAATCCTGGATACCGACCATTACGACCTGCAGAAGGTCAAAGACCGCATTCTCGATTACCTTTCGGTGCGGCGTTTGAAGCCCGCCATGAAAGGCCCGATTCTTTGCTTTGTCGGCCCTCCGGGCGTGGGTAAGACCTCACTGGGCAAATCCATCGCGCGCGCTTTGGGGCGCAAGTTCGTCCGCCTGTCGCTGGGGGGCGTGCACGATGAGGCCGAAATCCGCGGCCACCGGCGCACTTATATTGGCGCGTTGCCGGGGCAGATTATTCAGGGCATCCGGCGCGCCGAGACCAAAGACCCGGTGTTCATGCTCGATGAGATTGATAAAGTGGGGCGCGATTTCCGCGGCGATCCGGCCTCAGCACTGCTGGAAGCGCTCGACCCGGAGCAGAATGCCACCTTCCGCGACAACTACCTCGACGTGACTTTTGATCTCTCGAAGGTGCTGTTCATTACCACGGCGAACATGCTGGACCCGATCGCCGATCCGCTGCGCGACCGCATGGAGATCATCGAACTGCAAGGCTATACCGAAGAAGAGAAGGTGCATATCGCCTTCCAGTACCTGATTCCACGGCAGATCGAGGAAAACGGCATTGCCGCCGAGAACATCGAGTTTCCCGAAGAGGCGGTGTGCTACGTGATTCGCCACTACACCCGTGAGGCAGGAGTGCGCAACCTGGAGCGCAATATCGGGACGATCTGCCGCAAGCAGGCGCGGCGGCTGGCGGAAGGCAAGAAGGAAAAGCTGGTGGTCACCAATGAGATTGTGCAGGAATTTCTGGGCGGAATCAAAGTCCGTAGCGAAGGCGAGATCGCGGAACGCACCAAGCGCGCGGGAGTGGCAGTAGGCCTGGCCTGGACCCCGACCGGCGGCGACATCCTGTTCGTGGAAGCCAACAGCATGAAGGGCAAAGGCGGCTTCACCATGACCGGGCAGATCGGCCAGGTGATGCAGGAATCCATGCAGGCGGCGCTGACCTGGGTGCGCTCGAATGCCACCGAGTTGGGCATTCCGGAGAACTTCTTTGCTGAGCACGATCTTCACATCCATGTGCCGGCGGGAGCGATTCCCAAGGATGGTCCGTCGGCGGGCATTACCATGACCACGGCGCTGGTCTCGCTGCTGACGGGGAAACCGGTGCGGCCGCTCACCGCCATGACCGGCGAGATCACGCTCAGCGGGAACGTGCTGCCGATTGGCGGAGTCAAAGAGAAGGTGCTGGCAGCCAAGCGGGCGGGTGTGCGCGACGTGATTTTGCCGGCGGAAAACAAGACCAACGTGGAAGAAGACTTGACGCCGGAGCAGTTGGAAAACATCAACGTGCACTACGTGAAGCTGATCAGCGAAGTGCTGGAGCTGGCCCTGCCCAGCTCGCGTTCTGAACAGAAGCGCGATGCGGAGGAGCGGGAGAAAGTTCTAACCGCGCAGCCGGTGGCGTGAGAGTGGAAAGGCAGTGTTCTAGTGCGACGGGAACCTTCGCCCTAAGGCGTAGCAGTTTTTGAACAAGCGGAGAACTTCGTTCCCCTTCCGCACCAGATTTTCGCTTCTCTCAGAAATTAGGCAGAGGCCATTTCGGTTTCGGGAGCGACCGGCGCGCTCTGAGGTGTTTCGTCCGAAAGCGGCGCGGTGAGGTCGTAGCGATAGACCTGGCGGGCAAGTCCCAGCGTTTTCAGCACCCAGATTCCATACCAGTTCAAATCCAGCTCATACCATTTCAAGCCGTGACGCGCCGAGACGGGGTGGGCGTGGTGGTTGTTGTGCCAGCCCTCGCCAAAGGTCAAGATTGCCACCAGCCAGTTGTTGGTGGAAAGGTCGCGGGTCTGGAAGCGGCGCGAACCCCACACGTGGGTGACAGAATTCACCATCCAGGTGGCGTGCAGCCCGATTACAGTGCGCAGAAAAATACCCCACATCAAAAAAGGCAAGCCGCCGACCGCCAATAGAACCACCCCGAGCACGGTCAAGGGCAGGTAGTGATATTTCGTAATCCAGAGATGAAATTTGTCTTTGGCCAGGTCGGGGACGTAATGGGCGAGAGTCGTGGTGTCATGGTGCATAGACTTACCCATCAGGATCCAGCCCATGTGGGCCCACCATTTGCCATCTATGGGAGAGTGCGGGTCGCCCTCCTGGTCCGAGTGCTGGTGATGAATGCGGTGCGTCGCCACCCAGAAGATCGGGCCGCCTTCGAGGGCGAGGGTGGCGCACACGGTCAGGAAATACTCCACCCATTTAGGAGTCTTGTAACCGCGGTGGGTGAGCAGGCGGTGGTAACCCATGCCAATGCCCAGGCTGCCCGAGACCCACCATAGAAACGCCGCCACAGCAAGTGCTTTCCAGGTAAAGAAGAAAAGTGCGGCCACTGCCCCGGCATGAAACAGGAACATGAAGGTCGCGGTAATCCAATTGATTTCGTCTTCCCCAGCCTGCCTGCGGCGCAATGATTCCAGTTGCATGAGCCCATTTCCCCGTGTCGGTTTTGACTCCAGAATTAAGGTATCAGCGGCCACGCGGGGCACTTGTAATAGTTCTGTAATAGCCCATGACGGTGGTAACTGCGCAGTGCCGGGGAAGAGTAGAACCACAGCGGGAACATGCAGGAGAGACCGGCGCGCGATCAAGCAGAGGCGCTTTTGACCTCAACACCCGCCCATTTTTCCAGGAGCGCGAGAGTAGCGGCGTAGTCAAGGTCGCCATAGCCGTCTTCGCTCGCCACGTCATAGACTTCCTCGACCACTTCCAGAGCCGGCAGTTTGACCCGGGCTTCCTTGGCAGCCTCCAGCATGAGGCGGATGTCTTTGTGCATAAGGCGGAGGGGAAAGTTGGGAGAAAAATCGCGCTTCAGAACGAAGGGCGCCTTGTACTCCACCACCCCGGAGTGCACCATGGAGGCGTTGATCAGGGGCAAGAGAGCTTCGGCATCCACGCCCAGCTTGGCGGCGAGCGTGAGTCCTTCGGCAAAACCTTCATAGATGAGGGCGATCTGCAAGTTCATGGCCAGCTTGGCGGACTGGCCTTTGCCGGTCTCGCCCATGCGGAAAACCTTCTTGCCCATGACGGCGAGCAGAGGCTTGAGCTTCTCGATGGTCGCTTCGCTGCCGCCCATGATGAACACCAGCGTGCCGTTCTCGGCGCCAGTCTTCGAGCCGGTCACGGGCGCATCCACGTAGTCGGCGCCTTTGGAGCGTACCTTCTCGGCGAACTTGAGCGTGGCGGAAGGCGAAATAGTGCTGGAATCCACCACGATCATGCCCGGGGCGAGCGACTCCGCAACACCCTGGGGACCGAAGAGCACGTTTTCGACAGCCCTGGTGTCAGCCACGCACATCCACACCACTTCGACGTCGCGTGCGGCTTCAGCGGGCGTGGCGGCGGTACGCGCACCCTCCACGTCTTTGTCTTTGCCGGGAGTGCGGTTCCACACCGAAACCTCGTGGCCGGCCTTGACCAGGTTTGCCGCCATGGATCGGCCCATGATTCCCAATCCTAAGAACGCAATACGCATCCGGTTGTCCCCTTTGTAATCCCTTTGGATTCGCCCATCCCCTATAATTTTTGATTAGAACTGACCCTGGGGAAACGGTCAAGCAATCCGCGGAATTTTGGCTCTCAGATGGGGCGGGCGGCGGATCGTACGGCGAAATAGATCGCGTGTCTGGCAAGTGGACTTTTCGGCAAAAAGAGGAAGCAGCGCCTGCTTTCCAAGCGTTTACAAAAATTTACGCTCTTTGACCAACTTATTACCGGGCCCCTGGGGTGGTGGTGTTTGAATGGAAAGGAATTACTCCAGGAGAATTTATATGCGTAGAGCGGGCCTGATTCTCATGCTGTTAGCCGCGGCTTGTGCCTGGGGGCAGGACGCCCCGGAGCCGCAAGACCAGCCGCAGCCGCAAATGCAGCGCCATGGCGGTTTCCGGCGCATGGGCGTGGCGGGCACGATTACTGCCATCGACTCCGGCACGATCACCGTCAAGACCATGGACGGAAATACGGCGCAGGTGAAGATCAGCGACAAGACGGAATTCCGCAAGGAGCGCCAGGCGGCAAAGCTTGAAGACTTCAAGGCCGGCGACCAGATTTTTGTGCGCGGCCAACAAGGCACAGACGGGGCCTGGCAAGCGGAAGTGGTGGCGGAACGGCCTGCCGGCGGTTTCGACCGGGAAGCGATGCGCCAGCAACTGGGCAAGCGCTTCATTGTAGGAGAGATCAAGTCCATTGATGGAACGCAACTGACCATCGCCCGGCCGGACGGAGTGAACCAGACCATTTCCGTGGATGAGAATACCTCCTTCCGCAAAGATGGCCAGAGCGTAACCCTGGCGGACCTGAAGCCGGGCGATCACGTGTTCGGGCGCGGAGAACTTAAGAACAACGTGTTTGTTCCAGAGACGCTGAACGTCGGCGACCCGCGTATGATGCGCCGCCCGGGAGGGGGCTTCGGGCAGAATACGGGCCAGACTCCTGACTCGCATTGATAAAAGAAGGCGCCGGAGAGAACTCAGCCAGCCTACGATCCAGTCTGTAGCCGGTGTGTCCTCCGCGGTTGAGAATCTGAAGATCATGAAGCTTTGGGATTCATTGGGCAGGAAAGGCCTCTCGGCCGGCCACGGGGCGCTTACGAGACAACTCAGGGCCGCCATGGTTTTTCTGTTTGTGGCCAGCGGGGTGGCTCTGGGGCAGGCGCCGGTTCCGCAATCTCCGGAGCAAGCCGGCGGAGTGATCCACGGCGTGGTGAAATCGGGCAATATGCCCCTGCCCGGGGTCACGGTCACGGCCAGCAACACGCTCACGGGAAAGAAGGTCTCCACTTCGACCGACGTGGAGGGCAGCTACACGCTGCAACTTCCAGCCAATGGGCGCTACGTGATTCGCGCCGAGCTTTCCGCCTTTGCTCCTTTGACGCAGGAAGCCCTGATCAACGCAAGCAATCGCGACGCGCAGGTGAATCTGGAGATGGTGTTGCTTTCGCGGGCCAAGCAGGCGGCGCCCACGCCGGAAGAGCAGATCGCCAACATGATGGCGGGCGCGGGCAACCGGGGCGCAGCGGCCTCGGCGCGCGGCTTTCAGAGCCTTTCGCTTTCGCAGACGGGAGGCGGAGAAGAAGGCTCCGCCAGCGGCCTGGACCAGATTGCGCCCGCTGGCATGCCCGTACCCGGCATGGCCGAAAATGCCGCCACCGAGTCGGTCGCCGTTTCGGGCAACACCTCGAACCCCATGGGCAACATGAGCGGCGAGGAGTTTCGCCAGCGCATTACCGAAGCCCGCGAGCAGATGGGCGTGGAGCAGGGGCGCGGCCTGGGCGCAACTGGAGGCGGCGGAGGTCCGGGCGGCTTCGGATTCGGCGGGGGTGGAGGCGGCTTTGGCCCCGGTGGGGGTCCGGGCCCGGTTTTGATGGCGATGCGCGGTCGCGGCTTCGATATTAATCGCCCGCACGGCATGGCCTACTACGAAGTGGGCGATGCGGCTCTGGACGCGGCGCCCTATTCGCTCACCGGCGAGCCCGTGAACAAGCCGGGGTATTTGCAGAACCGCTTCGGCCTCTCTCTCGGCGGGCCGCTCAACATTCCGCACATCTACAAGGGCGGCACCAAGACGTTCTTCTTCGTGAACTACAACGGATCGCGCGGCAGCAATCCCTTTGACCAGTTTTCGACCGTGCCCACGGCAGGGGAGCGCGCCGGCGACTTCTCAAGCGCGCTTTATCCGGCTGGAGTCAATGCGGGCGTCCCGGTCGAGCTTTTCTATCCCAACATCAGCCAGTGCGGCGCGAATGCCGGACAACCGATTCCGGGCAACAACCTGCAGAACATGACAGCCGCGCCGGGCTGCGAAATCAGCCCAATCGCCCAGGGCCTGCTGAATTACATTCCCCTGCCCAACCTTCCCGGCACGGCGCAGAACTTTCACTACATCACGACCGCGACCGACGATAGCGACAGCCTGAACATCCGTTTGAACCATTCCTTCGGGGCCGCCGGACAGTCGGGGCCGCGTATGGGCCGGGGCTTTTTTCGCGGGCCGCGCAACAACTTGAGTATCGGCCTGCACTATCAGAACTCGAATTCCACTCTGACCAATCCTTTCCCCACGGTGGGCGGAAATGACAGCGTGCGCGGCATTGATGTCAACGGCGCCTACATTCGCAGCTTCGGCAGGCTCACCAACATCGCACACGTAAACTTCAACCGCGAGCGGGTGCGGACGCAGAACCTGTACGCTTTCACCCAGGACATTACCGGAGGCCTGGGAATCAACGGAGTTTCGACCAATCCCTTTGACTGGGGTTTGCCCAATCTTTCCTTTTCCGACTTCAGCAATCTCTCCGATATCAATCCATCGCTCGAGCGCAACCAGACCTGGACGTTTTCGGATTTCATGATCTGGCGGCGTGGCCGGCACAATATGCGCTTTGGCGGAGACTTCCGCCGCATCGAAATCAATACTGAGACCAGCGGCAATGCCCGGGGAAGTTTTGTCTTTACAGGAACGAACACCGGGCAGGTGGATGGCAGCGGCCAGCCGGTGGCGGCCACCGGTTACGACCTGGCAGATTTTCTGCTCGGCCTGCCGCAGCAGACCTCGGTGCAGTTCGGCGTCAACAATTATTACTTCCGGGGTAATTCCTGGGACCTGTTCGGGCAGGATAACTGGCAACTGCGCGGCAATCTGACCTTGAACCTGGGCATGCGTTATGAATACGTCTCGCCCTTTACCGAAATCAACGACCACATTGCCAACCTGATTCTCTCACCAGGAGTGCTGGATCCAGCCGCCGGAACCCCCGCGGTAGCGCCGGTTCTGCCCGGGCAGGGATATCCGTCAAGCCTCATGCACCCGGACCGCAACAACTTTGCGCCGCGCCTGGGCATCGCCTGGAAGCCATTCTCCAACACCGTGGTTCGCGCCGGCTATGGCATCAACTACAACACGGCCGCGTATCAATCCATTGCGCAGAACCTGGCCTTCCAGCCGCCGTTCTCGACCACCGAGACCAACGTGCAGTCGGTAGTGGGCCCGCTGACCCTGCAGAACGGCTTCCCCGCCCCGGCTTCGGGATTGATCACCAACAGCTACGCCGTGGACGCGAATTACCGGCTGGGCTACGTGCAGATTCGCAATCTGGATATTCAGCAGGAGATCCGCCCCACCCTGGTGCTGAACCTGGATTACACCGGGACCAAGGGCACGCGGCTCGATAATGTGCTGGCGCCCAACAGCGGGCTTCTGGGCGTGCGCATTGCTGATGCCCAGGCTTTTACCTACCAGACCGCGTTGGCCTCTTCCAGCGCGAACGCCGGCTCGGTGCGGCTGCGCAAACGGTTGAGCAGCGGCATTTCCATTGGCGGCACTTATACTTTCTCGAAATCCATTGATAACGCCTCTTCAATCGGCAACGGCGTGGCCATTGCCGTTCGCGGCGGGCCGGAGGTGGGCAGTACGCTGGTGGCGCAGAACGCGCTCGATCTGGCCGCCGAGCGCGGGCTTTCGAGCTTTGACCAGCGCCATCGATTTACGGCGGATTATCTTTGGGAGCTGCCCTTCGGCCATGACAAGCGCTGGCTGAGCGGCGGCGGCCCGCTGCGCGCCATCTTCGGCGATTGGGAGTGGACCGGCGACTGGACCATTGCCTCGGGAACGCCCTTCACTCCGCGCTGTCAGGGCTGCTTTACCGACGTCAACAGCGGCACCTATGGCACCATCCGCGCGGACGTGGTGCCCGGTGCTTCCGTCAGCCTGCCCAATCCGACGGTTGTGGAGTGGTTCAATACGGCAGCATTCGTCGAGCCGCCGGCGGGGCAGTTTGGCGACGCGCGGCGCAACAGCATCGAAGGCCCGGGCACGATCGCGTTCGATATGGCCATGACCAAGGTCTTTCCCATGGGCGAGATGCGCGAGCTGGAGTTCCGCGCGCAGGCTTCGAATGTCTTCAATCATCCCAATTGGGCGACCATTGATACCGTCGTGAACTCGCCGACCTTCGGGCAGGTGATTTCGGTGAACTCGATGCGGACGATCCAGATGACGGCGCGATTCAGGTTTTGAGGTATGAATTCGATCCACCACGAAGCTCACGAAGGATCACGAACGAAGACCAGGCAGCTCACGGTTTCGGGGGCGCGAAAATCTCTGGCCTGGCTGCTCGGCTTGGCTTTGCTCGGGGCGAATCTTCCTGCGCAGGAGACCGACTATACCTTCCACGCCAAGACCGAGTTGGTCCTGGTGAACGTCACCGCACGCGATAAGAGCGGGAACTTCGTGCGCGACCTCAAGCCTGAAGACTTTACGGTCCTCGAGGACAATAAGCCGCAGAAGATCGTTTCCTTCGATATCGAAAACACAGATGCGCTGCCAACCGCGAATGTGCCGCAGGTGAAGCTGCTGACCACGCCTTCGAAGGCGCAGGCCGCGCCGCAACCTCAAAACGAAGTCGCTGCCGCGCTGGGAGCGTTCAAAGACCGGCGGCTGATCATCCTGTTTTTCGATCTTTCCTCCATGGAGCCGGAGGATGTGGACCACGCCGCCACCTCGGCCGAGCACTACGTGGATGACCAGATGAGGCCGGCGGACCTGGTGGCGGTGGTTTCACTGGGCAGCACGCTCGAAGTGAACCAGGATTTCACCTCCGACAAAGCGCAGCTCAAGAAAGTGCTGCAATCGTTCAACGAGGGCGAGGCAGAGGGCTATGAGGAAGGCTCGACCGGCACCACGGAGGGCACTGCGGACACAGGCGGCTCATACACGCCGGATGATACGGAATACAACATCTTCAACACCGACCGGCGGCTGGAAGCGATCCGCTCGATTGCCGCGCAGCTCGCGCACGTGGAGCAGAAAAAGTCGCTGATTTATTTTTCCAGCGGCATGGACCGCACCGGGGTGGAGAACCAGGCCGAGCTGCGGGCCGCGGTGAATGCCGCGGTGCGCGCCAATCTTTCGATTTACACGCTCGATGCCCGCGGCCTGCAGGCCACAGTGCCCGGCGGCGAGGCGCAGAGCGCCAGCCTGCGCGGTACTTCCGCCTATTCCGGCGCCTCCACTTTGAGCGCTCTGAGCTCGAATTTCACCAGCCAGGAAACGCTGGTCACGCTGGCCTCCGACACCGGCGGCCGCGCTTTTCTCGATACCAACGATTTCGGCAAAGTCTTTACCGGAGTGCAGCAGGATACGTCGAATTACTACATGCTGGGCTACCACAGCACGAACCCGGCGCAGGATGGCCGCTACCGCCGCATTACGGTGCGGGTAAACCGGCCGGGCATCAAGCTGGAATTCCGCCGCGGCTACTACGCTCCCGCCGACTTCAAACACTCCAATCAGGAAGACCGCGAGCGGCAGCTCGACGAAGAAATGGCCTCGGAGCTGCCCAGCACTGACCTGCCGGTGTACCTGTCGGCGGCCTATTTCCGGGTAGGCGAGAACAAGTTCTATATGCCGGTGTCGGTGGTCGTGCCGGGCTCAGAAATTCCTTTCTCCAACAATCGCGATAAAGACAAGGCCACGCTCGACGTTCTGGGCATGGTGACCGACAGCGTAAGCAAGCGGCCGCTGGGCGAAGTGCGCGAGACGGTGAAGCTTTCGCTCGATACCTCGACCGAGGTGCGGCGCAAAAACGTGCAGTATGACAGCGGCTTCGTGCTGCCCTCCGGCACCTATCACCTGAAATTCGTAGTGCGCGAGAACCAGACGGGGCGGCTGGGCTCTTTCGAGACTGACGTCAGCATCCCCAATTTCAAGAATGATCCGCTGCTGAAGATGAGCTCGGTGGTGCTTTCGAGCCAGATTCGCCAGGCCACCAAGCACAACAATCTGGATCCGCTGGTGCGCGATGGATCTGAAGTCATTCCCAATGTGACCCATGTTTTTTCCAGCGGCCAGCACCTCTACTTCTATTACGAGGTGTACGACCCTGGCCATGAGGGAACCGGCAAGGGGCAGAACAATGGGCCGATCAAGGTCCTGACCAACGTCGCCTTCTTCCAGGGCAAAGTGAAAACCTATGAGACGCCGCTGGTTTCGGCCACCGAGCTCAACGCGGAAGACCGCCACGCGGCGGTTTTTCAACTGGACGTACCTCTCGCCCAGCTCAAGCCCGGCTTTTACACCTGCCAGGTCAACGTGATTGATGACGCCGCCGGCAGGTTCCTGTTCCCCCGGCTGGCGCTGCTGGTGCGCACTCCTCCGCCAGCCGCGGCGGCAGCTTCACCGGGCGGAGAGTGAGCTCCCAGCGGTTGATGTTGTTCAGATCCAGAGCGCGTGCCGGCGCTTCCTGACGCTGGCGCGGGGCTTTGCCTCCGCGTATATTGTTCGGTCTTGCGGCATGCCCTCGCCCAACGCCAAGCCGGCCATCACCTTCCGCAATCTGCAAAGCTTCGATGATTTAAAGCAGGTCGAGGCGGTAGAGCGCGAAGTGTGGGGCATTTCCGAACGCGACGCCATTCCGCTTACTCTCGCGGTCGCGACCCAAGCGGCCGGCAACATCTGGGTCGGCGCCTTTGAGGGCGGGACCATGGTGGGCTTCGTCTTCGGCTTTCTTGGCATGGAGGCGGGACGCCTTACGGTGCATTCGCACATGCTGGCGGTGCTGCCGCCCTATCGCGATCTGGACCTCGGCTACAAGCTCAAGGTGGCGCAGCGCGAGCGTGTACTGGCGATGTGGGGCAGCGGCACGGGAAGGTTGCCAATCGAAGAAATTACCTGGACCTTCGACCCTTTGCAGAGCAAGAACGCGCATTTCAACTTTGCCAAGCTAGGCGTGGTCTCCAGCCGCTACGAACCCGACTTCTACGGACCGGAAACTTCGAGCGCGCTGCACCAGAACGGCACCGACCGGCTTTGGGTGCGCTGGCCCATCGCCGCAAAGCGAGTACAGGCGCGGCTGCAGGGCAAAGAGAACCGGGCTGAAATGCTCGACGCGCTCTCTACGCTCACTCCGCTGGTGCAATTCAATGGTGATGGCCGCCCCGCCCGCGCTGATTTATCTGAGGCGCTAGGCCGCCAGCGAATTGCGATTGAGATTCCGAGTGATATCGCTATGGTCGAAGAAAAGGACGCGGCTCTCGCCCGCGAATGGCGGCTGGCCACGCGCTGGGCGTTTTGCGAGGCCTTAAAGAATGGGTTCTTCGTGGCGGAATTCTGCCGAACGGTGCGCGGCCAGCAGGGGCCGGGAGTCTATTTGCTGGAGAAGGGGAGCGTCGAGGCGTATGTGCCAGAGCTGGCGCGGATCTAGGCCGGCTTAGTCTCCTTCGGCGTGAGAAGTTTCCGTCTGGGCGCCGGCCATGGGCGGGGCGGAATTCAGCCGGTGGTTCGAGAGCAGCAGAAGCAGCTCCATACGAGTGGAGACTCCCAGCTTCTCATATGCCCGCGACAGGTAATTCTTCACGGTATGCTCGCTCAGGCGAAGCTCGTCCGCAATCTGCTTATTGGTGTGCCCCTGAGCGGCAAATTCGGCGACTTCGATTTCACGCTTGGAGAGCTTCCCCAGGGTTTCGCTGTCAATCGCATCGCAGGAAGGGCCGGTCCGCAGAGCTTCGAGCAGATAATCGGCTTCGGCGTTGCTGGCGAAAATCTCTCCCCGGCTGGCCCGCTCAATGCAGTTGCGCAGCTCCGCCAGGCCGGCGGTGCGGCAGAACACCGCGCGCGCGCCCGAGCGAAAGGCGGCCACGACCGATTCGCGCGTCGGCATGTCGAGCAGAATTGCGATGCGCACTCCTGGCTGCGAAACCGTCAGCCGGCGGGCGAGATGCAAGCCCCGCTTGGGAAAGGAGTCGAGGTCTTCGCTGATCAGGGCGACGTCGGGCTTATAGGTGGCGGCAGCGGAAAGCAGTTGGGCGCCGGTAGTAACCGCCACGATCTGGAAGCGCGGATCGCGCTCCAGCGACTCGCCCAACAGCTGGCTGTCCAGGCGGTTGCGGTCAGCAATTAAAATTCGTATCTGTGGCGCTCCATCCGGAGCGGACACAACACTGAGGGTCGCGCACATCGACTCCCCCAAAAGGGCTCAATCAGTTTGGGCTGGTGAAGGCCCCACCCCGGGGGAAGAAGGAGGCCGAAAGCGTAAGGACTGACTCAACGCCAGTCCCGAACCTAGTGGGCGTAATGTAGCATTGCTCCGGGGAAAGGTCAAAGCATTTTGGGCCCGTTTGGCCCCGAAATTCCACAGACTTTCTCACTGCTAGAGAAGATCGAACCAGTTCAAAAGTAGTACGTACAGGTCTATTCATGGGGCTGCTTTGGTCTCATACAGATAGAAACGCAGGCTTCTGCATCCGTAGTGCAGGCTTCTTCTACTTAAGTACCTTCACCCGCTTGTGCGTAATTGTCTGGTAATTGTACTTTGGAGGTCCCTCTCCCAGGGGGCTGGCGTCGCGCTGGACGCGACTTGTGCTTTTTGGCCTGCCCCGTCTGCTTTGTTCAAAGCTTAAGGACAACTGTCTGCGACTCTGCGAGCACGCCAGGTAGTTCAGCAGGCGAAAAGCCAGCTGAAGTTCTGGTGAAGCGAATCCGCAGCGGGGTTTGAGAGTCTTTGCTCCTCAGGTTGGGAGCGGGCTCTGGGACTCAGACGGCGGAGCTACATACAGGCCAGAGCGGACGACCTTTCTGGCCTCTGGGAATACCGGGAGAAATGTTGCTGCCGACCAATCTGCCCATCACGCACGACGCCCAGTGGTATGCGGTAATGAGCCGCTCACGGCACGAACGCATGGTAGCGGCAACTCTGACCAGCATGGGCGTGCGTACCCTCCTCCCGCTCGTCTCCGAAGTCCACCGCTGGAGCGACCGCCGCAAGGTGGTGGACATGCCGCTTTTTCCCGGGTATGTCTTCGTGCAGATTCCCCACTCCCGGGAAGCTCAGGTTGAAGTGCTACGCACGGCCGGCGTGGTCAGGTTCGTCGGCAACCAGAATGGTGCGGTTCCGATTCCCGACAAAGAGATTGACGATGTGCGCGCGGTGCTTTCGCACAAAGCCAATTGCTCGCCCTTTCCGTTCCTGCAAATCGGGCAGCGCGTCCGCATTGTGGGCGGATCGCTGGATGGTGTGGAAGGAATCCTTTTGAGGCGGGATTCCGAGCGCAAGCTGGTGATTTCGATTCAGCTCATTCAGCGCTCGCTGGCCATCAGCGTGTGCAACTTTGACGTGGAGCCGGTCACCAACTATTCCGGCGCCGTCGCCAAGCCTCATTCCCAGCTCCAACCGAACGCGCCTGGATTTGCCTGAAGGCGCTGCGTGGGCATGCACGCGCTCAAAACCACAACGAATCTTGCATTCCCAGCCTCTGGCCGGCCTGGGGAAAGTTCATTTTGTTGATCTGCTCTGTACAAACTTTGGTTAGCTCTGCAATCGGGCTGGACGGCGGGCGCTGCTCTTCGTCCCGGCCACGATCAACCAGAATCCCGCCGCGAGCCACAAGTCTATGAATAGTTCCTTGGTCACCAGCCCTCTAACCTACCGGAAACTGTTAATTCTGTTTTCGCAGATCCTCCTGATTGGTCTGGCGTACTTCTGCGCCTTTCTGCTGCATCTCAACTTTCATCTGGAGGAACCGGCCTGGAAGCTCTTTCTTGACACTCTGCCCTTCATCGCAGCCATCAAGCTGATCTTTTTCTATCGCTTTGGACTGCTGCGGGGCTGGTGGCGCTACACCGGCATGTCGGACCTGCTGGACCTGACCCAGGCGGCGCTGGCCAGCTCGTTCATCATTTACTGCCTCACCCGGCTCTTCTTCTCCTCGGTGCGGCACTCGCGTTCGCTCATCATCATTGATTTCGCTCTCACCATTCTGATCACCGGCGGAGCGCGCTTTGCGGTGCGCGCCTACACGGAAACTGTAGGCACGGTGGCCGCCGGCAAACGCACCCTGATCGTGGGCGCGACCCAAGCCGGCCGCGCCCTGGCGCAGGAACTTCGGCAGAACCCCGAGCTCAGCTATCAGCCGGTCGGCTTCATTGACGACGATCCCAGGAAGAAAGGAATCAAGATCAATGGCATACGGGTACTCGGAACTACCGGCGCCCTTCCTCACCTGATTTCGGTTTACGAGGTGGCGCGCGTCATCATCGCCATCGAATCCACAGAAGGCAAGCAGGTGGAGCATGTAATTGATGCCTGCCGCGAATGCAACGTGGATTTCAAGATCCTGCCGCCCATCTCGGAGCGCATGAATGGAACCCAGATCAGCAAGCTGCGCAACGTGCGGGTGGAAGACCTGCTGGGGCGCGAACCGGTGCGTCTGGAAACCGAGGCAATCCGCAGGAAGCTCAGCGGCAAGTCGGTGCTGATCACCGGCGCCGGAGGGTCCATCGGCTCTGAGCTGGCGCGGCAAGTCGCGAGCTTCGAACCCGCCAGGCTGGTGCTTTTTGAGCGCTCCGAGAACGACCTGTTCAACATCTGGACCAGCCTCTCCGCCCGTTACCCTCATCTCGAGCTGGTTCCGGTGGTCGGCGATATCCTCGACGTCGGCATCCTGCGCGAGACCTTCGCAGCCCAGCGTCCGGAATGCGTCTTCCACGCGGCCGCCTACAAGCACGTGCCGCTGATGGAGCGCAGCTGCTTCCAGGCAGTGATCAACAACATCTTTGGAACCTACAACGTCGCCGTCGTGGCCAAGCAATATGACGTTGAGGATTTTGTGCTCATCTCCTCCGATAAAGCGGTCAATCCCACCAATGTGATGGGCGTAACCAAGCGGGTGGCCGAGCTTATCATGCTCGGGCTGCAGCGCCAGGGCACGAAATACATGGCGGTGCGCTTTGGCAACGTGTTGGCCAGCAATGGCAGCGTGGTGCCCATCTTCGAGCGCCAGATCGCGGCGGGAGGGCCGGTCACCGTTACTCATCCCGAGATGAAGCGCTATTTCATGACCATCCCCGAAGCAGTGCAGCTGGTGCTGCAGGCCGGCACCATGGGGCACGGCGGCGAAATCTTCGTTCTGGATATGGGCGAGCCGGTAAAGATTCTTGATCTGGCTAAAAACCTCATTCGCCTCTCCGGCCTGGAGACGGAGCGTGACATCAAGATCGTCTTCACCGGACTCCGCCCGGGCGAAAAACTGTTCGAGGAACTGGTGCTCGACGGAGAGCACATGGGAACCACCCGTCACAACAAGATTCGCGTCCTGCAAAGCGGAGAGGTCAAATATGAAGATGTGGCGGCATGGCTGCACGATCTTTCCTCGCTGGCCAACTCCAAGAATGTGAATGGCGTGATCAGCAAGCTCAAGGAAATCGTTCCTGAATACACGCCCAGCATGGAAATGCGCATCCTCAGCGAGCTCGATCACCTCGATATCGCTTTGATCAATCGTTCGCGGCAAGTGGATTTGTGGATGGGCACGCAAGGCGTGGCTTAAAGCGCACTTTCTTCGTGGTTCGGCTTTTCTCCTCCTTCAACTCTCAGCACCAGGCTTTTCCCCCAACTTAATTCCACCTTCAGCCAATCAGCTTCGGGCATGCGGCTTAGCGCGCGCCCGAAAAACTCCTGGGGAAAAACTCAACATGGTCAACGGAAGTGTGAAAGTAGCTGTCATTGGGGCGGGGGCCTGGGGAAAAAACCTGGTCCGCAACTTCGCCGAACTGGGCGCGCTGCATATGGTCTGCGATGTTTCCGAGCAGACCCTGGCGCAGGTTGGCCAGAAATATGGAGTCCGGGTGACCAGCAGCGTCGATGACGTTCTCAACGACCCGCAGGTGGATGGGGTGGTCATCGCCGCACCCGCGGCCCAGCACTTCGAGATCGCCCAGAGATGCATGGCGCGCGGCAAGGACGTGTATGTGGAGAAGCCTCTCGCCCTGCATGTGGAAGAAGGCGAGAAACTGCTCTCGCAGGCAACTTCTCTCGGCCGGGTTCTTATGGTCGGCCACATTCTGCAATATCACCCCGCGATTAAGGAGCTGAAGCGCCTGATCTCGGAGGGTGAGCTGGGCCGGATCCGCTACATTTACTCTTCCCGCCTGAACATCGGCAAGCTCCGCACCGAAGAGAACATTCTGTGGAGCTTTGCCCCGCACGATATTTCCGCCATCGCTTATCTGCTCGAGGAAGTTCCCACTCATGTCTCGGCCCAGGGCGGCACGTATATCAGTCCAGGCATCTGCGACACCACGCTGACCACCTTCGACTTCAAGAGCGCGGTGAAGGCGCACATTTTTGTGAGCTGGCTGCATCCCTTCAAGGAACAGAAGCTGACTATTGTGGGCGAGCGCAAAATGGCAGTGTTCGATGACGTGGAAGCCGAGCGCAAGCTGGTGCTTTACTCGCATCGCATTGACTGGCGCGATCGCATTCCAGTGGCGTGCAAGGCGGAAGGCGAAGTGGTGCCCCTGCCCAAAGAAGAGCCGCTGCGCCGCGAATGCGAGCATTTTCTGCACTGCCTGAGCACGCGGCAGACTCCGCTGACCGATGGGCGCAACGGCCTGCGCGTGCTGCAGGTGCTCGATGCCTGCGAGCGCTCGCTGCAGAATAACGGCCAGATGGCAGAGGTTTCGCCCGCGCGTTGCCCCTACTATGCGCATCCCACCGCGGTGATTGACAAGGGTTGCGAAATCGGCGCCGGCACCAAGGTCTGGCACTTCAGCCACGTGATGAGCGGCTCGCGCATTGGCCAGGACTGCAACCTGGGGCAGAATGTGGTGATCAGCCCCGAGGTCAAAATCGGCAACAACGTCAAAATTCAAAACAACGTTTCCGTGTACACCGGAGTGGAACTGGAAGACAACGTATTTTGCGGCCCCTCCATGGTGTTCACCAACGTGATCAACCCGCGCAGCCACGTGGTGCGCAAGCATGAGTACCGCACGACGCGGGTTCGGGAGGGCGCATCCATCGGGGCGAATGCCACCATCGTCTGCGGGGTTACCCTGGGACGCTACAGCTTTGTGGCGGCGGGCGCGGTTGTTACTCGCGATGTTGCCGATTACTCCATGGTCGCCGGCGTTCCCGCGGCGCACATGGGCTGGATGTGTTATTGCGGAATCCGCCTGCCGGACCAGGAAACGACCGTGTGCTCCACCTGCGGCCGCAAGTATCGCATCGAAGACGGAACCTGCACGGAAGTGACCGGCGTCCCGGCCGACGAGCCCGCCCTGCCGGTGGCTCCCGGCGGCTTGGCCGCGTAAACTAGCCGGGGCGTAAACCACGTGAGCCTCGATACGGAACAAGCTCTGGCCGCGCTTCCTGGCCGCCGCGAAAATCTTCCCGGCGAGATGGCCAAGCGCGCCACTGATCTCGTGATTGCCGGCGCCAGCTTCCTCCTCTTCAGTCCCCTGCTTCTGGTGCTGGGCTTGTGGATCAAGCTGGACTCCAAAGGGCCGGTTTTCTATCGTGGGCTGCGCGCGGGCAGGTTTGGCAAGCCGTTTTACGTCTTCAAGCTCCGCACCATGGTGCAGAACGCCGAGCGGCTGGGCGGCGCGGAGAGTCCGGCGGATGACCCGAGAATCACCCGCGTGGGCAGTTTTCTCCGGCTCTACAAGTTCGATGAGTTGCCGCAGCTGCTGAATGTGATTCGCGGCGAAATGAGCCTGGTGGGGCCGCGTCCGGAAGTGCTCGAGGAAGTTCGCCGCTACACGCCCCGCGAGCAGCAGCTTCTCACGGTCCGGCCGGGCGTTACCGACTGGGCTTCGATCAAGTTCCGCAACGAGGACGAACTTCTGCGCGGCAGTTCCGATCCCCATCGCGACTACCACGAAAAAATTCTTCCCCATAAGATTCAGCTGGGCCTAGAGTATGTAGAAAAGCGGTCCTGGCTGGTTGACCTTAAGATTTTGCTGCAGACGCTGCGGGCCGTGATTTTTCATGCGGCCTGAGCCTGCGAACGACCTCGGAGTCTGCTGTTGAGCCGAAACTACGATCTTCTGCGCACCCTTGGGCATAGCCCGGAGCTGAAGCGGATTCACCGTCCCCGCCTGCAATCTGCTCCGCCCGCCCCGAATGGAACC
Organism: Terriglobales bacterium; assembly: GCA_035517775.1. GTDB lineage: Bacteria > Acidobacteriota > Terriglobia > Terriglobales > Acidobacteriaceae > DATIYF01. Next base: position 56,142 of record DATIYF010000045.1, read on the forward strand.
CCGAATCCCGGCCCCTCCCAGAGCACCTTCGATCTGGTGTGGGCGCTGGGGGTGCTGCGGCAGCGCTGGCGAATTTCGCTGGCCTTTGCCGGCATCGTGGTGCTGGCAACCGCGCTTGTCAGCTTCCTCATGAAGCCGACCTACGATCCGGAGGCGAGGATCGAAGTGGACCCGGCCGGGTCAGAGGTCTTCTCGCTGCAGAACGGCACCTCGGAAGTCGGCGACATGGATCGCATCATGCAAACCCAGACCGATGTGATCAACAGCGATGAGCTGGCCATCAAGCTGATCCGCGAGATGCGTTTGGATACCCGGCGCGATATCGCCGGCAAGCTGGCGGCCACGGCGAACCAGCCGCTCTCCAGCGACAGCAACTCAGATGCACTGACGCCTGCGGAAAATTCGGCCCTTTCCTATCTGCACAAGAACCTCAAAGCTTCGGCCATGAAGAACTCACGCGTGATTACCGTGAGCATTTCGAGCCATGACCCGCGCCTTTCCCGGGACATGGTCAATACGCTGGTGAAGCTTTACCTGGAACGCAACTACGAGAGCCGGTACAAGGCCGTGGCGCAGGCTTCCGAGTGGCTTTCCCGGCAGTTGGCCGATATCCGCGACAAGGCGGAGAAATCAACCCAGGCGCTGACTAATTACCAGAAGCTGCACAACATCACCGACATTGATGAGCAGCAGAACACCTTCGCCGTTAAGGTCAGTGACCTGACCAAAGAGCTGACGCAGGCGCAAGCGGACCGCATTCAGCTGGAGGCTTTTTACAACAGCGTGCAGAACGGAGAAGGCGATTCCCTGCCCCAGGTGCGCGACAACCCGGTGGTGCAAAACCTCACCCGCAGCCTGGCCGAGACCGAAACCGAGCTTTCGCAGGCGCAGGTAATTTACGGCAAGAACCACCCCAACGTGCAGAAGCTGGAAAATGGCGCCAAGGAGCTGCAAGCGCAACTTGATCAGCAGCGTGCTTCCATCGTTGAAGGTGTGAAGACCAGCTATCTGGCGGCCAAGGCGCGCGAGCAGCTCATGGCCAGCCAGCTGCAGGCGACCTCGGCGGGGGTGAACGCCATGGGCGAATACAGCATTCTGAAGCGCGAAGCCCAGGTGGATACGGACCTCTACAACACGCTCTACGCTCGTGTGAAAGAAGCGGGCATCGCTGCCGCCTCCAAGTCGAGCAATATCCGCCTGCTTGAGCCGGCGCGTCTGCTCAGTGACCCGAGTTCGCCCAAGCCCATCCAGAACATTATTGTGTCGCTGCTGTTCGGGCTGGTCGGCGGAGTGGTGGTGGCCTTCATGTGCGACCGCCTCGATACCAGCATTCGCCGGCCGGAAGAGATTCCGCAGCTGGGCAGCATGCCCTCGCTCGCCTTCATTCCGCGAGTTCTGCCCACTGCTCCCGCGCTCGGACCGGGAATGCCGGCCCTTCCTCCCGGACCTGAGCGCAGCGTCTTCGCCGAGCCCTTTGTCATTCGCGATCCCGGCTGCGACGGCGCCGAGGCCATCCGCACTCTGGTCAGCACCTTGCTCGCCGGCTCCGATGCGGGCCCGCACGTATTTCTGGTGGTTTCCGGTTTCTCGCAGGAAGGCAAGTCAACCCTTTCGGTGAACCTCTCGCTGGTGCTTTCGGAGTTGGCGCCCACCTGTATTGTGGATGCCGATCTTCGCCGTCCTTCTGTGGGATTGAATTTCGGCTTGGCGGCTGGGGAAGGCGTCGCCGAAATTTTGAATGGGGCGCCGCTCGAAACGGTATTGCGCACCTACCCCGGGGTGCCGAATCTGCGCATCGCCCTGGCCGGACGGCCGCTGGCAAATCCCGGCTCGGCGCTTATGTCGGACGCCATGGGCGACCTGGTCGCGCATTTGCGTGAGCGCTTCACTTATGTGGTGATTGATTCGCCTCCGCTGCTCGGTTACGCTGATTCCAGAGCTCTTATTCCGCTGGCGGACGGCGTGGTCGTGGTGGCGCGCTATGCCCGCACGCCCCGTGACGTCATCAACCGCACCATGGACGTTCTTCGCCAGCTACACGCGCCCGTGCTTGCCTTTGTTCTGAACGAGATTGACAACCAGGCTGAGTACTACCGGTATAAGTACGCCGATGTGAGCCGCGAGCCCGACGCGGAACACGCGGCCAGATAGAGTTGCCCCTCCCCTGTACGAGACATCCTTACTACCTCTTCCAAGGAGCCTCCATGCAGGTACCCCTGTCGAAACCTGACGTCAGCGAACGCGAAATTGAAAGGGTGTGCGATGTGCTGAGAAGCAGCAGGCTCAGCCTGGGCCCGGCTGTGCCGGAATTCGAGCAACGGTTCGCCTGCTACGTCGGGACGGGCTACGCGGTTGCGGTCAACAGCGGCACCTCCGCTTTGCACCTGATCACGCGCGCTCTGGGCATCGGCGCCGGCGATGAAGTTATCACCACCTCATTCAGCTTTGTGGCTTCTACCAACTGCTTTCTCTATGAAGGCGCCGCGCCGGTTTTCGTGGATATTGACCCGGCCACTCTGAACCTTGACCCGCGCGCAGTACGAACCTTCCTGACCACGCAATGCGAGATCAATGGGAATGCGGTAATTCATCGGCGCACCGGGCGGCGTGTGAAGGCGATTGTTCCGGTGCATGTCTTCGGGGTTCCCTGTGATATGCAGCCCATCCTGGAACTGGCCCGCGAGTTCCACCTGCGCGTGATCGAGGATTCCTGCGAAGCCATTGGCGCCACTTATCACGGACGCAATGCCGGAACCTTCGGCGACGCTGCCGCCTTCGCCTTCTATCCCAACAAGCAAATGACGACCGGTGAAGGCGGAATGATCGTTACCAGCGATGAGCGCATCGCCGTGGAGTGCCGCAGCATGAGGAACCAGGGCCGCGATGCCAGTTGCGAATGGCTGCAGCACGCGCGCCTGGGCTATAACTACCGCCTGAGCGATATTCATGCCGCCCTGGGAATCGGCCAGCTGGAACGAATCACGGAACTGCTGGCATCCCGGGCGCGGGTTGCCGCCGCTTACAACCGCCGGCTGGCAGGTCACGGCCAGATCCGCCTGCCCCAGCACCCTGCCGGTGTAACCCCCAGTTGGTTCGTTTACGTGATTCGGATCAAGGGCACTCAGGCCGCCAGAGATCAGGTGATTTCAATCCTGCGTTCGCAAGGGGTCGGTTGCCAGGCATACTTTCCGGCCATTCACCACCAGCCTTACGTGAAGAAATTCATTCCCGCCGGGCTGGCGCTGCCCAACACTGAGGCGGCCGCAGCCACCTGCGTGGCGTTGCCCTTCTTCTCGCAGATAAGCGAAGCCGAGATCGCTTACGTTTGCGATCAGCTGAAAGTTGCCCTCGACCAGGTTCTGAATGGCCCTGTGGCCGCCGTTGCTTAGACCATCCTGATGCAGATTCGTCCCTACACTCTCGACCTCGAGCCCGCCGTGCGCGCCTTCAACCAGCGCATGGTCAGCGCTGGCGAACGCTTTCCGGAATCGCACGTTCCGGATTATCCCCGCCTGGATGGCCGGCGCGTCTATCAGGATTATTTCGTCGTGCTGGATAAGAATCAGGTGCGCGGCGGCTACAAGCTGATGTATCAGTCGTTCTGGATTCGCGACAAGGTCGAGATCATCGCCGGGGGGCCGCAGAACGCCGTTTCCGAAGGCATAATTGATCCGCAGTTTCGCATGGTCGGCATTCAGGCGCTGCTCGACGCGCTGCGCCGGGAGCAGCACTTGTTCGCTCTGGGCATCGGGGGCAGCGAGCAGGGCTTCGCGCGCTTGCTGGCAGCCGGCCGCTGGACGCTTGACCCGGTCCCGTTCTATTTCAAAGTAGTCCATCCCGGGCGCTTTCTCGCCAACACGCACTACCTGCGGCAGCGGCCGGGCATGGCGCCGGTTTGTGATTTTCTGCGGGGCACGCATCTTGGCCATCTCGGCATTCGCGCCGCGCAGGCGAGGCTGCCGAGACTGGCCAGGTGCCGGGGCGAACTGGTAGCCGGGTTCGGCAGTTGGGCCGACGAGCTTTGGCAGCGGGTCAGGCACGAATACTCCTTTGCCGCGGTTCGCGATGCCTCCATGCTGTCCGTGTTGTATTCCGATCCGCGGCTCCTGCGCATGCGTGTGGTTCGCGGCGATGCAACCATCGGCTGGGTGGTCATGCTGAACACTCCTTTCGCAGACCACAAACAGTTCGGCGATGTTCGCCTGGGCTCGATTGTGGATTGCATGGCCGGGGCCGCTGATGCCCCTTTGGTCGCGCGCTGCGCCACCGAGTATCTCGAAGCCCAGGGCGTGGACCTCATCGTCAGCAATCAGTCACACGGCATGTGGCGGAAAGCCTTGTTCGCCTCCGGCTTTTTGCGGGGTCCAAGCAATTATCTGCTCGCACTTTCGCCCCGCCTCGCGGCAAAGCTGCAGCCGCTCGAGCAGTTGCGCCGCCGTTTTCACCTCACGCGGGGTGATGGCGACGGCCCGATTCATCTGTAGGCGCGTGGTTCTTCGCAGAATTGGTCCAGGAAAATCCCAGGGAGCTACTGGTTCGTGTCTTACCGATCATTCGTGGATACACTCGCCCGCTGGCCGGAAAATGTATCCATCTCCATGGTATTTGCGGCATCCGCACTGGTGGCGGCGGCCATGGTCGGCGTAGTTCTGCCGCTCGTCGGCCTGGGCCAGATGCGCCTGGTCGCAGCCGGAGTGGTGGCCATCATCGGCGCGGGCATGCTGCTGGTGCGGCCCGGAATTGCCACCGCTCTGTTCCTGTGCGCTGGCCTGTTCAAAGCTGACCCAACGATTTCTGCGGTCGTCCCCTTCGACCTCACCTTCGCGCTGGCAGGTTTGCTGGTTCTGGCTTGCGCGATCAAGCTTTTGCGCTCCGGGCATCTGCCCGCTCTTCCCCAGGCCTATGTTCTGTACCTGCCGCTGCTCTTGATGACTCTGGCCAGCTTGCTTTACACCCCCGACCTTGGCGACGGCGCCAGCAAAGCGGTGAAGTTCATTCTGTTGACCGGCCTGGGCGTAGTTTGCCCGTTTTTTCTCTTCGATTCGGCCAGGCAAGTGCGCGTATTTCTTTACACCATGGCGGTACTGGGACTCATCCTTTCGTCGCAATCGCTCTCGGGCCTGGGAGGCGAGAACCGGCTGACCATGCCCGGGCGCTTGACCATTCAACTGGGAACGGCCGCGGGAACGACCATTGCTGTCGCGCTGGCCACGGCCCTGCCCGGCCTTCCCTTCCGGCGGCGTATCTTGCTTTATCCCGTTGTGGGGCTGGCCTTCGTCGCCTTGCTGGGCTCCGGCGCCCGCGGCCCCATGATCGGGGCGGTTCTCTGCGTGCTGTTCGCTCTCGTTTACTTCCGCCAGTTATGGCTCGATGCCGCCCTTCTCGGGGCGGCCGGCATTCTGGGCCTGGCGCAGATCGGCATTCCCATGGCTTCGTTCAACTACCTGGGAACCTTGCTCAGCGATGATCCCAGCTCAGCCATGGCCACGCGCACCGGGCTGTTGGAACTTGCCTGGCACTTGTTTCGCGAGCACCCGCTGCTGGGAGTGGGCATCGGCGGCTTTGCCTATTACTCTCGCGACCCCGAAAACACTTTTCCCCACAACATTTTCCTGGAAATTGGCGCGGAACTCGGCTTCATCGCGCTGATCGCCTTCACCGCCCTGGTCGTCTGGGTTTTCTGGGAGGCCTACAAGCAGCTGCGGGAGCGCGACTTCCCCTTCCGGCTCGAAGCCGCGGGCGTCTTCTCGCTGCTGATTTTCGGATTCATCCAGATGATCAAATCTGGCGACGTCAATGACAACCGCACCATGTGGCTGCTGATGGGCCTGCCCTTCCTGCTGCGATTTCTGGCGAACCGGGAAATCCTGCGGAAGCAGGAGAACGTTGCAGTGGCCACTCCCGTGACCTCGGAGGCAGCGTAACCGTGGAGAGATTTTTGCGGACTCATGCCGGCCGCGTTCAGTCGCTTTATGAGCGCATGCCGGCTCCGGTCCAGAATCTGCTGATTACGGCGCGGGGCTGGCCGCTGGCCAGGAACCGTTATCACTCCGAGATGTATGCCCTGCACCGTGAGTTGCGCTCGCACGAATCCTGGTCTCCTGAGCAGATACGCGAATTCCAGTTGCAGACGCTGCGCGAGACGGTGGAGCACGCGCGAACCACGGCCCCTTACTATCGCTCCTATCCAAAGCTGAAATGGCAAAGCCTGGAAGAAATTCGCGAGTTGCCCGTGCTGATGCGCGAGCAGGTAAGAAGCAATGCCGAGGCGATGCTCTCCTCGAGCACGCCGGCGAACGAAGTGATTCGGGTCAGCACCACCGGGACAACGGGGGCAAGCCTTTCCGTGGCGTACACCAGGATGGTGATGCGCCGGGCCTGGGCATTCCGCCTTCGCCAATGGTCATGGGCGGGCGTGCAGCCCAAAGACTGGCGCCTCACCTTCTTCGGCAGCCGCATAGTTCCGGCCTCACGCACCAGGCCACCCTACTGGGGATATAACCTGGCCGAGCATCAAGTTCTGATGAGCATCTTCCATCTCTCGCAGAACACCGCCGGCGATTACATCGGCTTTCTGCAGCGCAAGCAGGGCATGGTGGTGGATGGTTTCCCTTCGGTGCTCAGCATCCTCGCCGATTTCGTTCTCGAGCGCGGTCTTCGCATACCCATGAAGGCCATCTTTACCGATGGCGAGCCCTTATACCCTCACATTCGGGAAAAGGTTCAAACGGCGTTTCAGACCAGGGTGTACGACACCTACGGAAACACCGAGCTCTGCGGCGTTCTGCAGGAGTGCGAGCATGGGCGTATGCATCTGATGCCCGAGTTCGGCTACGTGGAAGTTTTGGACGAGCAGAATTGTCCTGTGGCCGATGACGTTGAAGGATATTTTGTCTGGACAGGGTTTGTGAACCGGGTGACGCCGCTGATTCGCTACCGCATTGGGGACCGGGGCTGCTGGGAGCGCGGTACCTGCTCTTGCGGGCGCGCCTTCCCCCTGATGAGGCCGACGATCACGCGCGATAGCGACCTGCTTCGCCATCCCGACGGACGCATCTTCTCACCCCGCGCTCTGAATCAATTGCTGAAGGGACTCTCCTCCCTGCGCTTCTGCCAGTTTGTACAGGAACAGCCGGAGCGCGTGGTGGTGCGGGGCGTGGCCTCGTGCGCCGCGGCCTCTGAGGACGTAGCTCGGGTCGAGGCCGCATTGCAAAAACTTCTGGGGAAAGGAATGCAGGTTTCATCCGAGCTTGCGCCTGAGCCCATTATTCGCGCCGGCGGTAAAATGCCCCTGATCGTGCGGCCCACCAATTCCCTGGTCACAACTTCCTGACATGTCCATCATCGCAACTCTCGCAGTTTCGCTTTGCGTGCTCGTGGTCGCTTACGTCTATGCCGGTTATCCGCTGGCCTTGGCGGCCGGCCTGCTCGGAGGCAGGAAGCGCATCCGGCAAAGCGCCGTGCTCCCCAGAGTCAGCGTCATCGTCCCGGCTCACAACGAGCAGGATGTCATCGGGGGAAAAATCGAGAACATCCGCGCCTTCGCCTACCCTCCAGGCCAGATCGAAATTCTGGTGGGCAGCGACGGCTCGACCGATGCCACCGCCGAAATCGTTGGCAGGTATGAAGGCGTGCACCTGTACGAAAGCGGCTCCCAGTCGGGCAAGAGCGCGGTACAGAATGAACTGGTGAAGCGCAGTTCGGGAGAAATTCTTCTGTTCACGGATGCCGACTGCTTCGCCGCACCGCACGCGCTGAGCTACCTGGTTGAAAACTTCGCCGACCCCAGGGTGGGCCTGGTGACCGCCCGGCCTTCTTATTTCAACAACGATGAGAACGAAGTCACACACAACGAAGGCTCGTATCTGCGATACGAAAGCTGGCTGCAGCGCCAGGAAAGCGAGCGCGGCCTGCTGGCCATGGCCTCGGGGTCGTTCTTCGCCGTGCGGCGCTCGCTGTGGCAGCCTCTGCAAGGCAACGTAGGCGATGACTTCGTATTGCCGCTGCAAGTTGCGCTGCAAGGCTACCGCAATGTGCTCGATCCCCGCGCGACGGTCCGCACCCGGCTCACCCAGAATGAGCTGGGTTCGGTTCTGGCCATGCGGCGGCGCATCGTGAGCAAAGACCTGCTCGGCCTCATCCGCAACCGAGCCGTGCTCAACCCTCTGCGTACCGGCGCGGTTGCCATCGCGCTCTGGTCGCATAAGCTGTTGCGCTGGCTGGTGCCCTATTTTCTTCTGATTGCCTTCCTGGCGAATCTCTTTCTGCTGCATGGACGGTTCTTTTTCGCCACCCTGGCGTTGCAGATCGCTTTCTATGCCCTGGCCGTGGTGGGCGTGGCCGCCTCCCGTCGAGTCAAGTCGCTGTGGTCCATCCCGGCCTCCTTTTGCGTGATGAACTTTGCCGCCTTGCTGGCCACCCTGCAATGCATCTCGGGGCGCACTTCAGGCCGCTGGAAGCCGGCGCGGGTATCGCGGTAATGGCGCGCCGCCTGATCGTGAATGCCGATGGCTTCGGCTTCGGCCCCGGCGCCACCCAGGGCATCTTCGACGCCATTCGCGAGGGCGGCTTTATCTCCAGCATCAGCGTCAACGCCAACTTCCCCGAGGTCGAGCGCCTGGCCGAACTGGTGGCGCAATTTCCCCAGATCAGTGTTGGCGTGCACCTGAATGCTCTGGCTGGCCGTCCTTGCCTTCCCGCTTCGCAGGTTCCTTCGTTGGTGGATGCCGAAGGGTTCTTCTTCAACTCGAAATTCATGGGCATGCTGCGGCACGGCAAGATATCGATGAATGAGCTGGAAGCCGAGTTCGATGCTCAGATCGCCCGTGCCAAACAGTTTGCCGGCGACCGCGTCACCCATTTGGATTCCCAGGCCAATAGCCATCTCAACTATCTCCCCCTGTTTCTCAAGCTCGCCAAAAAGTGGAATCTCGGCCGCATGCGCAATAACGCTTCGTTGATCTGCCTGGAATCGCCCACGCCGCGCTTTACCCGCCTGAAGGCGTATGCGCTGAAGCCGCACGTGTGGCTGGCGCACCACTACCGCAAATGGCAGATGCGCCGCGCCCAGGCCTCAGGAATGCGCATGGCCGATATGCTGATTACGGTCGGTTATGCCGGAACCGGTGACAAGTCGGACTACGACAATTGGCAACGCATTCTGCGCAACCTCCCCGACGGAACGTACGAGATCTATTGCCACCCTGCCTATCCCGACGACACTTTGAAGCGCTGGTCTTACTACTACGAGGAACGCCGCCGCGAGCTGGACATTCTGCGGGGCGGGCAGTTGCGGCAACTGGCGGCCGATTTGGGCATCCAGCTGGTTCCGTTTCACGCTCTCTAGATTATGGGCCCACTTACAGCAATACCAACTCCAACTGACGTGGTGGCCAGCGCCGGGCGCCCGCTCGAAGGCTTGCGGGTGCTGGTGCTTACCTCCGGCCACGACGTCTCCGATCCAAGAATTTACGTCAAGCAGGCGCGCAGTCTTCGCCGGCTGGGCGCGCATGTAACCATTGCCGGCGCGGTGTATAAAACCGCACCCACAGACGTGAAGGTCCTCCCCGTGAGCAAGGCCCCTTCCCGGCTGGTGCGCTTTCTCTGGCAGCCGTGGAAGTGTTTATGGCAGGCACGCCGCGAGCGCTGCGACATCATTCACGTTCACGATGCCGAAATGCTCGCGGTGCTGCCCGCCGCCAGATTGCGCTGGCCGCGGGCCAGGTTCGTGTACGACGTGCACGAAGATTTCGCGAACCTGATGCTGATTCGCGGCTGGCTTCCCGGCTGGATCAAGCCGGTGGTGAAGTTCGCAGTCGATCTGGTGGAAAAAACCTTGGCTAAGTTGGCCGATGGCATCGTGGGCGTGACGCCGCCGCTGACCGGAAAGTTTACCGCCCGGCACAGCGCCACGGCTTTCAACTACACCAGCAGCCAGTTCTTCGAGGCTTGCTCGCGGGTTTCGCGCCGCCCGCAGGAGCGCGAGTTCGACGTCGTCCACCTGGGTACTCTGAACGCGGGGCGCGCGTCGTTTCTCTGCGATGTGCTCTGCGAATTGCATCAGCGCCGGCCGCACACCCGGTCGGTGGTAGTGGGGGCGCTTCCGGCGGATATCCGGGAACTGCTTACCAGCAAGCTGCCTCCGCAATGCTTATTGCAAGGCCGCACCGAGCACGACCAGCTTCCGGCGCTGCTAGGCAACGCGCGGGTCGGGCTGGATGTGCATCCCTGGCGGCAGCCGCACCTGGAGGTTGCCATTCCCGTCAAGGTTTGCGAATACATGGCGGCCGGCTGCGCCGTGGTTTGCTCCAGCATGCCGGTGCTGGATCAGGTTGTGCAGGAAGCAGGCATGACGCGAGATCTTTCTGTGATCCAGGGTGGCACACCCACCGACTATGCGCAGGCAATTCTCCAATCCCTGCGGGAGATGGAGCAGGGAGCCGACCCGGGGGCCCAGTTGCAGCGTGCCGCCACCGTGCACATGACCTGGGAGCACGAGGCGGAGAAGATCGCCCAGCTCTATCTTCAGATTCTCGGGCGCGCCGAAAACCGCGCGGAAGCCGTACCCGCGGCCGAGGCTGCTTAAGCGAATGAAGGCACCACGTCTCATCGTCAACGCGGACGATTTCGGCTGGAGCCGCAGCATTACCGACGGCATTATCCGCGCGCACGAACAGGGCATCGTCACCAGCACGTCGCTGCTGGTGAATCAGCCCGCCAGCGAGTACGCGATTGCACAAATTCCGCGGCTGCCGCGCCTGGGCATTGGAATTCATCTCAACCTGTGCAGCGGCACGCCCGTTTTACCGGCGGCGGAAGTACCCAGCCTGGTTGGCGGCGATGGAAACTTTCTGCCCGCCGGCGAAATGCTGCGCCGCCTGGCCCGCTGGCAGGTTTCGCCGGCCGAAATTGAATCTGAGTTCCGCGCCCAAATTCGCTGGGCGCGCGGCCGGGGCGTGAAGCTCGACCACGCCGATACTCATTACGGCGTGAATGTCTATCCGGTGGCGGCGCGGCCGTTTCAGCGCGCTGCGCGGGCCGAGGGCATTGCCCGCATGCGGCCCACCCGGCACGTGATTTCACCGCGCAACCGCATTCTGCCCCGGGTGCATGGCGGGCCTATCTATCGCCAGCTCGCCGTAGATACTTACATGAAAGTGCTTCAGGCCAGCGCCTTCCGCCGCCTGGGCTCTCCGGATTTCGAGTTGGTTCTCGCGCCTCAGGACCGCCCCGATATTTCCCGCCATTGCGAGGGCTGGCGTCGGGCGTTCGAGAACCTGCTGCCCGGCTCATACGAGGCCGTCTGTCATCCCGGGCTTGGGGGAGACGAGCTCGCGGCCATTGACAACCTGCGCGAACGGCGGCCGCACGAGTTGCGCATCATGACCGATCCCAGTTTAAGAACGGCAATTCAACAGCGTGGCGTGGAGTTGATCACCTACCATGAGCTCTGAAACCGTACTCGTCGAACCAATCTGCAAGGAAGACCGCCTCTGGTCAGGGCTGCAGTTTACCGTCACCGGCGAAGAAGAATTCGCCCGCCAGCAGGAAGCTGCCGGCGACCGTGTGCACCTGCACGATGGGGTGTGGTGGCGCGAACTGCGCAGCGGCTTTTGCCAGCCCTGTTTTTGCTTTCGCGAGGTGGACCACCGCCAGGCTCGGCCGCAGTTTCTGCGCTCAGCCGCCGGGTATATGCACGTTGCCGCCCCCGGCTCGCCTGCGAACGGAACTTATCGCCTGATCGTGCGCGAAGGCATGCAGGAATATTCCGTGCGCCAACTGGAAAGGCGCAAGCGTAACGTTGTGCGCTCGGCCATCGCCCGCTTGCAGGTGCGGCCGGTGACCCGCCTCGAAGACCTGACCGGAGATGGATACGAAGTGTACGTGAGCTGGCGCGAGCGCACCGGCTGGGGCAATGACAAGAGCCAGCGTTCGATCTACGAAGCCTGGATCACCAGCGCCTTCCTCCGCTCCAAACGCCTGGTTCTGGGCGCTTATTGCGACGACAAGCTGGTGGGCTTTATGCTCCCCGCCGCGGTCCGCAACGTTGCCTTCATTTCCTACATCGCCAGCCACTCGGACGCTCTGTGGGCTTACCCCAATGACGCCCTGTATCACGCCTTTCTCTGCGTGGCCCGGCAGACGCCCGGCATCGAAATCGCCAACATGGGAACGGTCTCGACCAAAGCTTCGCTCGACCGTTTCAAATTGTGTTACGGCACGGTGAAGGAACTGCCCTGTTATAGCTGGCTGAACCCCGCTGTCCGCGCTTTCTTTGGACGGCGAATGGCTGAGCGCTATCCCTGGCTGGCGCCGGCGGCGTAATCCCCAAGCGAAAATCAGGCATAAAACTATGGACCTAGTCGAACAAAACCTGGCCACCATCTCCACGGTTCGTGTGCACAACATGAATGTGAAGGAACTGGTGGAAGCCGACCGCAAGCTGGGAATGAAGTTCCACTTCTCCGGCGGAATCTGGTGGCGCGAGGTCAAGCCGTTGTTTTATCAGCCCGCCATGATTACCACCCGGATCGCGCCCGGCGCCGCATCGCCGCATCTCTGGTCCTCCCTCGGTGGCTACTATCACATGGCGCCCGATGGAGCCGAAAGCAACGGCGCCATCACCGCCAATGAGATCTCCGATCCCGTGGGCTACGACCTGAAATCCCTGAAGCGCAAGCGTAACCAGATTCAGCGCGCCCTGGGATTCTTCCGTATCCAGCCGGTCACGAGCCTTCAAGATTTGCTCACCAGCGGATATGACGTCTACGTGGACTGGGAGCAACGCATTGGCGATGTCCGCACCAGGCGCTCCAATCCCGAGACTTACCGCCGCTGGGTGAAGAGTGTGCTCGAGCATCCCTACGGCCTGGTGTTAGGGGCGTACGCCGAAGACCGGCTGGCCGCATTCATGACCATCTACGCCATGGATGGCGTGGCCAATTGCAGCAAGATCTTCGCCCATTCGGATTTTCATCAGCAGACGCCATCCAGCGCCTTACTCTTCGCCTTCGTCAAGATTGCCGGCAACAACCCCGAAATTCGCCGCGTATGGCACGGGCTGCGGCACACCAACCCTTCCCTGCAAAGGTACAAAGCGGTGATGGGCTTCGATCTGGTTTCCTATCCCGCTTACATTCGCATTCGGGCCGGCATTCGGCCTTTGGTGCGCTGGTGCTTCCCCTCCGAGTACCGCCGGCTGATGGGCCAGTACCCGGCCGAGAGTGCCGCGTAGTTCGCTTTTGATTCAGCCAACCATTTGAGAGACCTTTCTTGACCTCACTCGCTCAACCTCCGGTCGAAACCGAAGAGCCCGTAGCGCACGCGGATACTCTGCACCCTCACAAGGTGCTGGGCGTGCTGGGGCGCTCTACGCTCTGGCTCTGGCTCGACCGCGGCGGTTTGCGCGTGGGTACGGTGGTCGCCGGGCTTTTGCTGGTGCGCTACCTCGGCCCGACCAACTACGGCGTCTATGCCACGGCCCTGGCCTACGGCGGATTGTTGGCCGCCTTCCTTGATTTCGGCCTGAGCCTGCGCGCCGCTCGTGAGATCGGAGTTCAGAAAGAGGAAGGCAAACGCATTGCCGCCGTTTACCTGGCGGTGACGGTCATAACATTCATTCCTCAACTGGCTTTCGTCACCGGCGCCGCTCTTCTCGGCCACTGGTATCTGGCCTGTATCGCCGCCGGCTTTTTGCTGGTGAATTCGGATACTACCTCGGATTTCTGCCGCAACGTCCTGACTTCCGAGTTGCGCGCCAAGGAAACTCTGCCCGGGTCCGCGCTCAGCGCGCTGGGCATGATCACGGTGGTCGCCGGGGTCATTCTGCTGCACCTCTCGGTGCTGGCGCTTCTGATTGGGCTGGCGGCGAGATCGCTTCTGGTCGTCTCGCTGCGTCTGTGGCAGATTCGAGAGCACTGGCCCACCCGCCACGACTTCGGGCGAAGCATGGTCCGCCGCACCCTGGCCCGCAGCTGGCCTTACTTCACCTACAGCCTCACCCAAATCGGCTATCAACGAATCTCGATTGTGTGCCTGGGACTGATTGCCGCCCCGCATGAAGTTGGCATCTTCGGCGCGGCCATGACCATTGCCTACCTCTATCCGCTTTGGACGGATGCGGTGTACGACGCAGTGCTGCCGCTGCTCACTCGCCTCTTCGAATACGGGCGCATGGACGAATTGATCGAACTGCGCCAGCGCGTGTTGGACTTGCTGCTCGTAGTCTCAGTGCCGGTGGCGGTGCTGCTTTCCGTGTTCGCGCCTGAAATCTGTGCCCTCCTGGGAGCCAGATATGCGGCCAGCGCCCTGGTGCTGCGCATCGTCGCTTACCGCTCCATCATTACTGTGCTCGATAGTTTCCTTGGCCAGGCGTTTCTCACCGCCATTAACCGCGTGCGCGAGCGCAGAGATGCGCAGGCCAGAGCGTTTGTGGTGCTAACCGTGCTGACCCTGGTGCTGGGATATTTCTGGGGCCCGGTGGGCGCGGCGGTAGCCTTGCTGATCGCCGACCTGAGCTTGTTCTTCCAGTATTTGCCGATCTGCCGCGCTGCTGGCCTGAGCATTCAGTGGCCGGCGCTTTGGCCCACTCTGGCCGCCGGGTCTATCATGGCCTTGACGGCGGTTTACCTGCCGCACGTCAACTGGGCGGTGAAGATTGGCCCCAGCCTGATTGTGTATGCAGGCATTCTGGTTCTGCTGGCACGCGACCGCGTGCTGCACGCGAGAAATACCGTCTTGCAGTGCTTCGGGAGGACTTAGTTTGAGCAGCGTCGAAATCATGCCGGTGACGGATCGGATTCTGAGCGAAGGCGCCATGACCTATGCCGTGCGCCAGCTCGCGCGCCGCGCCGGCGTGACCGCGGAGCAGTTTCGCGAATGGCGAATCGAGCACCAGTTGGGGCAGACCACCATATTTCCTTTCCCCGGCAATCCCCAGCGCGTCGTTTTCCCTCATGCGCCGGACGACTATTGGCAGAGAATCCGCAGCGGCAACTTTTCGGTGCAACGCGTTGGCTGGCCCCATGGATCGCTCGCGCAGCAGCGAGCCGCGGTGGATTTCGTCATCCCCTTTGCCGACCGTGCGCCGGCCGAATTATTCACCTTCAGTCACGGCGGCGCTGAGTGCTCAGTTGATCTGCTCGCATCGGTCGCGCTGACGCTCTCCCGCTATGAGGAAACTCTGCCCGGCCGCCGCGACCGCCATGGGCGCTTTCCCGCCGAGGCCGGCCTGGCGGTGCAACACGGCTTCGCCCTGCGCCCCGTCGTGGATGAATATGGCCTGGCCTTGCAGTCTGTGCTTGAGCATCTGCTTCCCGGCTGGCAGCCCGAGCCTCGGCAATTGCAGGTAAATCTGACCCACGATGTAGATGAAATCGGAATTCCATTCCGCGCACGCCTGGCTGCCCGGCGCACCGTTCGCGGCGGCGCAGCGGCGGCGGTACGAGAGGTGCTTGCAGGTTTCGGAAGCCGGCCGACGGCGCTTTCCGCCGTGCTCGAAACCGTCCGCATGGCGCAAAGCCGCAACCTTCGCAGCAGCGTCTATTGGAAAGCCAGCCCGGCCGGTGAGTTCGATAGCGGCTACGATGTGCGTGATCGCCGCGTGGAACAGGTCATACAGAATCTTGCCGAATCGGGCGCCGAGCTGGGCGTGCATCCCGGTTACGACACCTACGCAAACCGCGAACTTTTGGGCGAGGAGATCGGCCGCTTGCGCAAAGCGCTCGGCGGCTCCCAACTCGGCGGCCGCCAGCACTTCCTGCGCTGGTCGCCCCAAACGTGGCTCGATTGGGAAGCCTGCGGGCTGGCTTACGACAGCAGCGTGGGATATTCCGAATGCTTAGGCTTTCGCGCCGGCACCTGCTATCCCTACCGTCCATGGCTTCTTGAGCAGGATCGCGAGGCCGATTTGCTCGAGGTTCCACTGATCGCGATGGACTGCACCCTGACCGGCCCCATGGGCCTGCCAGGCGAGCAATGCCTGGAGCCACTGCGCAAATGCGCCGCCGCCTGCGAATCGGTGGGCGGAGTATTCACCCTGCTCTGGCACACCGATAGCATCCTGGAGCCGGTGTACGGCGATACTTACAACCGAATTCTTGACCTGCTCGCGGGAAGAACGAACTTCCGCTGGCAGCAAGACCTGGCCGAAGGATATGCGTAAGTCATCAGGTTCTGCAGGCAGTTCCAGTCCCAATCCAAGTGAGGTGCCCGTAGTGAGTACAACTCTTACTCCAGCCAAACCAAAACAACGTTTCCCCTTCCTTGACCTGCAGGCGCAGTTCGCCACCATCAAGGACGAAGTCATGAGCGCCATTGCCCAGGTGATGGAGTCGCAACACTTCATCCTGGGCCCGGAGGTCTCGAAACTCGAGACCGAAGTCGGCAGCTATATCGGATCCCAGGCCGCCATCGGCTGTGCCTCAGGCTCAGATGCGCTGTTGCTGGCACTCATGGCCTGTGATCTGCAGCCGGGGGACGAAGTGGTTACCACCCCATTCACCTTCGTAGCCACGGCTGGATCCATCGCCCGCCTGGGCGCGCGGCCTGTCTTCGTAGATATTGACCCCGAGACTTACAACATAGATGTCAGGCAGATCGAAGCGGCAATGACTCCCCGCACTCGCGCCCTGATGCCGGTACATCTGTTCGGCCTGGCCGCGGAGTTAAAGCCCATCCTTGAGCTTGGTTCGCGGCTTGGCATTCCCGTGATTGAGGATGCGGCGCAGGCCATCGGCGCCCGCTACGAAGGCCAGATGGCCGGCAACCTCGGGACCTTCGGCTGCTTCAGCTTTTTTCCCTCCAAGAACCTGGGCGGCGCCGGCGAC
Organism: Terriglobales bacterium; assembly: GCA_035517775.1. Taxonomy (GTDB): domain Bacteria; phylum Acidobacteriota; class Terriglobia; order Terriglobales; family Acidobacteriaceae; genus DATIYF01. Next base: position 72,968 of record DATIYF010000045.1, read on the forward strand.
GGCGGCATGATCACCACGAATGATGCCGCTCTCGCCGCCCGCCTCAAGCTGCTGCGCGTCCATGGCAGCGCGGAAAAGTACCGCTATGAAATTCTGGGCGTGAACAGCCGGCTGGACGCGCTGCAGGCCGCCATTCTGCGCGTCAAACTGAAGCATCTCGCTGACTGGGCTGAGGCCCGCCGTGAGCACGCCGATTATTACCGCACGCTGTTTGCCGGTTACGGCCTGGAAGGCGACCTGCGCCTGCCGCTCGAGCCCGGCAACTGCTATCACGTTTACAACCAGTTTACGGTTCGTGTTCCCAAGCGCGATCAACTGCGCGAGCACCTGAGCGCCAACGGAATTCCGACCGAGGTTTACTACCCCTACCCGCTGCACACGCAGGCTGCGTTTGCGTATCTGGGTCACAAGACCGGCCAGTTCCCCAACGCCGAAGCAGCCAGCCGGGAAGTCGTGGCTTTGCCCATCTATCCCGAGCTCACGCATGACCAGCAGGAACTGATCGTTCAGACCATCGCCGGCTTTTACCGCGGATAGCGCGGCCCGGCGGCAGCAGTAAGCCCTCCCCGCTCAACGCCCGAGTTTTGGAGACAACCCATGACCACTTCGCCTCAAACTATGCAGACCACCGCCATGCCCGCAACGCCGAAGCCTGGAAGGCGCTCGCCCTGGCCGGTTCGCACCCTGCGCAGCCATCCCCATGTTTACAGTGCCATCTGCAAGGCGCGCCTGGCCTACTCGCGCCGGGTGGCCTCCGCGCGCGAGCAGGCGCTTTATAAGGAGAACCCCAATCTCTGGCATATGAGCGATTCCGAAGCCGCCCATGCTCAGCATTTGAAAAAACACGGCTATGCATTGGTGGAAAATCTTGTGCCGGCCGAAGTCGTGGACGCTCTCTTTCAGAAGGTGGACCGCCTGTTCAGAGACCTGCGCCTGGACTTTCAGTACGGATACTCGGTCTGGTCAAACGAGCGGACGACCTTGCGGGGCGTGCCCTACGAGGAACTGGAAGCCACAGAAAAAGTCGTCAGCCTGGAAGATCCGCTGCTCAACCTTCCCGAGTGCATGGCCTACGCTTTCCATGAGAGCCTGCTGCGCATCGTCACCAACTTTCTGGGCTACGTGCCGCCGTCGTACAAAGTAACGGTAGTCCGTGACTTCGCCCTCTCGCGCCCCAAGGAATCGAGTAATTTTCACAAAGACAACGACGAAGCAGATTCGGTCCAGCTCTTCCTCTACCTCGTGGACATCCAAGACAAGTGCGGGCACCTGGTTTATATCCCCGGCTCGCACCGCTACGACGCGTACTCTTGCCGCCCGCGGCTCAATCGCGACTTAGGCATTGACGCCAATGACGGCCGCTACAGCGACGAAGAGATTGCGCGCTACTATCCTCGTGAGAAGTGGGCCGCGCTGCGGACAAAGCGCGGCAGCGTGGCCATGGTGCATGGCAATGGCATCCACAAGGGGCCCTGCTGGCCGCGCCCCGGCGACCCCAATAACATTGCCCGCACCGCGATTAAAATTGACATCAACGGCCACAAAGCCAAAGCGCATCGCACCGGACACGACAACCGCATGACCAAAGAGCAATTCGAGAACCTCAGCGAACTGCAGAAGATGTTCGCTTATCCGGTTCTCGTATGACGGCGGCCCGAACTCCAAGAGCTGCAGTGAGCTTCATAATGACTTGCAGAGCTGATTACTCCCCGAAACGTGCCGGAAAGTTCGTGGTGATGGTGTTGTTGCTATGCGGCATTACGCTGGCGCAAACGCAACCGGCCGCTCCGGCCGCGCCCGAGGAGAGCAAGACGCCCAAGCTGGTGATTGGCCGTGGCGACCTGATTGAAGTAAGCGTCTTCGGAGCGTCTGATTTTGACAAACAGGTCCGAGTCAACGATGAAGGCGAGATTGCGCTGCCATTTATCTCCACGCTGACGGTGGCGGGCCTCACGACCACGCAGGCCGAAGACCAGATTGCGCAACGCCTTTCTGCGGGAGGGTTCTTTAACAATCCGCGGGTCTCGGTTTTCGTAAAGGACTATGCCACCCAAGGCATCTCGGTGCTGGGCGAGGTGCAGAAGCCGGGAATCTATCCCATGCTGGGCAGCCGCACCCTGCTGGACGCCGTTTCTGTTGCTGGAGGGATGACTCCGAAAGCCGGGCGAACTGTCACCATTACGCACCGCAACCATCTTGACTCGCCTGAGACCGTCAACCTGTCGGGCTCGGGTGCTGAGGAAGCCCGCAACAATGTTCAACTTGAGCCCGGGGACATCGTGGTCGTCTCCAAAGCGGGCATCGTGTACGTAGTCGGCGCGGTGCGGCAACCGACGGGCATCGTGTTGGAGAACCCCTCCTTGACCGTGCTCCAGGCCATCGCCATGGCGCAAGGGACAGAGCCGACTGCATCTCTGAATCATGCCAAGCTGATTCGCAGAAGCTCGAATCAGCCGACCGAGATTCCCCTCCCCTTGAAGCGGATCCTGGACGGCAAGAGTCCGGACGTCAAGGTCCAGGCAGACGACATTATCTTCGTGCCCGGCAGCGCCGCCAAAGCTGCGGGACGCCGCGGTCTCGATGCCATCCTTCAGGCTGCCACAGGCGTCAGCATGATGGCCAGGTTCTAGACGTGATCACTCCCCTGGATGTAGAGACCAGTAAGAGCGATGCTTCGCCCTCCCCTGCTTCGTTGTGCGCAAGAACCACGGCCGAACCAGGGGGGATTCTCAAAATGCGGGAGGGCGAATTCGTATGCTTGATGTATCACGATCTAGGCACGCCGGTGGAACGCGCCGGCATCGAAGGTACCGGTCATGCCTCGTACGTTGTAAGCGGAACGGCCTTCGCCAGCCAGATGGCCCATTTGCGCGCCCAGGGTTTGAAGGGTTGTAAAGTCGGCGAGGCACTGCAGGGCGCCGGCGGAGTGGTGGCGCTCACCTTCGACGATGGCACCAGCACCGATATCGAACTCGCGGCGCCGGCACTTTCTTATGCTGGATTTACCGCGACTTTCTATATCGTGACCGCGCGCGTGGAAACCCCCGGTTACCTGACCCGCAATGAGCTTCGCTGCCTGAGTGAATTGGGGTTCGAGATTGGTTCCCACTCCATGACCCATCCCTTCTTGCCGCGCCTTGGGCCAGAGGAACTACGTCATGAATTACGCGATTCCAAAGACCAGCTGGAGCAGTGGATCGGCGCGGCCGTCTCTCATTTCTCCTGCCCCTTTGGCGGCTATACGGAGGCAACGCTTGCCGCCGCCCGGGAAGCAGGTTATGCCAGCTTCGCCACCAGCCGCATCGGCATCAACAAAGCCGGAGCCACGCTGCTGAAGCGGGTTGCGGTGCTGCGCAGCACTTCTTTGCACAATTTCGGCCGCGTATGTGCCGGCAAGTCGCTCATTTATCCGCGGGCTCGCCAGGTGGTGCTTTCCGGCCTCAGATCGGCAGTCGGCTTTCCGGCTTATTCCTTGATTTCTCATCTCCGGCACAGGCAAAAGGGCACTGTAAAGAATGGTAAAGTTGCGTGAATAAGTGATTTTTTGCGGGTATGATCTTGAAAGCTGCAGCGCTTTCAAGATGCGAACCCTGGCCCGAGCTTCTAAAGCAGCACTTTTATTAGCCAGCAACCCCGGCCTCTTCTCCAAAATGGCCGTGGCTAAGCTCGCCAGCTTTCGCCGCATGCCGCCCCTCCCGGCCAAGAAGAAGATCAACGGCATCTGGTTCGAGTACGACTCGGTTCATACTACCGCCCCAATGTATTTTGGCTCTTATTCTCTGGCGTTGATTGATGTGATGAAACGCTGCCTGAAGCCGGGCGATACCTTCCTGGATATCGGCGCCAATATTGGATATCTTTCCGCCATTGCCGCGGGATTAGTCGGTAAGACAGGTCAGGTGCACAGCTTCGAACCTGTCCCTGCATATTTTCGCCAGCTGCAAAAGCTGGCGGCGCTGAACCCGGAATACACGATTGTGGCGAACCCCTTCGCGGCCGGCTCCGAGGAGGGCACAGCCAAGGCATACGTCAGCGCTGAACCCGGCGAGAACACGCTGGTTCCCGGTTACACCGAGAAGGATTCCGTGAAGGAGTGCATTGATGTTCGCGTGATCCGCCTGGATGAGTACATCGAGAGCAAGGCACTGAAAAACATCTCGCTGATCAAGATTGACACCGAAGGGTTCGAATACCCGGTCTTGCTCGGACTGCAGGGGTTTTTCGAGAAGACAGAGAATTTGCCAATCATCATTTGCGAAGTGGACCCACGAGCTCACCGGTTACTCGGGCACAAGCCGGACGACCTTGCCAGCTACATCTCGGGTTTCGGATATGGCGCGCGCAATGTTGTGCGCCGGTCGAAGACGGTGGAACTCTCCACCATGAGCCACATAGACGATGTAGTATTCTCCCCGCCTGCGTCTCGCATTACGGAGCCAGCTCACCTGGTCTGAACTAAACGCCCTGCCTTACTGCACTACCGCCGTCAGACCCGTAGGCGGGTTGGGTGCGGAAGCTACTGTGGTGTCAGTAGAAAAATAGATCTGAAGATCGAAGTCGGTTCTCCCCTTGAAGTTCGACCATCCTGACCCTGAGTTGTTCTGGTAGTAGCCATCTTGAAATTCACTGGGCACGACCAGGCCGTACTTAACGCCATCCTGCAAAGGAAAGACCTGGTAGCTTCCGGAGCCGTCAGCCGAGCTGAGCGCAAGCCGGTAACTGGAGCCGTTATTCAACACATGGCTGGAATTGAAAGGCAGCGTCACCCAGGTGTAGTTGGTGCCCACCGAGGATGCCGGGATCGTTCCCTGCTCGATCACCGAACCATCGCCATTGGCCAGGGTGATCGTCAAATCGCCCGGCGAGCCGGATTTCTGAATATGAACGCTGACCGAGGTGACGGTCTTATTTCCCCCGGAGACAGTGAAGAACTCGGCCGCCTGGCTGCTTCCCTGAATGTTGAACAGTCCGCTGCCGCCGAGGGCATCAATGTAACCCTCTCCCTGGCTCTCTCCACCCACGTACTTGATATCGGCAATAGGCGTACTGTTGGATTTCAGCGCCCAGCTCGATTTCGAAACCCAGTTCAACCCCCAGTCGGTAAACGAGTAGTAGGGGTTGGGGCTTTCTCCCGGATTGTCAATGTTGTTCAACGAAACGTAATTGGTGTTGGGGGAGGGATCGGCGTTGGTGATCACCAAGTGATAAAGCGTTCCGGCCGTGAGGGCCGTGTTGCCGCTGAAAGGGAACTCGCGAAATGTGGGGGAAGAGGGGTTGCCAGGCGCTGCTTGCGAGGAATCCAGCTCCGTGCCCGAAGCAAAGTGGTTTGCCGTTCCATCATCACTCTGCAGCGAAATGTTGACCAGACCGCCGGTGCCGCCGGAATAGCCCGACCCGGTCTTCATAAAAACGATCACGCTCTTGATCTTGTCGCTGTGCTCGGCCCGAAACCGAATGTCGAACTTCGGCCCATCCGGCCCGATTCTCAGGTTTTCCAGACCCTGCGAAAAAGCCTGCCAGCCGGTGCCATAGATGGCCGGCGGCGCGGGAGCCTGGGCGAACGCTACCGTCACGGCGCTGAGCAAAACAACCATTTGCGCGACTGTTTTCACAACGAGTCTCCTCTGTGCGGGCGCTTTGCGGCTGAGCCCAGCTGCAGCCCGGCCTGGGATTTCAACGCCATGGATTCGAGGACGAAGAGGTCAGAACGCTTGATCAGCAATAGCTTGGGAGCCGGCACGACTACTCGGGCCGCCGGTCTCTCGGGTCTTTCTGCACCCGAAATTACCATTACCTTTGTGCCACCGCGAGTATCGAAAGTGCATGTCGCGCACGCCGGGAGTGCAGGCTCACGGTCACTTTCGCGCGAATAATAATCCCTTAATCCTGCTTCGCACTTTATGAATTCAACTCTTAGTGGACAAGTAGCCATCGTGACCGGCGCCGGCCGCGGCCTGGGCCGGCAGATCGCGCTTACTTTTGCGCGCGCCGGCGCTGCCGTGGTGCTCGCGGCGCGAACCTGCGAACAATTGGATGAAGTGGGCGGCCTCATCACCTCTGAAGGCGGCAAGGCCATCGCGGTGAAGACCGACGTCAGCGACCGCGACTCGGTGAAACGCATGGTCGCGCAGTCCATCGCCGAGCTCAAGCGCGTGGATATCCTGGTCAACAACGCCGCCAGCGCCAACTACATTTCCAGCCTCGCGCTCTCCGACGATGCCCGGTGGATGAAAATGTTCGACGTGAATGTCTTTGGAACTTACTTGTGCAGCAAAGCAGTAATTTCCCATATGATTCGCGCCAGGTCGGGAAGGATCATCAATATCTCCTCCATCGCCGGCCAGGCCGGCGCCCCCCACGCCAGCGCTTACTCCGCCTCCAAAGCCGCGATCATTGGCTTTACCAAAGCAATTGCACTCGAAGTCGCCAAGCTGGGCATCACCTGCAACGCCATCTGCCCCTGGCACGTGGATACCGAGCTGATGCGCGACGCCATGGCCTCGCGAGGCGCCATGTTCGGCAAGAGCGCCGATGAATACCTGGAGCAGATCACCGCTCACAACCCCCAGCGCCGCCTGATCACCGCCGAAGAAGTGGCCGGCCTGGCGCTGTTTCTGAGCACGCCAGAGGCCCGAGGCATCAACGGCCAGACCATCAACCAATGCGGCGGAATGGTCACTTCCTGAACCGAAAACTGAAAACCAGGAACTGGGAACGAAAGATCCAAGAGAGTTGCCCTGAATAATGCAATCCGCCTCTCATTCTGACATTGTTCGCTCGGGCCACATCTGTTCGCTGACCTGCGACGATGGCTACGAATTGCGCTATCGCCACTGGCCGGCGCGCGGTACAGCCACGGGAACAATCATCCTGGTGAATGGCATGATGAGCCATTCGGGGTGGTTTCTCGAGCTGGCGGAGTTGCTCTCAGGTTTGGGGTTGAACGTCATTGGCGCCGACCGCCGCGGCACGGGCATGAACCAGATCAGCCGCGGGGATGCGCCTTCGGGCCCAGCGTTGGTCTCCGATCTGTTTCAACTCGTCGAAATCGAGGCCGCCGGGCTTCCGGCTTATCTTGTTGGATGGAGCTGGGGCGCAATTCCGGCGGTGCACGCGGCTCTCGAGCTCGGCACCCAGCTCAGTGGCCTGGTGCTTTTGGCGCCTGGATTATTTCCCGCTGCCGAGGTTCGGCGGGTTGTGGCCCAGGAGTACGCGGCCCGGGGCGATATGCCGGATGACTTCCCCGGCTTGCCCTCGCCCCTGACCCCGGAAATGTTTTCCGGCCGCGAAGACGTGCGCGAATTCATTCGCCACGACTTGCTCACGCAGCGCGCCTTTACACCCCGCTTTTTCCGTATCAGCGGAGAAATGTCTTTTTCGGCCAACCTCCGTCTCCCTCAGTTAAGACTTCCAGTGCTTCTTCTCCTGGCATCGCAGGACCAGACCGCCGACAACCAACGCACCTTGAAGGCCATTCAGCGGCTGGACTCGTCCCTGGCTACGATCGCGACCCTCGAGTGCCAGCACGCCATGCAATTCGAGGCCCCCGGCCAGATCACAAACCACATCGAACTCTGGATGCGCCGTTGCGCTCAACCACTGAAGCACTCCGCCTAGAAAATTACCGCCATGATGAACAACACTACTGCAGACCAACTACGATCGCGCTTCCGTTCGGCCAACCCCGAGGCGGCGCAGCGCGAGGCGCTTTTGCGGCGCGTCATTCGCCCCAACGAAACCTGCGAATACGGCAGGGCGCACGGCTTTCCCTCGATCCAATCGGTGCGCGATTTCCAGGGCGCGGTCAGAATCTGCAACTACGAAGGCTTTCGCTCTTACGTGGACCGCATGGTTCGCGGCGAGCAAGGCGTGCTGGTTTCAGAGCCGGTCCGCCGCTTCTTCATCACCAGCGGTTCCACCGCTCTGCCCAAGTACATTCCGCTCAACAGCGGCTTCATCCGCGATAAATGGCGCGCCTTCCAGACCTACTGGAGCATGGTTCGCGGCGACCATCCGGAGATGGTCCGCGGCCATCTGATCGCCAACTTTTCCGATGGAAGCCAGGAGCAAACCGCGCCCGGCGGCGCACTCTGCGGTTCGGAAAGCTCCTTCTGGAACGCCTTCGGCGGCGGCGACCGCACCCAGCAATATCCGCTGCCGCGCGAAATCCTTAAAATTTCCGACGCCGAAGCCCGTTACTACACCATTGCCCGCGTGCTGCTGGAAAGCAATGTCTCCGTGCTCATGACTCTGAATCCGAGTACGATTGTGCGCCTGTTGGAAGTTCTGGCAACCTACGGCGACCTTCTCGAGGAAGATATCAAGCGCGGCGGCCTCTCTGCCGCCATGGCCGTGGAACCGCAAATCCGCCAATACGTCGCCGCCCGCTATCGGGGCAGCCCGCTGCGCGCCGAGCAGCTGCGGTCAGTCTTGAGCAACAAGCTGCCGCTGGCCAATCTCTGGCCTGACCTGCAATTGGCCATCTGCTGGCGCAGTCCCATGGTGCGGCCCTACCTCGATCTGCTCGAGCAATCTCTTGGCGCCGTTCCCCAGAGGGATTACATCACTATGGCTTCAGAGGGCATCATCGCCGTTCCCTATGAAGATGGCGTCAGCGGCGGCGCCCTGGCCGTAGAAACTCACTTCTACGAGTTCATCCCGGCGGAGCTCGCCGATCATCAGGATCCTCCCACGCTGCTGGCTCACGAGATCGAAGCCGGCAAAAAATATGTCGTCGTTCTCAGCACTTCGGGCGGGCTCTACCGTTACAACATCGGCGATGTGGTGCAGGTAAGAGATTTCATCGGCGCCACGCCGGTAATCGAATTTCTCCACCGCACCGGGCACACCTGCTCTTTAACCGGTGAAAAACTCACCGAAGACCAGGTCGCGCACGCCATCCACGGCGCGGCCTCGCGGCTTGGCCTGCCCTTGCGCGCCTTCACCCTGTGCCCCATCTTCAAGCCATTCCCGCACTATGCGCTCATCGCCGAAGTGGAAGACGCCCCTGAGCGCGAACTCTTGATTCGCTTTCTGATGGAAATGGATCGCGACCTGGGCTGCCGCAACGTCGAATATCACTCCAAGCGCTCGTCTCATCGTCTCGGCGCGCCGGAATTCTACATCGTGCCCGCGGGCAGCTATGCGGCGCTGCAGCAGCGCAAGGTCCAGGCCGGCGTCAGTGACGCTCAGGTAAAGCTCTCCTGCCTCACGCGCGATCCCAAGTGGCCCGCGCAGTTCGAAATCATTGATCAAGTCTCATGCGAATTAGCAGCGTAATCGCCTACCACATCCGGATTCCCTTTACCTCGGTTTTCGCCCACACCCTGCAGCGCCGGCGCGCCACCGAGGCGGTCATCCTGATCGTCAAGTCGGAGGCCGGCCACATTGGCGTGGGCGAGGTCTTGCCCCGCCCTTATCTGACCGGCGAAACCGTGGAAAGCACTCTGGGCCAGGAAATCCCGGCCCTGGTACAGCGCTGGCTCGGGCGCCGCTTCACCGGACGTGATGACCTGCTGCCAGCCCTGCGCCAGGAACTCGACCTGAGTGGACGCGCTCTCGCGACGCTGGCCGGCTGGGAGTCTGCAACCCTCGATCTTGCCGGCAAAGCATTTGCCTTTGCGGTGGGCGATGTGCTCGGGCCCGAAACCGAACCTGAGCTGCCTCCCGGCGTAGTCATAGACTTCGCCGTGGCCACGCACAGCCTGGAAAAACACTGCATGCTGCTTCGCCTGGCGGGCAAGCGCCACGTCAAAGTAAAAGTCGGGCTGCACGATGACTTGCATCGCCTCACGCTGGTGCAAGGGATATTCGGCCCTGAGCATCCTCTGCGGCTCGACGCCAACGCCGCCTGGAGCGCGGGGTACGCCGTGGAAGTGCTGCGCACGATGCGCCGCCTCAACATCCGCTCCATCGAACAGCCGGTTCCGGCGCGCGATCTCGAAGGCATGCGCCGGGTGCGCGAGGAGACCGGCATCGCCGTCGTCGCCGATGAATCCCTCTGCACCCTGGAAGATGCGCAAACCCTGATCGCTGCGCGTGCCGCCGACGTTTTCAACATTCGCATCGGCAAGTGCGGCGGGCTTCTCGGATCTCGGCGATTGGTTCAACTGGCTAAAGAAAACGGCTTGAGCTGTCAGCTGGGCGCGCTGGTGGGCGAAACCGGCATCCTTTCACGGGCTGCCGAAATCTTCAGCCGCCGCGTTCCGGGTTTCGAATTTCTCGAAGGCAAGCGCCAGAACAAGAGTCTGTTGCTCGAAGACATCGTTGAGCTAGCGCCCGAGCAGGAAGCCTCTTCCAAAGGTCTCGGCGTCATTATCAGGAATCTCGACCAGTGGGTCGTTTCTCCCCCAGTGATCTTCAAAGAAGAACAACAAAGGAGACTTGCATGAATACCGGCGAAACCATTCTCAACTACATCCGCACCCAGCTCTCGGTTCAGGGCGGCTCCATCGCCATGGATACCAACCTGACTCAGGAGGGCCAGCTCGATTCCACCGCCATGCTGGAGCTCATTCTCTGGGTGGGCGATACCTTCAGCCTCAGCATTCAGAACGAGGACTTCACTCCCGAAAATTTCGCTACCCCGCGCAACATTGTCGAGTTCGTCGAGCGGCGGCGGAATGGCGTGGTGGCCAATGCTCAACCCGGCGGCGCGGTCAGCGCCCTCGGCAACGACTGAGCCCGGCTTGCGCATCCGGAGACGCGAATGATTCTATGGGAGCAAACCCGGGAACTGGCGGCCTGCAAAGTAGCCATCGCCGGCGACTACCTGCCCGCTGGCAGTTTGCAGCCGCGCGATGCCGCAACCTGCCAGGCCATGGCCGAGCAGGCTCGCGTGCTTTTCGAGGATGCCGACGTGGGCATCGCGAACCTGGAGTCGCCGGTGGATGTCGCGGGCTTGCCTGCGCCACCGAATGGCGGCTTGGGGGCTACCCTGGCCGCGCCCGAAGAAACCTTGCACTATCTGAAGGCGCTGCGGGTACAGGCCGTGGGGCTGGCGAACAACCACATCTTCGACTACGGCCTGGCCGGATTTGAACGCACCCGGGCCGCCCTAGCCAGGAACGGCCTGGTTCCTCTGGGCTGTGGGCGCACCCTTTCCCATCCCCCCGAGGTCTTCGTGTGGGAGTCGCCCACCGGGGTGCGCGTGGGCTTTTGGGCCGCGGCCAACATCAGCGCGGTTCCGGCCACGGCAACTAAAGCCGGCACCGATGCCGCGAATCTCGAGCGCGGAAAGATCGCGCTCGCGGCCATGAGCGAGCAGCGCGCGCAGTGCTGCATCGCCCTTTTGCACGCCGGCCTGGAGCGCACGAACTACCCCGAGCCTGCCGACGTCGAAATGATGGACGCCTTGGCCCACGCGGGTTTCGCCGTAGTCGCCGCCTGCCATTCCCATCGCATCAGCGGCCATAAGCTGATCAAGACTCAACACGGTCACGCGGCTTGCTTCTATGGCCTGGGCAGCATCTCCTCGGGCATGATGTATTCGCCGCTCGAGCGCGAAGGCATCGCCGCCGTCATCGGACTCAACGGCCGCGGAGAAGTGGTCCGCATTTCGGCGAATCCGGTCTGGCTCAGCGATTCCGGCTGGGGCGTCGCACCCGGCCCCGAACAAGCTCAGACCACCGGGCAACGCTTCCTCACCGTCTCTCGCCATATCGAAGACGGCAGCTTCCGCCAGCGCTTCCATGATGACATCAGCAAGGGACTGTTCCGTGGCCAGTTCAGAGATATTCGCGCTGCGTTCCGGCAGGCGGGTCTGCAGGGAATTGTGCAGAAGTTCAGCCGCCTGCGGCTGCGCCATCTGAGCCGCGCCATCCACGCCGTTTCGGCGAAGTAGCACACAGGAGATCAACCAATGCTGCTGTTCGATTTGCTGGCTAATTCGGCGGAGCGCTTCCCGCAGAAAACCGCGCTCATCTTTCCCGGCGAGAGCATCAGTTTCGCCGCGCTGCAGCGGCAGAGCGGCCAGGTCGCGGCCCGCCTGCGCAGCCTGAACATTGGTCCCGGCAGCCGCGTCGCGATACTTCACGAGAATGCTCTGGCCGCGGTGGTCTTTTTCTGGGGCGTGATCAAGAGCGGCGCCCAAGTGGTAGATGTTCCCTGCCTGGCAGGGACAGAAACCATCTCAGGAATTTTGGCGGAATCGAAACCGCTGGCGCTCGTGGCTTCGCCGCGCCAGCTGCAGCGCCTGGCCAAATCGAGCGAGGAATGGATCCCGCCCATGGTCTTCACCGCCCAGGCCGTGCCCTCCCCTGTCGCGGGCTGCCGCCATTATTCGCTTGACGAAATCCTGGCCGCAGAGTCCGAACCGTTCCGGCCGCCGCCGATTTCCCAAAATGCTGTGGCGCTCATCATCTATACCTCCGGCACCACCGGCCGCCCCAAGGGCGTCATGCTCTCGCACCGCAACCTGATTTCGAACATCACCTCGGTGAATCAACTGATGGGCTTGACCAGCGACGACAGCATCCTGGTGGTCGTGCCCCTGCACTTTATCCACGGGCGCATGCAGTTGCTCACGCACGCGCTCATCGGCGGGACCATGGTTTTCTCTGCCGGCTTCCAGTTTCCCCAGTCGGTTGCCGACGAATTGATCAGGCACAAGGTCACGGGCTTTTCCGGCGTCCCCTATCACTACTCCATGCTGCTCGAGCGCACCAGTCTGCCGGCCGCTCCACCATCCACTCTGCGCTACGTCGTCGTCACTGGCGGTGCCATGGCGCCCCACCGCCTGCGAAAGCTTTCTGAAGCTCTGCCCGGCGTGCAAGTCCACATTGGCTACGGCCAGACCGAAACTTCCCCCCGCATCACCAACCTCGCGCCCGCTGAGGTTTTGACTAAGCCTGGGTCATGCGGCCTCCCCATTCCCGGCGTGCGCGTCGAACTGGTGGAGGGTGATCGAACCTTCTCCGCGCCCGGCGCGGCGGGCGAGGTTGTGGTCAGCGGCCCCAACGTGATGCGTGGCTACGTCTCGGGCGATGAAATCACCTCAGGCAAGATTGATAGCCGGGGCCGCCTGCATACTGGCGATCTTGGCCGGTTCGACGAAGAGGGTTACCTCTACCTTCTCGGCCGCAGCTCCGAAATGATCAAGTCCGCCGGCGAACGCGTCTTTCCCCGGGAAATCGAGGCGGTTCTCGAGGCGCATCCGGCAATTCGCGAGTCGGCGGCCCTCGGAATTCCTGACGAGACTTTAGGCGAGCGCATCGTCGCCTGCGTGGTGCTGCATCCGGGAATGCAGGTGAAAAGCGAAGAGATTCGCACCCATTGCCTGAAGTCGCTGCCCGTGGTGCGAGTGCCGCGCGAGATTCATTTCTCCGAGGGCCTGCCCAAGACCAGCTCGGGCAAAATCAACCGCAGCGGCCTGGCGGCGCACTTCTTTGACATCGGAACGGCGAAAACGTACGCTGCCTAGCCATGCACGATTTGCGCGCCTTTCTTGAGCAGGTGCGGCAGGAGCGGCCCCGCGACCTGATCACCGTGAATCGCACGGTGAATCCGAAGTACGAGACCACGGCAATCCTCACCAAGCTGGAACAGTCGTTTCGCTTTCCGGTTCTGCTGTTCCGCTCGGTGGCAGGTTCGTCGTTTCCGGTTGTCACCAACGTTTGCGGCGCCACCGCGCGGCTGGCCCTGGCACTGAGCTGCACGGTCGCGGAGTTGCCTCAGGTTTATGCCGCGCGTGTGGCCCAGCCGGTTAGGCCCGAACTCAAACCCCAGGCAGTAGCGCAGGAGCAGGTGTTCACCGGGAAAGACGTCAACCTGGAATCATTTCCCCGCTTCATCTATCACCAAGGTGACTCCGCGCAGCCTTACATCACCGCCGCCATCGTGGTCGCGCGCGATCCCGAGACCGGAAAATCAAATCTCAGCTTCCATCGCCTCATGATCGTTGACCGCAACACCACCGGCATCTTCATGGCCAAAGGCAAACATCTCGACCAGATCTACAGGAAATATGAGAATGCCGGCGAAGCCATGCCCATCGCCGCTTTTCTGGGGGTGCATCCCGCGCTCTCGCTGGGCGCGCTCTATTCCGGCCTGGCTGAAACCGAGGAGTACGGCATCATCGGAGGTCTGCAGCAGTCGCCGCTCGCTCTGGTGAAGTGCATTTCCAATGCCCTGCAGGTGCCCGCCGATGCCGAAATCGTTTTGGAGGGCGCCGTACCTCCGCGCACCCGCATCAACGAGGGTCCCTTCGGCGAATTTACCGGCTACTCGACGGGCAACGCGTCCTGCCCCGCATTTCAGGTGCACGCCATCACCACCCGGCGTGAGCCAATTTTTCAGGATATCGTCAGCGGCCACGCCGAGCATCTCGTTCTTCCCGTCCTCGGCATGGAGCATCATCTCTTGCAGGCTGCCCGCGCTGCCGTGCCCTCCACGGTCAGCGTTCGCGTGCCCTTGCCGCTCACGGTTTTCGCCAGCCTGCGAAAACAAGACGATACTCAGCCCCGCCGCCTGATCGAGTCACTCCTCTCGAGCGACATTTACGTCAAGCAGGTAGTTGTGGTGGATTCCGACATTGACATCTCAGATCTCCGCCAGGTCTCGACCGCCGTGGCTTTGAACGTGCGCCCCGATCGCGATATCCATATTTCTCCACCCTCGCAGGGCACGGAACTGGATCCTTCCTGCGACTCGCCCGATGGCATGACTGCCAAGTTCGGCCTCGATGCCACTCGTCCGCTCAACCCCGCGCGCCGCATTGTAAAAAACCGCGTCCCTCAAGACGTGCTCGATTCGATCAATCTTTCAGAGTTTCTTTCCTGAACAAGCAGCTTGTTGTTCCCGGCAAACCGGCCAAACAAATTATGAAACGCTATGAAACGGATGTTCTGATCATCGGCGGCGGCGGCGCCGCCACTGCCGCCACCATCAGCGCTCACGAAAGCGGTGCGCGCACCATGATGGCCGTGAAAGGCCAGTTCGGTGTCGCCGGCAAGCGCGGCGCCGGCGCAACCTCCAACCCGCTGGGTGATTTCTGGACCATGCGTACCGTCGGCCCCAAGGGCGGTTTCATCAATCCCCCGGAGCTCGTCCTGCGCGACATGCTGCAGGCCGGCCTGGGCATGGCCGACCCGGATCTGTGCCGTCTCTGGGTGGAAGAAGTCGGCGCCGCAATCCAGCGCCTGGAGGAAATGGGCCTCAAGCTCAAAAGCAAATTCTTCGCCACCATGCCCGCCGATGAAAAAGACGGCACCAACAATATCGTCAACACCCAGAAAGCCATCATCGAAGGCACCAACACCCAGGTGGTTCAGCGCGCCAACATTGTTGACCTCATCGTCGAGAACGGCCGTTGCCTCGGCGCCGTCGGCATTGACGATAACGGCGAGCCCCTGCTCTTCGAGGCCGGCGCCGTGGTTCTGGCCGCGGGCGGCGTCGGCCAGCTTTTTCTCTACAGCTTCAATCCTGCCGGCAACACCGGCGATGCCTACGCCATGGCCCTGCGCGCCGGCGCCGAGCTATTCAACATGGAGTTCATGCAGCAAGGCCTGGCCACCACCTGGCCCGCTCAGGCCATGGTCATGCTCTACGACATGGATAAGCCCTATCGCCTGGTCAATGCCCACGGCAAGGCTTTCGTCGAGGATTATCTTCCTCCGGGCGTCAGCCTCGCCGATGTTTCCAAGGTCAAGGCCATCCATTGGCCGGTAAGCGGCCGCGATGCCACCATCCATCTCGATCGCGCCATCAAAGGCGAAGTCCTCAAGGGGAATGCCACCGCTCATGACGGAGTCTTCCTCGATCTTTCTGAAGCTAAGCGCGGCTTCGAGCCGGGACTGTTCGAGCCTTTCATGCTCTCGCGCGGAATTGACGTGCGCCGTGACCTGGTGCAGATCCAGAACCATCACCACACCAGCAACGGCGGCCTGCGCATTGATCGCGATGCCCAGACCAACATCACCGGCCTCTTCGCCGCCGGCGAGGCCGCCGGCTGGCAGGGCGCCGATCGCCTGGGCGGCACCATGCTCAGCGGCTCGCAGGTTTTCGGCTGGCGCGCCGGCGCCAAGGCCGCGCAGGTCGCCGCCGCTAAGCCCGGCGCAAATGTTCCAGATTCAGCAGCCGATCCCGTCGCCGAACGAGCCGCCAGGTTCTCTCAGGCGGCGGGCGATCAAACTCCCATGGCCCTGCGCGCCCGCCTGCAGCGCGCCATGTGGGAGACCTTGCTGGTCGAAAAAGACGCCGAGTCTCTCTGCCGCGCCAAACGCCACGTGGAGGAGCAGCGCGGCCTTCTCGCCCATCGTCTCCGCATCGCCGAGCCTCTCGATCTGGCCCTGGCCTTCGAACATCGCAATCTGCTCGATGTCGCCGAGGCCATCATCGCCGCCGCCGCCCTGCGCACCGAAAGCCGCGGCAGCCACTATCGCAGCGACTATCCCCAGCGCAACGACCAGCAGTGGCTCACCAACATTTTCATCACCGGAACCAACGGCTCCCTCTCCCTGCGCAAGCTGTGGGTGGCGGCCGAAGCCGGCTGGGTGGATCAGCCCGGCGATATTCGCATCAAACCCTGGGGCTGAGAACGTCCGTGAAAAATCTGTCGGGAAAACCCTCACCTCTCACTAGCTGTCGGCTCGCAACCAAGGAGTAAACTTGCCAACCATGTCTCCTCCGCTCACCAATCGCAACTACGCTTCCGAAGGCGCCGCAGCCGGCGCCCGCACCCTGGAAATGAGGCCCACTCCAGTTCCAGCGAACGCGCCGCAGGCGCGCCGCAGTGCCGGAGGGCGCATTCCGCCCAAGATCAAAGTGCGCGGCCCGAAATTTCTGGCCGAGGCCTATGGTCTTGCCGATAATCCCTTCGGAGTCACGCCCGACACCCGTTACTTGTATGAAAGCAAGACCCACGCCGAGGCCAAGGCGTCTCTGTTGGTGGGCATCGAATGTTCCGTCGGCTTTCAGGCCCTCATCGCGCCCCCCGGCATGGGCAAGACCACCATGCTGTTCAGCATTCTGGAGCAGTTTGATAAGGCGGCCCGCACCGCATTTCTGTTTCAGACGCAAGGCACTCCGCGCGATTTTCTCCGCTACCTGATTCACGAATTGGGCGGGACCGCGGAAGATACCGACTGGATGAACCTGCAGGATACGATCAACCAGTTGCTGCTGCGCGAGCGCCGCGCCGGCAGGCGTACCATCGTGATCGTTGACGAGGCTCAGGCCCTGTCTGCTCCCGTTCTCGAAACTTTGCGTTTGTTATCGAACTTCGAGACCTCTACCGAAAAACTTCTGCACATCATTCTTGCCGGCCAGCCGCAATTGGCCCAGACTCTGGCCAATCCCGACGCCGCCCAGCTTTCCCAGCGCATCTGCATGGTCACCACCCTGGCGCCCTTCAGCCTGGTAGATACCGCCCGCTACATCGAGCACCGCTTGCGCGTCGCCGGATACGAGGGGCCGCCGCTGTTTGCTCCCGCCGTCATCGCCGCCATTTGGAAGCGCAGCGGCGGCATTCCCCGCGAAATCAACAAGCTCTGCTTCAATTCCCTGCTGCTGGCACGGGCCATGATGCAGCGCCAGGTCAACTCCAGCATTCTGCGCGAGGTCACCAATGATCTGGACCTGAACCGCGCCCGCCCGCAAGGTCCGGCGCGCATCAGCCAGATTCTCGGCAATCAGGGCAGCATCGGCAGCAACGACGCTCTCGAGCAGCTGGCCGCCAGCATTGACCGCCTTTGCGAGGGAGGCTTCGCCTCTTCCGCTCCTCCTTCGCGCCGCCGCCGCAAAGCTTAGCCCTGCTTCGCTGACTGCCCGTTCATCCCTGCGGTCCGCCTTCCCCGCTGGTTCTCTGAAAATAAAGTCGCCCGCTGATCCCGGAGGAACCCTCCGGGATTTTTTTTGCCCCAAAAAACCGGCCGGTTGGAATCGGCTCTTCCGTGCCTCCGTGTCTCCCTGGTCAAGGCCTTTCCTCTGCGCCCTCCGTGGTTGAGTTTTTCCTTCCTGCCCTTCGTGCCCTTCGTGGTTAAAAGCCGTGCCTCCGTGGTTGAACGCTCTTCCTCGCCCATCCGCGTTTACAATAACCACATAGGCCGCCCATGCCCGATCCTCTCTATCTCAGCCTGTGGTTTCGCGGCAGCGAAACCGAAGACCTCCTCACCCACGCGCTCGCGGTAATGACCCAGTTCCCTTTCTCTGCCTCGCGGCCCGGCATCACTTACCTCGCTCTTCACCCGGTTTCCTGGGAAGAGCCAACCATCCTCGAGCGCCGCTTCGACCCCGGAGTCCCTCCCGAAGAAGCCGTCCAGGCCGCCTCCGATCTCCTGCACGACGACTATGCCTATGTTTTCGAGGCCTCCTGGGACCTTTGGACTCCCTCCCAAGCCGGCCCGCAGTGGGCCCTTCGGCCGGTGCCGGTAAAGTTCGTCGTGCGCGGCCCTGAATTCGAGCAGAACGAATCGGAAACCCAGGGCAACATTGAGATCGAGTTCGGTCTTGACACCCCATTCCTTCACGAGGAGATGCACCTCACACCCGATGCCGAAGCGGGAGTGCGGGACAACGTGCAGAAATTGGTCGAGCTCACCATTCGCCTGGAGAAAAACTCCGGCGCGACGGCCCGCCTTTTGTGGTCTGAATCCGAGGAAAATCTGGCGCAAAAACTCATCTCCAGACTGCAGAAAATTCAGTAAATAGATTCCTGAGGGCGACCTACAGCCCCCTCCGCCACAAACTCCGAATATCCCTTAGAGACTTATACATCAACAACTTACACGCCATCTGTTTAGAAACCTCACGTCCCCTTCCACCATCAAAAAACGATGAAGCCATAGCCGAAGAAATCTTTGGGTGAGGAGCACGCTGCGCCTCCCCGGAAGCGAGGTGAGCTGATGTTCGATGACGTTCTTCTGGAGCATGCTCACGGCATACAGAACCGCCGCGGCATGAGCGCGTTCATGTCGTTTACCTTGGAAGCTGCCATTGTGGCCATGGTGATCATTATTCCGTTGATGATCACTCAAACGCTGCCCGTGCCCGAACTGAGCACCATGTTGGTAGCCCCTCCCCCGCCCGCGCCGCCACCGCCGCCCGCTGCCGCCACCCAGGCCACGCGTCCCCCGGTGGTCAAGACCACTACCACGCAGTTAGACGCGCTGCGCACGCCCACGAAAATTCCCCAAACCATCAACACCGCGCCTGAGCCCGCCAACCCTGCGCCGCCCAGTGAAGTAGCCGGCGTTCCCGGCGGAGTTGCCGGCGGCGTCGAAGGGGGAACTCCCGGAGGCGTTCTGGGCGGTATTTTGAATTCAGGCACCGCCCCGCCGCCGCCCAAGCTTGAGCGCGTGAAGGTCTCGCAGGGCGTAACCCAGGGCTTGCTCATTCACAAGGTTGAGCCCCAGTATCCGGCCATCGCCCGCCAGGCCCGGATTCAGGGCACCGTGGTTCTGAATGCAATCATCTCCAGGCAGGGCCAGATTCAGAACCTCAAAGTGATCAGTGGCAGCCCCATGCTGGTGCCCGCCGCCATTCAGGCCGTAAAGCAGTGGCGCTACAAGCCCTATGTGCTGAATGGAAATCCGGTCGAAGTGGAAACCAGCGTGACCGTGAACTTCAACCTCTCCAACATGGGCTGAGCGGCTTCCTGCCCGGTGGCAACTTAGTTGACTCAGTCAACTAAGTTGCCTAAACTCTGGACGTGGCAGCCCCGGCTTCAGTTTCGGCGCGTTCCATCCACGCCGTTCGCCGTTTCAATCGCTTCTACACCCGCCAAATTGGCGTGCTGCAGGAACATTTGCTCCGCAGTCAGTTTTCCCTGACTGAGGTGCGGGTGCTCTACGAATTGGCCCATCATGAGCGCCTGACGGCCGGAGCGTTATGCCATGAGCTGGGCCTCGACCCCGGCTATCTCAGCCGCATGCTGCAGAATTTCCAAAGGCATGGCTGGGTCAGGGCCCTGCCTTCGCTCGCCGATCGCCGTCGAATCCTGCTTGCCCTCAGCCCCAGCGGACGCAAGGTTTTCGATCCCCTCGACCGGCGCTCCAGCGCAGAAGTGGCCGCCATGCTGGCAAAGCTTTCTTCTTCCCGGCAACAAGTCTTGGTCGCAGCCATGCGCAAAATCGAAGGCATCCTGCGCCCGCCTGCGCCTTTGGGTGAAAAGCACTCGCCCGGCAGGCCCGCGGGGCCTTCGCCGGGGCCGCGGGGAGAGGCAGCTCAGCCCGGACCGGTGCCCTATATTCTCCGCCGGCACCGGCCGGGCGACATGGGCTGGGTAGTGCAGCGCCACGGCGAAATTTATGCCCGGGAGTATCACTACGACGAGCGTTTCGAAGCCCTGGTCGCGGAGATCGTGGCTGCCTTCATTCGCCATTTTGACCCCAGGCGCGAGCGTTGCTGGATTGCCGAGAGAAACGGCGAGCGCGCCGGCTCAATTTTCCTGGTAAAGAAAACTAAGACCGTGGCCAAACTGCGGCTGTTGCTGGTCGAGCCCAGTGCCCGCGGGCTGGGAATCGGAAGCCGGCTGGTTTCCCAGTGCGTCAGCTTCGCGCGCGAGTGCGGGTATCGCAGAG
The DNA here is from genome assembly GCA_035517775.1 of Terriglobales bacterium. Taxonomy (GTDB): domain Bacteria; phylum Acidobacteriota; class Terriglobia; order Terriglobales; family Acidobacteriaceae; genus DATIYF01. The sequence continues at coordinate 93,484 of DATIYF010000045.1, forward strand.
TCGTCCTGTGGACTCAAAGTGAACTGCCCGCCGCCCGTCATCTCTATCAGCAGGCCGGCTTCAGGCGCGCGCGGCAAAAGCCGCATCGCAGTTGGGGCCGCAAAGACCTGGTCGCCGAGACCTGGGAACTGAAACTCTGAGCCGCCGCCTGCGGTGGCTTCCCGGTGTGATCTGGTGGCGCTGTTACCTCCGTCCCGGACCTGGCGCACGAAATTTTTCAAAAAAATACTTGCGTCTGTGGAAATTTCCCGTATTCTGCGATTGCGAAGTAACTTCGCCCAATGCCCGGAAAACTGCTCGTACCGGGAGCCTCGACGGCAGGTTTGGTCAAAGCAGAAGACGAGGCGGTGAAAGTGATTCGCTCCGAGGAGGAAGCCGTCGAAATTGTCCACAGCTAGCGCCCCGCGTCAGGCACTCCAGCCCCCCACCGCCATCCCCAGCCGGAAAAAATCGGTTCGCCTTACCCTGTGGCCCCTGGTCGCTGCGACCTTCTTTATGGTCTCCGGTGGCACCTACGGCATCGAGGATATCGTGCACGGCGCCGGGTACGGCCGGGCCATTCTGTTTCTCGCTCTGACGCCCATTCTCTGGAGCCTGCCCGCCGCCTTCATGATCGGCGAGCTTTCCAGCGCCCTGCCCCACGAAGGCGGCTACTACTCCTGGGTGCGGCGCGCCATGGGCAACTTCTGGGGATTCCAGGAAGCCTGGCTCTCGCTGGCCGCCTCCATCTTCGACATGGCGATCTACCCCACCCTCTTCGTGCTCTACCTGACCCGCCTTTTCCCCTGGTTCAATCAGGGGCATCGCGGCTGGATGGTCGGCCTGGCGGTGGTCACCGCCTGCGTGGTTCTCAATATCGCCGGGGTGAAGGTGGTTTCCACCACCTCGCTCTGGCTGTTCTTTCTGCTCTCGGCGCCCTTTGCGCTGATCGTAGTGCTTTCGCCCTTCAAGTACGCGGGCCTGCTGCACGCGGTCACCACGCCCACCACCTCCAAGGTGGATATCATCGGCGGCCTGCTCATCTGCATGTGGAACTACATGGGCTGGGACAACGCCTCGACCATCGCTACCGAAGTCGAGCGCCCGCAGCGCACCTACCCGCGGGCCATGGTGGCGGCCGTCGTTCTGGTGACCCTCACCTACGTGGTTCCGGTCGCGGCCGTCTGGATGACCGGGCTGCCCGCCGGCGCCTGGGAAACCGGCTCCTGGGCGGATATCGCCGGCCTGCTGGGCGGCCCGCTGCTGCGCATCGGCCTGGTGCTGGGCGGCATGATGAGCGCCTTCGGCATGTTCAACGCCCTGGTGATGAGCTACTCGCGCCTGCCTCTGGCCATGGCGCAGGATGGCATGCTGCCGCGCGTCTTCGCCCGCCTGAATGGCCGCCGGGCGCCCTGGGTTGCGATTCTTGCCCTCGCTCTCGGCTGGGCCATGTGCCTGGGCCTCGGCTTCGAGCGCCTGGTGACCATTGATATCCTGCTCTATGGCGCCAGCCTTACCCTGGAATTCGTCGCGCTGGTCTTTCTGCGCTTCCGCGAGCCGCAACTGGCGCGGCCCTTCCGCGTGCCCGGCGGAATCGTGGGCGCGATTGCGATCGGCATCCCTCCTGTCTTGTTGTTGGGCTTTGACCTGGTTCGCAGCGAGACCGAGTATGTCCTGGGCATGAGCTCATTCAAATTTGGCATGATCCTCATCGCCGCCGGCGCCGTGGTCTATTTCCTGAACCACGCCCTCAAACCGCAAGGCTGGACGGTTGCAAAGGAGAAGCCCCAACCGGCAGCCTGATCGCTGCCGCCTGCTACCACGGGTAAGCGTTAGTCTTGCTCCCCCGGCAGGCGAACCATGCGGAGCCGCCTCTGCGCCTCTGTCTCCGTGGAAGCGTGGCGCTTTCAGGGCCACCAACGAGCAGCCCCCAGGCCAGCCCGCGCCGATCAGGCGCAACCTCCAATGCGGTGGCATTGCGCCTTGCGGGCGCGGCCACATTGATCAGGCGATCATGCAGGCGGCTAAAGCCGCCTGCTTCCCCCGCGGCCGGAAAGCTGCACGCTTCCACGTTCGGTCTGGGGTTTCGGTCTGGGGTTGTTGTAAAGTAAGGGCGTGACGAAGCGCAAATCCAAGGGCGTGTACATGTTGAGGCGCTTTGCGGGCGTGAGCGCCGTGGAAGCCCGCAGCCGAAATCCCGAGCGCAGCGAGGGAACCCGGTGACCAAGCGCAAGTCCAAGGGCGCCTACATGATCTCGGCCGTGGCCGAGATGTATGGCATTCATCCCCAAACGCTGCGCCTCTATGAGCGGGAAGGCCTGCTGAAACCCTCGCGCACTGAGGGCAACACGCGCCTCTATACCGATGAAGACTTGCAGCGGCTGGAGTTCATCCTCAACCTGGCGCGCGACCTGGGAGTGAACATCAGCGGCATCGCCATCATCCTGCAAATGCGCGAGCGCATGGAAGAGATGCAGCGCCAGATTCAGGATTTCGTGCAGTACATCCAGCAAGAGGTGCTCACTCGCGCCAGCGCCGCCGCTGATCCTTCGAAGGGCGCGATCGTGCCCATCCGCCGGCCCTTCGTAGCGCCCGCGGGGCCGGTTAAAAAAAGGTAGCTCAGGAAGTTTTCACGGCCGAGGCTGCCAATGTTCCGGCGGGAACACATCGTCATCACAAAATGAGGCATACAATATTGTGATGACGCGCAAGAGCAAGAAAACACAGGGCAGGAAGCCGAGGGCGCGGCGGGTTGGCAGCCTGCAGGCCTCGGCGGACGACGGATTTGTGTCTCCGCCGGAAGACTTCGAGGCACTGATCAAGGCGCGGTGGCACCGCCCACGAAAGAAAAGAATCTGCCTGCGGCTGGACATGGAGGTGGTGGACTGGTTCAGGTCGCAGGGGCGGGGATACCAGACGCGGATGAATGGAATATTGCGAAAGGCGATGATGGCGGGAAAGAAGAAGAAGGGAGAGTGAGATCTGGGGCGGAGCGGCGCTGGCGGAGGAGAGGGTCCACTGTGCACGGCCGGCGCGTATCATTGACTCCACGCGTTCCACATTCCAGCAGCAATGGCTGAAGGCTAAAAGCTGAATGCTGACGGCTGAGTGCTGAATGCTTCCCTTCAAGCTCATCTACAGCGACGAGTACTACCTGCCGATCGGGGCGCATGTGTTTCCGGCGGAGAAGTACCGGCGCGTTCACGCCCGCCTGCTTGAGAGCGGAGCGGCCGTGGCCGAGGACTTCCTGGTGCCCAAGCCTGCCTCAGATAAGGACATCCTGCTGGTGCACACGCCCGAGTACGTGCATAAGCTCAAGACCGGCACCCTCAGCCCGCAGGAAGAGTTGCAACTGGAAGTGCCGTTTTCGCCGGAGCTGGTGCGGGCGTTCTGGCTGGCGGCGGGGGGCTCAATTCTGGCGGCGCACCATGCGCTGCAAGAGGGCGTGGCGGTGAACATTGGCGGCGGCTTTCATCACGCCTTTCCCGGCCATGGCGAGGGCTTCTGCATGATCAACGATGTGGCCGTGGCCATTCGGCGGTTGCAGCGCGAGGAGAAGATCCGCACCGCCATGACCGTGGATTGCGACGTGCACCACGGCAACGGGACGGCCGCCATTTTTGCCGGGACGCGCGTGCCCGCGGGCGCGCTGCCTTCGCACTCGCCGCATGGTGCGGGGAGCATGCGCAGCGCCCATGCCGGCGACGTGTTCACCATCTCGCTGCACCAGCACAACAACTACCCGGCTTATAAGCCGCTTTCCTCGATTGACGTGGACCTGCCCGATGGGATTGGCGACGAAGACTACCTGGGCTGGCTGGATAACGCGCTCAGCTCAGGGCTGCGGCAGTTCGAGCCGGATTTACTGTGCTACATCGCGGGGGCAGATCCATATCGTGAAGATCAGCTCGGCGGGCTGGCTTTGAGTTTGGAAGGCTTAAAACGGCGGGATGAGCTGGTGTTCCGCGTGGCCCGCGCGAAAAGCATTCCCGTGATGGTGACCTTTGCCGGGGGCTATGCCCGCAATGTGGAAGATACGGTGACGATTCATTGCAATACGGTGCTGGCGGCAAGCGAAGCGATGAGTGCAAAAGCGGATTCCCCGCTGCGCTCGGAGTGACAGAGCAGACGCCGCGAACCCGGCATCACTTCATGTAGTGAGCGGAGATGAGACCGAGCACGCCATCCTGCAGGAAATGGGCGATGATGCCGGGGCGGAGGCTGCGGCGCCAATGTGCCATCAGCCCGAACAGGCAGCCGTACACGGCGATCACGATCATGAACTTCAAGCCCTGGTAGCCGTGGGCGGCGCCAAAGGCGATGCCCTGGAGCACCAGACCGGCAGCGTAGCTCTTACAAGCCGCGCTGAGCTGGCGCTGCAGATAGCCGCGAAAGATGATCTCTTCGCAGATGCCGGCGGTCAGGGCCAGCAGCAGATACAGAATCGTTTCCAGCCGCCCGTGAGGCAACAGCCCGCGCACTGACTCCGGCGTTTTCGCTTTCAAGAGCGCAGCCACGCCGGCCAGCACCAGATTAGCGACAACCAGAAACCCGATGGCCAAGCCGAGATCGCGGAGCGCAGCGCGCGCACGGCCCCATGCGCCCCCGACCAATTGGCCCATGCGCAGGCCGCGAAGGCGAAGGCCGAACCAGATGAAAGCGACAAGGAGCCATTCCAGGACTAAGACCATGAGATAGCTCGCCACATGCCCATGGGAGCGGCCGAGCGGAGCGAACTTGTGCGAGTGGCCACCGCTCGCCGAAAGTCCGAACAGGACCAGAAGCACCACAAGGGTGTGCCATGCCGGGGCCACTGCGGAGGGCGACGGCTCGGAGGGTGCGCTGGGGATGGTTGACAAGGCTCCTCCCTCGATTGGTTCCGCTCTGGATTGTAAGGCAAGAGACTCGCCAAAAGCGGCCAATGGGCCGTTTTATCCCCCAAACGCAAGCCTGAGTGCAGGCGGAGCGTGGTGCAGACTGAGCGAAAGAGGCTGATCCTGCTTATAATGTGCGGGCTTGCAGCAAGGAGGCGCCATGCTCTTCGTCACCGTCACCTACGCCAACCAGGATGGGGCAAAGTTCGATTTCGATTACTACATGAAGAAGCACATTCCGATGGTCGCCGGCCTGCTGGGCACGACCATCGAGGTTTGCAAAGGAATCGCCACACCCATGGGCACTCCGGTGGCCTTTCTTTGCGTGGCGAGAATCCGGATCAACAGCATCGAGGAATTCTCAGCGGCCATGGCAAAGCATGGACCGCAGATCACGCAGGACGTTGCCAACTACAGCAACGTGCAGCCCACGGTACAGATTGACGAAGAGCTGTGACAAGCATGCGGCTTCATGGCGCCGGCAAGGGCGCGCCTGCTGCCAAGGCCGTATGATGGATTGACCATGGATGCGCGTCCCAGTGAACTTCCCTACAGCGAGTTCTACCGGCTGCTGATCAGCTCGGTTGCGCCGCGGCCGATCGGCTGGATTTCCACCATCAGCGCGGCGGGCCAGCCGAACCTGGCGCCGTTTTCCTTCTTCAATGCGGTGTGCGGCAAGCCGCCCATGCTGGTATTCGGCACCGGCATGCGGACGGCGAGAGCGGAAGGCGGGCCGGCTACGCTCGAAATCAAAGACACTTTGCGCAACGTTCGCGAGACCCGGGAATTTGTGGCCAACGTGGTGACTTATGAACTGGCCGAGCGCATGAACCTGACCAGCGGCGAATATGTTTCTTCGGTAAATGAGTTTGAGGTGGCGGGGCTGACTGCCCGGCCGTCCACGGTGGTGGGTCCGCCCATGGTGGCGGAGTCGCCGGTGAATTTCGAGTGCCAGCTCTATCAGATCGTGGAGTTTTCCTCCCAGCCGGGCGGCGGGAGTCTGGTGATCGGCGAGATCGTTTATCTGCACGTAAACGACGCGCTGATGAAAGAAGGATGGCTGGATGCGAATGCGCTCGACCTGATCGGCCGCATGGGCGGAACGCAATACTCGCGGACGGCGGAGAGATTCGACATGGTCAGGCCGAAGGGGAGGTGAGCCGCATCTCCAGAAGGTTCCGTTCTGCGTGGCCCTTTCAGAAATGCGAGCCACGACCTTGGGATTTTCACATCGTGTGTGGAGAAGGAGTTTCGTTTTGGGGAGAAGAAGAGATAATCTCCCCGAGTAAACTCGACATTGCCGGTGGTTTCGCCAAACACTGAAGTTGGACAGAGCGCTTGCACCACGAGATTCTCGATGGCTCCGGGCAACCGGGGCCATCGGTGTCTGCGGGCCAGAACTTAGGCGACCACAGACACTTCCCCATTTCAAGCTGAAAAATCTCATCCTCATGCGACTGAAACCATCTGCAAAACCTGCTGTATTTTGATCCAAAACTAAACATTCTCTGCTCTCCACGAGGGGCGATTATATCCGCCCGGAAGAGAGCGAGGAAGCTGATAGACTTTCAATGACTTATGTTCGAGAACCTTCAGGAAAAACTGCAGCGGGCGTTCAAAACGCTGCGCGGGCAGGCCGTTCTCAACGAAGAGAACATGCAGGAGGCGCTGCGCGAGCTGCGGCTGGCGCTGCTCGAAGCCGACGTCAACTTCAAGGTGGTCAAGCAGTTCATAGATCAGGTGCAGGCCAAAGCAGTGGGCCAGCAGGTGATGACGGCGCTCGCGCCCGGCGAGCAGGTGATCAAGATTGTGCGCGATGAGCTGGTGGAAATTCTGGGCCACGACACGGCGCGGCTGAAATTTGCCTCGCAGCCGCCGACGGTGATTCTGATGGCGGGGCTGCAGGGCTCCGGCAAGACCACCACTTCGGGCAAGCTGGCGCAATGGCTGAAGAATGGCGGGCGCCGGCCGCTGCTGGTTTCCGTGGACGTTTACCGTCCGGCGGCGCGCGAGCAACTGAAAGTGGTGGCGCAGGCGATCAAGGCGAACCTCTACGAAGGCGAAGTCGCCGAGGCGAACACGGCAACTGTGGAGCGGCTGGCCAAAGAGGCCCGGCGCGAAGCGGTGAACACCGGCTGCGACGTGCTGATCGTGGATACCGCCGGCCGCCTGCACATTGACGATCAGTTGATGGACGAGATGCAATCGCTCAAGCGACTGCTGAGCCCGCAGGAAATATTGTTCGTGGCCGACGCCATGACCGGCCAGGACGCGGTGAACTCGGCCGACGAATTCCACAAAAAGCTGACCCTCACCGGCGTGGTGCTGACCAAAATGGATGGCGATGCGCGTGGCGGCGCGGCGCTTTCCATCCGCCAGGTGACGGGGCAACCGATCAAGTTCATCGGCACGGGCGAGAAATACGATGGGCTCGAACCTTTCCATCCTGATCGCATCGTGTCGCGCATTCTCGGCATGGGCGATATTCTGTCGCTGATTGAGCGGGCCGAGCAGACGGTGGATAAGAAGAAAGCCGAGGAAATCGCCAGCCGCGCCCTGGCGGGTGACGGCTTTTCTCTCGAAGACTTCCGCGACCAGCTTCGGCAAGTAAAGAAGATGGGGTCGATTCAGAACCTGATGGGCATGCTGCCGAGTATTGGGCCATTTTCGGGATTGCAGAAAGCTGCCGACAAGGTGGACGAGAAGCAGATCAACCGCGTGGAGGCGATCATCAACTCCATGACCGTGCACGAGCGCATGCACCACGAAGTGATCAATGGCAGCCGGCGCAAGCGCATAGCGCGCGGCTCCGGAACTTCGATTCAGGAAGTGAACAATCTGCTTCGCCAATACGCGCAGATGCGCAAGATGTTCAAGCAGATGGGCAAGGCCAGCTTCGCGCGGAGAATGGCCGGGATGAAGTTTCCGGGGATGTAGAGGCTGCGGCGCGCGCCGACTTACCGCTGCGTCACGCTCAGCTTGTGCAATTCGACGGCCGCGGTCTCGATACGATCGGGAAGGTTGAATTTCGAGTCCAAGCCGATTCCTGGATTCTTCGGCTGTATGAAAGTTTCCACGAATAGCTGCAACACGAAGCGGGGAACCTCCACTCCATCAAGTGAAACGGAATCTACGTGGACAATTCCGGCGCCGCCCTCGCCGCGCGCGTGTGCCACGACCACGACATCGTGCACGCCGCTGAAAATTGCCAGCAAGGGATTCACTGAACCGCGCCCGGGGCGAAGCTGGTCGAAGTCCACGCGGGTCGAGCCCGTCACCACGCCTGGAGTCTCCCGCAGCTCTACTGAACTGACTCCCGCTGGAAACTGGATATTTCCTGAAGCGAGGTAGGCGTTGATTTCTTTCTCGGTGAACTCGGTGGGCGCCGGATTGGGATGAGCCGAGGCCGCATTGGCGTGGAGATAGTGGACCTTGCGCTGCGCGCTGGCGGCGCTCAGCGCGCTCTGGTTGGCGGTGGGCGGGGTAGAACCGGCGAAAGCGGCGAGGAGAAAACCGACAAGCCCCGCCCACAAGCCCGGTGATGGCAATTTCATGGCTTGAGCGCGGCCCGCGTCTCCGGCTGGGAGACTTCCGTCACGCGAGGCGCCGCCAGGCTGCCGGTGATGTTGAAACCGCGGCTCTGGCTGCGCATCAGCTTCAGGTTCAGGGCCTGGCCGGGCGAGGCGCTGCCGCTCACATCGTAGATGCCGCGCGGCGTCTCCAGTTTGCCTTGCTGGATTTCGAACTGGCGGTTGTGAAAGACCACCCGGCCGGAGAAACGCCGCATGGTCAGCGGCGGGGAGCCGGCGGCCAGCGTGATGTGAGGAAGCATGCCGTCCACGGCCACTACATCCAGAGTTGCATTGGCCGAAGCGAGCATATCGGCCGCGCTCCAGCCCGAAGCGCTTACACGGTAGGCCGCCCCGGCGGCGCCTCGCACCCAGGCATCGTGCATGGCGCGCGCCAGCTCATTCAGGTCAACGCCGTCAAAGGTGCCGCTGCCGGCATATCGCGGCGGGCGGGCAGTAAAGTCGGCGATCCAGGTCCCGGTGTGGCGGCCGCCCAGAACCTGCGCGCTCAGGTCCGAGAGGCGGAGCTTGCCGCTATCGAGCGCCACATTCACCGAAACATCGGTGGCGGTCAATCTGTGAATGAGTACGCGGGCAGCGCGCAATCTACCGGCGGCGCGTAGCGTGGCCAGGTAAGGAATTCCCGGCTCCGGCGGAGAAGAAAAAAAACGGTACCACTCGCTTGGCTGCGCCTCTGGCCGGATGGCCACACCTACGTCGTCCGTGGCCAATTTGTTGGTACGGAGATCAAAACGGATGGTGCAATCTTCAGGAGCGGTGCAGTGGCGGGGCAAAGTGAGAGATCCCCGCCAGGTGCTTCCCGCGACTGAGGCCATAACATTCCGCGCTTCGACGCGGCCGGGGAGGATCTGCAGGCTCGCGGATGAAATCTGTAGCGGCTGGTTCAGGCCTTTTACCTGGGCGCGCAGCGCCTGCAACTGAGCGGTTCCAGAGATCTGTGGCGCGGAAAAAGCTGACCATCCACCCGCCACCTCGAGATTCACGTTGGCTGTGCCCTCGGCCGCGGGGCGTGGGACCGGCAATCCGACGGTGCGCGCCAGCTCGATCAGGCGCGACACCGGGGCCTGGCCTTTCAGTTGCAAGTTGTAGCCGGAGCGGGAAAATCTCGCCTGCAAGGTCGGACCCAGAGAAAGCCGGAAGGGAGCGATGGTAAGCTCAGGATCCGCCGCCTGCCGGCCCGGCTGGCCCCGCGCGCGCCCCCCGGCGCCCCAGGAAGCTTCAAAGGGAACCTTGCCCAGAACCAGCGCGGTTCGAGTGAGGTTCGATTCCAGGCGCAAATCCCGGGCTTCGCCGTCGCCGCTCCAGATGGGTTGAGTTTGTGCGCCAGCGCTCTGGAAGTGCAACCTTGCGTCCAGCTTGCCGGTGGCGCTCAAATCGGCGGGCAGATTCTTCTTCACGTGACGAACCAGGGCCAGCAAGGCAGGAACTTCGAGGCCCTTCGTAAGCAGGGTCAAATCGTACGAGGGAGATGCAGCCGGCCCGGCCGCGCTCCCCTGCAGCGTGACCGCGCCATCGCCGAGAGGAAGGGAGCAGGAAAGCTGGTGAATGGCGCGGTCGACCGAACTGTAGCGGGCGTCGCACTGGCTGGCCAGGCGCAGCGTATCGCCATCCAGCAGATCGTAGCGGCGGAAGCCATCCACGGAGGCGGCGGTCTGCACGGCCAGATCGGCGGGGGTTCCCTTCAAGGTGGCTGAAATAGCGACCGCGCCGCGCCAGCCCTTGTCTTCCCCGTAGGCCAGCTTGGTGATCTGCCCCAGTTGGCCGCGCTCCCACTGCACATGAAAAAGCACGGGAGTAAAACGCAGCGAGGCAGCCCGCTGCCAGCTTCCATCCACTTGCAATGTGCCAGTATCCGAAAGGTTGAAGTCGGTGCGCACCGGCTGCGCTTTCAGCCGCATGCCCCAGGTGTTTTCCGAATCCTGCCACAGGCTGAAGTCGGCATTGGTCAAGGCGTAGGGCTTTTTTTCCGCCCCGAATTTGAAGTTGATTCGCGCCTGCTCCGCTTCAATATAGGGAAACCCGGGGCGGGATTCATTCCGTGGCTTGCTGGTAGGGGCCACCTCGCTGTGGGCATTGCGCTCCAGCAGGCTTTCGACGTTCCAGTGCCCGTCGGGGTCGCGCACCAGGTTCAGGCTGGGCTCGGAAAGGCTGAGTTGAGAAATCTCGATGCGGCCACGCAGCAGCGAAGTTACCCGCAATGCCGCGGTGACTTCCGGGGCACGCAGCACGGGCTCGGCGCTGAAGGCAGGGTCGTCGTGCACCACGAAATCTTCAAGATCAAATCCGGGCTGGGGCAGCAGCCGCAGCTGGACGGAAGAGACCTCCACGGGACGGCCCAGGGCGAGGCTGATGGAATTGACGATGCGCGCGCGCAGCTGGTTGGCGCCCGGGCGCACCAGGAACAAGGCCAGCAGAACCAGCCCGCCGGCCAAGATCTTCCCGCGTCTCGAGCGCAATAATTTCACCGTGTCGATCCCTGTCTCACCGCGCTGCCCTCATTTCACCGCACTACCCTAATTTCACCGCACGATCTCAGTTTCACCGCACTATCCTAAAGGTCCGGCGCCAGCGGGTGTCATCGAAAAAGTGGATGACCTGGTGCAGCAGAAAGCCCACCCGCTGGCTGAACCCGGTTTGCAGATACTGGTCGGGCGGGGTCTCGAACGACCAATAGATAAACAACGGACGGCCGATCACATTCTCCACCGGAACAAAGCCCCAATAGCGGCTGTCATAGCTGACGTCGCGATTGTCGCCCATGGCGAAGTAATGGCCGGGCGGCACCACGAGATCGTCTCCCTGGATGTACTGCTTCATTTGCAGCTGCCAAGCGAGGGTGACGTTATAAGTATCGGAAGGCGGAACCGCGGGAAAGTTATCGCGATAAGGGTTATAGTCGCCGGCGGCGGGCAGTACATAAGCCGACTCGTTCAGCTTCTGCCCGTTGCGATAGACCGCCCCATCGCGCAGGTGGATGCGGTCGCCGGGAATGCCCATCACCCGCTTGACCACGTACAGGCCCGGCTCGGAGGGCGAAAGAAACACGAAGACGTCGCCATCCCTGATCTGGCGGTAGGGCAGCAGGGGACCCATCCAGCGCGTCGGCGGCGCGAACTGCACCCGGTTGACGAATACGTGATCGCCGATCAGCAGCGTATCTTCCATGGAGCTGGAAGGAATCTCGAACGCCTGCACGATAAAGGTGATGATGAAAAGTCCGGTCACCAGCACCACCGCCAGCGAGGCCAGGAACTCGACCGTGGTTTCGCGCGGCTTTTCCGGCTCCGGTTTCTTACCGTTCTTTTTGGCCACTCGTGCGCTTTCCTTTTCCCGGGCGGCGAACCGCCTTCAGTTGACCAGGCGAAGTGTGCGGTCCCAGCGGGTAATTTGGAACAAGTGCGTCATCGCATAGGCGAAGTGAGAAAGTTTATCACCCGCGCTGGCAGGATTGGGCAGGTCGGCATCGGTTTCCCGCACCGACCAGTAAATCAGCAGCGGGCGGCCCACGATATTCTTGCGCGGGACAAAACCCCAATACCTGCTGTCAAGGCTATCGTCGCGATTATCGCCCAGCACGAAGTAATTGCCTTCCGGCACGATAAGCTGGCCATCTTCCACCAGCTTGCGCATCTCCAGCCACCAGTTTCCCTCCAACCCGGGCACGGGCAGGTCGAGCTGGGGAAATTCATCACGAAAACGGTCATGCGCCCGTCCGCTATGATGCACATAGGGCTCGACCAGGGCAGTTCCATTTACATAGACATTGCCCTTGATAAGCCGGACCCGGTCTCCGGGAACGGCGATCACCCGCTTCACGAAATGCTCGACCGGATGCACCGGGTACTTGAAGACGATGATGTCACCGCGCCGCACCGGCTGATAGGGCATAAGAAAGTCAAGAAAGCTGCCGGCGCCATAGCGCAGCTTATCCACCAGCAGGTAGTCGCCGGTCAGCAGGGTATTTTCCATGGACTCAGAGGGAATCTGGAAAGCCTGCACGATGAAGGTCACGACAAATACCGCAATCACAACCGTCGCCAGCAGCGATTGTGCGGTAGCCAGCCAGTCATTCGATCGCCGCAGCTCCGCGGGAGCCGGCGCGGCTTGCTCTTTTTGTTCGACGGTTTCCATGACTGAACTTTTCAGGAGGGCTGCGACTCGCCCGCCGCCACAGCCGCCGGCTGGGACGCGAGATAGTCGAGCACCTGGCGGGCAGCTTCCTGCTCCGCCTCTTTCTTGGTCGAGCCCTCGGCCCGGCCGACGAACTCCGCCACCCCCGCACCGTTTTCGGCTCTCAGGCGGGCCTCCACGGTGAAGGTTTTGCGATGCTCCGGCCCCTGCTCCTTCACCAGCACATAGGCCGGCTGCGACCGCCCCGCCGCTTGCAGGCGCTCCTGCAGGGCAGACTTGTAATCGGTGAGCGGCAGCATGCGCCCGCTGCGCGCCAGCCGTTCCAGCTCAGGCAGCAGGATGGCGCGCAGAACCACCGGCCGCACCACCTCCAGGCCCCCTTCGAGATAAAGGGCCGCCAGCACGGCTTCCAGAGCATCCACCAGCAACGCGGTCTTGCTCCGACCGCCGCTTTTTTCTTCTCCCCGGCCCAGGCGGAGATACTCCCCCAGCTTGAGTTCGCGGGCCACGCGAATCAAATGCTTTTCGCTGACCAGGTGGGCGCGCAGCTTCGACAGTTCTCCCTCGCGAAAATGGGGGAAGCGGCGAAATAGCTCTTCGCTGGTGATCAGGCCCAGCACCGCGTCTCCGACGAACTCCAGTTGCTCGTTATCGCCGACGCGGCCGGCGGAGTCGCGGGCGGCTTCCATCTCCCGGGCCTGGGAGCTGTGGGTCAAGGCCTGCGCGAGCAGCTCCGGGCGCTCGAAATGATGTCCCAGAGCTTCCTGCAGGGCCGCGGTGTCGCGCGAGGTGGTCATTCTGTGGCTTCCGGGCAGCGGCAGCGCTGGCTCGGGTGGTTAAAGTTCAACCGCAGCGCGGGAGGCGCAAACACGACTGCGCGCTGTTCGCCCGCGGGCAGCCGGGCCGGGCTGCCCTTGCCGCCCCGGAAAGTCTTCCGCGCGCTTCTGCTTACTTCGGCGGCGGATTCTGCGTGCCAGCAGGCGGCGGATTCTGCGTGCTGGCCGCCGGATTGGTGGCCGCCGGGGAGGTGACAATCCCGCCCGTCAATTGCACCAGACGGTCGTGTTCGCGGCGAGCCAGTTGGCCCGCGGTGGTATTGTCCTGGGTCAGCTCCACGGCGCGGTCGGCTTCTTTCAGGGCATCGCCGTATTTGTTCTGTTTATCGAGCGCCAGGGCCAAGCGCAGCAGCACGACCGCATCCGGCTGACTGGGATAGGCGTCAAGGGACTTGCGATAGTCGCTCTCCGCCTCGGGATATTTATCCTGGTTGTAGGCCAGGGTTCCCAGGATGGAGTACACCGAAGAGCGCAGGTAACCCTTATAGGCATCCACCTTCTCCTGCGGCGTGCCCGCCGGCACCGGCAGGTCGGTATCAATGGTCTGGAGCGCGTGCTGGGCGTCTTTGTTGGCTTCGTCCCAGCGCTGTTGCTTGTCGAGATCGGTATCGCGGGTGCGCTCGGTCAGGACCTCGGCCACGCCAATCAAAGCCTCAGGATCATCGGGGTCAATGGCCAGAATCTTGCGCCCGGTTTCCATCATCTTGTCGCCATCGTTGGCGCTCTGGAAGCCGTGCATCGCCGCCCGGTAGAGCAGCACACGCAATTCGCTATCGGGAAACTTGGCGGCGAAATCGTCAGCCGCTTTTTCCAGCGCCGCCGGGTCGGTAATGGCGGCCGCGGCTTTGTAGGCATCGAACTCCGCCTGCGTCTTGGCCTGGGGCGGACGCTTCGCCGGGGCGGCGCTCTGGGTGTCCGAGGCCGGGGGCGTGGTTGGGGCAGGGGTCTGTTGCTGGGCCAACATCGCGGTCGCCAGCCACAGCATCGCGACTACGGTTGTTGCTCGCTTCATGCTGTCTCCTTGATAGCCATCGCGGATTTCCGCTAATCCTTAGATTCCTTTTCTACTGCTGCCGGCTGTGGGGCTGGTAGGGCTGCTGGATGCCCTTCTCGGCCGCCGCCTTGGCCTCGGGCAGGGTGGCGCCGGCGTTCAGCGCGGCCCGGTAATGCCCCAGAGCCGCCTCCCGGTCCTCCTGCATATCGCAGATTCTTCCCAGGTAGATGTGCGACCAGGCCAGCACCTTGGGCTCGTGGCTGGTTTCGATCGCTTTCTGGAAGTAGGACTGCGCCCCTTCCACGTTGCGGTCCATGATGGCGGCCTGCGCCAGGATGAACAGCGCCCTTCCCTGGTCTTCCCGTTTTTCGTCCAGCGCCTGCTGCGCCAGCTTCTGCGCGCCCGCCGGGTCGCCGGCCACCAGGTCGCGCTCGGCGCTGGCCAGCAGCTTCGGGCCGGCAGGCCGTGGAAGGTGCAGCACATCGGGATCGGCCGTGTCTGCGAACTGCAGCTGGGCCATGTCTCTTTCTATTTTATGAACATCAATGCCGGAAAGCATCGCCTGGTAACCGTTGCGCAATCCGGCGGGATCTTTTTCAAACTTTACCAGCGCTTCGTAGAAATGCGGCGTCAGGATGTAGCCCTGCTTGACCGAGCGCTGCACCGCCTGCTGGCGCTCGCTCTCGGGCGTGTTCTTGCTGCCCAGCATGTGGGCCTCGACCGCGCGAATCAGGCACTCGGTGACCAGCAGCCCCACGTCGCTCTTGAAGCTGTCGTCCATGGGCGCGTTCCTCACCGTCTGCAGCAGCGGGTCCAGCTTCTTCAACTCCAGCGGGTAGCGTGCGACCAGCGGGTCCAAGAGATAGTGAAGATAGGTATGGCGGACCTGCTCCAGCTCCGGAGTAATGGTCGGCCCCGGCGAAATCACCACATAGTAATCCGTGCCGTAATTGCGGGCGTTGGTTTGTCCCGGCGGCCCCATGGGATCGAGCAGCACCGTAAATCCCCGTCCCGGATAGGCTGAGGACGGCACTTTCAGATAAATCTCGGTCGCGAACAGCACATTCGAAAGCGGGCCGTGATAATGCTCGGTCAGGGCCTCATAACTTCCGCGGTGCTCCTCCCAGATGGCGTGCAGATTCACCGTCTGGTACCACTTCTGCAGAGACGGCAGGATGCCCACCACAGCTACGGAATCCGGAGGCATATCGGCTTCCTTCACGCGCTCGTCGAGGGCCGGGGGCGGAGTCAGATAGAGAGCGAGGGAGACATATTCGGCCAGGGTGTGGGCAGCGTCCGACGCCTCGTGCTCTTTGTAGAGTGCGCACATGGCCTGGGTTACTTCACGCCCATCCACGGCGGCCTGAATATTTCTCGCCACTTCCTGGCGCACGAGGGTCCGCAGGGGGCTGGAGATGCCCAGCTCGTAGTCGTAACCGCAAGCATTAATGGCAGTTAGAACGGTGAAGAGGGTCTCGCTGGTTTCGAGCGTCACCCCCTTGGCGGTCTGGGTGGCAGGCGCCTTCGGGGCCTCGGGAGGCGGGGCGGTTTTCGGTTCATCCTGCGCAACCGACACGTTCACGAGCAGCCCGAGCAGGGCGGCATAGAGTGCGCGTCGCAACCAGCAATTCAGGGGATGACCTCCCGGTCAGGTGGGTATGCCGTTACTCCGTCAGTTTACGGGGTTTTCCCGCGCAAGGTCAACGGAGGGCGGCCCTCGGCTCCAAGGCAACCGCCAGCGAATCGAGCGAGAGCGAGCGCAGCAGGTTGCGCCGCATGCCACGCTCGACTTCGGCCAGCCGGTCAGAGGCCAGGGCAATCCAATCGAAGTCCACGGATTCTGCCAGCCGCTTAAGCTCCGGCTGAATGTCTGTGTTCCGCACCAGGTCGGGCGTGTTCGACTTGAGAAAGAGCATGTCTTCGAGCAGCGAGTAGAGGGTGCGCAGGAGCGCTTCGGTTTTTTCGCGGCCTTCGGCGCCGGCGCGGTAGGTCTCCGTGGTCTTGAACAGCTCGCTGTGCTCCGTTCGCAGCGCCGAGTGAAGGATAGTCAAGGCATGGCTGCGGGCGGCGACGTATGCAGCCAGATCAAAGCTACGGGCCCGCCCCACCGCGCCCTCAGCCAGGCGCGCCACCAGCGCCCGCTGCTGCGGCTTCCAGTCGGGACGATACACTGCCAGATATTGCTCGACCTCCTGCGTGGAGAGCGCCGCCAGCGTGACCGCCATGGAGCGCGAACGAATCGTGGGCAGTAATTCGCCGGGGTTTTCCGTGAGCAGGAAAATGGTGGCGAATTCCGGAGGCTCCTCCAGAACTTTGAGCAGGGAGTTGGCCGCCTCTTTCATGAAAGCCGAGTCGGTGAAAATATAGACGCGCTCTTTGGCTTCCGCCGGGCGGTAGTAAATGCTTTCGATGACCCGCCGCACCTGGTCCACCTTGATCATAAGCTGGGGTGGATCAGGCGGAATGATGAGCACGTCGGGATGAGTCTGCACGAAGAGGCGGGTTTCTTTTTTGTCGGTTTCGCGCAGGCCTTCGCGCGCCTCGGCGGCTTCGGCCACGCGAGCGGCGAGGTCTTCGGCTTGCGCGATGCGCAGGCAGTTTGCACACCGGCCGCAGAAATCGGGCAGGCCGTCAGTGACGGTGGGGGAAAGGCAGTTCATGGCGCGGGCCAGCATGAGCGCCAGGGTGTATTTGCCGGACCCGGCGGGCCCGGCCAGAATTACGGCTTGCGGGAAGCGTCCGCGCGCGAGCATCTCGCGCAGGCGATGGACGCATTCGGTGTTGCCGTGAAAATCAGAGAAAGGCATGGATTGAAGCTTTCAGCTATCAGCTATCAGCATTTGGCACTTAGCACTTGGCATTTGGCCCGTCAGCATTGGAAGCTCTAGCCTTTAGCATTGGGCAGTCAAGTGAATCTTGACGGCCAAGTGCCAAGTGCCAATCGTGAATTACAAATCAAAAATCCTCAGACCCTTGCTCCCAGCCTCAGCCTTCGCCGCACGATCTCGACGATCTGTTGATGGGTCTCCTCGGGCGTGCCGCGGGCATCCACCAAGGCTACGCGTTGCGGCTCGCGCCCGGCGATGGCGAGATAGGCATTGTGCACGCGGCCGAAAAACGCGCGATTTTCCTGCTCGAAGCGGTTCTCGTGAGACTGCCGGCCATGGCCCGTTCCCCGCCGTTTGTTGCGGCGGCGCGCGCGCTCGACGCTGGCGGCCACGTCGGAATCCATCAGTATCGTCAGATCAGGCTGCAGATTTCCGCACAGAATACGATGCAATTCCAGCACCGGCTCGCTGCCCAGCTTGCGGCCACCGCCCTGATAGGCTTCGGTGGAGTCGGTGAAGCGGTCGCACAAAACGATCCGGCCCTCGGCCAGAGCGGGCTGAATGACTTCCTCAATGTGCTGCGCGCGGGCGGCAAACATCAGGGACAACTCGGCCCGGGGCGCCAGGCCGTCGGTCGAACTATTGAGCAGGAGTCCGCGAATTTTCTCCGCCGTGGGCGTGCCCCCGGGCTCGCGCGTAGTAACGACGGCGAGGCCTCTTTTGCGCAGCGCTTCCGCGAGTTTTTCCATCTGCGTGCTCTTGCCGCAGCCATCCAGGCCTTCGAAGGTGATGAATCGTCCGCGCTGGCTGTGGAGGGGCACGCCGAGATGATAGCAGAGCACCAACTTCCGCCGTGGAGAGTGTCGTAATGCGATATGTTATCCCGTTCTGTTATATTCATGGATTGTGCCGCAAGTGCTTAAGCCCTTCTGTCAGCTCAAAGGAGCTTCCATGTCCTCTCACTCATTCCTCCGGGGCGTGGCCCCGTGCCTGTTGCTGGCCGCCGTCGCGATAACTCCGGCCGCTTTCGCCAAAAGGAAACAGGCAAAAACTGAGCCGAAGGCCGCGCCGCCCACGATCACTCTCAGCGTGGATGCAACCCAGGCGCCGCGCAAAATCTTCCATGCCACGATGACCATTCCCGCTTCTCCGGGAACCCTTACCCTCTACTACCCGAAGTGGATTCCCGGCGAGCACGGGCCGACAGGGCCGATCCAGGAAGTGGCCGGCCTGAAATTCACGGCCGAGGGCAAAACGCTGACCTGGCGCCGCGACCTGCTCGATGGCTGGACCTTTCACGTGGAGGTGCCCGCAGGCGCAAGCAGCGTGGAGGCCTCGCTCGACTTCATGGCCCCGACGACTGAGGGAATTTACACCGGCGGCCCTTCCGCCACCGACAAAATGGCCGTGCTGAGCTGGAACACGGTTGTGCTCTACCCTGCCGGCTTCACCTCCGATGAGCTGACCTACGACGCCACTCTTAAGCTGCCCGAGGGATGGAAGTATGGCACGGCATTGCCGCTCGATTCGGAATCGGGCAATGAATTGAAGTTCAAGCCGGCAACCCTGACGCGCCTGGTGGATTCGCCCGTCATTTCCGGCGAGTATCTGCGCGTGGTGCCGCTGGCGGATAATCCGCAGCAGGAGATGGATATCGCGGCCGATAGCCCGGCGGATTTCGACGTCCCTGACGGCGTTTTCGAGCCTTACAAAAACCTGACCGGGCAGGCCGAAAAGCTTTTCACTGCGCAGCACTTTCGCGACTATCACTTTCTCTACAGTCTGAGCGATCACGTGGCGCACTTCGGCCTGGAGCACAACGAGTCGAATGACAGCCGCGTGCCCGAGCGCTATCTGGCCGATCCGCAATTGCGGCTGCTGGCGGCCGGCTTGCTGCCGCATGAGTATGTGCATTCGTGGAATGGCAAATACCGCCGTCCCGCGGACCTGGCCACCCCGGAATACGAAACCCCCATGAAAGATGACCTGCTCTGGGTGTATGAGGGGCTGACGTCATATCTTGGCGACGTGCTGAGCGCGCGCAGCGGACTGCGCACGCCGGAACAGTATCGCGACAATCTGGCCATGCTGGCGGCCGATCTCGATCATCGCCCCGGCCGCATCTGGCGCAACCTGCAGGATACCGCCGACGGCGTGCCTTCCATGCAAGACGCTCCGCCGCAGTGGAGCTCTTGGCGGCGGCCGCTCGATTACTACCCGGAAGACGTGCTGAACTGGTTGTGGGCGGATACCATTATCCGCGAGCAGACGCATGGGCAGAAGTCGCTGGATGATTTCTGCAAGCTTTTCTATGGCCCTCCGGGCGGCGTGCCGGAAGTGAAACCCTACACCTTCGACGACATCGTGAACGCTTTGAACCAGGTGGCTCCCTATGACTGGCGCGGCTTCTGGACGGAGCGGCTGACCAACCATGGGCCGGGTGCGCCACTGACAGGAATCGAAAACAGCGGCTGGAAGGTGACCTACGATGACACGCCATCACCGTTGATGCGCATCGCTGAAATGGCGCATAAGGGGGTGAGTGCCGAGTATTCCATCGGGCTGCAGCTGAAAGATGACGGCACGATTACCGACACGGTCGAGGGCATGATGGCGGCCAAAGCCGGCATTGGGCCAGGGATGAAGCTGGTGGCCGTAAACGGGCGGCAATTCACCCCGCAGGTATTCACCGATGCGCTGAAGGCAGGCGAGCACAGCCAGGCGCCGCTCGAGCTTCTGGTCGAGAACACGGACTATTACAAGACCTACAGCCTGGATTATCACGATGGGCCGAGATATCCGCACCTGACCAGGGATGAATCGAAGCCCGACGTGCTGAGCGAAATCATCCAGGCGAAATAAGCAGCGTAGAGCTTTTAGGAGTCAGGAGCCCGCCAATCCTGACAACTTGTCATCCTGAGCAAAGCGGCCCCTTCGCGGAAGGGACCGCGAAGTCGAACGACCCCGTGTTTGCCGGCAGGGGCGCCGCCGCGTGCAGGAATTTTCTCGGCTCAGTCGGCGAGTTCATGTGGGCACCGCCAGGCCTAGCCTTGCTGCGAAGAGCTTTCGTCAGTCTTCGCCGACACCGGCAAATAGATCGGTCTCGTGAGCTCCGTCCACGGGCTTCGCGGATGCGGCCAGGTGATACCGCTCGGTGCGCATGTACTTGCGCACCCGGTCTTCCAGCAGAACGAACAAGGGCGACTGGCTGGTGTGCGCCTTGAAGGCGGCGATCTTGGTCTCGGTGTAGGCGCCGATCTCGAGGACCGCGGAGGCGGGAGAAAGCGTCACCGGCGGGCGGTCGGGCAATGTGAAGTTGGTGGTGGTGTAATAGAGCTTCTGCGCGCGATGCGGCTGCAAGCCATCTTTCAACTGGTCAGGAAAGCGGTTGTTGCGGCCGGCCCAGTGAAACGCCAGGCTGGCGAAAAGCCCGGCCATCGAGTGATCGGGATGGCCCGTCACTCCCCCCTCTGCGCCGAAGGTCAACAAAACCTGGGGCCGAAACTCGCGCATCCGCAGGGTAAGATCGCAGACCACGCGATACAGGTCCTGGCGGTGAAGCTGGCCGTCGGGGTAATCGAGCACCAGGCCGCGTGAGACTTTCAGAATTTCGCAGGCGGCGGCAAATTCCTGGCGGCGCATCGCGGCCAGTTCCTGGTCGTTCTTCGCGCCCCCGCGATGCGTAGCGGCCTGCCCGGGCGTGAGGCAGATCACGCTGGTCTCAACGCCGCGGTCGGCATAAAGACGAAGAGCGCCGCCGAATCCGCCGGATTCATCATCCGGGTGCGCCGTAATCACCATCATTCGCAGCATATTTTGATTGTAGCGCGAGAGCAGGAGAACCCCGGGTCCCGGCTCTCTTTGCGGCCTCCGCGGTTATAGGCTTGGCGGACTCAGGCAGCGCACAAAAACCTGCAACCGCAAAACCCGCAAAGAAGAGCCGCAAAAGACGCGACGACGGACCAGGTTGATGCGTCCCTGCGGCGGCCAGGTCTTTACCGGTGCTTCAGAGCTTCCAGCTCATCCAGCGTGCGCGGCCAATCGGAACCGAGCAGCCGCGACAAGCTGCGATCGGCAAGCACCCTGCCGCCGGTCTGGCAGTGGGCGCAATAGTTGGTCTCGTTATCGGCATAGCGGATGCGCTGAATTTTTTCGCCGCAGCGCGGGCACGGCTTGCCATAGCGTCCATGAACAGCCATGCCTTCACGGAATGCCGTCACTTTCTCGGGAAACTTGCTCTCCGCTTCCGCCTGGAACTGATCTATCCAGCGCTTCAGTGTGCTGCGGGTCGCAGCATACAAGCGCTGCCATTCGCCGGACTTCAGCTTTTGTGTCAGCGTAATGGGCGAAAGCTGGGCGGCGTGCAGAATTTCGTCGGAGTAAGCATTCCCGATGCCGCTCAGAATGCGAGGATCGGTAAGAGCTCGCTTCAGGGTGCGGTTCTCGGCGGTCAAGGCGGCGCAAAACGATTCCAGATCGCTTTCGAACACCTCAATCCCGCCCGGATCTATGGATTCGAGCGCCTCTCGTCCCTTGAACACGTGCAGCGACGCCCGATGTTTCGCACCGGCCTCGGTGAGCACCAGAGAGCCGTTGGGAAAATCGAAGGCCGCCAGATTCTGGCGGCCGCCGAGCTTGGCGCCGCGTGACCGCCAGTGCAGGCGCCCGGCGATCATCAGGTGCAGCACCAGCCACACATCGCCTTCCACTCCAATGGCGATGCGCTTTCCGATTCTCCGCAGATACTGCACGGTGCGGCCCTCCACCTCGGCAAGCGGCGGCTGCGCGGTCCGCAACAGGAACGGGCTCGCCAGCCGGACTTGCTGGATGGGCCGGCCCACAATTCGCGGATCGAGCGCGGTGATATAGGCGGCGATGTCAGGCAGTTCCGGCATAATTCCTGCGTTCCCGGCGGTCTTTCCGGTTCTGGTTGTCCGCGAAAATCTTAAACCGCCGGCACGCTTGAGAATATCGCAACGCGCGGCGAACAACTCCCGCAGGTAAGATAAGCATGATTATGGCCAAGGTCCGGCTGGATAAGTGGCTCTGGGCGGCCCGCTTCTTCAAGACGCGCACCCTCGCGGCCCATGCCTGCGAGCTAGGCCGGGTGCAATCGCACGGCCAGCCGGTAAAGGCTGCCCGCGAGGTTCGGCCCGGCGATTTCCTGCACATCAGGACCGAGGGCGGGGACTACGAGGTCGAAGTTCTGCTTCTCAGCGAGATCCGCGGGCCTGCAAGCATCGCCCAGACCCTGTACCGCGAAACCGAAGTCAGCCGCGAACTGCGCGCCAAAGTTGCCGCCGAACGCAAGGCGGGGATGCACTTCACCCCCGCGCCCTCCTCCCGGCCGTCGAAGCGCGACCGCCGTAAAATCCATCAATTCCGGGGAGATAGCCGGTTTTAGAAGGGCCCTGGGCTCCTCAGAAGGCTGCTCGCCCGCTCAGGGCAGCAGCGCTGGGTTCGAAACCGCCCTGGTTTCGCAATATTGCGCAGTTCACTACGCCGGCCGTCCCACAAAATAAGTTGACGATTTTCTTCCCGGCAGAATCTAAAGATCGTGAGGCTTCGAACTCGCCTGGTCACCTTCATCGCAATTTTGCAGTCGGTTGTTTTTCTCGGCCATTATCTCCTTTACGAAACGTGGCGCTTTGCCTTTGCTTCCAGCCCGCTGGGGCTTAAGCTCGCCCTCGGCATCCTTTCCGTCACCTTTGTTCCCGCTTCGCTGTTGGCCTTTCGCTATACCAATGGCCCGGTGCGCGTTTTATACCGTATCGCCGCCGTCTGGATGGGGCTGCTGAGTTTTCTGGTGATCGCGGCGGTTGCTTCGTGGCTGATCTTTGCCGCCGCCTCGCTGGCCGGCCTGCACCCGCACTTCCGCCCCATCGCCGAAGTATTGTTTGGCCTTGCGCTTGCCGCCGGCCTCTATGGCGTATTCAACGCCAGTTGGACGCGCATTACCCGCATCACCGTGCGCCTGGCCAACCTGCCCGACGCCTGGCGCGGGCGGAAAGCGGCCCTGGTGAGCGACCTGCACCTGGGCCACGTCCGCAACGGAAGCTTTCTGCGCCGGACCATTGCCAAGATTCTTCGCGAAGAGCCGCACGCCATTTTCATCGCCGGCGATCTCTATGACGGCACCGCCATTGACGCGGCCAAGGCCGCCCGCCCCTTGAGCCAGCTCAAAGCCCCGCACGGCGTGTACTTCGTGGCCGGGAATCACGAGCAGTTCCGCGACGACAGCCATTATCTGAATGCCATTGCCTCCGCCGGCGTGCGCGTGCTCAATAACGAGAAGGTGGAGGTGGAAGGTCTGCAGATTGCCGGCGTGCCCTACCGCAACGCGCGCCAGCACGGGTCGCTGGCTTCGGCCCTCAATGCCATGTCGCTGGACCGCCAGCGTGCCAGCATTCTGTTGACCCATGCGCCCGACTATCCCGAGATCGCCGAGGCCGCCGGAGTCTCGCTGCAACTCTCCGGGCACACCCATCTTGGCCAATTCATTCCCTGGAGCTGGATTGCCCGCCGCATCTACCGCCAGTTCGTCTATGGCTTAAGCCGGATTGGAAAAATGCAGGTCTTTACCTCCAGCGGCGCGGGGACTTGGGGGCCTCCGCTGCGGCTGGGCTCCAACCCTGAAATTGTGGTCTTGCAGTTCGAGTAGGCCGGAAGCTAACCCGCGGCCAGCTCAGAGTCCAACCTGTCCACGCCAGACGACTCCTCTTCTTCCAGCATAAAGGCCAGCACTTCCTGCGGTACCGGGGCATTCCACACCGGCGCGAACGACTGCCGATGCAGCGGCGACGGTCCGTGCTCGCGCAAAGCGGCAAGATGACGAGGCGTGCTGTAGCCCTTGTTCGAAGCCAGGCCGTACACAGGGAACACCGGGTCCCATTCACAGATCATGCGATCGCGCTCCACCTTGGCGACGATGGAGGCCGCCGCGATTGAG
Source organism: Terriglobales bacterium (assembly GCA_035517775.1). Classification (GTDB taxonomy): domain Bacteria; phylum Acidobacteriota; class Terriglobia; order Terriglobales; family Acidobacteriaceae; genus DATIYF01. The sequence goes on from DATIYF010000045.1 coordinate 117,665, forward strand.
GCCGAGAGCGCGTCGCCGTGAATGATCGGGGTTTGCTGCAGATCGCACTCCACGCGCATGGCGTCCACCAGCAGGTAATCCGGAGCGGGTTCGAGCAGCCTGATGGCCTCGCGCATGGCCAGGCGGGAGGCGTGGTAGATGTTGATCTGGTCTATGCGGGCGGCGTCCACGGCGGCGACTGCGATGGCGACCGCATGTTCGCGAATGCGCTCGGCCAGAACTTCGCGGCGCTCGGGCAAAAGCAGCTTCGAATCCCGCAGACCTCGAAGGCGATAGCCGGGATCGAGAATCACGGCAGCGGCCACCACCGGCCCGAACAGCGAGCCGCGGCCCACTTCATCCACTCCGGCAACCAGCTTCGCGCCCACCTCCCAGGCTTTCTTTTCGTATTTCAAAGTGCAGCGCAGCCGCTTGAGGAGCTGCAGCTTGGCGGCGGAAGCCGAGAGGGTTTTCCGCTTGACGGCTTTTACTCTGGGCGCCACGGATAACTGCATCTTCGCCGAGGCCAGGCCTGTGCGCAACTGTGAAAAAACCAAGGCGGCCCAAACCGGGGTTTTTCGCCCTTCCCGGCGGAGTTGCCTCTTCCTCAGCACACTCCGCCGCTAAGGCTCTGATCTCGGAACCACGAAGCGAGCAGTGAGCAAGGAACTCGCCGGGACCGCCGAGGAAAATCGCTGCGCGCAAATCGGCAATTGCCAATTGACCAAGCGCTTATCCCGGTTACCTCCCGCGGTTACCAAGGTAAATTGACCCTGCCCCTCCCGCTTGTTACTTTCGGCACAAGGAAAGGTTTGCCAAGCGGATGCCTGTCAAAGAGAACCCTTCGAGCCCGGCCGAGAACTCCTCGGACCAGACCATTGAGCGCATCGATAAGCGCATTCACGTCGCTCTGCCTTTGCGCATTACTTACTGGGACAAAGACAAAAAGCCGGGCCTGGAAATGGCCTGCACCTATGACATTTCCTCGCGCGGGGCGCGCATCACCAGCCTGCGCTGCATCAAGGAAGCCGGCGAAATCGTCGCCATCGAGCGCGGCCGCAACAAAACTTTCTGCCGCGTGGTATGGATCGGCGAGCCCAACTCCGAGCTTCACGGGCAAGTCGGGTTGCAGTGCATTGAATCCGAGCGTGCCATGTTCGAGCACGAAATTCGCGATCTGGAAGAAGCCTACGATGCCATTGCCTTCGACCCCACCGTGCGCCGCCCCATGACCACCTCGGCCAACCGCCGCCGCCTGGAACGCTTTACCGTGGAGGGCATTGCCGATCTGTTGAAGGGCGGACGCAACGGCTCGCAGAAAGCCAGGCTGAAAGACCTTTCCGAGATGGGCTGCCTGGTCACCACCCGGCAGATATTGCTGCCCGGCACCGACCTTAAGCTGGTGTTGAACGTCGCCAATTATTCATTGAGCCTGAAGGGCCAGGTGAAGCACTCGGCGCTCGATCTGGGTATCGGCATCGAGTTCAACGAAATCCGCAAGGGTGACCGCCAGACCTTGAAGTACCTGCTGCGCAAACTGGAAGAAGAGAAGCTGGAAGAAGTGTTTGACGTGGAAGTGAAGTAGCCTGCTCTTGCCCGCCTGCCGCAGCTTTTTTCTGCGCACTCGGCGGCCCTCTGCGATCTCGGCGGTTTAAGCTCTTGCCGCCTCTCCTGAAAAGCCTTTAAACCGCCAAGACTGCCCGAAGCCCGCAAAGAAATCTACTCGGCGGCTACCGCCTCCGCCGCCGGCTGCTCGCGCTCCACATCTTTCAGGCGGGCCGCCTTGCCGCGAAGGTTGCGCAGGTAGTAGAGCTTGGCCCGCCGCACCTGCGACGAGCGCACCACTTCGATCTTGTCAATCACCCGCGAATTCACCGGGAAAATGCGCTCCACCCCGTGGCCAAAGCTCATCTTGCGGACGGTAAAGCTGGCCTGCGGCCCGCGGCTGCGCGCAATTACCACGCCCTCAAAGGCCTGCACCCGCTCCTTGTCGCCCTCTTTGATCTTCACGTTGACGCGAATGGTATCTCCCGGCACGAACTCAGGAAGATCGGTGCGTTTGCTCTTGGCCAGCAGCTTTTCAATAATCAAGTTCGACATGATGTCCTCTTCTGCTTCTGAACTCGTATTTTGCTTCTGAACCTGTCTTTCTGAATTCGTCCTTCTGAAATCGCCGGCTCCCGCTTTCTCTGCGCTCTCTGCGGCCTTTCTCCGCCAACTCGGCGGCTCGGGCTTTTCCGGCAAGAACCCTTAACCGCAAAGACCGCAAAGACCGCAAAGAAATACCTAAACTCGCCGGGCGGCAATCTCCGCCAGTAATTCCCTATCTTCCAGGCTCAGTCCCGCCTGCTTCAGCAGGTCCGGCCGATTACGCACCGTCTTCTCCAGCGCCGTGCGCCGCCGCCAGCGCCGAATCTCCTCGTGGTTGCCGGAAACCAGCACCTCCGGCACCGCCATCCCGCGAAACTCGGCAGGCCGCGTGTAGTGCGGGTAATCGAGCAACCCGCCGGAGGCGCAAGTGGAACTCGGTCCATCGCCCGCCGCCAGGCGATCACGCAGCGTGAATGACTCCTGCTGCGAGGAAGCCTCGTTGCCCAGCGCGCCGGGAATCAGCCGGACGGCCGCATCCAGAATCACCGCCGCCCCCAGCTCGCCGCCGCTGAGCACATAGTCGCCGATGGAAAGCTCGCGGTCGGCAAGATGTTCGCCCACCCGCTCATCTACGCCCTCGTAGCGGCCGCAGATCAAAATGACGCGCTCCAAAGCGGCCAGTTCGGCCGCGGCCTTCTGCTCAAACCGGCTTCCCTGCGCCGAAAGCACAATCACGCTCTCGCGGGCCGCGCTGCGCTCAGCTTGCGGCGCCACGCCTAACCGCTCCACACATTCAAAGATCGGTTCCGGCTTCAGCACCATGCCTTCGCCCCCGCCGAACGGACGGTCATCCACGGTGCGGTGCCGGTCGTGGGCAAAGGCCCGCAGGTCGTGCACCTGCACCTCCGCCAGCCCTGCTTCCCGCGCCCGGCGCACGATTCCGTGATCGAGCGGCCCACGAAAAAACTCCGGGAAGATGGTAATGATTTCGAACTTCATGGCCCATCTCTTTGCGGACTTTGCGGTTTAAGATTTTGCAGGCCGCGGCAAAGATCAAAACCTAGCCGCCGGGTTCACAAAGGTTTCGCAAAGATCGCAACGAAAACTAACCTTTCTGCCGCTGCTGCCGTTTCTCTTCCGCGGTCACCGGCGCATTCACTTCCAGCATGCCCTCGGGCAGCCGCATCTCGATCCGCCGTGCCTCCAGATCCACGTTCGTCAAGTACGCCTCGGCGTAGGGAATCTCGTGGATCACCCTCCCCGCGGCCACGATCAGCAACGGAGCTTCTCCCGCTCCAGGCTGCACGTCCCGAACTTTGCCGATCTCGCGCCCGCCATCGAAAACCACGCAGCCCACCAGGTCGCTGATGTAATTCCAGCCGGGCTCGAGCGCCGCGCGCTCTTCCCGCGGTACCTGAAGCTCGCAGCCCGCCAGCGCCTCCGCTTCCGGAATGGAGTCAATCCCGGCGAACTTCAGAACTACCCCCCCCTTGTGCGGCCAGGCGTCTTCAATCTGCAACTCTCGCCGTGCCCCGCCTTCGTCCAGAGCAAACACTCGCAACCCGGAACCAAACCGCTCCGGCGCGTCGCTGTGAACTTCTATCGCCACTTCGCCGCGCCGCCCCTGCGCCTTCAGGACGCGGGCCAGAGTTACGAATTCACCCCTCGCTTCACCGGACACCGTGGTTCCTCGGCACCGGAGCCGCCCTATTCCAGTATCTCCAGCGCCAAGCGCTTATGGGTCTTGGTGCCGGCCGCGGCCAGCAGGCAGCGCAAAGCGCGCGCGGTCCGCCCATGGCGGCCGATCAGCTTGCCCACATCTTCCGGCGCAACATCCAGTTCCAGCACCGTCTCGCCATCCTCATCCACCTGGTGGACCAGCACTTCGTCCGGCGTATCGACCAGCAGCTGGGCCACCTGCTCGATCAAAAGCCGCACGTCACCCGCAGACTCGCTCATGAACGGCTCCTTATAGCGGATTCGGACTGCATAGGCCGCGAAATCAGGCCACGGGCGCAGCAGCGGCGGGCGCCGGCTGGGATATGATCTTACTCACCCGCTCCGACATCTGGGCGCCTTTCGAGACCCAGTACTGCACGCGCTCGCGCTTGAGTTCAATGCTGGCCGGGCTGGTGCGGGGGTTGTAGGTCCCCACTACTTCCACCGGGCGGCCGTGGCGCGCCTTTTCTTTTTCAATCACTACCACACGGTAATGCGGCTGCTTGCGCGCACCCGTGCGCGACAGACGAATCATCAGCACAGAGTTTGAGTTCCTTTCCTAGTCCTTACGGAGGGAATGCGACAAACCTTTATTTTCACAGAATTTACCGGGCATGGCAAGGGCGCTCCCCAGAGGCAGATGCCGCCACCCGAACCTGCTGAGGATTCGGGAATCCCTCTATCCCAGGCCTTCTTTCGCGCACCTTCGTGCCCTTCGTGGTTTCACGCCTTTGGTCCGGCAAATTGCGAAACCGGGGTTTGCGAAAACCGGTAAAATGGGTATCCTGAAGGCAGTTTGCGGCGAGCCCCGATGAATTACAGACACATCCTGATCCGGTTGGTGGTGCTGCCCGGTTTGGCGGCGATCTCTACCGCCCAGGCCAATCAGCCCGTGGCGGCGCCGGTCTCTTACGCTTCCATCAGCGCGCTCAACGTGCTCCTCACCCAATTGCAGCAGACTTCGAAGAGCACGCAGGCAGATCTCGCGGGCCTGCGCATTGACCGCTGGAAGACCGACTCGAGCGCCAAGAAGATGGCGGAAAGCAACGTGGATTCCATCCGCCGCAACCTGCAGGAAGCGCTGCCCGCCATCATCGGCGAGCTGCAGGCCTCGCCGGAAAGCATGGCGGCCACCTTCAAGCTGTATCGCAACCTTGATGCGTTATACGACGTATTCACGCCCATCGTGGAATCGGCCGGCGCCTTCGGCCCGAAAGACGACTTTCAGTCTCTGGATAACGACTTGAGCCAGATGGAGAAAGTGCGCCACGCGTTCGCCGAGCGGCTCGATATTTTGGCCACCGCCAAAGAAGCGGAGCTGACGCGGCTGCGCTTGGAGGTGCAAAAGGCTCAGGCGAATGCAGCCTCTGAGGCCCCCAAAAAAATCATCATTGACGATACGGAGCCGGAGAAGAAGCCGGCGAAAAAGAAGCCCGCCGCCAAGAAGCCGGCCGCTAAAAGCAGCACCACGGCCACCCCTCCCAAGCAATAGGCCAGAAAAGCCTTAGGATCTTGAGGCCGATATACTCCACCGCTTCTTCTCTATTCCCTCTAACATTTTGAAACGATTGTCACTTAAGTTTGGGAACCCTGGGGCGGTCTGCGGGGTCTATGCCGGTAAGAGAGCAGATTTCTTGCGCACCGGATCGCGGCTGGCGGAAGTGGAATTCATGGGCCTTTCAGGGCTGGAAAGCTATAATTGAGGGCAACGCCATGACTGCCATGGCGGGAGCAACCGCTTTGAGTGAGTTTGCCAGCGCAATCGGAGCCCGCACCGAAGAAGCCGCCATTGTGGCCGAGCTGAAGGCCGGTTCCGAGGACGCCTACGCCTGGCTGATCGGCGAATTCCACCAGCCAATTTACAGCTTGGTTTACCGCATCGTGGCCGACGGGGCCGATGCCTCTGATACCACCCAGGAAGTCTTCCTGAAGGTCTTTCGCGGCATAGGGCACTTCCACGGCCAGTCGAGTTTGAAGACCTGGATCTACCGCATTGCCCTGCACGAGGCTTCCAATCGCCGCCGCTGGTGGTTCCGGCACAAGGCGCGCGAGACCTCGGTCGAGCCGGTGGAAGGAAACTCCGAGCCGGGCCTCGCCATACGCGAGAGCCTGGTGGATGACGGCGAATCCCCCTTCGAGAGCGCCATGCGGGAAGAAATTCGGCGCCACGTGGAAGACGAGCTGCGAAAGATCGCCGAACCCTATCGCAGCACCGTGATCCTGCGCGACCTGGAAGAAATGTCGTATGAGGAGATTGCCGAGATCACGGAAGTTTCGCTGGGAACGGTGAAGTCGCGCCTCACCCGCGGGCGGGAGGCGCTCAAACAGCGCCTGAGCGCGTATGTACAGCAGGTGGCTCCGGAACTCGGCTTGCGGGCCCCGAACAAAAAGCCGCCGGAAGCAGCCAGAGTGCTTGCGCCCAAGCCGGCGGTCGAGGTGAACCCATGAAGTGCGCTCAGGCCAAGCCGCTGCTTTCCCCTTACCTGGATGGCGCCGTCACCGGCATGCAGATGCATGCGCTGGGAAGGCACCTGGAGGGCTGCACTGCCTGCAACCAGGAATATGCCATGCTGCGGCAAACCCAGCAGGCCCTTACTGGCCTGGGACGCAGGAAAGCCCCGCCCGATCTCGCGCTGCGGCTGCGGGTGGCAATTTCCCGCGAGGCCGCGCGCACCCGGCGGCCTTACATGGAGAGCGCATTGCTGCGCCTGCAGAATGTAGTGAATGCCTGCATGGTGCCGGCCATGGCCGGGCTGGCCGCGACCGTGGCGGTCTTTGCCCTGCTGATGGGCTTCATGGCTCCGCCTTTGCAGGCCGATGAGGCCGACGTGCCTCTACTGTTGAACACCGCCCCCCAGCTGCAGCAGTCGGCCTTTGATACCTCCATGGCCACCATGCACGGCGACTCGCTGGTGATTGAAGCCTACGTGGATGAGAATGGCCGGGTGCAGGACTATCGCATTCTCTCTGACAGCAGCGACCCCAAAAACCTGCCTCCGCAGGTGAAGAATATGCTGATGGACTTCATGACCTTCACCACCTTCCGCCCCGCCACCTACATGGGCCGGCCGACGCCGGGGCGGGCGGTCTTCTCCTTCTCCAAGGTGAGCGTAAGAGGGTAAGCGCCGGAAACGGCGGCTCCCCGCAGGCACAAGCCGCCATGTAATTCTCGTCGGCTACTTCGTTCTTCCGCCTTCCACCTTCAGCTTCTCGGTGGCCGCCGCCTGCGCCGCCGCCAGCCGCGCCGTAAGCACGCGGAAGGGCGAGCAGGAAACATAATTCAGCCCGATCTGATGGCAGAATTCCACCGACGACGGCTCCCCGCCATGCTCGCCGCAAATGCCGACCTTCAACTGCGGCCGCGTCTTGCGCCCGCGCTCGGTCGCCATCTTCACCAGTTGGCCCACGCCCTCGCGGTCCAGCACCGCAAACGGGTCCTGCTTCAAAATGCCTTCCGCCAGGTACGTCGGCAGCACTTTGTTCACGTCGTCGCGGGAGAAGCCGAACGTGGTCTGGGTCAGATCGTTGGTCCCGAAAGAAAAGAACTGGGCTTCCTTGGCGATCTCATCTGCCACCAGCGCCGCCCGCGGCAGCTCGATCATCGTGCCCACCAGATAAGGCACGGTGCTCTCTTTTTCTTCGAAGACTTCCTTGGCTACCCGATGCACCACCGCCGCCTGGTTGGCCATTTCTTTTAGCGTGGCGGTCAGCGGAATCATGACCTCGGGATGCACCTTCACCCCTTCCTTCGCCACCGCCACCGCCGCCTCGAAAATCGCCCGCGCCTGCATCTCGGTAATTTCCGGATAGGTAATCCCCAGCCGGCATCCGCGATGCCCCAGCATGGGATTGAACTCGTGCAGCTCTTCCACCCGCTGCAACAGCTTCCGCAGCCCGCCCAGCTTGGGCGACTTGGGTTTGGTGGCTTCCAGCACGGCGATTTCCACCATCAGGTCTTCGCGCCGCGGCAAAAACTCGTGCAGCGGCGGGTCCAGTGTGCGAATAGTCACCGGAAATCCATCCATCGCGCGGAAGACGCCAATGAAATCCGCCCGCTGCAGCGGCAGCAGCCTTTTCAGCGCCGCCCGGCGGTCTTTTTCCGTCTTCGCCAGAATCATGGCGCGCATGTGTGGCAGCTTCTTCTCGCCGAAGAACATGTGCTCCGTGCGGCACAGGCCAATGCCTTCTGCCCCGAACGCCCGCGCCTGAATGGCGTCGCGCGGAATATCGGCGTTCGCCCGCACCCCCAGTTTGCGGAACGGCTCCGACCAGCTCATCAGGGTTTGCAGCTCGGGATCGTCCGGTGATGCATCGAGAGTCTTGAGCCTTCCCTTGATCACGCGCCCGGTCGTGCCGTCGAGCGAAATCCAGTCGTCGTCTTTGAACACCTGGCCCTTCACCCGCATCTCGCGCTTTTTTTCATCCACCTGGATGTCGCCCGCGCCTGCCACGCAGCACTTTCCCATGCCGCGCGTGACTACCGCCGCGTGGCTGGTCATGCCGCCGCGCGAGGTCAGAATGCCCACCGCCACTTCCATGCCGTGAATGTCTTCCGGCGTAGTTTCGGCGCGCACCAGAATTACCGGGTTCTTCTTCGCCCCGTGCCCGGCCTTCTCGACCGCCTCATCGGCGGTGAATACGATCTGGCCCACGGCCGCGCCCGGCGAGGCCGGCAGGCCCGTGGCCAGCACTTCTACTTTGGCGCTCTTCTCATCGAGCCTGGGCACCAGATAGTCGTAAAGCTGATTGGGTTCGACCCGGAAGATTCCTTCTTCCTTGGTGATCAATCCTTCGTCCACCATCTGGATCGCCACCCTCACCGCCGCCCGTCCCGTGCGCTTGCCGTTGCGCGTCTGCAGCATGTAGAGCTTGCCATCCTGAATGGTGAACTCGAAGTCCTGCATGTCGCGGTAGTGCTTCTCCAGCCGGGTGGTGATCTCGCGCAACTGGTGGTACACATCGGGCATGACTTTTTGCAGTTCCAGAATCGGCACCGGAGTGCGAATGCCGGCCACCACATCTTCGCCCTGCGCGTTCATCAGAAACTCGCCGTAAAATTCCTTTACCCCCGTCGCCGGGTTGCGGGTAAAGCCTACCCCCGTGCCGCTGGTGTCGCCCAGGTTGCCGAACACCATGGCCTGCACGTTGACGGCTGTGCCCAGCATGTCGTCAATGTTGTTGATGCGGCGATAGTGCTTGGCCCGCTCATTCAGCCAGGAGCGGAACACCGCGTCGCGCGCCATCACCAGTTGCTCGTGCGGGTCCTGGGGAAAGTCCCGCTTCGCGTGCTTCTTCACGACTTTCTTGTACTCTTCAATCACTTCCTTCAATGCTTTGGCGTCGAGATCGGTGTCGAGCCTGGCCTTCTTCTGCTTCTTCTTGTGCTCGAAAACTTCGTCAAAAGCCGCTTTCGGAATTTCCAGCACCACGTTGCCGAACATCTGGATGAGCCGGCGATAGGAATCGGCGGCAAAGCGCGGATTGTTCGAGCGCCGCGCCAAAGCCCCTACGCTCTCGTCGTTCAAACCCAGGTTGAGAATCGTATCCATCATGCCCGGCATGGAGAATTTCGCGCCCGAGCGTACGCTCACCAGCAGTGGATTCTCGCCCTTGCCCAGCTTCTGCCCCTGCAGTTGCTCCAGCCGCGCCAGCGCCGACTCCATCTGCTGGTCCACCTCGGCCGAAACCCCGCCCTTCTTCATGTACTCGCGGCAGGCCTCGGTCTGAATGGTGAACCCCGGAGGCACCGGCAGCCCTGCATTAGTCATCTCGGCCAGCCCGGCGCCTTTGCCGCCCAGCTCATCTTTCATCTTGCCGTTGCCGTCGGCCTTGCCTCCGCCAAAAAAGTAAACGTACTTGGTTGCGCTCTGATTGCTTTCCACTTCAGTTTCCGGAAACGTGGTAGTTGCCATGGCTTTTCCTTTTTCTAAGAATCTTGTTTGTTGTGATTGCGTGTAGTCCTTTGTGTCCTCTGCGTCCCTTGCGCCCTCTGCGGTTAAGCTTTCGCGGTTGGCGTTTGGCACTTAGCCGCGCCCGCCCAATGCCGCGGGCGTCTTTACGAAGCCGTCACAATCTCTGAGAAATCGGCAATAGTTGAAAATTCCTTGAGCAGCCTCTGCAGCAGCGCCAGACGGTTGGCGCGCACCCGTTCGTCATCCACCATCACCATCACACGATCGAAGAAGGTGTCTACCGCCGGCCGCAGCCTGGAAATCTCGATCAGCGCGCCCGCGTAGTTTCTCTCTGCCCGCAACCGCTCCACCCGCTTCGCCGTTTCGGGCATAAGTCCCGCCAGTTCTTTCTCCGCGGGTTCACTCAGCAGACTGGTATCGAGCGCCGCTGAAGCTGCTTTCCCGGCCTCGCTGGCCTGCCGCAGAATGTTCTTCATCCGCTTGAACGCCACCGAGACCGATTCGAAGTCCGCCGAGGGCCGCACCTCGGTCACCGCTTCCGCCCGCGCCACCGCATCCACCACATCATCGCAACCCGCGGCCAGCACCGCATTCACCACGTCATATTTGAAGCCCATTACGTCCCGCAGATAGAACTCCAGGCGCTCGCGGAAAAATTCCCGTAGCCAGGCGGCGTAGTCCGCCTCCGGCCTGAACTTCCGCTCCGCCGCTGAGCCCCTATAAGCCTCGCGCGCGTCGGCAAACAACTGCTTCAAGCTCAACGGCAGCTTGTGGACCGCAAGCGTCCGCACTATCCCATTCGCCTGCCGCCGCAGCGCAAATGGGTCTTTCGACCCCGTGGGCTGCAAGCCCAGCGCGAACATGCCGGCAATCGTATCCGCCTTGTCCGCAATCGCAAGCACCGCCCCTTCCACCGAACGCGGCGGCGCATCCTCCAGGGATTCCGGCCGGTAATGATCGTACACAGCTTCGGCAATCGCCTGCCGCGTGGAATCGGGCAGGTCGCGGTCGAGCTCCTGCACCCGCGCGTACAGCCCGCCCACGATGCCCTGCAGCTCGGTAAATTCCTTCACCAGTTCAGTCGTGAGGTCGGTCTTGGCCAGCAGCCCCGCCTTGTGAACCACTCCCGGACGAACCTCGCGCCCCGCCAGCTTGATCGCCGCCGAAAGCCAGCTGGCCAGCCGCTGCACCCGCAGCGTCTTCTCGTAATAGCTGCCCAGGTCCTTCTGGAAGGTGACGTTTTTCAGCCACAGCGCGCGCTCGCGCAGCGGATGCTTCTGGTCCGTCTCCCAGAAAAACCGCGCGTCGTTGAAGCGCGCCCGCAGCACGCGCTCGTGCCCATGCCGGATAACTCCCTGCGCATCGCCGTCGGTGTTAAGCACGGCCAGAAAATGCGGCAGCAGCTTCCCTTGCCCATCTTCCACCGCAAAATATTTCTGGTGATCGCGCATCACCGTGACCAGCACTTCTTCCGGCAACGCCAGAAACTGCGGATCGAAGCTGCCCAGAATCACCCCAGGCCACTCCGTCAGGTTGACCACAGTCTCGAGCAGCGCTTTGTCTTCGCGCCAGCGCGCGCCCGGAATGGCGCGCGTGGCGGCATCTAAATCTTTACGGATTTTCTGCCGGCGCTCTTCCCCGCCCAGGACCCTGGCCTCGCGCAACACGCTGAGATAGCCGCCGGCCGAGGGCACGCGAACGCTCCCGCCGCCCAGCAGCCGATGCCCGCGCGACGTATCGCCGGCGCGAATTCCATCGAACACCATCGCCACCACTTCGCCATCCAGCATGGCCACCAGCCAGCGCGCCGGACGCACAAAGCGCTCGCCCGGCTTGCGCCAGTACATGCTCTTCGGCCAATACAGCCCGCTGATTTCCTTGGGCAGCATCTCACCCAGAATCTGCCCCGCGGCCGCGCCTTTTCGGGTCACCTTCGCCGCCAGGTATTCACCCTTGGCCGTAGTGACACGTTGCAGGCCTGAAATCTCCACCCCCGCCTTCCTGGCGAAGGCATGCGCCGCCGGCGTCGGCTCTCCATTCTTGAAAGCAATGTGCAGCGAGGGTCCGGTGAGCTGCTCAGTCACATCGGCCTGCGCCGCCGGAATGGCTGCAGCCAGAACTGCCAGCCGCCGCGGGCTCTGCAGCCGGCTGACCGCGCCCGCAGGCTGCAACCGCTCCCGCTCCAGCAGCTTGTGCACGCGCTCCTGCAACTCCTGCGCCGCGGCCTCAATCATCCGCGCCGGAATCTCTTCGCACCCGATCTCCAGCAGAAAATCTGGCATCTTCTTTTTTATTCCAGCTTTACTCTGTCATCCCGAGCGCAGCGGCTACTCCGCGAAGCGGAGCAGCGGCGAAGTCGAATGATCCCTATCATCTATCCCGCTTCCTCCGCCACATCCGGGAATTTTCCCGCTCCGTTCAAGCCGTCCCCACCGGCGCCATCTTCTCTTTCGCCGGCGACGGCTCTGTCGCAGGCTCAGCCTCAGCCTCGGCTTCATCCGCCGGCTCGCCCTGCTGGTCCACCCAGGCCTTGGCGATCCCCACCGCCAGCGCCCGCACCCGCCCAATCACTCCCACTCTCTCGGTGACTGAGATCGCGCCCCGCGCATCCAGAATGTTGAACAGGTGTGAGCACTTCAAACAGAGGTCGTAGGCCGCGAGAAGCGGAAATCGCGATTTATCCAGGTGCCCCGTCCTTGTCTCGCCGTGGTTTGCCGAGACCGGGCGGGGATGTTGATCCTCTCCCGCATGCCCCGCTTCTCGCCATTTTTGCGAAAATTGGGATTGATACCCCTCAATCAGCCCCCGGCACTCCGCCTCGCACAGATCGAAATGCTTCCACGTCTTCTCTACATCGGCGGCTTCAAAGTTGTACACCGAGAACTGCACCTCATCCGCCAGCCGCACCTCGCCATAGGTAGTCACGCGCTCGCCGTCCCGCGCCCACACAATGTCATAAATCGAATCCACATCCTGCAGGAAGGCTGCAATTCGCTCCAGCCCATAGGTCAGCTCGGCCGAAATCGGGTCCAGGTCCACGCCGCCGCACTGCTGAAAGTAGGTGAACTGCGTGATCTCCAGCCCATCCAGCATCACCTGCCAGCCAATGCCCCACGCCCCCAGCGTCGGCGACTCCCAGTTGTCTTCCTCAAACTTGATGTCGTGCTGCCGCAGGTCAATGCCCATTGCCTCGAGCGATTTCAAATACAACTCCTGCACATCCGCCGGCGGCGGTTTCAAAATCACCTGCAGCTGCATGTGCTTGAACAGCCGGTTAGGATTCTCCCCATACCGCCCATCCGCCGGCCGCCGCGAGGGCTGCACATACGCCACCTTGTACGGCTTCGGCCCCAGCACCCGCAGAAAGGTCTCTGGCGCCATGGTTCCGGCGCCGACCTCGACGTCGTAGGGCTGCTGCAGCACGCAGCCACGCTCCGCCCAGAACCCCTGCAGGCGCAGGATAAGCTCCTGAAACGTCAGCGCATTGGCCTTAGATGGATTCATCCGGACGAGCCTTCACCAACTCGCACTTAACAGACAGCGTGGGAGCCCCAGCGGATAAACCATGATTGTAATGGAAGCAGATGGCAGCCGCCAGTTAGGGGTTGAGCAACCCGCGGCTTATCTCAATGGGGTGAAGGCAGTCCGCTGACCCGGGGCCTGATTCGCCCAGCGGCGCAGTGCAGGCGTGGCCGTTCCGCATAGCGGCAGGCTACAACGAATTGATCTGGCCGGTGGGTGCTTCTACGAACCCTGGTGTGCCCCGCGCGCCAGCCCGCTCACCGCTTCCTCGGAAGCGCGCGCGTTCGGCCGCCGCGGCGGCAGCTCTTCCACCTCCACCGGCGGACGCCGCTCGACCGTGCCCAGCACCGGGGCATCATCCATTCCTGGGAAAGAAACGAAATGTTGCCCGGCGCAAAGCTCATCCACTAATTTCTGTTGCCGGCGGCTTAGAACCTGTAGAGGCAGTATTTCAAAGTGCCGAAAAACCCAGAGCAGATACACTCGCTGTGCGAACGTAGGCTGTATGTAGCGCGGTCCCAGCGGAGTCAGAACCCGCAACACCCCCCCAGACAATTTCTCTATCAGCATGTTTCAGGCATCCAAAAATCGCAAAGTGTTGCTACTTCCCCGAACCAGAGCAATTCAGGGGCCAGCATTATGCCCCATTTCTGATGCATATGTAAAAGAAAATTTCAAGTATTCCTATGGGTTACAGGCAACCGGGTAGAACAGAGGCCATTCCCAAAATTGCACCCTTTTGCACAAAAAATAGTGCAACGTTCCAAACCGGGCGAAATTCTCATCCTGCCGCCTCCGGCATCACCTGCATATTCGTGATGCTCGCCGCCACCCCCACCCCCGCGCGCCCAGCTTCTTTCTCCACCCGCACCACCGTCGCCTGGCAGCAAACCCATTGCCGCTCGCCGCCTGCCAGCTCCGCCGGCAGCATCAGCACCATCTCCAGCTCGCTGCCCTGCTCCAGCCGCGAGTCCGAATAAAGAAAAATGCCGTTGCTGCTGATGTCGCGGGTATAGCCCGTGGCCCCAGCGCCGCCCTCGGCCGGTTCGATGGTGACCGCAACCCTCGCGGCAACCCTTTTCCGCGATCGGCGTTCATTCTGTGGGGGATTCATAGAGAGGCAAACGTATCACAACGGAAGAAAGGCTGCGCCACGAAGGTTCCATCCCTCTCGGGGGATCCTCGGTGCGCCTGCTTTTGCCGCCCCCTTTGGCACAGTTTTCCCAGTTCCAGGTATCGGCCTTCGAGGGCTCTTTCCCAAAAAAGCCTGCAGCTGCGCCCGCCTCTTGAGCCGAAAACCAGCAGCCAGCTGCCGCCCGCTGAAAGCTGACCGCCGCTAGCGGAAATCTTAGCTAGAAGCTGATCTTCGCCGCGAACTGCACTCCTCTCGGCCCGCCGCTGCCCAGGAACGGATTGCCAATGCCCACGTCTCCCGTCGCGGTGATGGCATAGAACCCGCTGTGCCGGCCGGTCGCCAGGTCCGGCGTTCCGATGTCGGCGATGTAGTTCGGCATAGAAGGATTGGAAAAGTTGGGATGGTTGAAGAGGTTGAAGAACTCGGCCCGCAGATTCAGCGT